>NZ_BDBQ01000037.1 GCF_001613065.1 Nocardia miyunensis NBRC 108239
GCCGGTGTGCCCCGGTGGGTGAAGATCGCCGTCATCGTCGCGGTAGCCGCGATCGTCGGTGTGGCGAGCGTCCCGCTGAGTCAGCTGGGCAGCGGAACAATCACCGTGACAGCGCAATTCGCCGATGCCGCCGGGCTCTACAACGGAAATCCCGTGGAGGTGCTGGGAATTCGGATCGGCAAGATCGACAGCATCACGCAGCGTGGTGATTTCGTCGAGGTCCGGATGACCGTCGATCGTGCGATCCGGATCCCCGCGGACGCGAAGGCGGTGACGGTGTCGGATTCGGTGCTGACCGACCGGCATATCGAATTCACGCCCGCCTATCGCGCGGGTCCGGCGCTCAGGGACGGAACCGCGTTGTCCCTCGATCGGACTCGTACACCGGTCGAATTCGACAGCCTGCTGTCCACGGCGGACAGATTGTCCCGCTCGCTCGGGGGTGACGGCAAAGGCGGTGGCCCCCTTGCTAATATGGTCGATCTCGGTGCATCGGTGACCGCGAACAACGGCGGGGATATCAAAGCCGCGCTGAATGAACTGTCCCGGGCGTTGCGCATGGGAGATGACGGCGGTGCGGCGACCGAGAACGCCATCACCCGGATCGTGAACGATCTGAATTCGTTGACGACCACCGCCGCGAACAACGATCAGAAGATCCGTGCGTTCGCCGCCGCCGTGCACCAGATGAGCGATGTGCTCGCCGCCCTGAATCTCGGTTCCGGGGACACCGGGGCGAAACTGGACCAGATCCTTACGCAGACAGCGGATCTCATGCAGCAGCAACGCGGTACGGTGTCCGGCACGGCAGCCGGGGCGAACGTGCTGTTGCGGAGCCTGGCGGATTATCAGGGCAGTATCGGCGAATTCCTGGATCTGTTCCCGCTCGTCACCGACAACGCTTACTACGCGATCGATCAGCAGGCCGGCGCCGGACGCGTGCACGTGAACGTCGACAAGATCGCCCTCGACGGCCAGATGGTGAAACAGGTGTGCAATCTGCTCCAGCTGAAGCAGTTGGGGTGCGCCACCAGGAAGGCGTCGGATATGGGCCCGGATTTCGGAGTGACGGCGCTGCTGGCCGGAATCGCGGGTATGCGGAAATGACGACGACGAATATTCGGAGTCTGCGCCGCGGCGTGACAGCGGCCGCGATGGCCGGAGTGCTCGCGACGACCGCATGTTCGGCCGGGCTGGATTCGCTCCCGCTTCCGGCGCCGTCGGTCGGAGCGCACACCTATACGATCACCGCCGAATTCGCCAATGCGCTCAACCTCCCGACCAAGGCCAAGGTGAAGCTGGAGGGCGCGGATGTCGGCGATGTCGAGGATATGCACGCGCGCGATTTCACCGCGGTGGTGTCGCTGCGAATCCGGTCGGGAGTGCGGCTTCCCGTCGGCACCAACGCCGAATTGCGTTCGGCCACACCGATGGGCGATGTCTTCGTGGCATTGACACCGCCCGCCGCCGCGGGATCGGCTGTGCTGCACGACGGTTCGGTCATTCCGGAGTCCTCGACCTCGGACGCGGCCACGATCGAGGCCGTGCTGAGCCGGGCGGCGCTACTGGTGAACGGCGGTGCGGTCCGCGACTTGGCCAAGGTCGTCAACGGGCTCGGAGCCGATCTGGACGGCCGTGGAAATCGGTTGGCGGAATTGATTTCCCAGACCACGACTCTGGTGCGGACGTTGTCGCAGCGCTCGGATCAGATCCGGGCCGCGATCCGCGACACCGGGACGCTCACCGATACGATCGCCGCCCAGCAGTCGACGGTGAACGCGGCGGTGGCCGCCGCGGAACCGGCCGTGCGGGCCGTGGGAAGCAATACGCAGAACATCGTCGATCTCGCGGCCCGGTTGAGCCGGATCGCCGGGGAGCTCGAGAAATTCCCGTCGGTGAACGGGACCGGGAAACGCAGTCTCATCACGGATATGAACAATCTGTCGGCCGGTCTGAACGCCGCCGCGAACCTGCCGAGAATCGATCTGAACGTGCTGAACGCATCGATCGGGATCGTCGGTGGCAAGGTGGCCTCCTCCGCCGGTGCGGTCGCGGACGCGGATATCGCCAAGATCGCGGTCGGCCCGGTGCCCGATCCGAACTTCCCCGGAAACGAGTATGCCCGGATCCCGGACCAGACCGATTGGGCGAACTTCGTCGGATCGTTGGCATATACCTTGCAGCGCTTGCACGATCGAGTGATCGGACCCGGACGATGAACGCCGCGTTGTCGACACGGGGACCCGGGAAGTGGTCGATGGTCGCGCTCGCGAAGTACGTTTCCAGGCATCGGCTGACCGTCTCGTGGCTGGCGCTGGTGCTGACGACGGTGCTGGGCGCAACCTATCTGATCTTCGGGTCGTTGCAGGCCGATCCGTTCCGATCGACGTACGTGGTTCGCGTCCGGTTCGCGGAATCCGGTGGGCTGCAACCGCATCGGGATGTGACCGTGCGCGGGGTTCGAGTCGGGGAGGTGAAGTCGGTGGATATCGCCGACGGGGTCGTGGTGGCCGTGGCCGCTATCGACAGTTCGGTGAAGATACCCGCCGACAGCACCGCCCGGGTGGCCGCGCTCTCGCCCGCCGGTGAGCAGTACCTGGATTTCGTGCCCCGGACCTCGGCGGGACCATATCTGGCCGACGGCGCGACGGTGAGCGTGGACCGGACCTCCGCGCCGGTGACGCTGGCCCGGCTGCTCGGTGATATGAACGGCGCTGTCGTGCAACTGGATCCGGCGAAACTCGCCTCGATCGTGCACGAGCTGGGCGGTGGTCCGCAGGCCCCGGAGAAGCTGGCGGCGATAATACAGGGCGGCACCTTCATGATCACGACGCTGAGTTCGGTTCTGCCGCAGACGGTCAGCATGCTGCACAACAGCGAAATCGTCCTGTCCACGGTTCGCGACCTGTCTCCCGGCCTCGCCGCCACAGCCGCCGATCTGGACCGCACCGCCACGGGAGTGGACCGCATGACCGGCGGATATCGGACCCTGGTCACCGAGAGCCCGCGGGCCCTGCACGCCATGGATCAGATCATCGCGGACAATTCGCCCACGATGGTGCAGTTGCTCGGCAATCTCGCCACCGTCGCGCAGATGTCGTATCTGCACGTGCCGGCGATGCGGGAATTCTTCTTCCCGCAGCAGCGCCCCGGCTCGTCGATGGATGCGCTGGCGAAGGCATTTCACGACAATTCGGTGTGGGCGATCGTGAATCTGTATCCCCGCAAACAATGCGATTACAACCTGCCCCGGAAACCGATCACCGTACCGAATTACCCCGAGCCGTATCTGTACACCTATTGCACGGATCCGGATCCGAGTCTGGTGGTGCGCGGGGCGCGCAATGCGCCACAGCCGCCCGGAGACGATACGGCTCATCTGCCACCCGGGGCGAACCCGCTCGCGACCACCGACCCGGCGCCACAGGGCAAATGGTCGATCCCCACGCCGTACGGCGGTGTGCCCGAGCCGTACCTTCCGCCCAAATAATCGGCCCGGCAACATATTTCAGGAGTGGACTGATGTCGACATCACAGCTGGAGTCGGAGGTCGCGCAGACCGATCCCGACTCGACCGTCACCGAGAATTCCGAGGCCGACGAATCCGAGAGCGACGAATCCGAGAGCGACGAAATCGTGTCGGAGGAAACAGGATCCGACGAGGTCCCCGGGCAGGGCGGTACGAGACGGTGGATCGTGCGAGCCTGTGCCGCACTGATCGTCGTCATCGCGATCGTATCCTCGGTATTCGCCGGGATTTTCGGCTGGAAACTACGGGAGCGCGGTGAGGTCGATGCGGCGGCCCGGCGGGCGCTGTCCACCGCGCAGACCTATGCCGTGACGCTCACGAGCATCGATTCCCAGCACATCGCTGACGATTACGATCACGTCCTGGCCGGGGCCACCGGCGATTTCAAGAATATGTATTCGCAGTCGAGCGGCCAATTGAAGAAGATGCTGATCGACAACAAGGCTCGCAGTGTCGGGAAAGTCGTGGACGCGAGTGTGCAGAGCGCGTCCACCGAGCAGGTCGTGGTCATGTTGTTCGTCGATCAGGAGATCACCAACAATGTGAGCCCCGATCCGCGGGTCGATCGGAGCCGGATCATCATGACGATGCAATCGGTCGGGGGCCGATGGCTGGCCGCGAAGGTGGAGATGGCCTGATGACGGTCACGGCGACGGATCTCAGAGGCTGGGGACGCGGTTATCTCCGGCGGCATCCCATCGCATCGCTCGACACCGTGGGGGCCCAATTCGTGTTGGGAATTCGCGCGGTCCAATACCTGGTCTCGGATATCGCGACTGGACGGTTCGTATTCCGGGAATTCGTGCAGCAGGCCGCGTTCATGGTGAAGACCTCGTATGTGCCGACCATCGCGGTCGCGCTGCCGATCAGCGCGACGCTGTCCATCCAGTTCGGGCTGATCGCCGGTCAGGTCGGCGCCGATTCGCTCGCTGGTGCGGCGAGCGGGCTGGCCGTCATCCGCCAGGCCGCGCCGGTGGTCACGGCGATGCTGCTGGCCGCGGCCGTCGGGTCGGCGATCTGCGCGGATCTCGGGTCGCGCACGATCCGCGAGGAGATCGACGCCATGACCGTGATGGGGGTCGAGGTGATCCACCGGCTCGTGGTGCCGCGGGTGGCCGCCGGTGTGGTGGTCGCGGTCGGGCTGACCGGATTGAGCGCCTTCGTCGGATTCATCGCCGGATATCTGTTCGACGTCTACGTCCAGGGCGGGACGCCGGGCAGTTTCGTGGCGACGTTCTCCTCGTTCGCGACCATCGGGGACATGTATCTGGCGGTGGTGAAATCCGTCGTGTTCGGGCTCATCGTGACGGTGGTCGCGTGTCAGAAGGGGCTCAGTACCAAGGGCGGTCCCAGTGGTGTGGCGGATTCGGTGAATGCCGCCGTCGTCGCCTCGATCGTGCTGCTCATGGTGGTGAACGTGGGCTTCACCGAGATCTACACTCTGCTGTTCCCGCGAGAGGCGCTGTAGCGATGGCGACACCGTACTATCCGATCGGGCTCGGCGCTCTCGTGCGGGTGAGCGCTGCCCCGCTGCGGCTGGTCATGCGGTTCGGGCATATGGGGCGGTTCTTCGTCCGGGCGGTCGTCTCGATTCCCGTTGTGCTGCGGCACTATCGCAACGAGTTCCTGCGTCTGGTATCGGCCGTGGCCTGGGGAAACGGGTCGCTCATCGTGGGCGGCGGGACCGCTGGGATCATCATCGTGCTCGGCGCCAGCGCGGGCGCGCTGGTCGGCATCGAGGGATACAGCGCGTTGAAACTGCTCGGGTTGGGCCCCGCGACAGGGCTGATCTCGGCGACCGCCTCGACGCGGGAACTCGCCCCGATCATGGCCTCGATCGCCTTCGCCTCGCAGGCGGGGTGCCGGTTCACCGCGCAGCTCGGCGCGATGCGCATCTCCGAGGAGATCGACGCGATGGAGACTCTGGCCATCCGATCCATTCCGTATCTGGTCACCACCCGGCTGATGGCGGCGGTGGCGGCGATCGTCCCGCTGTATCTCGTGTGCCTGGCGATGAATTTCATCGCCGTCCAGATCGCCATCGGCGTCGCGGGCAGCCGGACGCCGGGCACCTACGAGCACTACTTCACGATGGTGCTCAGTGGCACCGATATCGTGTACTCGCTGTCGAAAGCCATTGTGTTCGTGGTGATCACGACGACCATCCAGTGTTATTACGGGTATTACTCCAGCGGTGGCCCCGAGGGGGTCGGAGTGGCCGCCGGTCGCGCGATGCGCGCGAGTATCACGGTGATGATCTGTGTGAATCTGCTTCTCACGCTGGCGCTTTGGGGATTCGACTCGGGCGCGCGGCTCAGCGGTTAGGGAGGGGTGAAAGTCACCTCGGGGCTATCGCGCACAATCGTCACTGTCCGCATGATTCGGGACGGCCGATTGTGGAAGGAGCAACCGATGGGCTCGCGTGTTTTGAGTCAGTGGGAGGAGATCGCCGCGGCGGATCCGATGCATTCGACGCGGTACGCGGAGCGGTTCCGGAAGCTCGCGGCCGAGGGTCAGGACATCTTCGGCGAGGCACGGATGATCGATGCGATGCTGCGGCGAGGCTCGCGAGTGCTCGATGCGGGATGCGGCGCCGGGCGACTGGGCGGATATCTGCATCGGGCCGGACACGAAGTGGTCGGCGTGGACGTCGACCCGGTGCTGATCGACGCCGCCGAACTCGACTTCCCGGGCCCACGCTGGCTGGTCGACGACCTCGCCCAACTGGATCTGCCCGGCCAGGGCGTAGCCGCCGGATTCGACGTGGTGCTGTGCGCGGGCAATGTCATGGGCTTCGTCGCGGTCTCCACACGGCGTGATGTCCTGGCCGGATTCGCCCGCCACATCGCCCCGGACGGCCGGGTGGTCGTCGGATTCGGCAGCGGCCGCGGATACGAATTCGACGCCTTCCTCGCCGACGCCGAATCCGCGGGTCTACACCCCGACATACTCCTGTCCACCTGGGACCTGCGCCCGTTCACTCCGCAATCCGATTTCTTGGTGGCGGTGTTCTCCCGGGCCGCCTGAGCGATCACAGCGAGCCGCGCCGCCGCTGCCTCGGTGCGGGCGATGCGGTGTGGATCAGGTGGTGGCTTGGCGCACGATTCCTTGTCGAACCTGTGGAACAATCGCACCGAGAGTGTCTTCCCGAACTGTTGGTGATCCTTACCTGAACAACATCGATATTCGGTTCGATTACACCTCCTGGAAGGCAGAGTGCCGTGACCCCCACCACGCCCTCGTTCTTCGAGGCACAACTTCCAGCCCTGTTGAGCAGCCGAAGGGACGCACCGGCATTTTGGATGCTCGACCTGCTCTGGATTCCGCTGCTGGAGGCCCATCAAACCGGGGGTCTGTTTTCGGTCACCGAGCAGTTGATGCCGAAAGACTCTGGCGCACATACCAAGCACGTGCACAATGTCGACGAGTGGTTCTACGTCCTGGAGGGCACTGTCGATTTCGAACTCGAGGGCGAAACGTCGTCGGGGCAGGATGGCGACTCGCTGTGGATTCCTCGGGGCACCGTGCACAGTTTCAACGTCACGAGCGATGTCTGCCATGTACTCAACGGCTATACCCCGGGCGGATTCGAGCAAGTGATCAAGGGGCTTGCGAGGCCGGCACCGAAGCGTGAGCTTCCGCCGAGAACCGCTGAGCCGGCACCGGAAGACATCGCGGCGGCACAGTTCCTGTTCAGCAACTACTGGACCGCACGAGCCGAGGACCCCTGGGCGAAATTCTTCACGCGTTGATCCCGCGCTCGGCGTCCAGCCGAACTCCCGGTAGCGCGCGTTCGCACGGCTCGACGGGATCGGAGTTGGGTCACAGTCGCTGATCGGGCTCTAGGTCGTGTCTCCCAATTGGATTTGTTGATCAGCCCCGCTGCGCGGGGCTGATCGGGCATCCTGGTCGTCGTGGTGATGGTGGCTGGTGATCGGTATCGAGTGTTGACGGATAGGCAGTGGGAGCTGTTGGAGCTGTTGTTGCCGAAATCCGAAGGGCGCGTGGGTCGTAACTTCGCCGAGAACCGCCGGGTCGTGGAGGGGATGCTGTATCGGCTGCGCACGAGTGTGCCGTGGCGGGATCTGCCGGAGGTGTTCGGGCCGTGGCAGACAGTGTGGAAACGGCATCGGCGTTATGCCGCCGACGGCACCTGGGACCGCGTGCTGACTGCGTTGCTAGCGCTGGCTGATACTACCGGTGACCTGGACTGGGTGGTGTCGATCGACTCGACGATCGTGCGCGCACACCAGCACGCCGCCGGTGCCCGAGCCCAGGCACGGGAGTGTGATTTATGAACCCGCCGATCACGGGCTGGGCCGCTCGCGGGGCGGGCTGACCACCAAGGCTCACGTGGCCACCGACGGCAACGGCCGAGGTCTGGCGGTGCTGATTACGCCTGGCCAAGCCGCGGACTCGCCGATGCTGCCCATGGTGCTCGAGCAGGTGGTGGTACCCCGCCTCGACGGCGGCCCACCCCGGTGCAACCCTGACACGGTCATCGCTGACAAGGCGTACTCGGCAGCATCGAACCGGACTTTGCTGCGCCGCAAGCATATTCGGGTAGTGATCCCCGAGCGTGCTGATCAGATCGCCAACCGCAAACGCCGAGGACGTGCCGGTGGGCGGCCACCGGGTTTCGACACCGTTGTCTACAAACGCCGCAACGTCGTCGAGCGCGCGTTCAACAAGGTCAAACACTGGCGCGCGGTCGCGACTCGCTACGACAAACTCGCGATCACCTACCGCGGCGGATTCGCGCTGGCCCTCATCGTCGGATGGCTCAAATCATTGGGAGACACGACCTAGGCGGGCGGTGGACAGGTCCGGGAAGACCTGGATGGCTTCGAGGGCGGCGGCGAACTCGGCGTGTTTGATCGGGTTGTCCAGGGCGATGCCGAGGCGTTCCTCCACGCGACGCATCCGGTAGCGGACGGTGTTCTCGTGGCAGTAGAGGGCGCGACCGGCTTCGGCGGCCGAACCGTGTGCCTCTAGCCAAGCCTGCGCGGTAGACAGGAGCGTGCCGCGATCCTCGTCGGGTAGTGCCAGAATTCCGCCGAGGACGCGTCGCACGAAACGGCGAGTCGTGTCCGGGTGACTCAGGACGAGTTCGCCCAATGGGGTGTCGGGCAGTTGTTTCATACCGGTGGATCCGGCGGGCATCGTTTCCAGAGCGATGCTGGCGAATCGCGCGCCCCGGGAGGTTCGGTCGAGGCAGGAGTACTCGGGGCTGACTCCGACCCGGGACGTCGCGGTGGTGGAGATCAGTTCGAGAACGCCCTCGGTGGTGTGGCGGCGATTGCGGTGGACGATGCCGATCTCGCGATCGGGCTGCGAACGCCAGGCCGATCGAATGTCGCGCAGCGAAAGGTGATCCTCCAGGTGCGGCAGGGCGCGGTCGCCGGTCGGCGGGGTTTCCGCGACGACCACGAGGAACGCGCCTTCGAACGGCATATCGAGCAGTTGCGCGATCTCCCAAGGGGTCTGGTGGTCGCCGAGTGTGCCGTCGATGAGCCCGGCGACCAGTGCCGAGCGTCGGCGATCCAGCGCCACGGCCTGTCTGGTCTTCTCTCGGCGGTAGCTCTCGGTCACGGAGGTGGAGAATTCGTCGCTCAGCGCCCAGAGTTCGGCGACCGTATCGATCAGCGCGGTGACCGCGCGATCGTCGCGTTCCCGGGCGGCGAGGAGCATCCAGTTCCAGAAGCAGACGAATCCGAGCCGGAAGGCGCGCAGCACCTCCGGCAGCGCGACATCCTGCGCCGCGCGCTCCTGACCGGTGCGCCGAGCGGCGCTGATATCGGCCTCCTGGCCGAATTCGAGGAAGTTCAGGATGCCCTCGAGGTTGCTGCGCGCCGATCGATGCAGCAGGGCCGTGGGAACCACGGCTTCGTCCCGGTACATATCGATGTTGTCCCGGATCATCGCGACCAGTTCGTCGGCGACCTCGTCGAGCCGTCGTCGTTCCGATACCAGCAGCTCTCGAAGGTCCGGATGTGGTTCACGACGGCGCACGTAGGCGATGCTACCGGCTGCCACCGCGGCCGGGACCTGACGACCGCGATGGCAGCGGCGGGCGTCCGCGTGTGCGAGGCCGCCGACGCTGAATTGTTGCCCCCGACAAAATCCGGCGGATCGAGTTTGTCGGCGTCGATATGGGGTCCGGGCGGCCGGTCCACGAGAATTGAACTCGCACGCGGAGGTCGGCAGAGCACTGAGCCGCCCGGCTGGTCTTCGCGGGCAACGGGTATGTATTTGTGCCGTCGAAACATGTTGGTGTTCAACGGTATCGGCGGGACGTGCGCTGGCCGGGCCCTTATCCGAGGGGCCCGGCCAGCGCACGTTCGGGGGTGATCACGCAGGCGGATTCCCGTAGGCGCGCAGGAACGTGTCGACCGCGCTGTCGGCGAGTCTGCGCAACTCCGCGACCGCGAGTTTGCGGGTACCGCTTCGGGAGCGGATCTGCAGCGGGCCGGTGAGCAGGGCGAGGAACTGTTCGGCGGCCGTGGCGGGGTCGGCCGAACGCAGGCGGCCGGCGAGCATCAGGTGCGCCATTCGATCACTCAGCGCCTCGGTGATCCTTCCGGACGTTCGATCCTGCACGCTGTCGAGCAGGTCGGGGAAGACCGGTGTCTGGGCGGCGGTCAGCGAGCGCAGCGAGCGTGACTGGTCGCTCGCGCAGATCCGCAGCAGCCGGAGTGCCGAATCATTCAGCGCCGCAGGCAGATCCGCGCCCGGATCACGCAGCGGCGCGATCGCGGCCACACATTGCGCCCCGACCGCGTCGCCGACTGTCTCGATGGCGTGCCGGAACAGGGTCTCCTTGTCGGTGAGGTGGTTGTAGACCGTGGGCTTGGCGACCCCGGCCTCGTCGGCGATCTCCTGCACACACGCCTGGCTGTAGCCGCGCCGGGCGAAGACTGTGAAGGCCCCGTCGAGGATGGCCTGCCGCTTATCAATCCGGCCGTGTGCGCCCGCAGCTTTCGTCACTTACACAGATTATCCGCTGGTGCAAACCCTTGAACCAGGCGGTGCAGACCGGCTATCTTCTAGATTGGTTCATAAGAATGAACCAGCAGGTTCAATTCAGGAGGTAGTCATGATCGTCCATCTGCTGCGTTTCGGATTCCGGGACGAGACCAGCGAGAAGCAGAAGGCTCAGGTTCTGGCCCTGATGCGGCGCACCGCCGCCGTCGACTCCGTATCGTTCTCGGCCGTCGGCCAGCACCTCGGCGATCCCGTCGAGGGATACACCCACGGCTACTGTGTCGGCATCGCCGACCTCCCGGCTCTCGAGCGATACATGTACGACCCGATCCACCTCGCGGGCGACCCCGACATCATCCCGCACCTGTCCCGCCTCGCCGTGGGGCCGACCGTATCCGACGACCTCGATCCCGAACTGGGCACGAAGATCATGGCCCTGAATGACCGCAAACTGGCCGACTACCCGGAGTGGGCCCAGCTGATGAAAACCATCCCGGACTTCCGAATCGCCTGATTCCGGAGAACTTCCAGAGGTGGACCGCTGCGGGCAGACAAGCACGGTTGCTGGGTAAATCGAACCGGCCGCTCGTTAATGCCCCCATTCCGGCGGCAATGTGGCTGCCGATATAGCCGATATAGAGGTATGAATGCCCTAGAGCCACAGCGGGTTTGATCAATACGTTGGTCGAGTGAAACTAGGAATCGGTCTGGGCGCTTTCGGGCTTCGCGCTGGTGTGTCGACCCGCGGCATCGGACTCGGCGCGGGCCCGTTCTCGGTAGGGCACTCGTGGCGCTCGGGGCGGCGTGGCGGGGGCGGCTGCCTGACGCTTCTCGGGGCTTTGTTCGTCCTCGGGATAATTGCTGCGTTCCTGTTGTGGCCGTATGAGCTGGGAACTGCTCTCGCGGTGAGCCTCGGAGCGTCGAACCCCTCTGCTGCAAGAACTTTCGTGGGCTGCCTATTCGAATGGCCCTGGCTGACCCTGTTGATTTTTCTGGTCGTTCAGGGGGCGCGGAGCAGGCGGCGAGCGGCCATGATCCCTCCTGTTCCACCGGCGGCATGGCAATCGACGCCACCCCGCGGTCAACTGGCACCCGGACAGATGGGGTGGCCGTCCGGTGGATATCCGCAAGGGATTCACCCGATGCCCGCGGCCAGTAGGAGATCTCGTTCCCCGGGCACCGATTCGTTGTTGATTGCGGCCGCCATCTCGGCGGTGCTGGTGGTCTTCGGTGGGATTGTCGAGTTCAAGCCGAACCACGGTGCCGTGGTGAACGTTGCGGCTGTCCCGATCTCGGCGGCGGACGATGACGCGGTAGCTGAGGCGACGACGGGCCCCGAGTCTGGGATGCGATCGGCTTCCGCTGCTCCGGCCCCCTCTTCGATGGGAAATGTCGATGATCCCGGGATGGACATCGACGGGCAGGGCTTCGTCGCTCATCCGGGAGCCCGCTGCGATTTCACGAATCCGGCGGTGGCCATCGGTCGCACCGCCCGGTCACTCGTAGTGATCTGTGAAACCGGGGTCGGCCGCCTGTATTACAAAGGGTTGCGTCTCGGTACCGGGACGTCGGTCGAGATTGATGACCCGGTGCGGACAGCTACCGGATTTCGTGTGACGAATGCGGGAGTGCAGTACGCGCTGTCTCCTACCGCGCTCGTGATCACCTCGGGTGCAACACAATTAGCGGACGAGCCGATGCTGAGTTACTGGTCGGGGTAGGAGTTCGGACAACCATCTCGAACGGCCGGCGAGCGAGGATCCGGCGGCATGGGCGGCCGCATGTTCGAGGGTGCCGCCACGGCGATCGAAGTCGGCTCGAGGCGGCTGTCGGGCACAGGCCGGTCACCTGGTTATTGTCGGCGGGAGCATCCTGAAGACTCGGTGGCCGAACACCCGGCAGCGGATCGCCGGAGGGGAGGGTCTCGCCAAAGTAGAACGTGTTCCTATAACGTCGGGGTGTGCAGAAAGAACAACGCCCTGCGGTGGCAGATTGGTTCACCGCGGAGGACGGGGCGGTGCGTCTCGTGGGAAGTCGGTGCGAGGTTTGCAGGACGCCGTACTTTCCGCGGAACACGCTGGCCTGCCGGAATCCGCAGTGTGCAAGCCCGAAGGACGGCTCCGAGCTGGCCGAATACCTGTTCTCCACGCGTGGCCGGATCTGGTCGTACGCCGACGCCCGGTATAAACCACCCGCGCCGTACGTCTCGTCCGATCCGTTCGAGCCCTATGTCGTCGCGGCGGTCGAGCTCGAGGTCGAGCAGATGGTGATCCTCGGGCAGGTTGTGCGCGGGCTGACCGTGGACGACCTGGCCGTCGGCATGCCGGTCGAGCTGACCCTCGGCGTGCTGTACGAGGACGAGGAAGCGGAGCACACGGTGTGGATGTGGAGGCCGGTCGATGCCTGATACGAATGCTCGCGACATTGCCGTCCTCGGTGCGGGTATGCACCAGTGGGGTAAATGGGGTCGCAATTTCGTCGAATACGGGCTGGTCGCGGCACGCGCGGCGCTGGCGGACGCCGGGGTGGACCACCGCGACGTCGGCTATATCGCGGGCGCGGACACCATCCGAAACGGGTACCCGGGTTTCGTCTCCGGTGCGACCTTCGCCCAGGCGCTGGGCTGGTCGGGTGCGCGGATCTCGAGCAGCTACGCCGCCTGCGCATCGGGCGCGCAGGCCATCGCCAACGCGCGCGCCCAGATCCTGGCCGGACTGACCGATGTGGCGCTGGTGGTCGGCGCGGACGCCGCTCCGAAGGGCTTCTTCCAGCCGGTCGGTGGCGAACGTCGCGACGATCCGGACTGGTTGCGCTTCCACTTGCTCGGAGCCACCAACCCGATCTACTTCGCGCTGTACGCCCGTCGCCGGATGGCGCTGCACGGCGCCACGCTCGACGATTTCGCCGCGGTCAAGGTGAAGAACGCCCGCCACGGGCTGAACAATCCGTACGCCCGCTACCGGAAAGAGGTCTCGGCCGAAGAGGTCGCGGCGTCGGCGATCGTCTCGGACCCGTTGCGGCTGTTGGACATCTGCGCGACCAGTGACGGCGGTGCGGCGCTGGTGCTGACCTCGATGGAGTGCGCGCGTCGCCACGGCATCAGCGACCCGGTCCGCATCCGCGGGTTGTCGACGGTGACGCCGACGTTCCCGAAAACCGTTCTGGACCTGCCGGATTTCGCGACCGACTCCGCCGTGGCGTTCGAGGCGCCACCGCGCGCATTCCGTTCGGCGATCGCGGACGCCGCGTACGAGGAGGCCGGTCTCGGCCCGGCCGATCTGTCCTTCGCGGAGGTCTACGACCTGTCCACCGCGCTGGAACTCGATTGGTACGAGGACATCGGGCTGTGCGAGGTCGGCGGCGCCGAGGAGTTGTTGCGCAGTGGCGCAACGACTCTGGGCGGTCGCGTGCCGGTGAATCCCAGCGGCGGATTGGCCAGCTTCGGTGAGGCGATCCCCGCGCAGGCGATCGCGCAGATCTGCGAACTCACCTGGCAGCTGCGCGGTCAGGCCGACGGACGTCAGGTGGAGAACGCTCGGGCGGGAATCGCGGTGAACCAGGGCCTGTTCGGCCACGGTTCGGCGATCATCGCCACGCGCTGATCCGCTGCCGACATCGAAAACCCGGGCCCTGCCCGGGTTTTCGGGAATCGGCCACCGTGATCGGCCCGCCGCGCAAAGCGCCGTTCATCGCCGCGGCCACCCTCGCGCAGGTCGATCTGCCGATGTGCCGGGCCGTGGACGACCACACCGTCGAAATCGCCCTGCACACGCCGTCGTTCGAATTTCCGCTGGCGTTGTCCGCGTACGGCACCAAGATCGTCCAGGACGGTGCGACCGACTTCTCGAAACCGGTGGGCACCGGCCCGTTCGTCTTCGAATCGTTCGAAGCGGGTAGGCAGTTCACCGCGCGAGCCAACGAGTGGTACTGGGACGGCCCGCCCGCCGTGCGTCATCTGCGGTTGGTCAGCGCGGATGCGGACGCGCGTCTCGCAGCGGTGCAGAGCGGCCAGATCGACTACGCCGACAACCTGACTCCTTCCGCGGCACGGGTATTGCGCGGGCGGTCGGGTATCTCGGTGCGGTCGACACCGAACAGCGGCATCTACTTCTTCGCGATGAAGACCGATCGCGCGCCCTTCGACAATCCGGACGTGCGGCGCGCGGTGATGCGGATGGTCGATCGCAAGGAACTGGTGAAGGTCGCGCTCGGGGGGATGGTGCGGTCGGCAACGACGTCTTCGGCAAGGGCTACCAGTACTACACCGAACTGCCGCAGCACATCCATGATCCCGACGAGGCGGGACGGCTGCTGAGCCGGGCGGGTGTGCGGGATCTGTCCTTCGATCTGTTTACCGCGCCGGTGGACTTCGGATTCGAAGCGGCAAGGCTTTTCGCCGATCAGGCCGCGACATGCGGTGTCCGGGTGAACGTGGTCATCGGATCCAAGGACAGCTACTATGCCGACGCGCTGAAGACCGGTCAGCTCACCATGGGCCAGTCCGGCCCGCTGGCGGTGCCCAATCACTTCGCCTCGCGGCTGCTGACCAGCTCCCCGCAGAACCGCACGAAATGGTCCGATCCGGAATTCGACGCGCTCTACGCCAGGGCGCAGGCGACGCCGACCGCGGAGGGACGCGCGGCCATTTATCGCACGATGCACGAAATCCTCTACGACCGAGGCGGATTCGTCTTCTTCGGCAGCAGCTACTGGAATACGGCCGTACGCAACGGTTTCCGCGATACCCCTGCAGCGGTGCCGAATTCGCACGAGTGGGCTCGCTTCGACGAGGTGACCGCGTGACGGCAGGGGGCCTGGACGCGCGCATCGTCGGTGTCGACGCGGATCCGCTGTTGCTGGGACCGGCCGATGCCACCCTCGGTAGTGACCGCTGGACCACCGCACCGCACCGGGTGATCCGGGAGCCACTGCGAGCGCTGACGTGACCGCACGCTTCGTGTTGCGGCGGGCCGGGATCGGGGTGGGACAGGTCGTCGTGCTGCTGGTATTGGTGTTCGTGCTGTCGCTGCTGTTGCCCGGTGATGCCGCGGACGTACGGAGCAACGATATCCTCGGCGCGGATCAGCGAGCTGCGGCCCGGCATCTGCTCGGGCTGGATGTCGCACCGGCCCAACGCTTTCTGCAATGGCTCGGGCATGCGGCGACGGGGGATTTCGGGGTGTCCTACGCCAGCGGCCAGGATGTCGGGAGCCTGATCGCGCGGCCGTTCCTGATGACGGGCCTGGTGGCCGTGCTGGCGTTGGTGCTGCTGGCACCCGTCGCGGTGACGGCGGGTTTCGCGGCGGGACTGCGGCCCGGCTCGGTGCGTGATCGGGTCATCACCACGGTCAGCATCGCCCTGGATTCGATACCGGATTTCGTGTTGGCGGTGCTGCTGGTGACCTATGTCGCGGTGGATCTGCGACTGTTGCCCGCGACATTTCTCGGCATCGATCCGCGGACGGTGCCGGCCCGGCCCGAATATCTGGTGTTGCCGCTGATCGTGATGGTCGCCCGGGTGGCCGCGCCGCTGGTGCGGCTGGTCCGATCCGGTGTCGTAGACGTGCTGGACCAGCCATACGTGCAGCAGGCGCGTCGCCTCGGGGTGGGGCGCGGATCGCTGCTGGTCCGGCACGTCGCGCCGAATGCACTGGGACCGGCGCTGCAAGAGCTGGGCCGTACCGGCGATGGACTGCTCTCGGGTGTGCTGATCGTGGAGGCCGTGTTCGTCATGCCGGGGATCGCCTCGCAGCTGATCGGTGCGATCGGCAATCGCGACGATTCGGTGATTCTGGCGATCGTGCTGATCACGGGTGTCATCGCGATAGTGATCAATCTCGGGATCGATCTGCTGGGTGGTCGGATGGTGCCGCGTTCGCGCGAAGGCGTCGGGGGATGAGTGCACGGCGGTGGTTCGCGCTCGCCCTCGTGGCTGTTCCGCTGGTGATCGCCGTGGCGGGTCCAGCCTTCGCGGAGTCCGCACCGGGGGAGCGGCAGACGCCGTTCGGCCCGTCGTCGTGGTCGCCGTTCGGCACCGATCGGCTCGGCCGCGACGTGCTCGCCACGGCCCTCATCGGCGGCCACACCTTTCTTCTGGTCGCCGCGATCACCGTAATCGGCTCTTACACAGTGGGATTCGTACTCGGAGTAGCTGCCGCCGCGGCTCCGCGCGCCTGGCTCGACGAGCTGTTGATGCGGCCGATGGACGTGCTGCTGTGCTTGCCCTCGCTGTTGATCATCATGGTGGCCGCGCTGCGCACCCGCGGGTCGGCGGTAGCGATCGCGATTGCCATCGGTATCGCGCTGGTCGCACCGATCGCCCGTTTCGTGCGCATGGCGGCGCGCCCGGTCGTGCACGGGCCCGTCATGGACGCGCTGCGGACGCAAGGGGAGAGCCGACGGTATCGATACGCGAATTATGCCGCGCGCGAGATGATTCGGCCGATCGCCGCCGATCTCGGTGTGCGATTCACCGCTGCGGTCTACTTTCTGGCCTCCGCGAATTTCCTGGGGCTCGGGTTCGACACCACCTCGGCCGACTGGGCGGTCTCGGTCGCGGCCAACAAGGACGCGCTGACCATCGCGCCGTGGTCGATCGCGCTGCCCGCCGGGCTGATCGTGCTGCTGATGGTCGGGGTCAACCTCCTGTGTGATGATCTGCTCGCCGATCCGCGCTCGGTCGCGGTGCGCGATTCGCGGCGGGTGATCAGACGTGAATGAGGTTGGGGCGGTACTTGTTTCGCTGTGCGGGGTACGCGCGGACGCTGGGGACGCCGTGCTGGTCGAGAACATCGATCTCGAAGTTCGGGCGGGCGAGATCCTCACCCTGTTCGGACCGTCGGGGGCCGGAAAGACGACGATCGCATGCGTTCTGGCCGGTATCGAACGGCCCGGGATCACGGTGTCCGGTGCGATCGAGCGTGGCGACCCCAGGCCGCGGATCGGATTCCTGCCGCAGCACGCCGCAGCCACCCTGAATCCGGCCCGCCGCCTTGGTGCCGCGCTAGGTGAGCTGGCGGAGTTGCATCATGGTCGGTCGGGGTGGTGGCGAGGTCGGCGCGCTGCACGCCGAGAGCTTGTCGCACAAGCGCTTTCGGCCGCAGGGTTCGAGGCGGATACGGCAGGACGCATCGCGCGGCGGTTCCCGCACGAATTCTCCGGCGGGGAACGCGCCCGCCTCGCGCTTGCTCAGGTCCTGGCCTGCGAACCCGATGTGGTCGTGGTCGACGAGCCGACGGTGGGACTGGACCCGATCGCACGGGCCGCACTGCTGAGCGGGCTCGCGGCGCTGCGACGGTCCGGGAAGGCGGTCGTGCTCATCACCCACGACCGGGTCGCCGCGGAACAGATCAGTGACCGGACGGTGTTCGTGCGGGCCGGGCGGCTCGCCGGAGATGAGCCCGCCCTACCGGCCGCACCACCGAGGCCCGAGCGGCCATCGGTCGGTGCGCCGATTCTGCGGATACGCAATGTGTCTGTGACACTGAGGAATTCGGCCATCCTCCACGAGGTCGATCTGGAACTGCGGCGCGGGGAACTGGTGGGTATGATCGGAGCCTCCGGCGCGGGCAAGACGACGATCGCGCACTGCATCGCCGGTCTGGTACGACCGAGCGCCGGTGTGATCCGGCTGGATGAGCGGCCGATCCCGGTGCTGCGCAAGCGTTCTCGCGAGCAGATCGCCGCTGTCCAATACGTGTGGCAGGAATCCGCGGCCTCGTTCGATCCCCGGCGCACGGTCCTCGACCAGGTCGCGGCCACCGCCGTCCGGCTGCGCGGCCTCGACCGGGCAGCCGCACGTGAGCGGGCCGTCGACGCCCTCGCCGACCTGGAGATCACCGCGCAGCAGGCCGCCCGCCACCCGGCCGCGCTGTCCGGCGGGCAACTCCAACGAGCCGCCCTCGCCCGCGCCCTTCTGGCCCGACCGTGCGTGCTGATCTGCGACGAGATCACCACCGCTCTGGATCATCCACTGGCGCAACGTATTCTGGACCATCTAGACCGGCACCGCTACCACACCGGCACCGCCGTACTGTTCATCAGTCACGATCTCGTCGGCCAGCTGAACCGCGCGGACCGCCTGGCGATGGTCGAGCACGGCCGGATCACCGCGACCGGAACCCCGCAGGAACTGCTCATCGATCCGGAGTCCACAGCTCTCGGGCGTCTGATCGCGGCGGGAGGGTCGGTGGATCATGGCGAATGATGCTGTGTAGCTCGCGCCTCCTACCCGACCTGCCTCTCACAGTTGAACAGCGTCGAAGTGCCCTGGATATCGTGCCGCTGCCGGGAACGGCGTCGTGCCCCACAGCGGTAGTCTCTGCGGTAGTCTGTAAGTGTGGCGGTCGAGTGGTACTGGGCACTTGCGCAGGTGCTCATGCACACGGGCGTCGACCAGGACGACGTGTTCGACCTGGTGGATGCGTGGATGAGAGGAAATCGGCGGGTCTGGTTGCGGACAGCCGTCGACCCGGCCACCGGACTGGTGTCCCTGGTGGTCTGGGGCCGGACCGATGACGGCGCACTGTTGTCGGTGTTCGCTCGTCGGCTCGACCGCGATATCGAGGTGTACAGTGCCGCGTACCTCACCGCCGACCAGGCCGCGGACTTCGAGAAGTGGGAGGCGACCCGCAATGATGACTGATCCATTTTCGAATATGAGCCCCGTCGAGGTGGCGGCGATGGCCGAGCGCCTCGAGTTCACCGACGAGCCGATAACTCCGCCGATCGAAACCGGCCCGGCCGCCGAACCGGTCCTGATTCCCCGATCGGTCAAGCTGACCCGTGACCTCGATCAGGCGTGCAAACGCCGCGCTACGAATCTCGGGCTGTCGCAGTCGGCCTATATCCGTTCGCTGATCGAACGCGATGTCGCCGAGGCGGGGACCGGCGAACAACGTCCGGCATGGGTGCGTGAACTCCTGGCCGTGATCGCGCAGCACGAGAACGACGAGCATCGCAAGGCGTCCTGAAACCATCGAGTGATCGGCCTGCGGGGCGGTGGGTTGTTCGAACGTGGTGCCGCTGAGGCAAGAACAGCGTCCGGTGTGTGATCTCGCGCCGTGATCGCGGAGCACAAGAACTATGGCCTGGGGCTGGTGGTGAATGGTAGCGGAACCGAATGGATGTAATTGCGTTGCAGCCGAACGGTTTCCGAACCAACGCAGTCGTTGTCGCCGAGGGTGGCGGATTTCGGATATCGATCGGCTGAATACGGGAAGCGCGCCTCGGGCGAATTGCCGATCGTAGATATGTGAATTCGATTCGGGAGACGATCCGGCCGCGGGATGTCGGTGACGAGGTGGGGCATTGGCGGCGGATGCGGGTGTGGGCTGCGGCGCATGCGGTCGATGATTTCTATCAGGGGCTCGTGCCTGCCGCCGTGCCGTATTTCGTGCTGGAGCGGCATTTCGGTTATGTGGAGGCGTCGGGGCTGGCATTGGCCGCGACGTTGGGCAGTGCGCTGCCGCAGGTGGGGATCGGGCTGCTGGCGGATCGGCATCGACTGCGGTGGATGGCGCCGCTCGGGGTGAGCCTGGCGGGTATCGGGGCCGGGTTGTCGGGGCTGGTGCCGAGTTATCCGCTGGTGTTCGGATTGCTGTTGCTGGCCGGGTTCGGGATCGCGATGTTCCATCCGCCCGCCGGACGCGATGCCCGGCGCGCGGCCGGGGGCAGTGCCACCGCGATGAGTTACTTCGCCGCCGGGGGAAGCGCCGGGTTCTTCATCGGGCCGGCACTGGTGACGCCGGCCCTGGATACGCTCGGGATCGGCGCGACCGCGTTGTTCATCCCGCCCGCGGTCCTCATGGGGTTCATCCTCTTTCGTCATCACGGCCGGAGTGCGAAGACCGCGACCAGGCAGGCCGAGCGCGGCGGCCGGGACCGGATCGGGCTGTTCGCGGGGCTGACCGCGGTCGAGGTCGTGCGGTCCACGATCTCGACGGGACTGAACACGTTCATCTCGCTGTACTGGATCCGGCATCTGGGCGCGAGCAGCGCACTCGGCGGGCTCGCGCTGACGCTGGAACTCGGCGGCGGCGTGCTGGGCACACTGCTGGGCGGCCGGCTCGCCGATCGGATCGGGATGGTGCGCACGGTGCAGATCGGCAATGCCGCGATGCTGCCCGGACTGTGGCTCATGCTGGCCTGCCACGACAGATATGCCGCGCTGCCGCTGGCGCTGGTCGTCGGGCTGATCTCCAATATCCCGTTCGCCGTGCTCATCAAGCTCGGTCAGGACTATCTGCCGAGCCGTCCGGGGACCGCTGCCGGTGTCACGCTCGGTCTCGCGGTGAGTGCGGGCGGACTGTTCATGCCGCTGCTGGGACTGGTCGCCGGGCACTACGGTCCGCGCGGTGCGCTGGCGGTTCTGGCGACGGTGCCGGTTCTCGCGATCGCGATGTCCACGGTCCTGCGGGAGCCGGTGCGCGATCCGGTTTCGTCGAGCAGCGAGTCGTCATGACGTGCCCCGATCGGGCACCCCGAGGACGATCCGCGAGGGCCGACCCGCCGTATTCTGACCGGTGATGATTGCGATCCGCCACACGCCGGTTGCGCCGACGATCTCCGAGGCCCGCGCGGGCGGGGACGTCATCGATCGTCACCGGCACGACGATCATCAGCTGATCTACGTCAGCTCCGGCGTCCTGGCGATCCACACCGAGCGCGGTTCCTGGATCGCGCCGAACGACCGGGCGCTGTGGATCCCGGCGAACACCTGGCACGAACATCGGTTCTACGGCCGCAGCCGATTTCACACGGTCGGGTTCCCGGCCCGGGGGACCGCGCCGCTGCTCGATGTCCGGACGCCGACGATCATCGCCGTCGATCCGCTGGTACGGGAACTGCTGATCGCCCTCACCAGCCCGACGCTCACCGCCGCGGAAACCCGGCACCTCCAGGCGGTGCTGCGGGATCGGCTGCGCTGTGTCGCGGAACAGCCGTTCACGCTGCCCGCGGCGCGGGATCCGCGCCTGGCCACCGCGTGCGGTCTGGTCGAGGCCGATCTTCGGCGGCCGCGCACCCTGGCCGATCTCGCCCATCAGGTGCATACCGGCGAACGCACGCTGTCCCGGCTGTTCCGCACCGAATTCGCCATGACATACCCGCAATGGCGCACTCGCACAAGAGTTTTCGCGGCGATGGTGATGCTCGCCGAAGGCGCGGCGGTCACCGAGACCGCACACGCCTGCGGCTGGGCGACCACCAGCGCGTTCGTGTCCACGTTCGCCCAGACCATGGGGACGACTCCGGGTGCGTACCGCGCGGGCATGCGTGCCCAACCGGACGACTGAACGCACCCGGAGTCGATCGCGGTCACTGGATCGTGGTGGCCTGCACCTTGGGCGTCTCCGGTTCGCGTACCGGTTCCCTCGTGCCGAACAGCATCAGTCCCGCGCCGAGCAGCGCCAGCACGACCATGACCACGAATCCGCTGGCGAACGTCCCGGTGCTCTGCACGATGAAGCCCATCACCAGCGGAGCCACCACACCCGACAGCGCGAAACACGCGTCGGCGAATCCGGCGGCGCTGCCGGGCTGACTCGGTTCGGCGTCGATCGCGGCCACCCACCAGATTCCGCCGGTGACGAATCCGCAGCCGACCCCGATCGAGATGAACACCACGGCCGTGACCAGCGAGGGCGCGGTCACGATCGGAATCAGCGCGGCGCCGGCCAGCAGCAGTGCGATACCCATGATGGTGAAGCGACTGCGAATGCGTCCGGTGCGGGCGTACACCTTGTCGACCAGCACACCGCCGATGAGCGCGCCGACCACACCCGCGGCCCACGGCGCGACGGTGAACGCGCCGACCTGCTTGACGCTGAGGTTGTACGAGGTGGACAGGTACTCCGGCAGCCAGTACATGAACGCCCAGAAGATGTATCCCCAGGCGAAGTAGCCGACGCCGACGATCCACAGATTGCGGTTGGTGAAGATCCGCCGCCAGTTCACCTTCTCCTGACGTTCGGAGGTCTCCTCCGCCAGCTGCCCGGACTCGATGTACGCGCGTTCGGCCTCGGAGACCCGCGGGCAGCCGGCCGGGGTGTTGTACAGGAGCCCGATCGCGACCAGTGCCCACAGCACGCCGAGCGCGGCCAGCACCCAGAACATGCCGCGCCAGCCCAGGCTCGCGATGAGCTGGGTGACGATGGGCCCGCCGATCAGCAGACTGCCCGACACCGCGACGCCGCCGACCAGAGCCAGTGCGAAACCGCGCTCCACACTCGGCAGCCAGCGGCTGATCACGCGTGTGGCGGCGGGGAAACCGGGCGCCTCGCCCGCACCGAGCACGATGCGGATCAACAGCAGACCGGTGAAACCGCCGGAGATCGGAGTGATCGCGGTGGCTACCGACCAGAAAACCATGCCCACCAACAGAATTCGGCGCGGACCGAATCTGTCGACCAGTGGGCCGGCGAGGAATGCGAACACCATGTACCCGATGGAGAACGCGGAACTGATGACGCCGTAATCGGCGGAGTCGATGCCGAATTCGGCCTCGAGGGGTTTCACCGCATACGAGACCGCACTGCGGTCGATGTAATTGATGATGACGAGGACGACGATCATCGCGACTGTCGCCCAGCGGAAATGTTGGCGCATGGTGGTTACCTCATCGTTCCACCGTTCCGCTTGGCGGAACATATTGAATAAAAGGTGCTGAAACTATGCGTCACGAATTGTTTCGGCACAGCGTTTTCGCGTAACTACCCGATGAATTCGGGAAATTGCGCGCATTATGTTCCGCTGATAGGAACGTTCTGGAATATATCGCTCACCGAACCACCCGCGGGCAGCCGCCAGATCGCCTCGGCGAGCCGCTCGGCCGCCTCGGCGGGAACCGACCGCGTCGCATTCGAGGTGAATTTCAGCGTGAGCTCCTGTGCCGACAACGGGTTGGCCGGGCCGCCGCGATTCTGCGAAATCCGTTCCGTGCGTGTGGTTCCGTCGTCGAGACGGGCCGTGAGCACTGCGGGGAATTGCCGGGGGAAGATCCGGGTGCATTCCGCGTCGGCGACGACGTTCACCTTGTCCGCGATCGCCAGCCGCGCCGGATCCCGCACGGCGCTATCGGTGAAATCCTCGTGGAAGACGCCGAGCCCGCCGCCGCCGAGCAATGCCGCCGCGACGGTGTACGGACCGCTGAACGCCCCGTGATAGCCCGAACGCGGTCGCCGCTTCTCCTCGATCGGCTCGCCGATCGTGCGCAGCACAGGCTCGGGCACACCGAGGGTCAATTCGGTGATGCGGGCCGGATCGATACCCGCGCGGCGCAGTCGCAGGGCGGCGTCCACGCCCGCATGGGTGAAGTGGTTGCAGGGATAGGGCTTGAAGAAGATTCCGGGAGTTTCCCAGTGTTCGCCGAGATCTCGGGTTACCTGGTCGATGTCGAATCGGTCGCCACAGAACGCCTGGAGGAATCCGAATCGTCCCTCTAGCACCGTGGGCGGTCCGGTGAGCCCGTGCTGTGCCATCTGCGCGGCGACCACACCGGCGTGCGCGGCCCACCCGCAGTGGACGCGTTTGACGGTGCCACCGGTGCGATTCGCCTCGATCACACCCGAACCCATACTGCACGCGATGCCGATGGCCGAGGTCAGCTGGTCCGCGTCGAGACCGAGCAACATGCCCGCGGCGACCGCCGCGCCGACCGCCCCGCAGATCGCGGTGGCGTGCTGGCCGCGGTCGAAGAACACCGAATTCGCGTTCTCCTCGTCGTAACCGGCCATGCCCAGGCGGCAGGTCACCTCGATGCCGACGGTCGCGGCGTCCAGGAAGAAGGGCCCGCTCGCGCCGGTTCGCTCGGCGACCGCGAGTGCGGCGGGGATCACCGCGGAGGACGGGTGCAGGACCGAGGGCAGATGGGTGTCGTCGAAATCCAGGCTGTGCGCGAGGGTTCCGTTGACCAGTGCGGCCGACGGGGCGGGCAGTGCGCCCTCGATACCGAGTGCGGTGGCGGCCGGGCGTCCGCCCCACTCCGCGACCACCGCGCGGACGACCTCGGCGGGTTTCTCGCCGAGTGCGGCCAGGCAGTTGCCCAGCAGATCCAGGACACGTCCGGCCAGATCGGTACGCAGGTCGGCGGGCAGGCCGTCGGCGTGGACGCGGGCGGCGAGTGCGCCGAGTTGTTGTGCGGGAGTGGGGTTCATGCGTTCACCACCGAGAATGGCTGGATCGGGGAATCGGTCGGCGTGCCGTCAGTGTGGATCGGGGCGGCGAGTTGCGCTGCGGGAGTGGGGGTCATGCGCCGACCACCGCGACGGGACGGATCGGGGAACCGGTGCCGCCCACGATGCGCAGCGGGGCGACCACGAACAGGAATTCGGTCAGCCCCTCGGCGGCGACCTCCTCCAGGTTCAAGTGTTCCATGATGTAGATTCCGTTCTCCACCAACAGAACTCGATGCACCGGGAGCTCGCGGTGCCCGGCCCCGGCGGGGATCTGCTCGTAGGCAGTGGTGTCCGCGCCGGTGGCGACGACGCCCCGTGCGGCCAGCCACGACGCCGCGTCGACGGTCAGCCCCGGGACGCCGGTGTCGTGGCCCAGATACGTTGCGGCGTCGGCGAAATTGCGGGCCCAGCCGGTTCGCACCAGGGCGACGTCACCGGCCTCGGGCCGCACCCCGGCACGGTCGGCGGCGGCGATCAGATCGGCCTCGGTGACCCCGTAACCGGGTTCGAGGGTGTCCACGCCCTTGGTTCCGGCCACGTCCAGCAGGACGCCGCGGGTGATCATCGGCGGGATCTTCTCGGTGCCGTGCTCGCTGAACTTCCCGCCGCGCTGGGCGGTCTCGGCGTCGATGCCGCCGTGCAGCTTCCCGTTGTGGCTCACGTGCGAGAGGGAGTCGATGTGGGTGCCGACGTGTCCGCCGGTGATGATCACCTCGTTGCTGGCCGAACCGCCGTCGGGGCGCATCATGTCGCCGTGTCGGCGGGCCAGCGTCATCCGGAAGCCGGGATGGTTCGGCGAGCAGGGCATTCCGGTGAACAGCGGCTGGCCCAGCTCGATCGTGCGGAGTCCTTGCGCGACGGCTCGAAGCAGGGTGCCGGTGACGGCGTCGGTCATGATGTGGTTCCTAAGGTTGTAGGTGTCCGGGGGCGGCGCCCTGGATGTCCAGAGCGATGGGGTAGCTGATGATGTGGTGCCTCGGTCGAGGCTCGGCGGGACTGGCTGCCCGACTGTTCTGGACATCCGACTGCGCAGCCGAAGTCGTTGCGAGTCTTCGCTGACTGGGTTTCTGTCGGCGAGATTGTTCACGGGCGCAACAACTTCGGCGGTCAGGAGCAGGTGAGTGCCGACTCGTGCCGAGCTGTGGATCGCCGTCGGCGAATCGGCGCGTCACGCATGCGCGGCCCCTTCCGTGTCGAATTGCTCGGCGAGGTCGAGCACCCATCGGCTGCGGGCGACGACGGCCGGGTCGACGAACCGGCCCTGCTCGTCCAGCCAGGCAGCGGAATCCTTGCCGTGCAAGGAGTTCAGGAGTCGGCGGGCTTCGTCGATCTCGGTGTGGCTCGGAGTGAACACGGCGTTGACCGGTTCGATCTGTTTCGGGTGCACCACCGACCGGCCGAAGAACCCGCGGTCGCGGGCGGCGGCGCTGTCGACGGCCAGGCCGTGCAGGTCCGAGACGTCGGTCCACACCGCGTGCGGCGGGCTGGGGAGTCCGGCGGCGCGGTTGGCGGTGACCACGCGCTGTCTGGCCCACTCCAGCGCCGTGTCGTCGCGTACCCGCAGATCCGCCAGCAGATCGGCCTCACCGAGGGAGACCGAGGCGACCAGCGGATGGCAGGCGGCGAGCCGGAACGCGTTCTCCACGCCGAGAGCGGACTCCACGAGTAGGTGCAGGGGAGTGCCGAGGCGGTCCGCGACCCGTGCCACCGCATCGGGATCATCGCATTTCGGCACTCGGATTCCGGCGGCTCCGCGATCGGCGAGTTCGGCGACATCGCTTTCACCCCAAGGGGTTTGCGGGGAGTTGATCCGCACCCAGAGCGGTTTGGGCCAGGGCCGCGACACCGCATCGACGGCGTTCGCGCGGGCGGCGGCCTTGTCCGGTGCGGCGATCGCGTCCTCGAGGTCGTACACCACCGCGTCGGCCGGACCGGCCATCGCCTTGGCGAGGAGCTCGGGGCGGTGCGCCGGGACATACAGCCAGCTGCGCGCCTTGCCGATCACGCCACGCCCTGCTCACGCAGCTCGGCCAGGTGCTGCTCGTCGATGCCGAAGCGGGCGAGGATCTCCGCGGTGTGCTCGCCGAGTTTCGGTCCGGTGGTGCGGATTTCGCCCGGGGTGTCGCTGAGCCGGAACGGGACGTTGGGCATCTTCAGCGGGCCCAGTTCCGGATCCTCGATCCGCAGCACACTGCCCAGCGTGGTGTACTGCGGATCGGCCATGATGTCCGCGGCGGTGTAGATCGGGGCGACCGCGGCCTGAGCCTGCTCGAAGGCGGTGACCACCTCGTCCCGCCCGCGTGCGGCGATCCACGAACCCACCGCGTCGTCCAGTTCGTCGGTGTGTTCGGCGCGCGTACGACCGGCCGCGAACCACGGCTCCTCGATCAGTTCCGGGCGGCCGACGAGGCGCATCACGCGCTCGGCGATGGACTGCGCGCTGGTGGATACCGCGACCCAGCTTCCGTCGTTGCACTGGTAGGTGTTGCGCGGCGCGTTGTTGGTGGATCGGTTGCCGGTGCGCGGCTGTAGGACGCCGAGCTGGTCGTATGCGGTGATCTGCGGGCCGAGCACGGTCAGCAGCGGTTCGATGATCGCCATATCGAGGACCTGGCCGCGGCCGGTGGTCCGGCGGGCGTGCAGGGCGGTCATGATGCCGAACGCGGTGGTCAGCGCCGCGACGCCGTCGGCAAGGCCGAACGGCGGCAGGGTGGGCGGGCCGTCGGGTTCACCGGTGAGCGCGGCGAATCCGCTCATCGCCTCGGCGAGCGTGCCGAAACCGGGCCGCGCGGAATAGGGGCCGAACTGACCGAATCCGGTGACCCGGGCCAGCACCAGACCCGGATTGTGTTCGGCGAGAACGTCATAGCCCAGGCCCCAGCGTTCCAGGGTGCCGGGCCGGAAGTTCTCGACGATGACGTCCGCGTCGGCGGCCAGCTCACGGAACAAGCGCTGCCCCTCGCGCGACCCCAGGTAGAGCGTGAGCGATTTCTTGTTGCGCCCCAACATCTTCCACCAAAGACCGACCCCGTCCTTACTGGCCCCGTGGGTGCGGGACGGATCGCCGCGCGGATGCTCGACCTTGATCACCTCGGCCCCGTGGTCGCCCAGCAGGGTGGCGGCCATCGGCCCGGCGAACAAGGTGGCCACATCGAGCACCTTGATCCCGGCCAACGCTTGCACAGACATGTGATTCCCTTCGTACAGCGGCGTTTTCAGCCGCGATGGCCCATTCGGCGGGAGATGCGCTCGGCGGTGTCCACCACGCGCGGCGCGATCTTCTCCACGAATTCCTCGGTGACCCGGTAGCGCGGCCCGCACACCGAGATCGAGCCGATCACCTCGCCGGTGATGCCGAATACCGGCGCGGCCACCGAACCCGCATCGGGCTGCCGCTCACCGCCCGACTGCGCGAAACCGCGTGCCCGCACCTCGTCGAGTTCGGCGGCGAGGGAATCGGGATCGGTCACCGTGCTGGTCGTCAGCGCGGTCAGCGGCCCGGCCAGCGCCCGGCGCCGGGCGTCCTCGGGCAGGAACGCGAGCATGCACTTGCCGGAACTGCCCGCGTGCAGTGGGAAACGGCGGCCCAGCTCGACGGTCATCTTGATCTCGTGGGTGCCCTCGACCTGGTCGAGGTAGATCCGGCCGTCGGGGACCAGCGCGGTGAGGGTCGCGGTCTCACCGGTTTCGTCGCGCAGTGCCCGCAGCAGGTCCAGGGCGCTCGCGCGCAGGTCAGAGTCGCGGAACGCGCGGGCGCCCAGGGCGGTGGCGGCCGGGCCGAGCCGGTACTGCCTGCTGTCGGGATCCAGCACGACCATGCCGCGGGTGGCCAGCGACTGCAGGATGCGGTGCACCACGGCCTTGCTCAGACCCAGCTCACGCGCGATCGCGCTGACCCCGAGCCTGGATGGCCCGTCGGTGAAGAGCAGCAGAACGTCGGCGACGCGTGCGGCGGCCTCGGTGCCCGGCGTGGGCTCGGTCATGACTCTCCCGGAGGTCGTACCGTTCAGCGGAACGGCTTGGACGTTGTCTGCTACCAGGAAAGCATCAGGTACGGCACTGCTGTCAAGTGGCTAGCTTAGATTTCGCTGCTGACGGTTGACGTTTTCTCACGCTAAGTGTCAGGATCGAAGGCATATGCAGCGGTCCGCTGAGCGGTACGGCTGAAATTCTGGAAGGCGGTGAAGGTCGAAAGATGACCTGTTCGGTTACCGAATCCGTTACGGCACTGGGGGCCTGGGTGTCCGGACTGCGCTGGGACGCCGTGCCCGAATCCGTGGCCGAGCGGCTGACCACGGTGCTGTTCGACGTCCTGGCCGCGAACGCGGCGGGCGCACGCACCGAGGGCCAGCGCGCGTTGCGCGCCGCCTGGCCCGCGCCGCCGGGACACAGCCCGGTCGTCGGGGGCGGCTCACTGACCGACCCGGTCACCGCGGCCTGGCTCAACGGCCCCGCGACGGTGTGCCTGGAACTCGACGAGGGCAACAAGTACGCCAAGGGACATCCTGCGGCGCACGTGTTCCCGGCCGTTCTCGCCCTGGCCGCCGAACTCGACGTGCCCGGAACGGATCTGGCCGCGGCACTGCTGGCCGGTTACGAGGTGGCCGCGCGATTCGGCCGCGCGACGTCGCTGCGTCGCGGTGCGCACCCGCACGGCAACTGGGGTGTGGCCGGTGCCGCCGCTGGTTGCGCCCGGCTGCTCGGCTTGGACCCCGAGCGCACCGCGGCCGCGATCGACGCCGGTTCCGGGTTGCCCGTGGCCGGGCATTTCGATTCGGCGCTGGACGGTAATCCGGTGCGGGATGCCTGGCTGGGCGCGGCCAACGCGTCCGGGATCGCCGCGGCCCGCCTCGCCCTGGCCGGTTCGGCACGCAATACCGGTACCGCTGCCCGCTCATTGGGCGAACTGCTCGGCAGTTTCGCGCCGGAGCGGCTGAGCGAGGAACTGGGCAGCCGCTTCGACATCACCGGGAACTATTTCAAGCGGCATTCGTCGTGTTCCTACACCCATCCCGTGGCGGATCTGCTGATCGACGCCCGCACCGCACTGTTCGGTGTGCGGGCCGATGCTGCCGAAATAGCCTGCGCTACAGTGGGAATCGACGTGGAGACACACGGCCTGGCCGCCGGGCTCGACCGGACGAGCTGGCACAACCAGTTGTCCGCGATGTTCTCGGTACCGTTCGTCGCGGCCACCGCACTGCTGTACGGCGAGGTCACTCCCCGCTACACCGCCCTGCTTCCGGAAGACGCGCCCGATATCGCGAAAGTCGCTGCCGCGGTTCGGATCAGCGAGGATCCGGCACTCACCGCGAAGCTCCCGGACAACCGTGCCGCGCGGATCGCCGTGCGGCTGGCCGACGGTCGCACCCATAACGCCGAGGCCGGAAATCCGGTCGGCGACACCGACTTCCAGCCATTCGACCGCGACCGGCTCGCCGCGCTCTTCACCGGGCTGCTCGATCAGACCGCAGTCCGCACGATCGGCGCGGTGGTGGACGGGATGACCGCCGCGCCCGGCGCCCGCGCACTACTTGCCCCGCTCGCCGCATGACCGCCCCAACGCGCACGAAGGAGTCCTGATGCGCCGCATCTTCTCGGTGACACCGATCCACGTCGACCCCGACGAACTGGACCGCCGACGCCGCCGTTACAACGAGCTGGCCCCGGACGGAATCACCGTGGAACTCGTGGACGCCGGCCCCGCCGCACCCGTCCAGCTGGCCACCGACGCCGATCTGCGAGCTTCGGAAGAAGCCGTCGCGGCCGCATTCGCCACCGCCGAGGGCTACGACTTCCGGTTGCCGGACTGCGTCCTTGATCCCGGTGTGCCCGCGGGGGAGCGCGGCATGTTGCAGGTCGTCGTCGAGCGGCTGGTCGCCGACGGGCACCGGGTCGCCGCGGTCACGCGCAATCGCGTGATCGCCGACGAGTTGACTCGCAAGGTGCGCGAATACGGTTGCGGTGACTCGTTTCTCGGCGTCGCGGTACTGGACCTGGATCTGGGGGCGGTCGCCGACGGCGCACGCTGGAACGCCGCGATGCGGTCCGCCCTGGACGACCTGGCCGCGCAGGGCGCGACGGCGGTGATCAACGGCTGTTCCGCGGTCGAGGTCGAGCCCACCGAGGGCGGCCCGCTGGTGGTCGATCCGGTCGCGGATGCGCTGCGGCTGCTGGCGGAGACGGCATGAGCGACGTCGATCTGGTGGTGGCCGGGGCGGGCGGCGGCCTGGCCGGGGCGCTGCGGGCGGCACAACTGGGCGCACGGGTGCTCGTCGTCGAGGCGAACGAGCACTACCTGCGCGGCAACAACACCTCGATGTCCACCGCGATGATTCCGGGTGCGGGGTCACGCTGGCAGCGCGCCGCAGGAATCGCGGACTCCCCGGAGAAGTTCCTGGACGACATCGCGGCCAAAACCCACGGTGACTACTCGAAGCCCGTTGCCGAGGCGCTCGCGGGAATGAGTGCCGAACTCGTCGAATGGCTGGCCGACCACGTCGGGCTTCCGATCGAGTTGCCCACCGATTTCGACTACCCGGGCCACAGCGCGCAGCGAGTGCACTCCATCCCCGGACGGCACGGCTCGCGGCTGCTGCACCACCTCGCCGACGCGGCGGCGAAGCAGGCGCGGATCGATATGCTGATTCCCGGCCGGGTCGCCGCTGCCCGACGCACCGAGGAGGGGTTGCTGGTCACGGTGTCCTATCCGGACGGCCGTGCGGAGGAGATCTCCACCGGCGCACTTCTGTTGGCCACCAACGGTTATGGCGCGAATCGCGATCTGGTCACCGAACATCTGCCGGAGATCGCGGACGCCGAGTACCACGGCAGTGAGTACTCCACCGGCGACGCCCTGCGCATCGGCGCGGACTTCGGTGCGCAGTCGGCCTATCTGGACGGCTACCAGGGCCACGCCGGCCTCTCGGCCGAGGCGCGCACGCTGGTCACCTGGACTGTGGTGATGCACGGCGGTTTCGTGATCACCGCCGACGGCAGCCGGTTCGGTGACGAATCGACCGGCTACTCCGAGTACGCCGCCGTGCTCGCCGGACAGCAAGGCGCCTCCGGATGGCTGGTCTATGACGAGCGAAGCCACAGGGCCTCAATGGCTTTCGGTGATTACGTCGACGTCGTGAACAGTGGCGCTGTGCGGCACGGCGAGTCGGTCGCCGAACTCGCGGAGATCATCGGCGTTCCCGCGCAAGCCCTGGCCGCCGAAATCGTCGAAGCGTCCGCGGTCGCGCGTGGTGAAAAATCACGAGATCGCTTCGGCCGCACCAGGTTCGAGCAGTCGCTGACCGCACCGCTGTACGCGGTGCGGATCGTGCCCGCGCTGTTCCACACCCAGGGCGGACTCGTGGTCGATGGGCACGCCCGCGTGTTGGACCCCGACGCCCGTCCGATTCCGGGCCTGTATGCCGCCGGCGGCGCAGCCGTCGGCATCTCCGGCCATGGCGCGGCAGGATATCTGGCCGGTAACGGCCTGCTGCCCGCGCTGGGCCTCGCCTACCTCGCGGCCACGCACTCGGTGGCCGAACTCCCCAGAAGTGAAAGGTAAGTCAATGACCAACCACGATCTGATCATCCGCAATGTGCGCGTCGTCCGTCCCGGGGTGGACGACACCCCGCTCGCGGATATCGCGGTGAGCGACGGGAAGGTCACCGAAGTCGGGCCGGACCTCGACGCCTCGGCGGCCCGCGAGGTCGTGGACGGCGGCGGCAAATTCGCGTTCCCCGGCGTGGTCGACGCCCACCAGCACTGGGGCATCTACAACCCACTGGACGAGGACACCCGCACCGAGAGCCGCGCCTGCGCGCAGGGCGGGGTGACCACCTCGCTGACCTACATGCGCACCGGGCAGTACTACCTCAACCGGGGTGGCGACTATTCCGAGGTGTTCCCCGAGGTGCTCGCCGCATCAGAGGGAAAGTCCTTCGTGGACTACGCTTTTCATCTCGCACCCATGCAGTCCTCGCATATCGCGGAGATTCCGGAACTGATCAGCGAGCACGGCGTGACCTCGTTCAAGATCTTCATGTTCTACGGCAGCCATGGTCTGCACGGGGCCTCCAACGACCAGAACTCCTTCCTGATGATTCCCGAAGGTGAGCGTTACGACATCGCGCACTTCGAATTCGTCATGCGCGGGGTGCAGGCGGCGCGCGAGCGCTTCCCGGAGTTCGCCGACTCGATCTCGCTGTCACTGCACTGCGAGACGGCCGAGATCATGACCGCGTACACGAAGATCGTGCAGCAGGAAGGCAAGCTGTCCGGGCTCGAGGCGTACAGCGCGTCGCGGCCGCCGCATTCGGAGGGCCTCGCGGTCACCATCGCCTCGTATCTGGCGCACGAGACGCAGTTGCCGAATATCAACCTGCTGCACCTGTCCTCGGCCAAGGCGCTCGAGGCCGCCATGTTGATGGCGAAAACCTTTCCGCACGTTGACTTCCGGCGTGAGGTCACCATCGGGCACCTGCTCACCGACATCACCACCGCGGACGGCATCGGCGGCAAGGTCAACCCGCCGCTGCGGCCCCGGGAGGACGTCGAGGCCCTGTGGGAGCATCTGCTCGCCGGTGACATCAGCTGGGTGGTCTCGGACCACGCGTGCTGTAAGGAGGCCACCAAGTTCGGCGACGACCCCACGGACATCTTCGCCGCCAAGTCCGGATTCGGCGGCACGGAATACCTGCTGGCCGGTCTGGTCGGCGAGGGTCGCAAGCGCGGCCTGTCGATGCGGCAGGTCGCCGAGCTGACCGCGTGGAATCCCGCGCAACGCTACGGCCTGCACACCAAGGGCGATATCGCCCCCGGTTTCGATGCCGACATCGCGCTGGTCGATCCGGACCGCTCGTGGACCGTGCGCCCCGAGGACTCCGAATCTACCCAGGAGTACAGCCCGTTCCGCGGTCTCGAGGTCGGCTCCACGGTAACCGACACCTTCCTGCGCGGTGCGCGAATCTTCGCCGACGGCAAGGTGATCGGCGAGCCGACGGGTCGTTACGTGCGGCGTCCGGCCACCCGCTGACACTGTGATGTCCCAGGCCGGACGTTCATGAGGGGAACGTCCGGCCGGGGATCATGAATTCGCTTGTGCGTGTCCTCGCGTCATAGTTTCACCGTAACCGCGCGATGGCTGGGATGACGAGGCATGCCGTGCACGCGGAAGCGATAGTGATTACTTGTTGTTTCTGAATTGTGCTGGAGTTATTCGGGTTTCGGTGTCACTGCGTCTTGTTCGCCCTTCGCCCACTCGTCGAGCCCCTCCGCAACACGGATCAGCAGGGCTGCGGACGGCAGCGTTGTGGGGTAGCGGGGAAACCCGGATTCGCCCGGTGTCCGGTGGGGGAGGTCGTCGGTCATGCGGGCGGCTCGCGGTGAGGGAAGCCGTCTCGACCTTGCCCGGCTCGGCGCGGCAGCTCGATCAGCGTCGGCAACTCGTCTCCGGCGCAATACGCGTCAACGCATGCGGCACAACAGAATACGCGACCGTCGCATCTGCGCAATATCCGAATTTCCTTGCCGCACCAATCACACCACTTGTCGTCTGCGGCTATCTCTGTGGAACCCATGCCGTCACCGCCGATGTCCGGGAGAGTGCCGCATGGAATCCCAAGCGGGACGAATGCGCCCCGCGTCGACGAGCGTCATCCAGGCAGCGTCCTTACGCGAGCACTCGACACGGCGGCATGCCCGATGCGATTGCATCACCTGGTGTGCTTGCGCGACGGTGAACGGCGCCTTGGGGGCTTCAACGGGCCACCCGGCAACCCACACACTGGTATCTGACTGGGCTGCTAGGCGTTTCGAGTCTCTTGGGCGGGATACAGGTAGCGAGTACGCGGCGATGGCGAGGGCCGCGAGGGCAGCGGTGAGACCGATCAGGAGCGATGTCGTCAGCATCGGAACCTTCGGGGTTGTGGGGTCGTTGGACTCTCCCGATGCCGAGGGTTCCCGTGCAGGACAGTGCATCCCGGCATCGGGAGCTGATCTCAGCGTGCATGTTCCAGATCGGGCAATAACAGTGCAGAAACGGCGCGAAAGTGGCTAGAAGCAGGTAGTTTTTGGATGCGAACCCACTCATAGCGAGGGAGCAGCCTTATGGTTGGCGTCGAGTGGACACCCGAGCAGATTCGCGCGTTGCGCGAGGCGACCCGTCGGAGTCCACTGGAATTCGCCCGCGCCGTGGGAGTGACGAAACGGACGCTTCAGCTCTGGGAGTCCGGTCAGACCAACACCGTGCGTGCCGCGAACAAACGCCTACTGCACGAGTTGTTGGAGAGCGCGCCCGAAGATGTCCAGACGCGATTTTGGACCGCCATCGCCCACCCGAATGCGGCGCAGGTCACCGATCCGGTTGACATGCTTGTCGCTACCGCCGATGATTCGGCCGCTGCCCTCTCGTGGGCGGAGGCGAGCAACGTGGGACCATTGACGATTGCGGATCTGCGTAGCAACCTGCGTTGGGCGACAAGGGAATACCTAAAGTCGCCGACTCTGCCGTTGTTCCGCCGCGTGGTGGAAACCCGCGACAGCGCGCTGGAACTGCTTCGAGGCAGACAGCGGCCGAGTCAAGCGGCGGAGCTGTACGGGATCGCAGGATGGTCGATGACGATCCTCGGCTGGATGACCACAGACCTCGGTCGTGCGGATGTCGCGGACCGGCATCTGCGCGCTGCATGGGCATTGGCGGACAACACCGAGGACGACGCGCTCAGGGGCTGGATCTGCGCCGCACGGAACACCGCAGCATCGTGGCGCGGTGACTACTACGACGCCATCGAGGCGGCTACCGCTGGCCTTGCGTACGCCCAGACCGGTACGGCGGCGCTGATCTCGGCCAGTGCGCTTGCGATCGACCAGGCCAGAGTGGGGAACGCTGCAGGGTCGAACGCGGCACTGCAGATGGCGTTGGAGACCGCGGATCGCCTGGCGGACACCCCACAGCCGGACACCCTCGCGGGCCCGTTCACCTGCTCCCTCGAGCGGGCTGGAGGGTATTGGGCAGACGCGGCTCTGATGAACGGTGATGCCGCGAAGTCCATCGAGTACGCCGCCACCGCCATCGACGGCTTCCAGCGGACCGTTCCGGTGCTGCGGAATCTGGGTTCGGAGCGGATGGTCCGATGCCAGCAGATCAAGGCTTACCTCACACTGGGCGACATCGACATGGCCGCAGTGCATCTCGCCGAGGTGGTGGAGATGACACCTTCGGAACATCGAATGGGCCCATTGGTGCAGCGCATCGATGAAATCGCCGGGCTCGCGCAGGAGATGGCGCAAACGTCTGCGGCGGCGCTGGAGATCGGCGAGATCGCGGCCGAGTTCCGTGCCGATCTCGATGGACTGCCCGCATTGGCTGCGCAGGCCAGTGGAGAATAGGGAGCGTGTCTGATTCGACCCGTGATCATTGGTGGTGGCGTCCTGGTTGGCGTCTGGGCAGATCGTTCTACACCTGGCATGTGACGTTCGGGGAGAACTCGCCGGTCCATGAGCTCGTGGATCGATTCGCTCCTGTGCTCCAGCAGATCTCGACTATGCAGCCTGTGCCTCGGCAGTGGCTGCACATCACGTTGCAGGGACTCGGGTTCACGGATGAGGTTTCCCGGGCCGACGTCGAGCAGATCGTCGCGGCCGCAGCGAAATATCTGCGTCGGCGCGATTCGTTCGATGCGACGTTCGGGCTACCGGCCGCCGATCGGGAGACGATCGGGCTTGCGGTCACGGCACCGGAGCTGGTCCAGGTGCGCGCAGATCTTCAATGCGCTATCGGGGACGTGTGGGGCGTCGACAATGTGCCGGAGCGGGACGACCGTTTCGGGGCGCATCTGTCGCTCGCTTACTCCACGGGGGAGCGCTCGATATCCGAACTGCAGCAACTGATCGTCCGAGCGAATCTGGACCAGTTGCTTGTGTCGGAGCACATCTCGGCGGTCTCGCTGATCGAGCTCAACCGTGATCACCACCAGTACGAGTGGGCCGAAGTCGCCAGCGTGCTGTTGGGGTATTAGCCGGCAGTGGTCGGCCGGTGGGATCGCCTGCTCGCGCGTTCCAGGAGTTCGGCTGGAATGTGTTGTGCGGCAGAAGGTCAGGGCGGCTGCGGGGCATGGGGTCATCAGTAGACAGCGAATAGAGACCGTGTTCGCCGCCGAACGCGGTCTATGTGCCCGATGTCCAGACCGCCGCCGAGGCGTTGCTGGCCGCGGCGGCCTCTCTCGATGCGCTGGGAGTCACCGTGTACGTTGTGGCGCAACGGGTTTCATCACGAGCTGGGCGCACGTATCGCGGCGGCCGTGGCGACGACCCTCGCGGAGCATCCGGGATGTGAGGGTTGTTGTGCGTCACCGGGGTTCGGTGTTGAGCGGGATCGGCGGCCGGTGGTGCCCGTCGTGGGCGGTAGTATGCGGGCCGCTGTCCACTCCCGACAATCAGCAGCCGAAGCGGGGCAGCCCTAGTGCACGATGCGAGGCTTGTGGTGTTGAGTTTGACCGGCGACGCGTTCTTCTACACGGTCGTCGTCACGGCGGTCGTGGCAGTGGGCGTCACCCTGGTGGGATGGAATCGACTGCGCGGGCCCCGCGCGGTGCGGTGGCTGACGCGGCTGTCGATGATCGTGTGCTGTCAGTGCGCCGCAGTGGTTTCCGTGGCGGTGTGGGTCAACGACGCCAACGGTCTGTACACCTCGTGGAACGATCTGCTGGGGCGGACGCAGGTGCCGGTGGTGACGGCTGCCGACACCACCGTCGACGCGCCGGTGGCCTTCCGTGATCTGGGGGACCGGTTGGTCGAAGCCGACTATCAAGGGCCGGAATCCGGGCTCACCGGTGAGGTATTGGTCTGGACGCCACCGCAATACGCGCAGGCCGCCCACCGTGACCACCGGTTCCCGGTGATCATGCTGCTGCACGGTGTTCCGGGCAGCCCGCTGGCGTGGGTCAGGGGTGGCCGCGCCCCCGAACTGCTCGGGGCGTTGATGCGCGACGGGACGTTGCCGCCCGCGATACTGGTGATGCCGCGCATCAATCCGGGCAGCAATACCGACTGCATCAACGTTCCCGGCGGCGCTCAGACCGCGACCTGGTTGGCACGCGACGTCCCGCGAATGATCAACCGCCACTTCCGGGTTCGCACGGATGCGAAGGGCTGGGCGCTGGCCGGTGATTCCACCGGTGGTTACTGTGCGGCGAAACTGCCGCTGCAATATCCGAAGACGTTCGCCACCGGGCTCGCCCTGAGCCCCGACGACTTCCACGGCGATCCCGCGGTCATCGACGATCCGGTGGTGCGCGCGGCGAACGATCCGACCCAGCTGGCCGCTCGCGGCACAGCGGTATCGATCATGGTGGCCACCAGTACGAACGATCCGTCCAGCAGCCTCGCCAACGCCCGCGCCCTGTTCGAGGCCGCCCGCACGCCCACCCGAGTCGCGGCTCCGGTGATCCTGCGCGACGGCGGGCACAACTGGGGCACCTGGCAGGCGATGTACCCCACCGTCTTCGGCTGGCTCGGCGACAATCTCAGGCCGTCGACGGGCGAGCCGCTCATGAAGCAGGCCAGAACTATCGCCCACGAGAACGCGACCTACCTGTGCCCGTCCGGCATGCAATGCCCCGGCACGCGGTGACCGGTCGTCCGAGCGCCCGGCCTCGGTGCATCGCGGCCTGGACACCGCAGGCGAGTGGTCGGCGCGAAAAGGGTTCCGGTAGTTCAGATATCGGCTATCCCTCGAGGATCGCCATCAATGCTGCGGTGAAAGGCGCGTGGTCTACGTCGCCGCGGACGGCCAGCTGCTGGTTGTAACTGCTGCAGAGGGCCACGAACGCTTCGGCGATCTGTCCGGCGTCTCGGCGTCGGCGTTCGGGTACCAGCTCGGCGACCGCGGCCCGCATGGCGGCGAGCTGTTGTCGGACAACGGCCGCCAGCGGCGGTGACACAGCTGCTTCGGCGTAGATCTGGGCTACCAGCCGAGCGTGGTCCGTCTCCCGGGCCAGCGCGCGCACGTGTTGGAGGAAGCCGTCGACGGCCTCGACCGTGAGTGCCTGCGGCAGCGCGTCACCCGCCTGCTCGCATACCGCGACGACGATCTCGTCCTTACTGGTGAAGTATCGGTAGATGGCTCCGTTGGAGAGCCCGGACTCGGTGACGATGTCGGCCATGGACGTGCGGGCGAAGCCGTGGCTGGCGAACCGGGCGCGGGCGGCGTCCACGATCTGCTGACGACGGGCGTCGAGGTGTGATTGGCTGACCTTTGGCATAAAAGAGTGACCCCTCGATTTTTTTGGTACTGTCGTGAGTCTACCGCGCAACACCAAGTTTCAGGAGCCGCCATGCGTTACCAGACCTTCGGGCGACTGACCGGACTGCGAGTGTCGGAGTACGCGCTGGGGACGGCGAACTTCGCCACCTCGGACGCCGGCGCCGGTCCCGAGGGCTCGCGGCAGATCTTCGATGCCTTCGTCGGGGCCGGCGGCACCACGTTCGACACGTCCAACCTCTACCAGGACGGGCAGGCCGAAACCGTGCTCGGTGGGCTACTCGCGGGCCAACGCGACGACTTCGTGGTGATCACCAAGTACACCGGGACCAGACAGGCTCATCCCCGCCCCGGCACCACCGGCAACGGCCGCAAGATCATGGTCCGTTCACTGGAGGACAGTCTGCGCCGTCTGAACACCGACTACGTGGACGTCTTCATGCCGCATTTTCCCGACGGAACCACCCCGATCGAGGAGATCCTGGCCGGGTTCGACGACCTGATCCGCGCAGGCAAGATCCTGCACGGCGGGCTGTCCAACTTCCCGGCCTGGCGGGTCGCCGGCGCCGCGGTCCGGGCGGACCTGCGTGGTCTGGCCCCGGTGGTCGGCATCGAGACCGAATACAGCCTGGCCGAACGTTCCGCCGAGCGGGAGTTGCTGCCGATGGCACAGGCCCACGGTCTGGGCGTGGTCCTGTACTCCCCGTTGGCGGGAGGGCTGCTCACCGGCAAGTACCGGCAGGGCGGGCAGGGGCGGCTCAGCGCTCGTGGCGACGCGATCGAGGGCACCGCACAGCGCACCGCCGTCGTCAACGCCGTGCTGGCTATCGCCGACGAGGTCGGCGCCAGCGCAGTCCAGGTCTCCCTGGCCTGGCTGCGTCGCCGGGCCGCACTCGCGCGGACGGCATTGATCCCGATCGTCGGCCCGCGCTCCCCGGCACATCTGGAGGAATACCTCAGGTCGGTCCACCTCGAACTCAGCGACCAGCACTACGAACATCTGGACGAGGTCAGCGCGGTACGCCTGGGAACTCCGCACGAGGACGTCGCGGCCGCGCTGAGTCACGGCCTCGACGGCGCTCGCACACTGCTCGAACCTTCCGCTGTCCCCGTCATCTGATCAACGCTTCTTCGCCGTTCTCCGGAGCGATCCTCCGATTCCATTGCTACGGATGTACGTCTCGCAGGGCGCGCCAGCGTACATCTGCGTGGATGCGAGCTCAGCGGCATTGCGTAATCTGTTGTACTGCAACGGATTGCGTGAACTAACGGGGTTGGGCCTGGGGGAGTTTGCGGAGGGTGAACGCCAGGATCAGCACTCCGAGCACGAGTGCGCCGACGTAGATCGTGACGCCGGACCAGCCGTTCGCGCCATAGGCGAGGCCGCCGAGGGACCCGCCGATGCTCGACCCGAGGTAATAGCAGAACAGGTAGACCGCGGGGCCCTGGACGTTCAGGGTCGCCGCGCGCGGGCCGACCCAGCCGCTGGCCACCGAGTGGGCGGCGAAGAAACCGGTCGTGGTGACGATGAGGCCGATCACGACGAACACGATGTTCGACGGGAGCATCAGGGCGATACCGGCGAGGGTGATCAGCGCGGTGACGGGCAGCATGCGCGGGCGTCCGAGCATGTCGACCAGACGGCCGGCGACGGTGGAGGACACCGAACCGGCCAGATACACCACGAAGATCAGCCCGACCACGACCGGGGCCAGCGCGAACGGCGGGCGCAACAGCCGGAAACCCAGGTAGTTGTACACCGTCACGAAGCAGCCCATCAACAGGAAGCCGCAGGCGAACAGCCGGACCAGACCGGAATCGGTGAAGGCACGTCCCACAGCTCCGGCCAGATGCCGCACCCGCGGCGGACTCTGGACGAAATGCGCCGACGGCACGATATTGATCCGGAACACCACCGCGCACAACAGCGCCAGGACGCCGACCACCGCCAACGCCCATCGCCAATTCGACAGGTCCAGAACGAAACTCGCGATCAGGCGGCCCGCCATCCCGCCGATGCCGTTGCCCGCGATATACAGGCCCATCGCGAATCCCAGTGAGCGGCGGTCGATTTCCTCGGCGAGGTAGGACATCGCGGTGGCTTGCAGTCCGGCCAGGGCGAGCCCCTGGAGTGCGCGCAGGATCAACAGGACCGCGAAGGTCGGGCTGAATGCCTGCGCGATCCCGAGCACCGCGGCGGCGAACAGGGAGGCGGTCATCATGGATGTGCGTCCGACCACGCCGGACAGCGCCGTCAGCGGGATCACGCCCACGGCCAGTCCGGCCGTACCCAGCGAGACGGCCAGGCTCGACTCGGCCGGTGTCAGCCCGAATCGCGTACTCAGCGCGGGCAGCAGCGCCTGCACACAGTAGAGGGTCGTGAAAGTCGCCAGTCCGGACGCGAACAGCGCCAGGGTGATGCGGCGGAAACCGGGGGTCCCGTGCAGATGCTGAAGCGCGGTGGACTGGGCAGGCGAACTTCTCACGTGTTAGGACCGTAAGTAGTGGCATATTATTCGTCCAATACGCAGAAATCCCTCCAACCATCCATTGGTGGATTATTTCGATGGACGACGCACTGACCGTGAACCTGCTGTCCCTGGCGCCACGTCTGGCGCTGCTGGACGCCCTGGTCGATGAGAGCAACCTCACTCGCGCGGCCGCGCTCGTCGGCGTCCCGCAACCCACCGCGAGCCGCTGGCTCACCGAGCTGGCCGAGAACCTGGGCACTCCCGTGGTCAGCCGCGTCGGCCGGGGCATCCGGCTGACCCATGCGGGACAGCAGCTGGCCGAATCGGCTCGGCGGGCGTCGGGTGAGCTGCGGTTGGGTCTGCGGGCCGCGCTCTCCGAGGCTGATCCGGAGCAGGGGCACGTCTCGCTGGCCTTCCTGCACACCATGGGAGGTGTGCGCGTCCCCGAACTGCTGGCCGGGTTCCGCGCCGACCATCCGGGCATCCGATTCACCCTCGTGCAGGGTGCGAGCGAGGACCTGTTGCAGCTGTTGAGTGTGGGTGAAGCGGATCTGGTCCTCACCGCGCCGCTGCCGGTCGACGATCCCGGCTTCGAGGTCTCCGCTCTCGCGAAACAGCCTCTGGTAGCGGTGGTTCCGACGGGACATCCGCTCGCCTCCCGCGCGCGGGTCCGACTCATCGAACTCGCCGAATCCGAATTCGTCTCGCTCAAGCCGGGTTTCGGCCTCCGCCGCATCATCGACGATCTGCTCGCTCAGGCGGGCTGCACGCCGCGGATCTCGTTCGAAGGGGAGGAGGCGGACACGTTGCGGGGTATGGTCGCCGCCCATCTCGGCGTCGCGATACTTCCGGAGTCCGAACCGCTGCCCAATCCGGGCACGGTCGAGATCCCGTTGCAGCCAGCGGCTTTCCGGGAGATCGGCCTGGTGTGGTCGGCGGATCGGCCGCTGCCGCCTGCGGTCCGGCTGTTCCGCGACTACACCGAGAGTTCGGCCGATCGCATCTGAGTGTTTCTGGCACAGGAACGTCCGAATGTCGCGGGAGGGCAGCGGCATTCATCGCTCGGATTGCTCTGCCGCCCTGCCGTGGTCCATCTCACGACCGTAGGCTGCTCGCGATTGGGGGCTCCTCGCAATCGAGGGTGTGGTGGTATCCGACGGTTCGAGGTGTTGGTTACGAGACGCGAGCGTCGTAGGTCGCGCGGTGGGTGTGGACTTCGTCCATGTGGCTCTGCGCCCACGATCTGAGTCCGCGGGTCAGGTGATGGAGGGAGCGGCCGAGGTCGGTCATCGCGTAGGAGACGGTGACGGGGACGGTTGGGGTCACGGTGCGGGTGATCAGGCCATCGCGTTCCAGCGACCGCAATGTCTGGGTCAACATCTTCTGGCTGACGCCCGCCAGCAGGCGCGAAATCTCGGAGTAGCGCATCGCCGTGGCAACGCCTGCCGTATCAGGCTGGCCGGAAGCGTCGCCCCCGAGCGCGCACAGAACAAGGACAACCCACTTGTCCGAGATCCGGTCGAGCAGCTGGCGGCTGGGGCATGCCGCCAAGAACGCGTTGTACTCCACCTTGGCCTGCGCTCGTTTCTGAGCGGCGTTTGTCGTACCCAACCTGATCACACCTGTTCCTGAGAGTGAGTTACGCACCTTGGAGTGCCTACTTCCGGATAGGAAGTAACTCCCCAATGATGATCCGAGGTGGCGACACGCGCCACCCGCTGATCAGGGAGCAGAACGAACCACGATGAACGCATCCTCCACTTCACTTCCCGGCGGCACCTGGGCCCTGGGCGACTCGACCGTCACCCGCTTCGGCTACGGCGCGATGCAGCTCGCGGGCCCGTGGGTCATGGGGCCGCCCGCCGACCACAACGGTGCCCTGGCGGTGCTGCGCGAGGCGGTCGAGGCCGGGATCACCCACATCGACACCAGCGCCGCTTACGGGCCACAGGTAACCAACGAGCTGATCCGCGAAGCCCTGCACCCCTATCCGCGGTCGTTGTTCATCGCCACCAAGGTGGGGGCGAACCGTGACGCGCAGGGCGGATGGCCCACAGCCCGGCGCCCCGAAGACCTGCGCAAGCAGGTCCACGAGAACCTCCAGTCCCTGGGCGTCGAGGTACTCGACCTGGTCAACATGCGGATGGGCGATGCCGAAGGCCCCCAGCCCGGCTCGCTCGCCGAGGCGCTCGGGACGCTCGTCGACCTGCGGCAGAAGGGTCTGATCCGCCATCTCGGGGTCAGCAACGTCACCACCGAGCAGGTCGCCGAGGCCCGGAGCATCGGACAGATCGTGTGCGTACAGAACATGTACAACCTCGCCCACCGCCACGACGACGACCTCATCGACCGACTCACCGCCGACGGCATCGCCTATGTACCGTTCTTCCCCCTCGGAGGCTTCACGCCGCTGCAGTCCGCGGCGCTCTCGGGAGTCGCCAACCGACTGCGGGTAGCACCGATGTCCGTCGCACTGGCCTGGCTACTGCAGCGCTCCCCGAACATCCTGCTCATCCCCGGCACATCATCGACGGCGCATCTGCGCGAGAACATCGCCGGCGCCGGCCTCTCCCTCTCCGACGAGGACGTGGCCGAACTGGACAGCATCGGCCGCTGACCAGCCAACGGGAGGCATCGGGAATGCGGTGGGTCAGATGCAGCTCGGCGAGTCTCGTACCGGTGACGAGATCGGGTTCCCCGAGGGGCGACTGCCGAACGCCGAGCAGCTCAACCGAATTCGTTGCGGGACGCCGCCTCGGACTTGTCCCGATGGCCCCGGAGGATCCGCGCACGGTGATCGGAACTGTGGCAACGTCTTCGCTCTGCGGGCGAGACTGAGTGGGTGACCGTCACGAGCCCGCATCCTGTCAGTAAGCGTTATCGCGATCCAGAACTCACCGTTCTGTCGCGGACCAATGCCACCATCGAATTGCAGTTGGCTCATCGGTCGGTCCGTGCGTTCCTGGACGCACCGGTCGGCGACGACGAGCTGACGGCCATCGTCGCGGCGGCTCAGTCCGCGTCGACGTCGTCGAATCTGCAGGCGTGGAGCGTGGTCGCGGTGCGTGATGCCGCACGACGCAACCGGCTGGCGAAACTGGCGGGCGATCAGGATTTCATCCGCCGGGCGCCGCTGTTTCTAGTGTGGCTCGCCGATCTCGGCCGTGCCGCGCGGCTCGCGGCGGCCCAGCAGGCGCCGTTGGACGCGACGCAGTACCTCGAGTCGACCATCCTCGGTTTCGTCGACGCCTCGCTCGCCGCGCAGAACGCGGTGATCGCTGCCGAATCCCTAGGTCTGGGAGCGGTATTCGTGGGCGCCATCCGCAATGCGCCCGACCGGGTGGCCGCGGAACTGCACCTGCCGGATCGAGTGTTCGCGACCTTCGGCCTGGCGGTGGGTGTTCCCGATCCGACCGAATCGGCCGGGGTGAAACCGCGGCTGCCACAGCGGGCCGTGCTGCATCACGAGGTCTACGACGACGGCGGCGACGCCGTGATCGGCGACTACGACGCCCGCCTCGCGGAGTACAACGCCGAACACGCCCGCACCACCGGTTGGATCACGCCGGTTCTCCAGCGACTCGGGAATCGCGGCAGTCTGAAGGGGCGTCACCTGCTTCGCGAACATCTGACTCGGCAGGGTCTTCCGTCGCAGTGATGCAGTGCGGCCCGGCTCGGGATTTGACGCTGGGCAGCTCGGAATATGGTGCTACTCAACCGATTCGGAGGTGGTCGTGACAGTGCGCGTCGGACGCGGTGGGCATACTGTCGATATGCCGGACTACGACGAATTCGGAATGTTCCAGGACAATGCGGCGGAGGCGGGGCTGGCCTGGACCGGGCCGCCCGTGGTGCGGCGTCGGGCGGCGCGGATCGCGCCGGGGCGGCGGGTGAGCGCATTGCAGTGGGGAGAAGGGGATCCGGAGCTGGTGCTGCTGCACGGTGGTGCGCAGAACGCGCATACCTGGGATACCGTGGCGCTGGCTCTGCGACGTCCGCTGCTCGCGGTGGATCTGCCCGGTCACGGTCATTCGGACTGGTGGCCCGAGCACGATTACACCCCGGCGCGACTCGCCGAGGCCGTCGCTGCGGCCCTTACCGAACTGGCTGCAGCCGCGAAGACCGTCGTCGGCATGTCGCTGGGCGGCCTCACGGCGCTGCGACTCGCCGCAGGGAATCCGTCGCAGGTATCGCGGCTGATGCTCGTCGACGTCACGCCCGGCGCCGGTGACGCTCCCGGCAAGACCGCCGCCATCACCGCTTTCGTCAACGGCCCGGCGGATTTCGCGAGCTTCGAGGAGATCCTGGAACGCACTGTCGCCCACAATCCGGGCCGCTCGCCGTCATCGCTGCGGCGGGGTGTGCTGCACAACGCGCGCCCGCGTCCGGACGGCCGCTGGGAGTGGCGCTACGACCGGTTGCGCCCGACCGCCGAGGCCCGGTTCGACTTCAGCGGTCTGTGGAACGACCTGTCCGCGTTGCGGATGCCGCTGCTCCTGGTCCGAGGTTCCCGCTCGCCGGTGGTCGACGACGCCGACGTCGCGGAACTCCGCCGCCGCCAACCCGACGCGCAGGTGGTCACCGTCGAGGGCGCGGGCCATTCCGTACAGGGCGACCGCCCGGTCGAATTGGCCGGAATCATCGATCAATTCGGCTGAGCCCGGTGGTGACGGCGTGCGTGGAGACCCGGAGGTCGCTACGCCGGATTTCCAGAATTCGCCCGTACGGCAACGTCTCCCACTCCCGGCCGGTGGCTACCCCGTTCGAGGTGACCACCGCGCCGATGGGTCCGATGCGGTAGTGCATGCGGAAGAACTCGGGGCCGCGGCGCCGACTCACCTCCGATTCGGGATCCTCCTGCGCGTACGCGTAGAGCGCGCCCTCGGTGAGCAGCAGGCAGTTGAGGCTGCCGAAGGTGGCGCGGGCCTGGATGTCGGCCGCGGTGTGGGCGATGGCGTCGACGGGGTCGGTGTTCTCGCTGCGCAGTCGGCTGAGCACCCGCAGGAAGAAGCGTTCCGAATCGGTGTCACCGGTGGCACCGGCCAGGAGTTCGGGTTCGATCAGATCGTCCAGCGCCTCTCGCGGGGAGAAGAAGCCGTTGTGTGCGAAGGCGAGTGTGCCCGCGACGAACGGATGGGTGTTGCCGGGCCGGATCGGCGAGCCCGGTGAGGCGAGGCGAAGATGCAGCAGGGCCGCGTCCGCGACCGCCTCGGTGGCGGCCCGGTAGGACGGGCTGGCATGGGCGGAATCGGTTCCGCGCGTGATGATCTGCTCGCGTCCGCTGCGCGCGGCGATACCCCAGCCGTCGGCGTGCTCGCGGGACAGCGCGGTGAACGGCTCGAGCAGACCGTCGAGTGCCTCGGTCAGTGGTCGGGGGACGCGGGTGACCACGCCGAGCAGACGACACATTCGCCAGGACCTTTCGTTCGGGTGGCACCGGGCGATCGCCCGGCGCGGGGGAAATCTAGACACGACGTTCGAGCGTGTCCGCGAATTTGGCCAGCGACGCGTTGACCACGATGAACACCGCGGCGGTGACCAGATAGGCGGACAGCACGGTGTGCTCGTATTCGCCGAGTACCTGTGCGCGGTGCAGCAGTTCCAGGAAACTGACCACATAGCCGAGCGTGGAGTCCTTGAGCAGCCGAACCAGCTGACTGACCAACGCTGGGACGAGTCGCCGAATCGCTTGCGGCAGAACGACATAGCGCATCGACTGCCAGCGGGTGAAGCCGAGGCTCTCCGCGGCCTCGCCCTGTCCGGGATCCAGCGCCGCCACGCCCGCCCGGACGAGCTCGGCGACCACGGCGGCGTTGGTCAGCACGATGGGAATCACCAACTGCCAGAACGGCGGCAACCCGATGCCCAGCCGGGGCAGGCCGAACAGGAACAGATAGAGCAGCAGCAGAAGCGGTGTCGCGCGCAGCAGTTCGGTGACGGTGCGCGAGATCCCACGCGGTAAAACGTTGCGGCTCAACCGCATCAGAGCGAGTGCGCCGCCGAGCGGGAATGCCAGCACCGCGGCGACGGCGGTGACCAGCAGGGTGTTCGCGGCCCCGGTCAGCAGGTATCGGACGATCGGGGCGAGGGTGTACACCCGCCACTGGTCGGCCGAGAGCTGGCCGTGCGCGGCGAACTGGTGAATCACGAACGCGGCCAACGCGATCAGCAGGATCGTCGCGACCGCCGTGGCGATCCGGATCCGGCGGCGTCCCCGAGGCCCCGGTGCGTCGAAAAGCGTGTCGTCGGAGCGGGATTCGCGCACGTGCGGCCGCTTGCGTTCGGTTGCGAGTGTGGTCATCGGTGAATCGCCACCCTTTCCTCGATCCGGCCGGCGATGAGCCCCGCGGCCAGCGCGATCACCACGTAGATCGCCCCGACCACCACGAAGGAGGTCAGCGGACTACCGGCCTGATTGGCCTGCTGCTGATACCAGAACGTCAGTTCGGAGACCCCGGCCGCGGCGGCCAACGCGGTGGCCAGGGCAGATCCGATGAATATGTTGGCCAGCGGTTGGACCATCGTGCGCAGTGCCTGCGGCAGGATGATCAGCCGCAGGCACTGGCCGAGGGACATGCCCAGCGCGCGGGCGGCTTCCACCTGCCCGCGCGGCACGGTCCGCACGCCGCTGCGCACCACTTCGCAGACGAAGGCGGCCCAGTACAGCGCCATCGCCAGCGCGGCGTTGTAGTAGAGCGGGACGAGCAGTCCCACGGTGGGCAGACCGAAGGTGAACAGCACCAGCAACACCAATAGGGGCACGTTGCGGAAAACCGTGACGTACGTCGTGGCCGCGGCGCGCAGTGGCGGCACGGGACCGATTCGGCATATCGCCAGGACTATGCCGAGCGCGAGTGCACCCAGATAGGTCAGTACCATCAGGCCGAGCGTTCGTTCCAGGGCCGGGCCCAGATCCGCCCATATCACCTCGGGTCTTCCTTTCCGCTTCGTTCTGTTCCGCCTTGCGCCGGAACGGGTTTCGTCGGTCAGCTGCCCTGCGCCGAGCCGATGGCCGGCGGCGCGGGGGCGGGGCCGGGCACGATCGCGCCGACGGTGGCCTGCCACAGGGCCGCCCACTCGCCGTCCGCCTCGATCTTCTTCAGCCAGTCGTTCACGAAGGTCTTCATCTCCGGGTGGCTCAGCGCCAGGCCGATGCCGTAGGGCTCGGTGGTGAAGGGTTCGCCGACCACCTTCACCTTGTCCGGCTCCCGGTACGCGTCGCCGAGCAGAATCGCCTGGTCCAGCACGTACGCATCGGCGCGGCCCTGCTGGACGGCCTGCACGCACTCGGAATTGGTGTCGAACAGGACCAGCTCGGCCGAGGGCGCGTGCTCCTTGATGTCCTGGGCCGCAGTGGAACTGGACTCGGTGCAGACCTTCCTGCCGTTGAGATCGGACACCTTGCTGATCGAGTTGTCGGCCTTCTTCGTCAGGATCGCATCGCCGGAGGAGTAGTACGGACCGGCGAAGGCGACGATCTGGGCGCGCTTGGGGGTGATGGTGTAGGTCGCGAAAACGGTGTCCACAGCGCCGTTCTGGAGCAGCGCCTCCCGGTTGGCGACCTGAACCTGGGTCAACTTCACGTCGGTCTTGCCGGTGATGTACTTGGCGAGCATCGCCGCCAGTCCGGCGTCGAAGCCGGTCGTCTTGCCGGTCATCGGGTCGGTGAGGGAGAACACCGCCGCGGTATCGGTGCCGCCCACGATGAGTTGTCCGCGGGCCTTGATCGTCGCCATCAGGCTGCCCTCGGGGATCTGCGCGGGGTCGGCGACCGGCGCCTTGTCGAGTATGCGTTGGTAGGCACCGGAATCCGAGGTACCGCCGGATCCGTTGGCGGCGGGCAGTGACGAGGCTCCGCAGGCGGTCATCAGCAGGGCGGTGGCGGTGGCGAGGATCGCGGCAGGCAGGGCGCGGCGCGGCACGGATGTGCTCATGGGTGTGCTCTTTCGATGGTTCGGCAGGCGAAATATGTTCAGCGGGTGAAGAATTCAGTGCGTGAGGATCTTGGAGAGGAAGTCACGAGCGCGATCGGTGCGTGGCCCGGCGAAGAAGTCCTGCGGCGGTGCGGATTCCACGATCCGCCCGGCGTCGAGGAACACCACCCGGTCCGCGACGCGGCTTGCGAAGCCCATCTCGTGGGTGACCACGAGCATCGTCATGCCCTCGGCCGCCAGTTCGCTCATCACGTCCAGGACCTCGTTGGTCATCTCGGGGTCCAGGGCGGAGGTCGGCTCGTCGAACAGGAGTACCCGCGGGTCCATGGCCAGCGCTCGGGCGATCGCCACGCGCTGCTGCTGGCCGCCGGACAGTTGCGCTGGATACGCGGATGCCTTGTCGGCCAGGCCGACTCGGGCCAGTAGTTCGTGTGCTCGTTCCTGGGCCCGGCGTACCGGTACGCCCCTCACGCGTACCGGGGCCAGGGTGATGTTCTCCAGTACCGTCTTGTGTCCGAACAGGTTGAAGGACTGGAAAACCATGCCCACCTGCGCCCGCATCCGCGCCAGCTCCCGGCCCTCCGAGGGAACCGGGACGCCGTCCAGCAGGATCTCCCCGGAGTCGATCGTCTCCAGTCGGTTGACGCAGCGGATCAGTGTCGATTTACCGGAGCCGGAAGCGCCGAGCAGTACGACCACCTCACCGGCGCGCACCTCGAGATCGATGCCGTGGAGCACCTGATGCGCCCCGAACGATTTGTCGACTGCGGCGAGGCGAAGCAGCGGGTGTGATGCGGAATCGGCAGGCATGGAAAAAGCATGACGAGCCGGGAACCATTGGTCCAATGAAGGTTTCGTCGCCTTCGTGTGGAATTTGTTTATGAATCCACTTAGCCTGGGCCGATGTATGACCCGCGGCAGCTTCAGGTCCTGGTCGAGGTCGCCCGCAGCGGCACCTTCACCGCCGCGGCGGAGGCACTGGGATACACCCAGCCCGCCGTCAGCTATCAGATGCGAACCCTGGAACGCGCTGTCGGAGCGCCACTTACGAGCCGCTACGGACGCCGGGTGCGCCTGACGCCCGTCGGCGCGGCACTTGCCCGGCACGCCGAGACCGTCCTCGCCACCCTGCGTACCGCGCAGAACGAACTGGCCTCCCTGGTGTCGGAGGGTGGGGGGCAGGTGCGGATGTCCGCCTTCCAGAGCGGCTGCGTCGGCCTGGTGCCCTCGGCGCTGGCCAGGCTGCGGCGCACCCATCCCGAACTCGAGGTCGTGGTGACCCAGACCGAGTGCGCGATCTCGCATCGGCTGGTGCTCAGCGGCGAGGTGGACCTCGCGGTGGTCTGCGATCTGGACGATGCGGAGAATCCGCCCGATCCACGGCTGCAACGCATTCCGCTGCTGAGCGACCATCGTTGCGTCCTGCTGCCCGCCGATCATCCCGCGGCGAACGCGGCCTCGGTCTCGCTCGCCGAACTCGCGGGGGAGCGCTGGATCCTGGAGACCGTCCGCACGCGCTTCCTGGCGGCGTGCCGGGAGGCCGGTTTCACCCCGAGGATCGCGGCGACATCGGATGATCAGCTCACCATTCATTCCCTGGTGGCGCACCGGATCGGGCTGGCCATCATGAACGAACTGGGCATCGCCGCGCACACGCATCCGCAGGTCGTTGCCCGGCCACTGCGCGGCTGGCCCACGCGTCGCATCTACGCGATGCTGTGGCCGGATCTGACGCGGTCGGCGCAGGTTTCCGCGATGCTGTCCGCGCTCGGGTCGGCGGCGAACGCGTTGGAACCGGCTGTCGCACGCTGACCAGGGTGGTGACTTCAGTCACGTTGGGCCCCATGAACTTCGGGAGATCGGGGCTGCTAGAGTCATTCGACGAGATTGCGTCTAGGGTTCCGTCGCCGTCCCGGGTGATCAGGGTCGGCGAGTCTGGACCGAGCGACGCCACGTATCGCACCGCCCCGGTGCGGTGCGACAACTGACGGGATAAAAGCCCTGAGGTTTCCGAATGCTGTCCTGATCATCAGGACCAACGCACAGGAGGCCTGCAGGGTGAGATTTCGTATCAGCCCGTCGGCGATGTCTTCCGGCCTGGAGTCGGCGAAACATCTCACGTCCGGCAGTGTGCCGGTGGGGGTATTGCTCGGTGTCCTCGTGGCGGCGTGTGCGCATGCGGCCTGGAATGCGATCGCACATCGCATTCCCGATAAACTCGCCTCGATCACCCTGGTGAATATCGGATGTCTGCTGTGTGCCGTTCCGATCGTCGTGATCGCCGGTGTGCCGAGCGGCCGCTGCTGGGGATTCATGGCCGCATCGGTGGTATTGCACATCGCCTATTACGGATTGTTGATGCTGTCCTACCGAATGGGCGATTTCAGCCAGGCATATCCCATCGCTCGCGGTACATCACCGCTCGTCGTCACCATCGTGGTCGCCATCGCCGCTGTTCGGATGCCATCGGCGGGACAGATCATCGGGGTGGCGCTCATCTCGGGCGGGCTGGGGACACTCGTGCTGCGGGGACGTCGCACGCAGCCGACCCGGGCGGCTACGGTGTGCGCGGCCGCGGGTACCGGACTTCTGATCGCGGGGTATACGGCGGTCGACGGCTTCGGTGTTCGTCTCGCACACAACACCTGGGGTTACGTCGGCTGGTTGATGCTCCTCCAGTCGGTGTTGATACCGGCCGCGGCCCTGATGTGGAAACAGCGCGGACTCGTCCGGGCGATTTCTCCGGTATGGCATATCGGTGTGATCGGCGGGGCATTGAGCATCTGCGCCTACGGTTTGGTGCTCTGGGCCCAGACGCGAGCCGAATTGGCCACCGTCGCCGCTCTTCGTGAATCCAGTATCGTCGTCGGGGCGCTCATCGGAACGCTCATGTTCGGCGAGAAATTCGGGTCGGCACGCATCGTGATGTCGATCTGTGTGGCGGCGGGGATAGTCACGCTCTATTTGTTCTGAGCGCGATTGTCCGGCGTCCTGAATCGCGCCGCCATTGTCCTGTCGGTGACCGAGTGATTAGATTATTTGATGGGCGAGGAGGGGTTGCGACGGCCGACGATGCCGCGAAATAGAGCTATGACGATGCTCGTGCGCCTCCTCGCGGTGCTCGCCGCGCTGGCTGGCCTCACCTGCGCACCGCGGGCATCGGCGGCTCCCGCCGCGCCGGGGTGTTCCGCCCTGCCTCCGACCGTGCCCGGAACCACGGTCGGACTGTCGCTCACCTCCGGTGGCCGGAACCGGAGTTATCTGCTGCATGTGCCAGCGGGATATGTTGCGGGACACTCTTTTCCGCTCATCATCGCCTTCCATGGCCGCGCCCAGACGGACCGGATGATCGAGAACTACTCGAACCTGGACGCGCTGCCCGCGATCATCGAATATCCGCAGGGCACCGACACCGGTAAGGGTGAACTCGGATGGCAGGGCGCACCGTATTCCGCGCCCGGCGTCGACGATGTGCTGTTCAGTCACGACCTCATCGATATGACGCGGCGGCAGCTGTGCGTGGATTCGAATCGCATCTACGCTACCGGAAAGTCCAATGGCGCAGGGTTTGTCGGCATACTGGGCTGCCGCATGTCGACCACATTCGCGGCCATAGCGCCGGACGCCGGCGCCTTCTATCGCACGGGCGCGCCCTGCGCGCCCCGACGACCCATTCCGGTGCTGGACTTCCACGGAACCGCCGATCCCGCCATCCCCTACAACGGCAATCCGCGGCGCCGCCTGCCCTCTATCCCGGACTGGCTCGCGGGCTGGGCCGGCCGCGACGGCTGCACCGTCGGCCCCGCCCGGTTCTTCCAGCGCAATGACGTCGTCGGCGAGCGGTGGACCGGTTGCCGCGGCCACAGCACGGTTCAGCACTACCGCATCGACGGCGGCGGGCACACCTGGCCAGGGGCGACGAGCCGGAGCGGGCCGGGCAGCACCACGCAGACGATCTCCGCGACACAGGTGATGTGGCAGTTCTTCACCGCTCATCCGCTGACCGGGTCATAGCGACTTTCGACTCATGCCGATCGAGACCGCTGACGGTCCAGAGCATTTGGTCGAGAATCAGTCCATCGATAGTCGGACGTAACCGGTTGAGCAGGTTCGGCAATCTTGGTTCACGGGTCTGGGGGCGTGACCGGGATCGACGGCGGAGGCCTTTCGATGGCGGATGTCATCGGTGGTCTCGGTGGCCGAAACGATCGGTTCGCCGAGCGCCAATTACCCTGCGCTGTAAGTAGTTTCAGTGACAGTTGGTCCTCGCTCCGGCTGGTGCACAGACACCCAACCACGCGTTTCGTTGCGACTGTTCGGGATTCGGCTCAGCGTGATCGAGACTGCTGACGCCCCAAAGGTTTTGCACAAAGATCATCTTCTGGTCATGCAGATGTAACTGGCTGACGATCTCGCGCAACTCGCTGCGACCCGGCTGACCGAATCGGGGGCCATCGCCGGGGACGAAGGAGGGTGGTCTTTCGATGTTGTTCGGCGGCAATGACTTCAGCGCCTGGAGCGAGCGCCCCGGTCGAAGGGGCGTTCTTCGTTCTCGGCGGACAACTCCGGCCGAGATGTGAACGATGTCCCTGGAGATGCCTCAGGGCCTGCGTTGGCTCAGTTATCTCGCGGGTACGGCGTGGCCCGAGGGCGACGAGGACAAGTTGTTCGCGCTGGCCCAGGACTGGCATACCGCGGCCACGGATCTGCGGGCTCTGATATCGGCGGTGCAGACCGCGTGTGACACCGCGCTGGACAATTATTCGGGCAGCGGCCGGGATCAGATGGCGTCCCAGTTCGAGGCGCTGCTCTCCGGTGATCAGTCCGTCGACGCGATCGCCAGGAATCTGCAGCAGATAGGCGACAGTGTGCAGGACTGCGGCACTCAGATCGAGTACACGAAGCTGCAGATCATCAGCACCCTGGCGATCATGGCCGCCGAGATCGCGTGGGCGTTGGCGACGTTGTGGGGGGCCTTCGCGGTGCCCGCGATCGAGGCCGAGGGTGCGGGAATCCTGCGGATCATCGGTCGTGCGCTGACGAATCGGCTGATCGCGCACGCGGCGAGAGTCGCCGAGATGCCGTTGTGGAAGCTGGCGGCGATCGAGGTCGCCGAGCAGGCCGGTATCGGCTTCGCGCAGGATCTGGCCATTCAGGGGTATCAGAAGAACGAGGGGCATCGCAGCGGGATCGATTGGAAGCAGACGCTCACCACTGCGGCGGTGGCCGGCATCTCCGCCGGTGTCGCGACCCCAGTGGGGCACTATCTCGGTGCGGGACTGGGTAATTGGGTCGGCCCCGACTCGATGACCTGGTGGAAGTCCAGCGGCATCGCGGTGGCCTCGGCCGTGCCGGCGGGCCTGGCCGGAGCCGGAGCCGGGATAGTGGCCAATGGCGTGATCACCGGTGAGTGGGAATTCGATCCCGCGGCGCTGCTGGGCGGTGTCGGTGGTGGCCTGGTCGGTGGTGTGCACGGCGTCATCGGCCATGCCACTCAAACCCGCCTGGGCTCGCTGTCCCTGGGCGGCGGGCACACGGACGGGAGTGCCCCGAAGGTCGACGAGTCGGCAGGCGGCGTGTCGGATTCGTTCGGCAGCGAAGAGAAGTGGGGTGGCGGCAAATTCGTGGCGGGACGCTCCGGTGACTGGGACTCCGAGCCCGGTCCCGGCGCTGGTGATCGGTCGGGATCCGCGACACACGCCTCGGCGAGCACGTTCAGCCCGCTCGAGCCGGAAGGCGACGACGGGACGCGCCCGGCGTCGGCGATGTCCACACGTCCGGCGAGTGGCGACGGCACTCCCGAGGTAGTGCATTCCACACGGGTCTCTCCGACGCCACCGAAGTCGTCGGTGTCCTTCGCGTCGACGAACACCCGTAGTGCGCCGGTCCCTCCGCGCTCTCGAAAAATCGATGAAATATCTTCGCGGACATCGGCTTCCGCGTCTCGTACGAGCGTTGGTGCGACGCGTTCGCAGTCGCCGCTGATTGGTCGTAGCCGATCTGTTGATGAGACGTCGTCGCAGTCGTCGGTAGCCGGGGTGCGTACGGGTATTGGTGAGACGCGCTCGCAGTCGTCGCTGACTGGAGGTAGCCGAGGCGTTGATGAGACGGCGCTGCGGTCGTCGATATCCGCGTCGCGTACGAGTGTCGGTGAGGCCCGCTCGCAGTCGTCGCTGATCGGTCGCAGTCGGAGTGTTGACGAGACGTCATCGCAGCCGCTGGTATCCGCACGCCCGGAAAATTTCGGCGGGACATCCCACGGACGTTCCGCGAGTATCACCCGGACTTCGTCTCAACCGTCGACGTCCTCGCGTTCGGTCAGTGCCCAAGACATGCCGACTCGGGGGCCGTCGTCCGTACGCATATCGGATTCCAACGAGACGTTGACGTCGCTCCCATCGAAAGCTGCACGTAGCGCGGATATTTCGGGATCACCGCGTGACGCACCTCGTTCAGGGGTACGGACCACGCCGCGGGCGGATATCTCGGCGAACGGCGGTGACGGGTCCTCGGTGCGCACGGCACCGGTGACGGCTGCGCAGACCCGGCCGCAGCCTGTCATCTCGTCGCGCGGCACCGACTTGCCGGTCACGGAGTCTGTGCTGAAATCCGCTGCGACAGGAAGGGTCTCGGACCCTACGGCCGAGTCCACCGAGATCACCCGGCCCATGGGGAGATCCGACGGTGCCGGACCGGCCCGCACCGCGAGCCTTACGCCCGACGCACAAGGCAACCCGCGGCGAGCGGGTCTCGCCGATGTCGGAAATGACTCGGAGATAAGGGGTCTGGGTACCGGATCGACGGTTCGCGACAGCGCGGACCGGTTTCCGGCGTCGGAACCTGCACCGGTGCAACACCTTCCGGCGGACCACGATCATCAGTGGCGGTCAACTGACGACGAGAGTGTGGTGAACCTCAACGCGTGCGGACCGCTGGCTCTGGCGAAGATCGTCGAGTTGACCGGTAGCACCACGGCTCGGGTGCCCGAGAACGAAGTCGGACGCAGCGGCATGAGCGCCCTGGAACTCGAGGACGCCGCGGGAGCGCCGCTACACCGTTTCGACGACCACGACAGCATCGTCGACCATCTGCTGGACCTCGGCCCAGGCTCGGTCGCGCTCGTCGTGGACGCGTACCACGGCCCCACCGACAGGTACGGCGTCGGTGCGCACGCCTACCTCATGCACAACAGTGACGGTGAGATACGGGTCATCGACTGGGCCGCCGAGCAGCGGCATCCGCGGGCGTCGTCGGACGTCCGGTCCACCCACGCGATCCTGTACACCGGCGGTGGCGCACCGCATCTGCAGCCCGAGCAGCGCACGAGCCACGCCGAGGATTTCGGTCCGGTCCGCATCGGCACGCACCGGACCGATGGCGACGACGTCGTCGAACAGGGGCCGGAAGATGCTCCGCGCGAACAGGAGAGCACGGTCGAGCGGCTCGATGGTGAGGAGAAGCCGGACACCATTGTGGCGGAATATGATCGGCAGCAAACGGACGGCCGACCGAAGTCCGACAAGGAGTCGCCGCTCCTTTCCGACCGGCCCGTTCGTGATCCGTATGAGCTGGACTCCGTTGCACCGCGAGAGGATTCGACCGCACCCGAGGTGAAGCCCGAGGCGAAGAGAGGGCGGCGTCAGGAGGCGGAGTCGGAACCGGAGAAGAAGGCCGATCCGAAGGAGAGGCCGGAGTCGAAGAAGGAGAAGGAGCCGCAACCGGAGACCGAGCCGGAGAGGGAGAAAGAGCCGGAGCCGAACAAGGAACTGGAACTCGAGAAGGAGCCGGAACTCCCCTGGGATATTCCTAAAATTGTGATCACGCCGCCGGGAGACGATCTTCCCGTTGCGGTGCGGGAATTCGGTTCCCGACGTGACGGCGCCAAGGACTTGACCAATATCGTCCCGGTCCCGCAGGAAACAGTGGACTGGCTGCACGAGCAGATATTCCATAGGGTCGAGGGCGATCGTGGTGTGGACGAGGAATTCCGGAAATCTGTCGGCCGGGTGCTGACCCAACGTCTGCTCTCCAGCGATGCGAGTGCATGGCCCCAGTTGATGAGTGCGACGGGTATGCCGCTGCGCGTGAAATACAAGGGTCGTCGATATCCTGTCTCGCTGCGGGTTTCGCTGCGCGCCATCGGCCCCTCGAAGGAGCAGATCGCACCACTGTCCGACGGGCCGCCGGTGGGGATTCAACAGTGGGCATTCGGCATCCTGGCAACCGCCGATACCAGCAGCAACGGCGATTACAGGGCTTTCTCCTACGCCTATACCCACACCTTTCCCGCGGATCATGGCGCACTGACCTACGTCGCTCTGGGTGGGGAATTGGACCTCGTCAACAATCAGGTGTCCACGTCCATGACCGTGACCTCGACCGTGCAGCCGATGGTCATCATTCGGAGCAAGGGGCGTTCCTGGCCGTTCGATTTCGCGATGACCTGGGAGTTGAGTCACGGCGACAGCCTGGGCGATGCGATATCGCCGACTCCGTCGGACCGAGTGTGGTATCCCACGGTGAGCGATCCGGCGAAGGGACTGGCCGCCGATCCGCCCAGCAATATGCTGGTCTGGTTCCCGAATTACCTGAAGGTCGGCGCGATTCCGGCCATCAACCACAAGATCCCCAGCACCGTTCCCGCGCCGATGAGCCGTGCCGTGGGGGAGTTCCACCTCTACGGTCCGGTCACCATTCCGAACCACGCTCAGATCATGGCCGATGTCATGTCGTCGTTCCGTGCGGATTTGAGCAATATGTCGGACAACTCCATGGCGCAATTCCGAGAGTTCTTCGGCGAGGGAAATTTTCGGAGCCTGATCACGGCCGCCGCACGCACGCCCGATGATCTGCCGTCGGCCGACGACGCGGAGACGACGGGCGAGGAAGTGGGGCGGACGGGCGACGAGAAGGAGAAAGACGAGAGCACTGTTATTTCGCCGACCTTCTACACGTCCTCGGGCAAGACGATCGGCGCGCTACAGGTCAGCGTCGTATTGCACGGTGGGGAAGAAATAACCGGACCGACCACGGAGAAATCCGTGCTCGAATCCTTCGTGCTGCGATCGCTGGGCGTGCAGGGCAGTTCCGTAACCGCCAACTCGCTCGGTTTCAATCCGTCGCTCGGATTCGGTTTCGGCGGTAAAGAAACGGATCCCGACACCGGAATTCAGTCGCTCGGTGGGCAGATCACCATCAAGGGCGGCGCATCTCAGAAGTTCAGCCATACGCTCAACTACGGCGGCAGTGCGCGTATCGCGCATTCGCTGCGCACGGGCGAGCCGCTCCTGCACGTCACGCCCCGGATGACCGTGCACGTCACGCTGATTCGTCCCAACAGTCACGCCGTGGATCCGGCTCCGGGCACACCGCTGGCAGGCGGGCACGACTATCCGGTGAACATCCTGGTGCCCTCGCTGGAGACGCTCGGGCACGCGCCCACCGTGCAGCTGTACCTACCGTCCGAGATCCTCCACCTGCGCCAGCTCGGTGTGTCCACGACCCCGCTGGCCGTCCACGGGACCAAACCCCTGTTCGCGGAGGTCAAGAAATGGATGTCCGGCCTCGGCTTCTTTCCGCCCGATCGCGACGCACCGAGCTGGCGGCAGGACACCCTGGGCTGGCTGTCGGAGAAGACCACGCTGGAATCCACGCATACCGAACGCCTGAACAACGTTCGTAAATTCGAGGAGATGAGCAATCAGCTCGGGCTGCGCGGCGGGCTGGACCAGGCGATCGAGGGCGACGAACGGATCGGCAAGGACGGCGAGCCCACCTGGGAGGGTGGCGCGCCCACCTGGTTCGAACTGCCCACCTCGACCGGCACCAGGCGAGTGTCGGTCTTCCTGATCACCGAACGGCGTTATCTCTCGGACGACCCCCATGACGGTGTGACACACGAATGGACGCTTCCCAAGGTCCAGACATTGAATTACAGCGGTTCCACGATTCCCGGGGACGAGCAGTTCTCCAAGACGCCGGTCGCGTGGAATATCGGCGGCAACGCCTCGATCACCAGTCCCTTCGACGAAAAGTCCAGACTGTGGTTCCAGGGTTTCACGCCCGATTACACTTTTTCGGGCGGGAAATCCGAGATCCGGGATTCGAATTCCGGAACAGGTCACGAGTACTACACGCTCAGCCCCACCGAGAACGGCACCCAGATCTTCGGCGTACCGGTCCGGCACCGGATCGTGATGACCTACAGCCACGGTTCAGCACCGGACGACCTCAGCGGTGACGGCGGTGTTCGCCTGGCCGTCCCCACGTATCGCACGCACGCCGACAAATTCGACGACGGCCCTGCCACCCCCACCTTCCGTGACCTCGATGACGACGATGCCCGGCGGCTCGCGCTGCCGTCCGCGGGACGCAGCCTCGAGGACAACGTTTTTCGCCCCCCGGACACCACTATTTTCGATCGGGTGGGCGGCAGCAGGGAAGTCCGCAGGGCCGCATTCGATCTCATCGATGACATCGCATTGGAAGTCGCCGAGGAAGACGCCTCCCACGAGCACAGAGAACTCTCCGTGGAGACGTCTCCAGAGCCGGAATCGGAGACGTCTCCGGTGCATCGATCGTTCGAGGATACTGATACCGCTCCGCGGATCATCGGTGCCTTTCCCGAAGAGATCGAACTGCCGACCTGGAACACGACCGCGCGGAACGCCTTCACTGCATACGATTTCGAGGACGACGCCCATGTGCCGCCTCCGGGCCTCGACGGGAGCTTCGTCGGTTCTCGTGAGGTTCCGCGGATCGTCGTCACCCCACCCGAGTCGAGGGACGGACACGACTCGCCGCAAGAGCATCCGTACGACGACTCGCGGGAACAGGAGACCGTCGAAACCGATTCCCGCCGAGACGATCTGGACGACCTGCCGATTCCCGGCGGCTTCCCGCGTGCGGACAACACGGCGAACGAGGCATCGGAACCGACGCTCACCTGGCCTCAGGTGCGCGATTTCCTGCAGAATTCGACCCACTGGGCGGTGGGGCAGGCAGGCGATATGGGATACCGGGTGGGGCGGTGGCTCTGGCGCAACGCGGTCGGTGAACCCGCCACGAACCCGGCGTCGATGGCTCACGAAGCCATCCACACGAGTCTGTCGCCGTATCACATGACTGCCGACGCGCCGCGGATCTTTCGTGACTCCTACGTCGCCGTCGAGGGCGCCTCGACGCCCGGCACGCTGGCCGGCACCGATATCACCGTGAAGACCACCGGTTACCTGACCAACGTCAGGGTGCGGCCCCGACCGCCGAAGATGGATGCCGAGCGTTGGTTGCAGTCCGTCAACGGCGCCGGGCACACCGACAGTGACCAGCGCGGTCACCAGTGGGGCGCGTCTGTGACCGAATCGGTCGGCAAGGTCGATCAGAACATCATTCCCGGTGCCGCCTACCACTACAGCACCAGCAACTCGCACAGCGACACCGTCAACGACAACTCCGCCGTGTTCCGTGTCACCACCGAGGACACCACCCCGGTCCACTGGTTCATCGCGGACGCGCACTACCTCGTCAATGTCCGTGTCGGTGTTCGCAACCTCGCCCGCGGGCTCATCGCGGGCGGGCCCCGGATAGATCGCACCCGCGTGGTGGATCTGCCCGACGCGGTGGAGTTCCTGCTCGTCGACAATGATCTGCAGAACAATCCCGACCTGCTCGCCCTGGTCGACGACGCCAACCTCGAAGCCGGGTTCGGGCAGGAGTACGGAGATATCGCCGAGGCGAATCCACCCGATCGCGGACTTCCGATCGCGTATGTGAAGGGAAAGCGGATCGGGTACGGGGCCGTGACGAATGTCGAGGTCGAAGGCGGCCGCGAGGCATACCAGAACCTCGCGCTCGAGCTCGTGGAGAAGTACGCGCCGGGGATAACCCAGCCCGGCTCGGCCAACTACCTGGCCGGTGTCGAGACCCGAATCAACGAGCACACCACCACATTGGCGCTACGCACGCTGCCCAACGCCGGGCCCGACGGAATCACCGCCTTCCATCTGATCGACCGCACTCGACCGTTCGATCCGCACCTGGTGGAGGTGACGTTCTCGGCTCGTCCCGACCCGTCCGTGGATCTGACCACCATTCGCGGCAAACGGGTCACCAGCACGTCCGGCGTGGACAATATCTTCGGCCACTCCAATGGTGACGGCGCCGCCCTCGAGGTCCCGGGCGCCACCCGCATGTCGGACTCCCGCAAGCGCGGGCACCAGATCGACTTCACCCTCAGCGGCCAGCACGGCGGCCACCGGCCCAAACTCGATCTCGGCATTCAACGCCAGAGCAATGTGACCGAAATCCAGACCTCCGCTCGCGAGCGGCGCGCGTGGCAACGCAGTTTCGGCAACACCAGTGAATTCCCTGTTCCCCACGAGTACGTGGTGGAGGTCCGCAAGCGTCCCTTGGACGAGGCGCGATTGGCATTGCTGGTGCGGCGCGGCATCAGCGGTTTCGCCATGGCGGGAGGTGGCATCGGACTTCTTCCGCCACTGCGACTTTCGGACCTGGCCAGGCTCGCCGCGCCGACGACGGAATCCCGGAACAGCGTCAAAGCGGGCACCCTCATCCGCTTCAACACCTCCGAGACGCCGGATGCCGACACCCCCGCCGAACTTCCAGAACCCGGTATCTACCGATCCGATCCTTCGGTACGTCCCCCGGCCCCGGCCGAGGGTGACGCCGTGATCGAGATGGAGGTGTCACCCGCCGTGCAGCGACTGCTGAACGGGCCGACCTGGGTGCCCACGCGGGGCATCGAGATCTACGAATTCGAGGGTGTGCCGGAGCTGGCACAGGCTTTGCGCCAGGTCGATCCCTCGCTCGACATCGAGGACCGGATGCTCTCGAACCGTTCCTCGGAGGGCATGTTCATCCGCTTGACCACTCTGGTCGAGAGCAACCGCGTGACTCTGCTCGGCCCCGCCGCCACCGCGCCCTTCCTCAACACCCGGTCGCTGCGGGAACCGCTCGTGTCCGGCCCACCCGCACGGGACGACGATCACGTCGGCCCCACCTCCGTCAAGATCACGCTCTACTCGCCCCAGATCGAGAAGACCGGCAAGGACATCGCGATCGATGACATCTGGTGGTCGGGCGACGGGTTCGAGACCGAGGCGGACAACTCCATCAACACCACCGCCAACTTCGGCCTCAGCAGTCCTTACACCGGGGAGGCCAACGACCGCGGCGCGTTCACGATTCCGCTCACCGGTGAGCACGCCGGTGCCGGGCAGTTCAGCGTCGTCACGTCGAACCGCCGCGAACTCCTGCGTTTCGGCACTCCCATGGAGGGGCCCGCTCCCGAGGGAGGCGGCGAAACCGTCGGTACGGTCGGCCATCGCCTGCGCGCCCTGGCCAAGATCGAGGTGCGAGGACCCGAGGGCACCCTCTGGGTCTCCGGTGACGCTCTGATCCGCACCACCGAAACACCTCCGGGGCTGGAGGTTCCGCGCTCGGCGGCGCTCGTGGAAGACCGGCCGACCGAAGAGGGCGTGCAGACCCACGAGGTGCAGCAGAGGACCGATACAACTCTCAGCGGAGTGCGGCGTCCAGGTCTGCGGTCGGGCACGGTGGGCAGGATCCCCGCGCCGGCGGGACATGTGTGGGAGTCGATGCCGCCGGATGGCGATTGCTTCTTCTATGCCCTCGAACGCGTTGTCCACCACGACGACCCGCCCGCGTCGGCGGCCGAACTCGACCGGCGGATCCGAGGCCTGCGCGCGGAAGTCGCCCATGAACTGCGCGCCGATCCCGATACCTACTTCAGGGCCTTCCACACCATCCTGTCCGCCGCGGAGGTACCCGGCGCCAGGGATCTCGAACGCCCCGAACTTCGGGATCTGCTCCGGGCCAGGAACACGGTCCGGCTCCGGGATCGCTTCTACGAGCAGATTCAGGCGATAACGAATCGGAGGGTGTGGCGCAATGCGGTGAGTCACCTCGTCCCGCAGGCGGCCACGGCTGTGCTGGCGCGCCGCGGGCTGACTCTGCGAGTGCAGAACGAGGAACTGCGGGCGGTGGGCGGATGGACCCTCGGCGAGGACACGACCGCCGCACCGGACGCGACGACCCTGGTGCACGGCAGCCATTACTACCTCGCAGTGCCCACCGCAGATTATGTTCCCGGCTCCGCTCCGCGCGAATCAGGAGCTACCCGGCAACCAACAGCCAGGAACTGGGACGAACTCACCGATCTGCTCGGCCCTGCCGTACAGCGGCACACGCCGCACTCCTACCTCGAGTCCGCGCCGCACACCCCTGGGATCGTGGTCCTGGGTGACGAGTCCGGCGCACGCTACATCTGGCTGCCGCCCACCGATGCGTGGCCCGGCGAGATGCACGATGCCGCGGACCAACCGGTATCGGTCACGCTGGAACAGGCCCTCGCCGATCCCAGTGTCACTGTCGTCCGCAACTCCGGCCCGACCGGGGACACATCGATAACCCACGATCCGGGCCTACCGCAGCCCGGCCACACATCGGCTACCGACAGCGGTGAGTCGCACTCCTCGCCGGCTGTGCCGGAAGGTAAGCCGTTCGGGGACAAGGCGTCTCGTGGCATCCTGCCGCCTCCCTCGCCCACGGGGACCGTTGTGTTCGCACCTGTCACGAAGGATGCTTCCCCTTCCGACGACGGGTCCGTGTACAGCACCGAGGATCGGCACGCGCAGCTGTCCGCGCCGGGCGGCCCGCAGCATTCGACGGAGTCGGGAGTCGGTATCGAACGGCTCGGCGGGGACGACCACGATTTCGACATACCGTTCCGGCTCGGGGGCGGGCCGCGCAGCACACCGGAGCAGCCGGCCATTGTCAGCGAACCTCCGCTGCATCTGCAGCGCGACGACGAAACCCGAACCGGCATCACCCATTTCGGCACGCGGCAGGAGCGGCCCGACTCCGAGGTCGCGCCGGAGGTGCAGGAGGAGTTGGCCCCCGAGGTAGAGCCGGAGGTGCGGGACCGGTTCGATTCCGAGGCCAGGCTGGTGCGGCAGGAAGGGGTGGCCTCTGAGGTCGAGCCGGTGCGGCAGGAGTCGTCCGACTCCGACGTCGAGCCGGAGGTGCTGGAGCGGTTGGCTTCCGAGGTGAAGTCGGTGCGGCAGGAGCAGTTCGACTCCCGGGTCGAGCTGAAGCAGCTGGGCGACGACGCATCGCAGGTGACCGATGTCGTGGATCGGCCCTTCTCGCTGGGACGCAGCGAAGCCGACGAGCCGGACGTCAGCGAGTCCGCTGCGCTGTCCGGCACGGAATCGCCGGTATCCGCCCAACCGCTGAGTCTGGCCGCCATTCGATCCGCGCTTCGCTCCGACAGTGACGACGAGGGATCGATTCGCATGACCGACTCCGAGGCACTGTCCCAGCGGCTTATCTCCCCACACCCGCCGATCGAGCCGATCACGGCCACCGATTCGCAGATGCCCCCGTTGCCCGGTGACCGAGACGGCAGCCAGGATCGGCGGGAGTCGCCTGGGAAGTCCTCGCCGATATCCGACGGGCGACTCATCCACCGGGCACCGCCGCTGCGGCGTCGCCGGGCTGCGCGAGGATGGAATGAGTTGTCCCCGGGCATGATCGGGCGACAGCGCTCGTTCCCGCTACTTCCCGCCGAGACATCCGCGAGCCCGGACCCGCGGTTATCGCACTTGCCCGATGTCACCGTGGTGCCGGAACCAGAAAGCCGAAGCGCCGCAGGTCTGACGATCTCCGCATCCGAGACGATCCCCGTGTCCGTTGGAGGCGCCGAAGTCCGCACAGATGACACACCACCCATCAGAGACCAACCGCGCCGCGCCGACGGCAAACCGCCGCGCGGCGATGGCAGACCCCTGCGCACCGGTGGCTCACCCGAGCCCGCCTCGGCTCCGCGCACACCACTGCAACGCCTGCGTCGCCTCGTCTCCCGGCTGCATGGACGCGACACATCCGGCAATACGACCGCCGAGGTGGAGCCTCGCTCGGTCGACCGCGCACGACACCGCCACTTGCGGGACATTTTCCGCCGTCCGCTGAACCGGTTCCACAGCCGCACAACGACTTCCATCACCGGAACCACTCACCGCGACGGTACGACCGCGCACACGGCGATAACGAACTCCGTGCAGCCGACCACCCGGCACCCCCGGACGCCCTCGGACAGTGTCGCCGACGCGCTCACCGGTATTCAGCGCGACACCGGAAGCACCGCGATCCGCCCACCCGGTCATTCCTCGCCGCTGCCGGGCCGTTCGAGACGGGACCTCGAGCGAGCCGCGGGCGGCAGACTCCGCGGATACCCCGACGACCACCGAATCTCCCGCCAACTCCAGCTTCTGGGGCCCGGAGCCCAGGCTCTCGTCGTCGCCGTGCACCCCACCGCCGATTCCAACGGTGTCGGCGCGTACGCATACCGCATGTTCGACGACAACGGCACGATCTTCGTCCACGACACCACGGACCGCACCCATACGCTTCCCGGCCAGCGCACTCCCGCCAGCGTCCATGCAATCCTCTACACATCCGAGGGCGTAATCAGAAGCCCCCTGCGTCTGCGCGACGAAACCATCCCCGAATTCCCGAGAAACGCCCGCATCGGCGTACGACTCGACACCGGTAGTCACGACTGACCGCGTTCCTGACGGCTGGCCGATCCAGGTCGTGCCGCACGGCTCAACAGCCGGCCAGCGGGGCTGTCATCGCGGTAACCGGCCGCGCGCGGGATCGAGTCTCCGCCGCAGTATGCGCAACGCGCCGATCCGGAATGTGGCTGTCGCTCAACCGATTCTGTTGTCGCGGCGTGCCGGTACCGCCGTGCCCCGCCACCGGCGATTTCGCTCTCGCCCTCCGATATGACGTGTCGTACCGCGGTACCATGCCCCGCCCGAAGTTCCTGCCGCGGTACCACCGATCGCGGCCGCGGCGCTTCTAACTTCGAGGTATGGAGGCGAGCCGGACCGGCCGGACCGCGTGAACACAGGGGCGAGTGATGATCGAGGCGCAGCGACTCACCAAGAGGTACGGCGAGAAGACGGCGGTGGACGGTTTGGACTTCACCGTCCGGCCCGGGGTGGTGACCGGATTCCTGGGGCCGAACGGCGCTGGGAAATCCACTACCATGCGGATGATCGTCGGACTCGACGCGCCGAGTGAGGGGACGGTCACGGTGAACGGCCGCCGCTACGCGGAACATCCCGCGCCACTGCAGGAGGTCGGCGCGCTCCTGGAGGCCCGGTCCATACATCCGGGCCGGTCGGCGTTCAATCATCTACTGGCACAGGCGCAGACGCACGGCATACCCCGTCGGCGCGTGGCCGAGGTGATCCAGCTGACCGGGCTGGATGCGGTCGCCGGGAAACGCGCGGGCGGCTTCTCGCTCGGGATGGGGCAGCGCCTGGGCATCGCCGCGGCGCTGCTGGGCGATCCGGAGACCGTCATGCTCGACGAGCCGGTCAACGGCCTGGATCCCGAGGGCGTGCTGTGGATCCGCAACCTGCTCACCACACTCGCCGGCGAGGGCCGCACGGTGTTCGTCTCCTCGCATCTGATGAGCGAAATGGCCTTGGTCGCAGAGCATCTCATCATCGTCGGCCGCGGCAGGCTGCTCGCCGACACCACCGTGGCCGATCTGGTCCGCGAAGCCGGTGGCGACACGGTCACCGTCGCGAGTTCGGATCCGGTGCGGCTGCGAGAGGTGCTGGCCGGGCCTCGGGTGCAGATCACCGGACGAACCGGCTCGGAGACCTTGCAGGTGACCGGATTGTCCACGCGCGCAATCGGATCCAAGGCCGCAGAACACGGCATCGCCCTGTACGAACTCACCGCGCGGACCGTCTCGCTGGAGCAGGCGTTCATGGACCTGACCAGAGATTCCGTCGAATACCACGGCAACACCGCTATCGAGACCCTCGGGAGGGCAGCATGACCACGACCGTCGCACAAGCTCCGGTGCCCACGTCGGAACAGTCCGCCCGGCCCGTCTACCGGGTGACCACAGCGCGGGTGATGCGTTCGGAGTGGACGAAACTGTGGTCGCTGCGCTCCACCTGGATCACGCTGGGACTGGCGCTGCTGTTCCTGGTGGGGTTCGGCGTGATCGCCGCGGTTCAGTACAAGTCCAAATTGAACAACGGGCAGATGCTCGACACGCAGTGGGCGGGCTACACCACGCTGAGCCTGTCGCTGTACGGCATCAACTTCGCGGAGCTGGCGCTGGGTGTGCTGGGCGTGCTCGTCGTCGCGGGCGAATATTCGACCGGCATGATCCGCTCCACGCTGACCGCGGTCCCGCGCCGATTGACCGTGCTGTGGTCCAAGGTGGCCGTCTACGGCGTGGTCGCGCTGGTCGTCGGCACGGCCGGGGCCTTCCTCACGTACCTGATCGACCACTACATCCTCGCCGGAACCCCGGCGGCGCAGTCGATCACGGACGCGGGCGTGCTGCGCAGTCTGTTCGGCGCGGGGCTGTATCTGGCCCTCGTCGGCATCATCGGAGCTGCCCTGGGTGTCCTGATGCGGTCGGTGGCGGGGAGTGTCGCGGTGCTGATCGGTGTGCTGCTGCTGATTCCGAGCCTGGTCTCGCTGCTGCCGCACAGCTGGCAGGACCACGTCAGCCCGTACCTGCCCAGCAACGCCGGGCAGGCGATGTTCGCCCTGCACCACGACACGAGCACGTTGTCGCCGACGGCGGGACTGCTGGTCTTCCTCGGCTGGACGGTCCTCGTACTCGCCGCTGCCGCATACCGTCTGGCGCGCAGCGACGCGTGAGGGAATGCCGGCGAATCGCGGCATCGGGCGAGGTCCCGGTGCCGCGTTCGCGGTCGTCGGACACGATGGACGGGTGACAGCGATGCGTACCGACACCACAGCGGGGATCGCGGCCTGGCCGCTCCCGGGATTCGCCGCGCCGATGATCGAGCGGCTCGCGCGATTCCGTCGGCGTCTGCTGCGGGTGGATCGGGCGCATCCGTGGATCCTCGACGCGGTCGTGACGGCACTGGTTTTTCTGGCCTTCGGCGGACCGGATCTGTTGCAGCCCGCGCATTCCGGCGGCCCGCGCGACCCGCAGGTCGTGCTCACCCAACTGCCCGCACCGGTCAGCCTCCTGTTTCAGGCGGGGCTGATACTGCCGCTGCTGTGGCGAAGGCGTGCGCCGACGGTCGCGTTCGGCGTGATCGCCGCGGTATTCGTGGTGCAGTGGCTACTGGGCGCGGGCCTGCGCGCCGACGCCGCGCTGCTGATCGCGCTGTACAGCGTCGCCCTGCGGGGCCGCCCGGACCGGCTGCTGTGGGCGTGTGTGGCCGCCGCCGCGGTCATGGTGCCGGTCGCGTTCCGCGTCGCCGGCGGAGCGTTGCGGTGGGAGGTGTTGTTCTTCCTGCTCTGTGCCGTGACCGCGGCCGTCGCGCTGGGACTGGTGGTGCGTGCGCGCCGGGCCCAGCTCGCCGCCCTGCGCGAGCGCGCCGCCCAATTGGAAATCGAGCGCGACCAGCGCAGCAGACTCGCCGCCGCGACCGAACGCACCCGGGTGGCACGGGAGATGCACGACATCATCGGCCACAACCTGTCGGTGATCATCACCGTGGCCGACGGTGGGGCCTATGCCGCCGAAACGGATCCGGCGCGCGGCAGGGAGGCGTTACTGCTCATCGGCGACGCCGGACGTCAGGCGCTGGGCGAACTGCGGCGCATGCTCGGCGTGCTGCGTGAACGCGGTACCGAACACACCGAGGCCCCCGAACTCGAACCGCAACCGGGCATCGCCGATCTCGAGGCGCTGTTCGACCGGGTACGGGCGGCCGGAACCGAGGTCGTCTATCACAGCGGCGGTGCGTTGGACGGCCTCGATCGCGGTGTGCAGCTGATGGCGTACCGCATCGTGCAGGAGGCGCTGACCAACACGCTCAAGCACGTCGGCCCCGGTAGCCAGGTCGATGTCACGGTCAGCGCGGACGAGGCGCGGCTGCGGATCCGCGTGCGCGACACCGGACGACGCGACGGCACGGTCGGTTCCGGATCTCCCGGCGAGGGGCACGGGCTGGCCGGGATGCGGGAACGCGCCGCGCTGTACGGCGGGACCGTCACCGCGGGCCCCACCTCCGGTGGCGGCTGGCTCGTGGAGGCTATTCTCGACCTCACCGACCACAGCTCGCTCCCGAATTCCGCAGGCGGACAACCGTGACCACCGTCTTGATCGTCGACGACCAGCCGCTACAGCGGTACGGCCTGCGCATGCTGCTGGACGCCGCGCCCGAGACCGAGGTGGTGGGCGAGGCCGCACACGGGGCCGAGGCCGTCCGCTCCGCGGCGGAACTCCGCCCCGACGTGGTGCTCATGGACATCCGGATGCCCGGCATGGACGGCATCGAGGCGACTCGCCGCATCGTGGCCGCCGGAGGACGTTCGCGGATCCTCGTGATGACCACTTTCGACCTCGACGAATACGCCTACGCCGCACTGCGTGCCGGGGCGAGCGGATTCCTGCTCAAAGATGCCCACCCCGAGGAACTCCTGGCCGGAATCCGCGCGGTGGCCGGGGGTGACGCGGTCATCGCCCCCACTCTCACCCGACGTCTCCTGGACACCTACGCCCAGCACCTGCCCGCTGGCCCGGCGGGCCCGCCCGGCGGCAACGACCCCCGCTGGCTGTCCCTGACCGATCGGGAGCGCGAAATCCTCGTCGCCATCGGCCGCGGCTGGACCAACGGCGAAATCGCCGAACGCCTCGTACTCTCCGAATCCACCGTCAAAACCCACGTGGGCCGAGTCCTGTCCAAACTCGGCGCCCGCGACCGGATCCAAGCCGTCATCATCGCCTACGACCTCGGGCTGACCCAGCCCAACTCGCCGCCCTGAACACCCCCGCCGTGTCTTCCGGAAAAGGCTTGGCGCGCTGTGGGAGTCGTCGACGAGCCGCGCGTGCGAGCGGCTGTGGCGACGCCGGGCAGCATTCCCGGGGATTTCCCGATCACTCGGTGCGGGAAGGCATTTCAGGAGAACATCGGTGGTTCTGCAATTCCGTACCGACTGTGGTGGATCACAGTGCCGAGGCGCTCATATCCGGAAACCGGACAGGCCGATTCGGCACCGGCGACACCCTGCCGACCATACGCTACCTGCGGGTAGGGGCGATGCCCTGACAATCTCGATTAGGAGAGTGGTCCGATGCGACGTGGCATCACCGGGCCTGTGTCCAGACTTCTGGTCGTGGCGGGAACCGTGGTCGCGGCCGCGTTGCCGGTTGCTCCCGGTGCGGCGAATCCGGTGGGTTCGGATCGCGTCGAGACGGCGGTGCGTATCGAATCCCCGGTCGCCTCGGTGCACGAATCGGTTGTGCGCGTGCGTATTCCGTTGCCCGAGTCGATCGGCCCGCATCCCGCGGCGTGTGACTGGTTGTCGTATCTGCGATATCGCGATGCGAAGGGGCCGTCCTCGTCCGCCGACGCGGATCGTGTTCTCATCGCCCAGCCCGGAATTCTGGAGGGAGCCGGGGCATTCGACAGCGTCGCCCGCAATACCGTTGCCGTGGCGGCCCGCAGCGGTCGGCACATCGAGTTCTGGGCGTTGGATCGGCGGTCCAACTGTCTCGACGATCACACCGGCGTACGCGCGGGACTGGCCGCGCGCAGTTACGACGTCGCGGTCGACTACTACTATCACCGTCGCCCCGTGGACGGGCACACCTTCGCGGGCTTCCTGGGTAACGACCGGGTGGGGTGGCTGGCGAATGTCGGTATCGCGCAGACGATCACCGACGAGTACGACCTGCTGGTCCACGAACTGCCCGATCCCGCACTGCGCCAGCGAAAAGTGTTGTGTGGCGGCCATTCCCTCGGCGGGGTGGTGACGGCGTTCTTCGCCGACGCGGACTTCGGCGGTAATCCCGGCTACCGGCAGTGCGCGGGTTACTTCGCCCTGGACACCACGATCTCCCCGTCGCTGTCGGCGCTGTCCGGGATGCCGTCGCTGTCGGCGATCCTGCCCAGCGGCGGGCTCGACTACGAGGCGACCCAGGCCGCGCTGCGCTCGGGCGTTGCGCCGCGCACGCTCAACCTGCCGGTGCTCATCGGACCCGAAACCATGACTCTGCTGGGCATCGTCGGCCTGGCCGCCGATGTGGATCCGGGCGGGCTGAGCCATCTGGCCGCGGCACTTCCGCTCACTCCGAATTTGGACACCACGCTGCGATTCCTGTTCTCCCGGGACGCGGCCGCATTCGCCACGGGATCACCCTCGGTCCGGCAGTTCCGGCTCACGAACGCCGCGGTGCTGGGCGCGCTCATGGGCAATGCCTCCCAGCCGCTGGCGTTCCTGCAGACCAGTCCCGGATTCTTCGACGGAGGACCGGTGCGCGACAAGGACTTTCCGCTGCCGCAGGACCTCGCGCACAATCCGGTGCCGGCCCCGCTCACCGGCGCGGCTCTCGGCCCGGACACCCTGGGGATCCCGGATCAACCGGACGGGCCGCTGTACACCTGGCGCAACTATGATCGGATCGGCGCGCCCGGTGCGACGATCTACCGGGATCGAGCCGGAAAGCCTTACGCCACACCGGCAACCGAGGTGACCGATATCGGCGAGCTGGCGCGCAGCCTGGCCGAGCAGCCGTTGCCGTTCACCGAGGACTATTTCCCGACGAAGCTGGCGACCGATCTGTTCCAGGCCGACGACCCGCAGATTTCCCGTCTGCTGGCACACCCCGACGGAATCACGGCGCATCCGACGATCAACCTCCTCGGCGGATCGGGTCTGGTGGTCCCCAACGGCGTGCCACGTTGGGGCCGGGTGGTCATCGCGCCGGGCTATCACCATCTGGATGTTCTCACCGCCGCCGCCGATCAGAACAACCACCAGCCCGAACCCATCTCCACCGCCCTCGCCGACTTCGCCACCGAGTTGCGGTAGGGCCGGCGGTCCGAGCCTGCCGAGCGGGAGGGCTTGCGGTGCACGGATATCCGTCGACCGGTGTTCCGTGCGCCCCATGCTCGACCCGGCCGGTTATGCCGACGGCCGCTGGGCGCAAGCGCGACGCCCGCTGGGTGGGACTCCGGGACGCCCGCGACCGGTATGCACCGCTACTCTCCAGATCACGTCGCGACAGCCGGGAACGGCGCAGGAGATTCGATGACCCACGATCCGAAAGTCCGTCCCATGGTGTCCGATTCGCCGGACGGCACCGTACTGACCTCGATGCCCGGGCACACGCCGGTCGACCGCGCGACCGCGGCGGCGCGGCGGGTGGTCGACGCACTACTGCGCACCGACCGCGCGAACGCGAATCTCGATCGGGTCGCGGAGGAGCTCGACAACATCGCGGACCATCTCGAACAGCACGCCCCGGCGGTTGCCGAACGCCTGGTCGACATGTGGCACGGCGAGGGCGTCACGCGTCACGACCCCGTCACCGGTCCGGAGAACGCCCTGGCCCCACCGCTCGTTCTCTCCGGACGCGCGGACGGATCGGTCGAAGGCGTTGTCTCCCTGACGATCCCGTATCAGGGACCGCCCGGCCACGTGCACGGGGGAGTGTCCGCTCAGTTGCTCGATCACACGCTCGGCGTCGCCAACGCGTGGTCCGGACGCACGGGCGCGACAGCGCAGCTGAATGTCCGATATCACCGTCCCACACCGTTGTTCGTGCCGCTCATCGTGAGCGGCCGGATGGTTTCGCAGGACGGCCGCAAGGTCTGCTCCGCCGGTGAAATCCGCACGGCCGAGGGCGACCTGTGCGTGTCCGTAGATGCGTTGTTCATCGATAAGCCAGCCCTGAGACGGCGCTGAAGTCGCGGGGCGGCAGGCAATTTCGAGATCGAACACGAAGGTCGTTCGATAGCCGGGCCGGACGGCCGCACGGCAATCGTCCCCGGACCGGGATCGGATGCGAAATCAGGTGTGCGGCATCGGCGCGATCCTGCTGCGGCGCAACGGGGTCGGTGACTGAGGGCCGGTGAATCCGGTGCGGACATCTCCACCGGATTCACCCTCGATACGCGATCAGTGCCCGATGTAGACGGACTTGAGGTTGAAATAGGCCTCGATGCCCTTGCGGCCGCGCTCGCCGCCCCAGCCCGACTGCTTGTGCCCGGAGATCGGCATCGACGGGTCGGAGGCGAGGGCGGAGTTCACCCAGATCTGGCCTGCGCGAAGCTCGTTCACCACGCGGTGGGCGCGGCCGAGGTTCTCGGTCCAGATGGATCCCGCCAGCCCGTAGTGCGTATCGTTGGCGGCGGCGATCACCTCGTCCTCGTCGTCGAAGGGGATGACCGAACCGACCGGCCCGAAGATCTCCTCCTGAATCAGGCGCATATCGGGCGTGGTGCCGGTGATGATCGTCGCCTCGTAGAAGTAGCCGCGGCGATCCAGCACCTTGCCGCCGGTGACCACCTCCGCGCCTCCCGCGACTCCGTCGCTCACGATGCCGGACACGCGTTGGCGCTGCTTCTCGCTGATCAGCGGTCCCAGAACGGAATTGGGGTCGTCGCTGCCGCCCATCGGCAGCATCTTGGCGAACGCGGCCAAACCCTCCACGACCCGGTCGTAGATGCCGCGCTGGACGTAGATGCGCGAGGTGCACGAGCAGTTCTGCCCCGAACCGGCCAGCAGGCCCATGCCCGCACCCATGATCGCCTTGTCCAGATTGGCGTCGTCGAACATGATCAGCGGTGACTTGCCGCCGAGTTCGAGCGTGAGGCGCTTGAGGTTTCCGGCGGCCGCGTGCACGATCAGCCGCCCGACCTCGGTCGATCCGGTGAACGAGATCTTGTCGACGTCCGGATGCGCGGTGAGCGCCGCACCCGTGGTCTCCCCGTAGCCGGTCACGACGTTCAGCACCCCGTCGGGCAGACCCGCCTCGCGGAAGATCTCCTCCAGTTTCAGCGCGGTCAGCGGCGTCTCCTCGGCGGGCTTGAGGACGGCGCTGCATCCGGCCGCGAGGGCGGGGGCGACCTTGAGCATCGCGACGAAGAACGGCCCGTTCCAGGGGATGATGAGGCCGACGACGCCGACCGGCTCGTACTGGGTGAAGGTGTGGTAGGTCTCGTATTCGCCGAGCAGACCGTCGGACACGAGATTGGCCGACTCGCCGTGGATCTTGCCGACCCACCCGGCGTAGTACACCAGCATCTCGAGCGACACCTTGATGATGTGGCTCGCGGCCGTGGCGTTCATGCCGTTGTCGCGGGCCTCGAGCGCGGCGAGTTCGTCGATGCGGTCCCGGATGATGTTCGCCGCGCGGAACAGCACGTTCGCGCGGTGCGCGGCGGGCAGTTTGCGCCACACGCCCGATTCGAACGTCTCGCGTGCCCGAGCCACCGCCTCATCGACGGCCTTCTGGTCGGAATCGGGGACCTCCGCGATCAACTCCTCGGTGGACGGGTCGTAGACCGGAATGATTCCCGAGCTCGGGCTTTCGACCGCAGGTTCGACATCGATGGCGTTACTCACTGTCCCTTGTCCTTTCGCCGAGCCGCTCCGACATGTGCAAGCGCCTCTCCGTGTATGCGAATGCGACGAGAATATCACTCTCGTCAACGGATAATCACAATTACGTCAGGCAAGAGCGATGATCTACCCCGGCTTGGGGCGATGAGTTTTCCCGCGCTGCGGTGTCTACCTCCTCGAGGCCGTGACGGTCTCGAGGAGACAGGCGAGGAGAGCCCCGATGGTGATGGATTCCGAACCCACGAGACCGCGGCGATTGGCAGAGCATCCGACCGTCAGGCGGATGGCAGAACGGGACAGAACGAGGCCCGATCCCGTGCTGGCCGCCTCGCGGCTGCGCGAGATCTGCCTCGAGGCGGGCGCGGACGATGTGGGCTTCGTCCCGGTGGACGATCCGCGAGTGGCCGCCGAATTGCCGCATGCGCGCGGAATTCTTCCCGCTGCAAGGACTTTCGTCTCGTTCTGCGTGCGGATGAACCGTGACAATCTGCGCAGTCCGATGCGCAGCCTGGCCAACACCGAGTTCAATCACGCCGACGACGAGACCAACGAGGTGTCCCGCCGGATCACCCGGGCGCTACAGGATGCCGGGTACCGCGCAGTGTATCCCGCGCCGGGGTACCCGATGGAGGTCGATCAGTTCCCGGGACGCATCTGGGTCATCGCGCACAAGGTGGTGGCCGAGGCCGCCGGGCTGGGCGTCATGGGTATACACCGCAACGTGATTCACCCGAGGTTCGGCAACTTCATCCTGCTCGGCACCGTGGTCACCGATGCGGTGGTCGACGAGCGGAGCGCCGCGCTGGAATTCAATCCCTGCCTCGAGTGCAAGCTGTGCGTGTCCGCGTGTCCGGTCGGCGCGATCGCCGAGGACGGCGGCTTCGATTTCCAGGCGTGCTACACCCATAATTATCGCGAGTTCATGGGCGGCTTCACCGATTGGGCGGAGACCATCGCGGACAGTGCGGACCGCGAGGAGTACCGCGAGCGGGTGGCCACGGGCGAATCGTTCTCGATGTGGCAGAGCCTGTCGTTCAAACCCAATTACAAGGCCGGTTACTGCATGGCGGTGTGCCCCGCGGGAGAGGACGTCATCGGAGCCTTCCTGGAAAATCGGCGAGAACATCTCGACGAGGTCGTGCGCCCGTTGCAGAACAAGGCCGAACCGGTCTACGTGCTGTCCGGGTCGGCCGCCGAAGAGCATGTCACGCGCCGGTTTCCGCACAAGGTCGCGAAGCCGGTCACCAACGGCTTCCCGGACGAGGTCAACGTCCTGCTCGATCAGATCGGCCCCCGTCCGCGCCCGCGCGACCCGTCGGCGTGATCGCTCCGCATCAGCGGGCGCATCGAGTCCCGCGCCACCACAGCCGAACTGGCGCGGGAGCGCGGCGAGCTCAGTCCAGCTCGGATGCGCCGAAGAGCAGTCCGATGGTGACCGCGCCCGGGTCCGGGACGCCGATCGCGTGGTCGCCGACATAGCTGGCCCGGCCTCGGCGGGCGCGGATGTCCCTGGTGCCGCGGGCACCGTCGACGGCGGCGGTCGCGGCGGCCTGGAATGCCTCGTCCACTCCGGTGTCGGAGGGGAGAGATCGGAGTGCGTCGACGGCGGGGGAGAGGGCATCGACAAGGGTCTTGTCGCCGACCTGGGCCTCGCCGACCCGCTGGATGGCGGCCAGACCTTCGGCCGCGCCCTCGGCCAGGGCGGCGGGGGTCAGAGTGTCGCCCACGGCCCTGCTCAGAGCCTGGAACAGCAGGCCGAACAGCGGGCCGCTGGTACCACCCACCCGGTCAAGGAATACGGTCGCGGTCGTGGCCAGAACCTCACTCGCGGAGGCGGTTTCGGGCAGGACGGCGAGTTCGGTGCGGACCAGCGCGACCGCGCCGGCGATGTTGTCGCCGAAATCGCCGTCGCCCGCGGCCCGGTCGTAGGCGGTCAGCTGGGGTTCGGCGGCGGTGACCCGGTCGGCGAAGCCGAGGATCCAGTGGCGGGCGGTGGTTTCGGTCATCGTGCGTCCTCGCCGGTTCGGTCGGTGGCGGTCCAGGCGGCGGTGTGGGCCGGTGCGTCCCACAGCCGGGTCAGTTCGTCGTCGGTGCGGGTCAGCGACAAGGAGAAGCCGCGCATATCCAGTGCGGTCACCAGGGAACCGATCAGCTGACGCTCCAGCACGATGCCGTGTTGGTCGAGAATCGTTGCGAGACGGGCGAATACGCCGTACAGCTCCAGTGAGGTCGTCGCGCCGAGGCCGTTCACCAGTGCGATGACGCGAGAGCCCGAGGCCAGTCCCAGCGCCGAGACCACCGCGTCGGCCATATCGGTGACCAGTTCGTCGATCTCGGCGTCCGTGCGCACCCGTCCGGAACGTTCGCCGTGAATGCCGACGCCGTATTCGACTGCGTCGCTGGGCAGTTCGAATGCCGCACGGCCGGTGCCGGGCACGGTCTGCGCGGCGGAAGCCACCGCGATGCTGCGACTCGCGTCGACGACCCGCTTGCCCAGCCCGGCCAGATCGCTCAGGGAGCGCCCCTCGTCGGCGGCAGCGCCGAGCAGCTTCTCCACGATCACCGTCGCGCCGGTGCCGCGACGGCCCACGGCGATTTCCTCCGAGTCGGTCGCCACGTCATCGTCCACGAGGACGCGTTCGCAGGCGATGCCGTCGTGCTGGAGGCGCTCGGCGGCGATGCCGAAGTTGATCCGGTCCCCGGTGTAGTTCTTCACGATGTGCAGCACGCCATCGGATTTCGCGACCGCGCGCGATGCCTCGTAGACCTGCCGATTGTGCGGTGAGGCGAAAATCCTTCCGGGACAGGCGGCATCGAGCATGCCTCGGCCGACGAACCCGGCGTGCATCGGCTCGTGTCCCGATCCGCCGCCGGAGACCAGCCCGACCACGCGGCCGGGCGCGGGGTCCACGGCGCTCAGATAGCCCGGATCCGCGGTGTACGAGACCGATCCGGCGTGCGCGCGGGCGAACCCGGCGAGCGCACGGTCGACCAGATCGTCTGGAGAATGGGCGAAGTAGCTCATCGAGCGGCTCCTGCGGGAGGGGAAGGGTTCATCGACGAGGCTACGGTGCGACCGTGTCCGGTTCCTCGGAGCGTTCGGCCGCCGCGGCCAGCCGTTGCTCGAGGCGCTCGCCCTCGATATCCGGGTTCGGGACGTACTTGGCGAACCACTGTGGGTGATACCAGAATTGGCGGTGCGCGATGGCCATGACCGCGGGGACGAGCGTCAGCCGCACGACGAAGGCGTCCAGCAGCACACCCACCGCGAAACCGAATCCGATCGCCTTGATCGTCGGATCCTTGTTGATCATGAAGGCGACGAAGATCGAGAACATGATCAGCGCGGCGGCGGTCACCACGCGCGCGGAGTAGCCCGTGCCACGCTCGACGGCAAGGCGCGCGTCGCCGTTCTTGGTGAAGTCCTCCTTGATCCGGGAGACGACGAAAACCTCGTAGTCACTGGACAATCCGAAGATGATGCCGAGCATGATGATCGGCAGGAAGCTGACGATCTCGCTCGGCGCGATACCGAAAATGTGCTGCCCCCAACCCCATTGGAACAGCGCCACCTCCGCGCCGAACGCCGCGCCCACCGAGAGCAGGAAGCCGATGATCGACTTGATCGGCACCCAGATGGTGCGGAAGGCGAAGGTCAGCAGGATGAATGCCAGGCCGACCACCACGGCCAGGAAGACCGGCAGTGCCGCGGACAATTTCGCCGAGACGTCGATATTGGACGCGGTCGTCCCGCCCACCAGAATCCGGGTGCCGGTGGAACCCTCGATCGTGCTGCGCTGGTCGCGAATCGAGTTCACCAGATCGGCCGTCTTCGGATCGTTCGGGCCGGATTTCGGCACGACCTGGATCGTGTCCAGAGCGCCGTTACTGGCTGCGGGAATGACGGTCTCGACATCGGCAGCTTGCTCAGGGCCTGCATGATCGGTGTGACCTGGGCGGGATCGGTGACGTTGTCGACGACGACCAGCAGCGGCCCGTTGTACCCGGGCCCGAAATTCTCGGCGACGATGTCGTAGGCCCGCCGCTGGGTGTCCGAGGTCGGTTTGGACGAGCCACTGGGCAGGCCGAGATTCATCTGCGTCGCCGGTGCCGCGATCAGCGCGAGCAGGGCGATGCCGAGAATGAGAACCGGAATCCGCCACCGCACGACGAATCGCGCCCAGACCGCGCCCGCGGTGCGCTCGGGCCGCTCGACGGCCTGCCGGGCGATCGCCTCGGGACGTCCCGGACGCAGCGGGGATTGCAGGAATTTCGCCACCGTCCATCCCGCGAAACCCAGCAGCGCGGGCAGCAGCGTGAGCGAGACGAGCAGGGCGACCAGAACCGCGGCCGCCGCCGCCAGACCCATCACCGTGAGGAACGGAATGCCCGCGACGGCCAGCCCGCACAGCGCGACGATGACCGTGATCCCGGCGAACACCACCGAGCTGCCCGCGGTGCCGACCGCCAGCGGCACCGAATCCTCGACGCTCATATCCGTCATGAGGTTGTTGCGGTGGCGGGACAGGATGAACAGCGCGTAGTCGATGCCGCACGACAGGCCGAGCATGATGGCCACGGTGGTCGACGCCGAGGCGATGGTGACCACCGAGGCCAGCGCGGTGACTCCCATCAGCGTGACCACGATCCCGACGATCGCGTTGAGGATCGGCAGGCCCGCGGCCACGAAGGCGCCGAAGGTGACCAGCAGGATCACGAACGCGATGATCATGCCGACGATCTCGGGCACTTCGGACACCGAGATGAGCCATCCGGGGTAGGCGCTGCCGGAATACTCCACCTGCACACCGGAGTTCTGTGCCGGTTCGACCGCGCTGCGCACCGCGTCGAAGGTCGAGTCAGGCACGTCCGCCGGGGCCTGCGAGTACTGCACGGTCGCGATGGCCGCCTGCCCGCTCGGCGAGATCGTCTTGGTCTGGAAGGGGTCACCGACCGCGACGACGCCCGGAATCGCCCGCAGTTTCGTGATCATCTCACCGATCGAGGCCATGTTCCCGGCGTCGGTGATCTTCGCGTTGCCGTGCGTGGCCAGCACGATCTGTGTCTGCCCACCGGCGGCCGCGGGCATCTGCCGGGTCAGCAGCGTTGCCACATCATCGGATTCGGTGCCCGGAATGGTGAAGTTGTCGTTGGTCTTCCCGCCGCTCATCGTGCCGAGCACGATCATGGCCACCGCGAGCAGCAACCATAGGGCAAGCACCAGCCTGCGGTGGCTGAGGGACCATTTCGCCAAGCGATACAAATAGGTGGACATCCAGCGGCCTTTCCCGTGGCAACGATCAGTCGAACCGGTGGCCTACTTCGCTCTTGCGTGGGTGCCGCGCCGGAATCGCTCGCCGTGCCAGCACAGCCCGCAATCTCGCAGCATACCGGCGGATGACGTCACTTCGGTGCACCTGCGGCGACGTTGCCTGGTCGCGAAATCGGGTGCATCCGCGGTCAGGTGCTTCCTGGCGGCGGATTCGATCGTCGCGGCGGCCTTCGTGCTGATCCGGATGTCGGGCTCGCGAGCGGGCGCCGGATCCCGGGTGTGCGAAGGGGTTACCGCCCGCCGCGGCGAGTTGCCTTCGGCGGCAACCGATCAGGAAATGGCTCGGGGCGAAGCGTCGACCGAGGCGGTCAGCAGGGCGAACACCGCGTCGAGTTGATCGCGTGCCTGGTCGATCTCGGCCGCCCGGCCCGCGATGTGGTGCAGCAGGGCGCGCTGGAAGATTCCGTCGATGGCGACATAGACGGTGCCGGACGCCAGGGGTGATTCGGTGCCGGAGAGTTCGCAGTAGCGCGAGACCACCCGCCAGATCATCTCCTCGCGGCGGGCTTCGATATCGAGGACGTCGTCGCGGAAGGAGTCGTCGAACAGGCTCTGGTTGCGCAGGTCGTACCACAGCCGATGGACCGCGGCGTCGGCCGCCAGCGTGCCGAAGAAGGTCGCGGCGAACTCGGTGCGCAGGCCCTGGGCGGTCTCGGCCGAGGCGACGACCTCGTCGTATCGGGTGACGCAGACCGCCTCGTACTGGCGTACGGCGTGCGCGATCAGGTCGAGCTTGTCGGTGAAGTAGTAGTGCAGCACGCCGTGTGAGTACTCGGAGTTCTGCGCGATCTCGCGCAGGCTGGTTCGCGCGTAGCCGAGTTCGGCCAGCGTGTGCAGGGTCGCCCTGGCCAGTTCGGTACGCCGCGCCTGGAACTTGTCGCGGGCGCGTTCTGCCACACGGGCTTTGGGGTCGGCGACCTGCGTCACGTCGAGTCCTGTCGGGTTCACGTCATGTCTGTGCTCCGAGTGTAGCGGTACGGGCAGGGCTGGCCTTTGACGAGCGTCCAAAGAACTCTTGACGAGTGTCAAAGAAAGTCTTGACGATTGTCAAGATTTCCACCTACTGTGGCCTGCGACACACCACGGCTGTGTCTCACATCGCACTCGCAAGTTCTCCACGCTTGCGAATCTCAACGAAGAGGTATCGATATGACGAGCTACAACCTGGCCGGACGTTGCGCACTGGTGACCGGCGGGGCGCAGGGCCTGGGCGCGGGGATGGCGCAGGCGCTGGCGGCGGCGGGCGCCTCGGTGGCGATCGGCGATGTCAACGTCGAGGGCGGTCAGCAGGCCGTCGAGGAACTGCGCGAGACCGGCGCGAAGGCCGAATTCGTGGGTTTCGATGTCACCGACGACGCCGGATGGGAGTCGGCGGTCACCACGACGGTGCAGGCCCTGGGCGGACTGGACATCGTCGTCAACAACGCGGGGATCGAGGTCACGAATCTGCTGGTCGATCTCGACCCCGTCGCGACGTCGAAGATGCTGCAGGTCAATCTGCTCGGTACAGCCCTGGGTATCAAGCACGCCTTCCGTGCCATGCGTCCCGGCGGCGCGGCCGGGAGCGGCGGAGCCGTGGTCAACATCGCATCGGTCGCCGCGACGATCGCGTTCCCGGGCATCGGCATGTACTCGGCGACCAAGTCCGGCATCGACCGCCTGACCAGGGTTGCCGCGGCCGAATCCGGCAAACTCGGGTACGGGGTGCGGGTCAACTGCATCTATCCGGCGCTGACCCCGACCGCCATGGGCAACAAGCTCGCCGTCGACTGCGCCGAACTCGGTCTGTTCCCCTCCCCGGAGGCCGCGGCGCTGGCGGTCGCCGAGCTGACCCCGCTCGGCCGCCTCGGCCAGATCGACGACATGGCCGACGCCGTGGTCTTCCTCGCCTCGGACGCGGCGAAATTCATCACCGGCGCGGGCCTGCCCGTCGACGGCGGCATGGGCATGTAGCCCGGTAATTCCCTTTCATCGCAACAACTTTCACCGACAGCCGATTTTCGAGGAGTTCAGCCATGCCCACCGACAAGCGCGTCGTCGTCTACGGAGCCTCCGGCTACACCGGTCGTCTCATCTGTGAGTACCTGCGCGAGTACAACATTCCGTTCCTGGCCGCCGGGCGCGACCACGGGCGCGTCAAGGCCGCGGTCGACGCCGTGCCCGGTATCGACACCGTCGAGCACGAGATCGTCGAGGTCGAGCACACCACCGCGGCGCTGACCGAGGCGTTCCGGGGTGCGGGCGTCGTGCTCAACACCGTCGGGCCCTTCGCCCGCTACGGTCACGAGGTCGTGCAGGCCTGCCTGGAGATCGGGGCCCACTACACCGACACCAACGGCGAGCAGAACTGGATGATCGACGTCGAGGCCCGGTACGGCGCCGACTTCGCTTCGCGCGGACTGCTTCTCACGCCCGGCCTGGCGCAGATGTACTCGATCGGCGAGATCGCCGCGAACATCTGCCTGGAGAACCCGGGCCTGGACACCCTCGACATCCAGGTGTTCTGGAAGGGTCATCCCACCGTCGCCTCGACCAACACCATCCTCACCAACGCGGCCTTCGCCAAGGCGTACTACCTCGAGCAGAACGAGTACGTCGAATGGCCGCCCGAGGAGGGGCTCTACACGGTCAGCGTGCCCGGACAGCACGAACTCGGCCTGGCGCTGCCCTGGGGCGGCACCTCGCATCCGGTGTGGTTCAAGAACGATCCGCGCGTCGCCAACGCCCGCGCGCTGGGCGGGGTGTTCAATCGTCCACTGATGCAGGGTGTTCCGGTGCTGGTGGCCGCGGCGTTGCAGCAGATGGAAGGCAAGTCCGAAGAGGAGAAGTACCGCATCATCGACGAGCAGTCGGCCGCGATCCGCAGCGAGATGCCCCCGCGGGAGAACCCCCGGATCAACACCTCACTGGACTCGGTGTACGCCTCGGGTCCACTCGGGCGCGCGCACTGCGTGATTCACGGCAACTGCAACTACAAGCAGACCGCTTTGCTCAACGCGCACGCCGCGGCCGCACTGGTGCAGGGCCCGCCGCGTCGCGTCGGATTCGCTTCCAGCTGCCAGGCTTTCGGGCACCGCGAACTGCTCGGCACGCTGCGCGCGTTCGGCCTCGTGCTGGATCCCATTGTCACCGTTCACCATTGAGGTCGACGATGCGTCTCGCGGATTATCTCGACAAAGGCGCGTCGCTCGGTCGCGAGGCGCCCTGCCTCACGACCGGCGGCGTGAGCGCCACCTACGGCGAGGTCCAGGATCGATCCGCTCGCATCGCCGGTGCGCTCCAGCGCACCGGCATCGCGGCGGGCGATCGGGTGGCGGTGCTGGCGGCCAACGACCCCCTCGCACTCACCTGCGTATTCGGCATATCGCGGGCGGGTGCGGTGTGGTGCCCGGTCAATCCTCGCAACGAGGCCGAGGAGAACCGGCAGTTGTTCGACCTGTTCGGGTGTCGGCTGCTGTTCTTCCAGGAGAAGTTCGCCGGGCTCGTCGACCGGATCCGCGGTGATCTGCCACGCCTGGAATGGCTCGTCTGCCTCGACGGTGACGTCGAGTGGGCGACGCCCTTCGAGGACTGGCTGGCCGAGCATCCCGGAGAGCCGGACGAGTCGCGCCGCCCCGAGGGCGGCCTGTGCATGCTGGCCGGCACCGGCGGCACCACCGGGCGGCCGAAGGGCGTGCGGCTCACCGAGATCAACATGATGACCTCGACCGCGCTCGCGCTGATGAGCTATCCGTTCGGCGATCGGCCCAGGTATCTCGCGCTCGCGCCGCTGACCCATTCGGCGGGCGTGCTGAGCTTCCCGATCCTGAGCCTCGGCGGTGAGGTGGTGATCATGCCCGCGCCCGACATCGGGGAATTCCTGGCGTTGGTCGAGCGGCATCGCATCACGCACGCCTTCCTGCCGCCGACGGTCATCTACGGCGTGCTGGACCATCCGGATCTCGACCACCGCGACCTGAGTTCGCTGCGATGTCTCTGGTACGGGGCGGCACCGATGTCGCCGACCCGATTGCGGGAGGCGCTACAGCGGATCGGACCCGTCCTGGGCCAGCTGTTCGGACAGACCGAGGCGCCGAATATGATCGCCACGCTGGCGCCGGCCGATCACTTCCGCCCGGACGGGTCTGTGGCGGTCGAGCGGCTCGGCTCGGCCGGTCGGCCGACGCCGCTGACCACGGTCGCCATCATGGACCAGCGGGGCGCACTGCTCGCCCGGGGTGAGCGCGGCGAGATCGTCGTGCGCGGACCGCTGGTGATGGACGGCTATCACGAAAATCCTGATGCGACAGCCGAAGTCAGCGCCTTCGGGTGGCATCACACGGGTGATATCGGCTATCTGGACGAGGAGGGTCTGCTGTTCGTCGTCGATCGTGCCAAGGACATGATCATCACCGGCGGGTTCAATGTCTACTCCGCGGAGGTGGAACAAGCCCTGCTCGCGCATCCCGCGGTGAAGGATTCGGCGGTCGTCGGGCTCCCCGATCCCAAGTGGGGTGAGCGGGTCACCGCAGCGGTCGAACTGCGGGTCGGCCAGCAGGTCGAGAGTGCGGAGATCATCGCGTTCGTCAAGGAACGAATCGGAAGTGTGAAGGCGCCCAAGGATATCGAGATCTGGACCGAGCTGCCCCGCAGCAAGGTCGGCAAGATTCTCAAGGGTGAGGTCCGGGCGACGATGCGGGACAAGTACGCGATCTGAGCCCGCCCCAGGTCGGAGTCCATCGATTACGGTGCGGGCAAGATTACGCTGCCCGCACCGTAATCGCTTCTACGCCAACATGTTATGTCGAGATGGACTGTGATCCGTTGTGCCGCCGTATCGTTTGAGATGCGCCTCGCCGGCGGCGCGAATCCTGGTACATCTCGGCCACCGTGGGTGCGGCCGTACCGTTTGCCGTGCCCCGCGTTGCGCCGATGGGTGGAAAGGCGGGGAAGATGCTCCGAAACACCCTGTTCACAGTGCGGCGTGCGGTGGCTGTCGTCGCCCTCCCGGTGGCCGCGACCGCCGTGTTCGCCGGGATCGCCTCGGCCGACACCGGGCCGGTGGCCGCGCCGGTCGCGGGTATTCCGCTCCAGAGCGAGGACACCGCGACGAATCCGAATGCCGCGATCCCCGACCCGGTCCTGAACGGCGCGTCCCTGGGCGGCTCGGTCGGTTCCGCGATCGGGTCGGCCGTCGGCCTGGCGACGGGCTCGGTGACCGGCTCGGCCGGATCCGCCCTGGGCACCGTGATCGGCGCTCTGGTCGGCGCGACGAACCCGGGGATAGTTCCGCAGGTCCTGCCTTGAGGTAGTTGCTGGTGGCAGCCGAAAACCGTTGATCAATACAGTGTTTCGCCGACATGCTCGCGTCGAGGGTGATGCTGGAGCCGGTGCCGGTGTCAGCGGCCCGGCGCCGTGATCGGCGATCCACGCGGTCCGAAACTGTTGTCCATCAGTGCATTTCACTGGTGTGCGGGGCCGCGCAGCGCCACCGCAGGCACCAATCGGGGTACCGGTGGCAGCGGTGCGGATTCGGCGGACGCGCGGAACGCCTCGATCATGTGGGCGGCGAAACGGCGGGAGGCCGCGAGGCGCGCGGCGGGCGTAGTCGCGTGAATTCCGTTGTTGGCCATGATCATCAGGATCAGGTCGTCCAGCACGACGTCGGGCCGCAGTCGGCCGCTGTCCCTGGCGCGGCCGAGCAACTCGGCCGCGCCGGTCAGCGAGGCCGTGCGGATGGCGGCGAAGTCCATCGCATGCGGAAATGTGGACATGAAGGCCGCGGTGAAGCCGTGATCGCGGGCCTGTAGTTCGCAGAGTTTCTCGATCGCGCCGCACAAGCCGAGCCATGGATCGGGGTCGGCGAGTCCTTCGTCGACGATGGACCGGCAGGCGAGCATCTGATCGGTGAACGCCTCGGCGATCAGCATCTCCTTGGTCGGGAAATGGCGGTAGACCGTGGCGGGGCCGACGTCGGCGCGGCGGGCGATCTCCCGGATCGGCACGTCCAGGCCGTCGGTGACGAATATCGAGCGGGCCGCGTCGAGGATGCGTTCGCGGTTGTCCCGGGCGTCCGATCGCAGGTTGTGAGGCAAATGGGCGGTCACCGCTCTCACTTTAGCTAAACGGACGGGGGCGTCCGTTACGGTCCCACTGGTCGGTTCCGGTCGAGGAGAATACGGAGAAATCAGTGCTCGCTGTGGTGGTCGAAGAGTTCGGAAGTCCCGATGGTCTGGCGGTGGTCGACCTGCCCGACCCGAGTCCGGGCGGCGGGCAGGTGTCGATCGCGACCGAGGCGATCGGTGTCGGCGGTGTCGACGCGCTGATCCGCAGCGGTGCGTTGGGCGACTACGGATTCGCCTCCGGTCACATCCTCGGCAGCGAGGTCGCGGGTACCGTGACCGCCGTCGGCGAGGGCGTCGACACCGCCTGGGTGGGGCGGCGGGTGTGGGCGTTCACCGGCACGGGCGGCGGGTACGCCGAACAAGCCCTCAGCTCTGCCGCGACCCTCATCCCGCTGCCGGACGCCTTGTCGGCCGCCGACGCGGTGACGCTCGGCACTTCGGGAATTGTGGCCCATTTCGCTTTGCGCCATGCGCATTTCGCGCGCGGCGAGTCGGTATTGGTGCGCGGTGCGGCCGGAGGTATCGGCGTCATGGCGGTCCAGTTCGCGGCCCGGGCCGGTGCGCGTGCGGTGGCGGTCACGACCTCCTCGGCCGAGCGCGGCGATCGTCTGCGCGCACTCGGCGCGACGCATGTGCTGGACCGAAGCGGCCGGGGCCCGGCCGACGCTCCGGCGGGATACGACGTCATCATCGACATCGTCGCCGGACCCGATCTGCCCGCGTTCTTCAGCAGACTCGAGCCGAACGGCCGCATGGTCGCCGTCGGCGCGATGGGCGGCTGGCCACCGGCGGACTTCGGCAAGGAGATGGTCGCGGCCTTCCAGAAGTCGATGTCCTTCGCCACCTTCAGCGCCGACACCGTCCCCATGCCCGAGCGGCAGGCCGTCACCGCCGAGATCTTCGCCGACGCCGCTCGGGGAGAGTTGAAATCGATTGTGCACGAGATACTTTCGCTCGACCAGGCGGCACAGGCCCATCAGCGGATGGACGACGGAGAGGTCTTCGGCCGGATAGTGCTCACCCCGACGCGGTGAGGGGCGATCCACCCGGGCGCGCGGCCGCGCGGGATGTGGCGTTACCGTGAGACACGACGCTCGTTTCCACCAGTGTGCGGTGTGGCGTCCGAGGCCGGAGGGGGCCCGGACACCGGACGTGGTTCTTGCAGCCTGGACATCAGCCGATCGGGTGAAAAGGGGAGCAGCTCATGACCGAGGAAGTCCGCGGAGCCGAGATCGGTGCTCCGATCGTCACGGCCGCCGATGGGTCCGTCGTGTCGTACGAGGCGGTGGCGTGGGCGGCCGCCGACGCGGCGCTGCACGGATGCCCGCTGGATGTGCTGACCTCGGTGGGATTCGAGGTGGCGTACGGGCCCGGGGCATTCGTGACCGCGGAGGTGGTCGAGCAGATGCGCGGCGGCGGTGAGCAGATCGTGGCCGAGGCGGCGCGGATCGCGGCGGAGGTGACCGCCGCGAACCCCGTCGAAATCCACCGGGAGGTGACGTTCGATCCCATCATCGCCGTTCTGATCGCACGATCGCGAGGCGCGCGCGCCGTGGTGGTCGGCAGCCGGGGCCGGGGCGCGATCCAGCGCGCACTGCTCGGTTCGGTGAGCTGGGCCATGATTCACCACGCGCACTGCCCGGTCGTGGTGGTGAGCGGGACCGCGGGCAGCGACGCGGTCTCCGCGCACAAGCCGGTTCTCGTCGGTGTCGACGGGAGTGAGCAGAATGTGGCCGCCGTCGCGATCGCGTTCGAGGAGGCGGCGCGACGGCGCGTGGAACTCACCGCACTGCGGTGCTGGAGTGATTCGAGTGGCGGCGAATTTCCCCTCGGCGCATGGGATGACGTGCGGGACAAGGAGTTCGCTCGGCTGAGCGAAGATCTCGCCGTGCACCGCGAGCGTCATCCCGACGTTCCGGTGCGCAGTATCGTCCTGCGCGATCAGCCCGCGCGCGCCCTGCTGGCCGAATCCGATAACGCGCAGTTGGTGGTGGTCGGCAGCCGCGGCCGAGGCGGATTCACCGGGATGCTGCTCGGATCGACCAGCCGGGCGCTGGTGCAGTCGGTCGAATGCCCGATCATGGTCGCCCGCGAGCCCGGTGTCGCGAGCCCGGCCGAGTAGGTGTCGTGCTCCCCCGGGCTTCACCCGGTCGGCCGAGGTCATCTTCCCCGGGGAACCTGGTTGAACGGGATGTCGCGGTCGGCGGTGTGTTCGCGGGGCATGCCCAGGACGCGTTCGCTGATCAGGTTGCGGGCCATCTCGGTGCTGCCGCCGCCGAGGCTGCCCGCGTTGCGGAACAGGTAGTCGATGCCGACCTGTCCGGTGCCGGGGCCATCCGCCGCGCCGGTCGCCGCCGCGGTGCCCGCGATGCGCAGTGCGGAATCCGTTTGCAGCCAGGTGGTTTCCGCGCCGAGCAGGCGGACGAGTGAACCCGCGGCCGGGGGCATGTCGCCGATGGCGATCGCACCGGAGACGTGGGCGATCAACTGGTCGCGCACGATGCGCATCGTGCGCGCCGCGCCGATGTCCTCCCGCACGCTGGGATCGTCCAGGCATCCGGTGGTGCGGGCCAGATCGATGAGGGTGTCGGCCTCGCCGCCGAGATTCGGCTGGTCGCCGCTGATATAGGGCGAGCTGCCGCCCACCGCGGCGCGTTCGTGGTGCAGCAGCGTGCTCGCGGCCGCCCAGCCGCCGCCCACCTCGCCCACCACCGAGCCGGCGGGAAGCCGGACGTCGTCGAAGAACTCTTCGCAGAATTCGACCGATCCGGTGACCTGTTTGATCCGGCGGATGGTCAGGCCCGGGGCCTTGGTGGGTACGAGGAAGAGCGTGAGCCCCTGATGTTTGGGCACATTCCAATCGGTGCGAGCCAGGCAGAGCCCGTAGTCGGCGGCGTACGCGCCCGAGCTCCAGATCTTGGTTCCGTTGAGTACCCATTCCTCGCCGTCGGGTTCCGCGCGGGTGATCAGACCGGCGAGGTCGGACCCGCCCCGCGGCTCGGACAGGAATTGCACCATGAGCTCCTCGCCCCGCAGGACCGCGGGGAGCCGGGCGCGTTTCTGCTGCTCGGTCCCCAGATCAAGCAGTGTCGCCGCACAGATGGCCAAGGTCGGCACATTGAGCGCCAACGGCATCTCGTAGCCGAGCGACTCGGCGCTGAACGCCCGCTGATGAGCGGGTGTAAGTCCTTGTCCGCCATACTCTTTCGGGAAGCAGATCCCGGCGAACCCGCCGTCGAACAGGGTCCGCTGCAGTTCGCGATGGCGGGTCCAGACGGCGTCCTCGAAGGCGCCGACGTAGTACTCGGTCGTGCGCGGCAGGTTCTCCCGGAGCCAGCGGCGAGCCCGGTCGCGAAAACTGTCGACGGGTTCGATTGTCGTGTGGCGTTCGGTCATGGCGGAACTCTCTGAGAATATGACTTGTCGATCTTGAGAGTAATGTTCTCACAAGTTCTGTCGAGCGGTCATCTCGGAGCGGAGAGAACGTCGTCTCGCTTACCCTGTGACCCAGGGCACATAACCCGCAGCAGTTCAGGTCCATCGGGCCGCGGTGACAGGAGTGAGCATGACCGCCACCACGCAGTCGACGAACGAATCGATCACCGAACCGTTGCGCTCGCGACGTAACCACTGGAACAACCAGGTACATCGCCATTCGCTGATGACGCCGGACCGCACGGCGATCAGGTACCTCGACTCCTCGACCACGTGGCGCGCGCTCGACGAACGGTCCCGCGCGTTCGCCGCCGCCCTGTACCGCCGCGGCGTGCGGTTCGGCGACCGCGTGCTCATGGCACTGCTGAATCGTACCGAGTACATCGAAGCGGTGTTGGGAGCCAACCTGATCGGCGCGATCCCGGTTCCGGTCAACATCCGCATGAGCCCGGCGGAGGTCTCGTACCTCGCCACCGACAGCGGCGCGAAGGTCATCGTCACCGAGAAACCGCTTGTGCCGCTGCTGGATGCGGTGAGCGCGGCCACGGATGCGATCGAGACGATGATCGTGGTCGACAGCGACGCGGATCCGGCGCATCTCGACTACGAGGCGCTGCTGACCGAGGATCCCTCCGATCTGCCCGGGATCGACGTCCCCGAGGACACCGTCGCGCTCATCATGTACACCTCGGGCACCACGGGAAAACCCAAGGGCGCCATGCTCACTCACACCAACCTGCAGGCGCAGGCGGTGACCACGATCAACGCGGCCGCCGGCGGTACGGACGAGGACGTCGCGTCGATCGTCCCGCCCATCTTCCATATCGCCGGAATCGCGGGGTTCGCGCCGGTCTTCTACCGGGGAATCCGGGCGGTGATTCATCCGCTGGGTGCGTTCGACGCCGACGCCATGCTCGACACCCTGGAACGCGAGGGTACGACCTCGGTGTTCATGGTGCCCGCCCAATGGCAGGCCGTCTGCGCGGCACAGCGGGCCAGGCCGCGCGAACTCGCGCTGCGGACCATCAGCTGGGGCGCCGCCCCGGCTTCGGATTCGGTGCTCACGGCGATGAACGAGACCTTCCCGCAGGCGCTGAACACGACCGCGTTCGGGCAGACCGAGATGTCCCCGGTCACGTGCGTCCTCGACGGCAAGGACGCGCTGCGCAAGATCGGTTCGATCGGCAAGGTGGTGCCCGCGGTCACCGCGCGCATTGTCGATCCCATGATGAACGACGTGCGGCCCGGCGAGGTCGGCGAGATCGTCTACCGCGGCCCGAATCTGATGAAGGGCTACTGGCAGAACCCGCAGGGGACCGCGGAGGCGTTCCGCGGCGGGTGGTTCCATTCCGGCGACCTGGTTCGCCAGGACGAGGAGGGATTCCTCTACGTCGTCGACCGCGCCAAGGACATGATCATCTCCGGCGGTGAGAACATCTACTGCGCCGAGGTCGAGAACGTGTTGTACGGGCATCCGAAGATCTCCGAGGCCGCGGTGATCGGTCGCGCACACCAGAAGTGGGGCGAGGTGCCGGTGGCCGTGGTCGTGCTCGCCGACGGCGCCGGTGAGCTGCCCCTCGCCGAACTCGAGCCGTATCTCGACGAGAATCTCGCTCGCTTCAAACATCCGAAGGATCTGGTGATCCTGGGCGAGCTGCCGCGCAACGCGAGCGGAAAGGTCGTCAAGCCCGAACTCCGCAAGGCTTACGGGAGCAAGGACGCCGGTTTGGCCGACTGAGCGGACGCTCACGCGCGTTCAGTTCAGCGCGAGTCCAATACTTCCGGCGAGAACGTTTGCTTTGCAAAATAGCTCCCATGACCCGGGCCCGTGCAGCTGTGCGCGTGCCGCGGGCAGTCGGTGTGATGTCGTCGCGCCGCTGGAACCCTGTGTCGCAGAGCGGCTTTCGGGGTATTTGCTCGCGCGCTGCGCCCAGCGGCCGTACGTTCGTGAGACGAGGAAGTGTTCGATGACCGTGACGATCAGCGGCGATGAGCTGCGCGCGCTACTCGACGACCGGGACCGTGAGGTGGCGCTCCTGGACGTTCGCGCACCCGCTGCTCGCGCCGCCGGGCACATCGCCGTGAGCAGCGGGTTGCCGCTGCACGACCTGGAACACCGTATCCGACAGGCGGTTCCGCGGAGTGCGACGACAATCGTGCTGGCCTCCGAACCCGAACTCGACGACCGTGCCGCGCACATTCTGGCCAGCCTCGGGTACACCGATGTCGCAGTCGTGCGGGACGGCCTGACGGGATGGACCGCGGCCGGCGGCCGCCTGTACACCGGAACGAACGTGCGGAGCAAGACGCTCGGCGAGTGGATCGAAAAGCATTTCGGCACAGAAACTGTCGATGCGGACACGGTCGCGCGGTGGCGTGCCGAGGGCGCGGATGTGGTCATCCTGGACAGCCGCCCGCACGCCGAGTACATCCACCACCACATTCCCGGCGGACTCGACACCGGCGGCGGTTCGGAACTGGCCTACCGTGGGCTGCAACAGATCACAGGTCCGGAGACCACGATCGTGGTGAACTGCGCGGGCCGCACGCGCGGCATCGTCGGAGCGCAATCGCTGATCAATACCGGCGTTCCCAATCGCGTCTATTCCCTGCGCAACGGCACACCGGCATGGGGGTGGGCCGGGGAGCGGATCGAGACCGGTGCCGGTACCGCGCTCGGCGTACCGTCGGATGTTCCGTCGAACCTGCGCGATTGGGCGGCAACGACTCTCGCGCGGCTCGGCGTGCGGGTGGTTGATGCACCGGCATCGGCCGGGGACGATGTGCGCACCACCTACCTGATCGACATCCGCACCCCGGGGGAATTCGCCGCCGGAACGATCGGAGGTGCGCGCACATTCAGGGCGGGCAACTGGTGCAGACGACCGACGAGCATCTGGCTGTGATCGATGCCCGCGTCGTACTCGTCGACACCCCCGACCTGGTCCGCGCCGCCAGCACCGTGCAGTGGTTGCACTACCTGCATCGAGGGCCGATCGAGGTGGCTGTGGTGCGCCCGGAGGTGGCGTCGCCGCCGCAGCCGTATTCGCCCGCGCTGCCCGAGGCACCGGAGATCTCCGGGGCGGACCTTGCGCGTGAGCTCGAATCCGCTTCTCCACCAAACGTATTCGATCTGCGTTCCTCGCGAGAATACGAAGCCGGGCACCTGCCGGGCTCGATCCACGCGCGCCGTGAACACCTGCGTTCGGCAGCCCGTGGGAGTGGCCGTATCGTCCTGGTCGGTGACGACCTGACCGAAAGCGCCGCCGACGTCGGCACCGATCTGCAGGCCGGTGCCGGTGTGACCTATCGCCCCCATTTCGCCGCCCGAGACTTGCTCGATGCCGGTCATGATGTGCGTGTGGTCACCGGTGGACCGAGCAGCGTGCCCGTCGCCTCGACCGCCGCGGACCCGCGCTATGCCGCGGATGTCGCCGATCGCGTCGGCCCCCCGCCCTTCGGCCCCGAACGCGACGCCTGGTATCGCGACTACTTCGAATGGGAGTACGCCCTGCTGGGGAATTCCGAGGGTGATCCCGACTTCGACTTCGAGGGGAAAACGTCGTGAACGTCGAAGCGCCGCTCGACCTTCCCACAGTCCGAAGCCGAACCCATTCGTGAGCACCGGCACAACCTTCGCGAAGCAACCTCGGACTCGACCACATCCATCCTGAGTGGCACGGGTGCCGCCGCGACCAACAAGAGCACGGGATCACTGTGCCCCGGGGCGTGTCGGTGGAACTGGTGCCGCGGAGCTATGCGGGGAACGGGTTTTCGCGTCGGATGAGGCGCAGGAGGGCGTTGTACGCGGGCCGCTCGACCCAGGCGGTGACACCCCAGCCCAGCAGGACAGCGGCCAGGATCGCGCCGCTGAGCCACACCCAGGACGGGCAGCCGAGCCGGGCGAGGCGGTCCTCGAGGAGGTAACCGACGCTCTGGTGCATCAGGTAGATGCCGTAGGACCGGGCCGCGATCCAGCGCACCGGCTTCACCAGCACGGCCGGGAGAGGCCAGTCGGGACCGCGCGCGGCCAGGCACATGAGCGCCAGGCCGACGCCGACCAGCACGACGGAGGTCAGCGGCGGATGCACCTTCTCGGCGACCAGTACCGCGCCGAGCAGCAGCGCCAGATGCACGGTGCCGATGCGGCGGATCGCCCATCGCTGGACGGCCACGCCCGCCACGAGCAGATGAGCCAGGCACAGGCCGCTGCCCTCGAGCGCGATCACCATCCACTCGGCGGGATGGTCGCCCATCCATATCTCGCGGATCACCACGGGGATCAGCACCACGGCCCACAGGATCGGCATCACCGCGCGGCCGCGCACCCGCCCGCGGACCAGCAGCGCCATGGCCGTGAACCCGGCGACCTGCACGGGCAGGGTCCACCAGGACAGATCGATGAACGCCACGTTCGGCAGCAACTGCTGCAGCAGCAACAGGTTTCCGACCAGATCGGCCCACCGCAACTCGTGCAGGCTGAACTCGGCTGAGCTGAACAGCTTGACGAGCGCGTACACCACGACCACGGCGACGAGATAGGCGGGCAGCAGCCGCGCGAACCGCCGAGCCAGCCAGCGCCCGGGCGGGTTGCGTCCGAGCGTCACGGCGGCGAAGTACCCGGACACCATGATCAGGATCGACGCGCCGCAGGTGTGGGTCCACGGATGGGACAGTTCCGGGATTCCGGGTTCCTTCGTGGGGCCCAGATATGTGTCGTGGAAGGTCACGATCTCGATCAGCGCCAGCACCCGGATCACGTCCCAGCTGACCCGTCGTCCGGAGGAGACGCGAGCGGGGGAGATGGCGGCGGGCACGGGAGGCGTGCCGTCCTGCGTGGCCGATGCCGTGTCGGTCACCGGCCGCCATCCCATCCGTCTCTCACCTCATCGAATCGTCGTCATCGACCGCACCCGGCCCTGGCGTCGATACGTTACGCTGCCCGATCCGATACCTATTCGGCAACACGGACGTTGGCGGGCACACTGCCAGCCCGATCCCGTGGTTCCGCGGCCGCCACACCTTCGCACTCGCCGAAGGATGTTCGAGTGACGTTCGATCGACAGCGATGCGGCACGCTCTGCCGATGGACCGCGTGGTGCTGCTGTCCCGCTGAATCCGGGTGTACCGGACCGAGATCGGCCCGGTACACCGCGACCTCAGCTGTGGGCGGCGTCGACCAGTCGCTGATGCAGCCAGGTCAGGGCGGTGGCGCCGGTGGGGTCGACCGTGTATCTGGGGTAGCTCTGATGGATCCCGGACTTCAGGAAGTCATCGATCTGCTTCTTGCGCTGGTTGTATTCGGTGGTGGTGATCTGGTTGTTCAGCAGGCCGACTCCGCCCGCGGCGAGCGCGTCGTTGACGAGGGTGGACACCTCCTGCTGATAGTTCCCGATCTTGCCCGGGTCCGGATTCGAGAGCTGGACGAGCAATCCGCCGATGCGACCGGCGAAGTCGCCGTTGGGCATCGAGCAGTACAGATCGCCCACGGCGCAGAAGGTGTAGGTCTTGGGGGTGAGCCAGCCGAAACCGCCGACCCGCGGACCGCTCGCGCCCGCGCCCCCGACGGGCGGACCGATCAGCTGGTCGGTCGGGGACCGGCGCGGATCCGCGATCAGTCCGACCAGTGCCACGCGATTCGCGGGTACGACACCCAGGCCGGTGCCGATCGAGGCCGCCACGTCACCGGCGGCGTCCGCGCCCTGGCTGTACCCGAGCAGCGCGAACCGTGTCGCGCCACAGCGTTTCGCCATCGCGCCGATCATGCCGCGGGTGCGGTCGACGGCTTCCTGCTTGGAGCGACCGTAGATGTCCCCTTCCCACGGGAACGCGGTGGCCGCGTACGTGACATAGTCGGTCCGGACATTGCCCGGCAGGTTGTAGGTGACCCCGGTGAGCATCCCCTTGCCAGGATCCTTGTCGGAGGTCTCCCAGGTTCCGGGGACCGCGACGACATACAGACTGGGGCAATTGGGCGGGGCAGCCTTCGCGGTGGATCCCACGCCCATGGGGAGAGCGGCGGTTACCAAGGCCGCCGCGCTCGCGACGGTCGATTTCCAACGAGAGTGCATCGGATACTCCGGGGGGTCACGGCCGCGATTGTGTCCGGCCGGTGTGCAGATACTGTGCGAGTGTAGAAGTCCCACGCGGACAACGCAGTATTAACCCCGCAGCTCGCACGGCGTGGCGATCGTCGGCCGGTTCGCAGCCGCGGCTCAGCTGGGACACATAATTCGCCGGAACGATCGGTGGTGTGCTGATTTCGGTTTCGATACTCCTGCTCGTTGTGGCGCTCGGCGGGCTCGTCGCGCGCTCGGTGAACTCGCGTCGGCAGCCGGTGATCGTCGCTGCCGCACTCGCGCCCTGGCTGATGGCCGCGGCGTTACCCGCCGCGGTACTCGCGGCCGTGGCGGGAGCGTGGATTCCGTGCACGGCCGCCGTTGTCGTGCTCGGCGCCGCCGTTGCCACGCAATGGCCGTTGTACCGGGCACGGTGGCGTCGTCGGCCGCCCGCGACCGGGCCCGGGTTGCGTGTGATGCAGGCCAATATCCTTGTCGGCGGGGCAGATCCGGAGGCGCTCGCGGCGTCGGTCGACCGGCTGGGAATCGAGATTCTCACGGTCTGCGAGGTGACGCCCGAAGGGCTGGAACGGATCATGGCCTCCCGCCTGCCGCAGCTGCTGCCGTATCACTACTGCAGCACCGGTGAGGTCGGTGACGGCACCGGGATCTGGAGTCGCTACCCGCTGTCGGACACCCGCCGGCACGACGGCTTCGTGACCGAACTGCTCTCTGCCTCGGTCGATCTGCCGGACGGCGGATCCGTCCTGGTGTACGCCGTGCACCCGGTGCCGCCCTGGCCGCGCGATCCCGCCGACTGGCTGCGGGAGATGGAACTGTTGCGCCAGATGCTGGCCAAGGTTCCGGCCGACGCCGGACCGGTGGTCGTCGCCGGAGACTTCAACGCCACCGCCGATCACCGCCCCTACCGGGCCCTGCTCGAGGCGGACTACCGCGACGTCGCGATATCGACCGGATCGGGCATCCTGCCCACCTACGCCGCGGACCGCTGGTATCCGCCGGTCATCGCGATCGACCACATCCTGCTGCGCGATGCCGATCCGCACGAGGTCCACACCGTCTCCCTTCCCGGCTCCGATCACCGGGGCATCTGGGCGGCGATCACCCTCCGCGAGAAGAGCTGAGCACAACTCGCCGCAGCCCTCGCCCGTGGCGAACTGGTCCAGGAACAGCTTCAGCACACCGGAATACGTGGCCTTGAACGTCGGGCTCGCCACGACGACCAGATCGGCTGTCGCGACCGCCTCCACCGCGGCGGCGACCGCCGGATCTCCCAGCCGAGGAGTCCCTCACTCAGCGAGATCACGTCGATGACGATTTCCGGGCCCGCGCCGGTCCGCGCCTCGACGACCGATCCGCATGCAGTGTGCGCGAATTCGGTTTCGGATCGAATTCCGTACTCGATGGGGCCCATCGACGAGACGAGACGACCACGGTACAACACGCGATCGTCTCGTTGCGGATGAGAAATCTTGGTTGCGACGGCGGCGACCGTCGCGGGGGTGGAGGCTAGACGCCGCCCTTTGCCGGGTCGCCCGCGGGCACGGCTTCGAGGACCTGGACGTCCAGGCCGCCCGCTACCAGATCTTTGAGGCCTTCGTTCAGCGCTTTGATGCTCGGCGCGCTGCTGTGGGCGCCCAGCGCTGCCATATCCCGCCACTTCTCGACGAAGACGAAGCGGTCCTTGCCCTTGTGCAGGGCGTACAGCTCACACCCGTCCTCTTCGTGGACTTGCGGGATGAGGCGCGTGAGGACTTCCTCGACCTCATCGAACTTGTCGGGCTTCGGGGTGATGGTGGCAACGATCACAGGCACGAGTCGAGGCTACCAGTCGGTCCTGCCCGAGCGGCCGGGTCCCGAGCCGGACTGGGTCCGGCCCCGCACCGCGGTTACGGAGTGGTGCCGTTCATCCCGGGGACGACGCAGTGTCCCTGGTGGTCCACCCTTCCGATGACCATCATGTCGTAACCGGTACACGACGAGTTGAACGCCCGGCACGTGTGGTTGTCGGTCACCACCATGTTCGGTCCGCACGCGCTGCCGGGCGGTCCGAGCGGGTCGGCCTGGGCGACCGAGGCGGCGAGGCCGACTCCGAGTGCGGCCCCGGCAACGATGCGAGCAGCGAACAAGAACGACATCGAGAAGCCTCCTTTGCCCCCGTGGACGCCGATTTTACTACGTATCCATCGCATAATCGCAGGTCGATGCCCATGGATCAGGTGTGGCGGCGGGTGTGCGGTGCGGGGGTGTTGTGGGGGTCTCCGGTCAACCCGGGGCTCGTGCGATCGTCGGTGTGGGCACGGCTCGTACCTCATCGGCCGTCTTGGTAGGGCGCTGTGCGAGGTGATCGCGGGTGTGCGCCGAGGAGCCGCGGATTCGGTTCCGCGCGGTGGTTGCGGGCGAGTTGCTCGAGTTTGTGGGACAGCAACTTCGCGATTGTGTCGGCCACCTGAGGGCATGGCTGGGCGAACCGGCGCGGCTTCCCGAACAAGGGTGCGGGTACGAGCGTTTCGCAATGGCTGGTCATCTGGTCGAGGATCTTACTGCTCGGGATTCGGATCGCAACCCGGATGCGTCACACCGACGCTTCGCATCGAATTGATAACGCCTGCAGGGCATTACAGCTCAATGCCCGGAAGGTACCGCACTGCGCCCGGTGTGGGATCTCGGGCAGGTCACAGCTGGCTGAAACCTTGGCGGTTCGGCTCGCCGACTTCGCGCACTACCTATACGGTACCTACGTTCGGGGCTGGTTGGAGATCTGGGATGTGGTGTGGCAGAGAAAATTTCGTCGGAGAAACGCGTGCTCAGCGGTCGGTTCGGACTGTGGGGTCTAACCAGCTGGGCCGCACGGCGTCTTGGTGTGGCGCCGCGACCGGGTGGAGCCGCTCGAGACGAGCCGACGGTTGACGATCAGGGCGGCGAGGTATCGACGGATGCCCACGTGCCTGCGCTGAATGACATGCCAGCGCAACAGGATTCGAACAGCAGCAACGTCGACGACGTACAAGAGCGCAACCCCGGCGACATCGAGCCGGGGAGCGATCCCATTTCTTCGAAAGGTCAGGCAAATATGACAACTCCCGACGACCGGGCGACGATCACCGATGACGCGACCGCCGCCGAGGAGACCACGACTACCGCCGTAGCGACGGCCGTAGCCGAGCCGGAGTCGCCCACCGCGACCGAGGTCGAAGCGTCTGTCGCAGCGGGTGACGAGGGGGAGACCGAGAGCGAACCGGCGGCCGAGGAAGCCGGCTCGGACGCCGAAAGTGTAGTGGCGGAATCGGTTTCGGCAGAAGCGCCCGAGGGTGAGGGCGTGGCCGAAGTTGCGGAAGAACCGGCAGACGCAGCACCCGAGGCAACTGAATCCTCGGTTTCCGACAACGAAGCCGAAGCGGAAGCGGACACCCAGGAGCAGGAGGCGGCATCGGCTGACGCCGAGCCCGCGTCCGAAAGTGAAGTGCCGCAACCCGAGTCGACCGCCGTCGAGCCTGAAGCCGAGACTGCGGCCGCACCCGAGGAATCGGAGACGGTAGCTGCCGAGGACGAGACCGAGGTTGCCACAAAGGACGCAGGCGATGGCACTGCCGACGATGTGGGAGCGGAAACTGCGGCCGAGGGTGAAGTGCCGGAGGCCGAGTCGGCTGCCGAGACCGAAGAGGCTGCCGAGGATTCAGCGGTAGTGGCTGGTGAGGGTGAGACCGAGGCTACTGCTGAGGATTCCGCCGCCGATGCTCAGCCTGCCACTGAAGATGAAGCGTCGCAACCCGAGCCGGCCGCTGCCGAGGCGGGGACTGAGGTAGAGCCTGCCGAGGACGAGACTGCTGCTGAGACCGAAATTGCTGCTGAGGATTCCGCCGCCGATGCGGAGACCGTGGCCGAGGATGAGTCGCAGGAGGCCGAGGCAGCTGCCGAGGTCGAAGAGGGTGCCGGGGAATCAGCGGTGGCGGCCGCCGACGAGGCAGACGATGATGCCTCGGTCGACGCTGAAGCGTCGGCCGAAGGCGATGTGCCCGAAGCCGAGTCGGCTGCCGATCTCGAGGAGAGTGCTGAAGACCGCGAGGTAGTTGCTGCCGAAGGCGAGGCTGCTCCTGAGGTTGAGGGTGTTGCTGACACGGAGACGTCCACCGAAGGCGAAGCGTCGGAAGCCGAGTCGGCCGCCGAGGCTGAAGAGGATCCCGAGGACACCGAGGTCTCGGCTGCCGAGGGTGAGGCTGCCGAGACCGAGGTTGTTGCGCAGAACGCAGAAGCTGATGTTGCCGACGATGCGGCCGAGGGCGATGTGCCGGAAGCTGAGGTCGACGAAGGTGCCGAGGTAGAGGTCGCTGAGGCCGAGGTTGTCGCAGAGGATGCTGCCGTCGACGGTGACGCCGAAGTGGTGGCCGAAGGCGATGTGTCGCAGGCCGAGTCATCTGTCGAGGACGAACAGGATTCCGAGGTAGCAGCCACCGAGGGTGACATTGCTGCTGAGACTGAAGTTCTTGCGCAGGATGCCGATGATGACGTCGCCAAGGATGAAGCAGCGGCCGACGGCGATGTCCCGGAAGCCGAGTCGGCTGCTGAGGCTGAAGACGGTGTCGACGACATCGAGGTAGCGGCTGCCGACGATGAGGCTGCTGAGACCGAGGTTGTTGCGCAGGACGCAGAAGCTGATGTCGACGCCGAAGCAGAAGTGGTGGCCGAAGGCGAGGTGTCCCAGGCTGAGTCGGCTGTCGAGGACGAACAGGGTGCCGAGGTAGCAGCCGCTGAGGGTGAGGCTGTTGTCGAGACTGAGGTTGTTGCTCAGGATGCGAATGATGATGCTTCAGTCGATGCGGAAGAGTCAGCCGAAGGTGATGTGCCGGAGGCTGAGTCGGCTGCCGAGGTCGAAGAGAGCCTCGCAGACAGCGAGGTAGTGGCTGCCGAAGACGAGGTTGCCATCGAGGTTGAGGCTGTTGCGGAAGACGAGGCTGAGGCGGAGACGTCCGCCGAAGGCGAAGCGCCGGAGGCCGAGTCAGCTACTCAGGTCGACGAGGGTGCCGAAGACACCGAGGTAGCGGGCGCCGAGGACGAGGCTGCTGCTGAGGGTGAGGTCGATGCGGAGGACGTTGCTGTCGACACTGAGGCGGAAACGGCGGCCGAGGGCGATGAGTCCGAGGCTGAGTCCGCTGTCGAGGTTGACGGGGAGACTGCGGCCGAAGGTGAAGCAGTAGAGGCTGAGTCGGCTGTCGAGGCAGCTGAGATAGTGGCTGCCGAAGGCGAGGTTGCTGCTGAGGGTGAAGGTGATGTCGAGGCCGCCGTGGAGATCACGGAAGCGGGCGACAGCAGCGAGAACGAGTCCGGAGTGGCGGATGAGGAGCGGGTCATCGACGGTGCCTCGGATGCGGATGCGGATGCGGATGCGGATGCGGATGCGGATGCGGATGCGGTAGCTGAGGACGGTTCGGACGTGGAGTCCGATCCTACGGCCGAGGCGGATGACGTTGCGCAGCAGGCGGATGCGGTTGTGGCCGAAGCAACCGAGATCGCGGCTGCTGCTGCGGAGTCGCAGATTGTGGAGACAGCTGTTGACAGCGAGGCTAACGTCGCGGACGGGGCCGAGTCGGGCGCGGTTGAGGTGGCTGAAGAGCAGGGGCAGGCCGAGTCTTCCGAGCCGGAAGCATCCGACGCCGAGGCCGACACCGTGGAAGCCGCTGCGGTCGAAGAGGTTTCGGAGCCGGATGAGGTGCCGGTGGCAGAGACCGGGCTGACCGAGCCGACCGCCGCCGAGGTCGAAGAGGCCGAGTCGGTGGTTGACGAGGCTCAGGTCGAGACCGAAGGCGAACCGGCTGAGACCAGTGCCGTCGCTACCGAATCCATCGTGAATGCGGAGGCTGCCACCGACGAAGAATCAGCAGTGCCCGCGGAGGCTGCCGAGGAAGTAGCCGTGCAGGCTGCCGAGGAAGAAGTCGCGGATGCTGCTGAGGAAGTAGCCGCGGAGGATTCCGAGGAAGAAGTCGCTTTTGACGCCGGGGAGGACGCCGCGAGCGAAGCGGTCTCCGAGGTTGAAGAGGCTGCCGACAGCGAGGAATCCGCAGCCGGTGCGGAGGTGGCCGAGGCCGTAGCCGCTGAGGCAGCCGAGTCACCTGTTTCTGAGGTCGGGGAGGTTGTCGAAGCCGAATCGGTGTCCGACGATGAGCAGGCCACAGCTGAAGACGAACCGGTCGAGTCGGAACCAGCGGCGGTTGCCGACGGCGAGGAAGAATCGGCCGACGCCGAGGAGTCTGCCGAGGCCGAAGCGGAAGCCGAGGTGGCGGCTGCGGAAGGCGACGCGTCCGCCGCGGACGAGACCGTCGCCGAGGCGGGCGTGGTCGCACCGGTTCGTGCAGTGAGCGAGCCCGCGGCTGAAGCGGTCGAGGTGTCGGCGGCAGCCGAGGAAGTTCCTGCGGTCGATGCTGCGGAGCCGCAGGCAAATCCGGCGGCCGCGATAGCCCTGGTCGAGCGTGAGAACGTGGTCGAGGGTGAAGCGGTCGATGATGTCGAGCATGTGATCGATGGCAGCGTGCCCGCCGGTGACAGTGCGGCGGCGATCATCCACGACCAAGCGGCCACGATCGATGATCAGGCGCGGATCATCGCGAAACTTCGGCGCAAGGTGATGGTCCTGGAGACCATCATCCAGACCCAGGAATCCCAATCCGAATCGCTGGTCGACATCATCTCGACGTACAAGAAGGAATTGACCAGTCTCGCAACGGATCTCATGGAGTTCTGACGCGTCAGGGGTGGCGCCGCGACGGTGCCACCCCTGCTCTGCGGTCAGTGTTCGGTGACGAGCTCCGGATCCTGTCGCGGATCCTGCGCCTCCAGAATCGCTTCACCGCGCGCGATCATTCCGGCTTCGTCGGACAGTTCCATGTGCGGGATGAACAGTGCCAGTACGAAGGCCAGCACCGCGCCCGGGATGATGTACCAGAATCCCGGGACCAGCGCGTGCACGTACGCTCCGACGATCGCGTCGTGCAGGTCGGCGGGCAGATGCTTGACCATCGACGGGACCAGGTTGCCCGGATTCAGGTGCGCACCGGCCACTTCCCGCATGTGCGAGGTGAACGCGTCGGTCAGGCCCGAGGTCAGCCGGTTGGTGAAGATTGAGCCGAAGACCGCGACGCCGATCGCGCCGCCCATTTCCCGGAAGTAGTTGTTGGCGCTGGTCGCGGTGCCGATCTGGCCGGGCTCCACGGCGTTCTGCACCACCAGCACGATGATCTGCATGATCAGGCCCAGGCCCGCGCCGATGACGAACAGCTGCGCACCCACCACCCACATCGAGGTCTGCGCGGTGAGCTGGGTCAGCCAGAGCATGCCCGCGATCATCAGCAGCGCGCCGATCGGCGGAAAGACCCGGTAGCGGCCGGTTTTGGTGATCACGCCCATCGAGGAGATCAGCGTGAGCATCATGCCGACCATCATCGGGATCAGCAGCAGCCCGGAGACCGAGGCCGAAACGCCGGTCGCCATCTGCAGATACGTCGGGAGGAACGCCAGCGCCGCGAACATCGTCAGGCCGACGATCAGACCGATCGCCGAGGTCAGCACGAAGGTCCGGTTGCGGAACAGCCACAGCGGCAGCATCGGCTCCTGGGCCCGCGCTTCCACGGCCACGAACACGCCGATCACGACCACCAGCGCCGCGATCATCGCCAGGATCGTCGCCGAGCCCCACGCGTATTGCTTACCGCCCCAATCGGTGATCAGGATCAGCAGCGCGGTGGCGGACGACATCAGCACGGCCCCGAGGTAGTCCGGCCGGGTCTTGGGCCGGTGACTCGGAATCGTCAGGTACCGCGCGGCGATCACCAGCGCCGCCAGTCCGATCGGCACATTCAGCCAGAAGCACCACTGCCAGCCCAGATGGTCGGCGAACAGGCCGCCCAGCAGCGGTCCGGCCACCGAGGTGATGCCGAAGATCGCGCCCATCGGGGCCATGTACTTACCGCGATCCTTCGCGGGCACCACATCGGCGATGATGGCCTGTGCCAGGATCATCAGACCGCCGCCGCCCACGCCCTGCAGCCCGCGGAAGACGACGAATTCCCAGAAACCCGTGGACATCGCCGCGCCGATCGAGGCCGCGGTGAAGACGGCGATCGCGAACAGGAACAGCCAACGCCGCCCGAACATGTCACCGAACTTGCCGTATATCGGCATCACGATGGTGGTGGCGAGCAGGTACGACGTGGCGGTCCAGGCCATATATTTCACGCCGCCGAGGTGCCCGACGATGGTGGGCATGGCCGTGCCCACGATCGTCTGGTCCAGTCCGGCCAGGAACATGCCCGCGATCAACGCGGAGAAGATCAGCCAGATTCTCTTCTGCGTCAAGACGATCGGTGGTGGCGCTGCGGCCGTGGTGGTCATCCCCGTCTCCTGTTGTCGGTGGTTTCGCCGGTGCCGGCGGTGGTGGGCGCGAACAGCCGGGTGGCCATGGCGCAGTAGTCGTGCAGGGTCTCGGCCAGCGGCCGGTCCGGGTGCTGACCGACGGCCATCGCTGCGCGCATGGTCAACGTGGACATCAATGCCGTTGTGAGCGAGGCGAATTCGGGCGAGAAATCATCGCCGACCCGCGCGGACAGCAGTTCCGCCGCGGCGCTCTCGTGCTTCGCGCCCGAGGCCACCAGACCCGCGAGCACGCGCGGTTCGGTTCGGACGATCTCGCTCACCTGTGAAATGTCCTCGAGCACTTCGTCATCGGCGTCGAATCCGGCGGCGAAGAGGCGGGTCAGATCCTCGATCAGCACCCCGGTCGGTCCACCGGCGACGAATTGCGCACGCGCCTGCGGAGTTCCGATCTCTCCGACCGGCCCGACCACCGCGTCCAGCTTGGTCTCGTAGTAGTTGAAGAACGTGCGCGGCGACACCCCGACCGCCTTGGCGACATCCTCGACCGTCGTCGCGTCCAACCCCCGCTCGAGCACCAGCCGCCGGGCGGCCCGGCACAGATCGAGCCGGGTCTGATACTTCTTCTGCTCCCGCAGACCGACCACCGGCGCATCGTGCTCGAACAGGGACATATCCGAAAACTAGCACAAACTGCAATTTTTCAGAAAGTGCAATTTCTGTGAGGCGGATTACAGCTCCGGGTGCCTCGGACGGTGAAAACGACTGCGGTGGCTGTGCCCTTCATGTCGGAAGGGGCACAGCCACCGCAGAGGTTCTCGATGCCGTCGAGGCGGGAGGTCACACGGCGGGTACCGGCGGCCTGTCCTGCTGGTCGAGGAGTTTGGCGGCGATGTTGTCGAGCGCCTGGTCAAGGACGCTGCGGCCACCGGAATCGGTGAACGTCCAGTCCTCGAGTTGTTCATCGAGCCATTGCCGCCAGACCTGCTGGAAGCGGATCACTTCGGTGTTGCCGAGCTCGGTCAGCTGCAGCCGATCGTCCACGGCGACAACGTATCCGTCATCGATGGCTCGGCGGTAGAGCGGTTCGAGCACCTGCGGCGGCATCCAGTGCGCGTGGGCGATGTCGGTGACTGTCGCCGAACCGCGGATCCGGGTGCGCAGATGCACCTCGCCGAGCGCCCATGCCAGTTCCACCGGCAACTCGCTGGTGGTCAGCAGTCCGGGTCCGGGCGGGCCGCCGCGTTCGCGCTGCTTGCGCATCACACCGGCGATGGCGCGTTCGAGCTGGGCGACGTTGTCGGCCGAATCCGGAACCGAGAATCCCTCGCCCAGATCGGCGGCGCCGGCCCGGGAGGAGTCACGCAGGGGGACCTGTTTGAGCAACCAGGCGACCACGAATCCGGCCAGCGCCACCGGGACGACCCAGCGGAACACGAAGTCGATCGCCGAGGAGTAGGCGTCGATGATCGGAATCTGTTGTGCCTCGGGGAGTTTGTGCAAGGCCGTCGTGCTCTTCGCGGACTCCGCCGAAACTCCCGGCAGCCGAGACAGTGCGTCGGTCAGCGCCGGGGTGAGCTTGTTGCTGTACAGGGTGCCGAAGATCGCGGTGCCGAACGTGCTGCCGATCGTGCGGAAGAACGTCACCCCGGAGGTCGCGGTGCCCAGTTGCGCATACGGCACGGTGTTCTGCACGACGATGGTCAGCACCTGCATCGCCAGTCCCAGTCCGGCGCCGAGGATCAGCATGTAGAGCGATTCCAGCCAGATGCCGGTGGAGCGGTCCATCGTCGACATCGCGGCCAGCCCGATCGCCATGACGGCGGTGCCCGCGATCGGGAAGTACTTGTATTTTCCGGTGCGCGACACCACGTTTCCGGAGATCACCGACATGACCAGCAGTCCGAGCACCATCGGTAGCGTGCGCAGACCGGACACGGTGGCCGAGACCCCGTCCACGTACTGCAGATAGGTCGGCAGGTAGGTCATCGCGCCGAGCATGGCGAAACCGACTATGAAACTCAGGACCGAGCACACCGTGAACACCGAGTTGCGGAACAGGAACATCGGTAGCATCGGTTGGGCCGCGCGGAGTTCGGCCACCACGAATCCGATCAGCAGCAGCACCGCGGCGACGAACAATCCGATGATGACCGGAGATGTCCAGGCATATTCCGATCCACCCCATTCCAGCGCCAGGACCAGTGCGCAGACGCCGAGCGCGACCAATGCGATGCCGAGGTAGTCGATGACCGGTTTGATCGCGGCCCGCACGGCCGGAATGGTCCTGGCGGCCATCACCACCATGATGATCGCGATCGGGATGTTGACGTAGAAGCACCAGCGCCAGCTCGCGTGGTCGGTGAACAGCCCGCCCAGCGTCGGCCCGAGCACCGTGGTCACACCGAACACCGCGCCCATCGCGCCCTGATACTTCCCGCGCTGTTTCAGCGGGATCACGTCGGCGATCAGGGCCATCGCCGTGACCATCAGCGCGCCTCCGCCGATACCCTGCACGGCGCGGGCGGCGATCAGCATGGTCATGTTCTGCGCCACCCCGGCCACCGCGGATGCGGCGACGAAGACGATCGCGCCGGTCTGGAATACGACCTTGCGGCCGAAGAGATCACCGAACTTCCCGGCCAGGACCGTGGCGACGGCCTCGGTGAGCATGTAGGCCGTGACGACCCACGACATGTGCCCGGAGCCGCCCAGATCCGTCACGATGGTGGGCAGTGCGGTGGAGACGATCGTCTGGTCCAGGGCGGCCAGCAGCATGCCGAGCATGATCGTCACGAACACCACGTTCATGCGCGCCGGGCTCAGGGTCGGCGACACCGCACTGGATTCGGGAACCTCCGTGATCGGGCGACCATCTGTCTCGCTGATTCGAGTCATGTTGTGGGAACTCCGAGTTCGGCCGGGCCGGATACGGACATCGCATCGCGGCCGGGTGGGTTCGATAGACGGATTCGAGCGCCGCGAGCAGTGCGGATCGCCGTCACCATTGGCTCGGCGGCGAAATTACCACAGACGACGCAACCCGGTCGGGCTGATGCTCGACCGGGTTGTGCAGCGGGAATCGTTCAGCGTGGTGGCAGCGGCGCCGGCGCCGGACCTGGTGCCGGGCAGCCGGGCTGTCCGGGAGCGCACGGCCCCGGCCGCGGCGGCGGCGGAGCCGGCTGTGCGGACGCCGTTGCCGCGAGGGTGAGTGGAGCGGCGGACACCGCGCCGGCGAGGAGGATCGCGGCCAGTGTTCGACGGCCGGTGTTCGCCGATGTCGACTTCGGCATATCGGTCACCTTTCTCTCGTGTTGACGTGGTCGAGGCTGCCGCCTCGGCATGCTTCACACAAGTGGTCGCACCGCCATTTTCAAGGAACTCTAAGATTGGATATACATACAGTACGAGGCACAGTAGTCCATTCGGGAATGGCCGTATTCACCATTGCCGTCCCGGTCGATGCACGATTGGCAATTCGAATTCGGGAGCGCGGGCCACAAGAAGTACGACGTGCGGCCGCTCAGCGAGCGAGGCCGTCACTCCCAGCTTCCGTTGAAAATCCGTGGTTACTCTGACTGCCTGTGATGACCGGCGGACGAGCAGGGCTGCGGCGGTCCGGTATCCGGCCGGACCGTGGGCGGTCGCGGCCAGGTGCGTGGTCACGGGTTGGGGGTGCGGGCGCTGGCCGGAGGGAGACACTGGTTGATCAGGAGGCGGACCGCCTTGGACACGCGGGTGGCGTCGCCGGTGACCAGGCGATCCTGCAGCAGGCCGCGGATGCCCGAAATCAGCAGGGTGGCGGTGGATTCCGGGTCGGGCAGGCGCGGGTCCAGGTCGTGCAGGACCTCGGTGAGGGCGTCGACCAGGACGTGGACCGCGTCGTTGGCGTAGTCGCCGAACGGGCTGGCCGGTACCGCGGACACCCCCAGCACCTGCATCAGCACCCCGGTGCTGGTGACCCAGTCGCTCGTGGTGTTCACACAGAACGATTCGATCAATCGACGCCGCAGCATATCGATGTCGGTGACATCGGCGAACAAGCCCGCGATATCGGGCCGCTGGGTCTCGAGCGCGGCGACCAGCATCTGTTCCTTGCTGCCGAAGTAGTGGATCAACATGCGCGAGCTGGTGCCCAGGTAGTCCGCCAGGGGGCGCAGGGACAGTTCGATGAGCCCGTGCTCGGCTATGTAGTCGATGACTCCGGCGAGCAGGGCGGCCCGGCGGGCCTGATCCAGAGGGCGTGGCACCGGTTGACTGTAGCGTTTGGTACAGGTATTCATAAAGCCATGGGTGTAACAACTGCTACAGTTTCGCGACGCGATGTAGTCGTCACCGGCATGACCACCACGACCAGCCTGGCTCCCGATCTGGCGGGCACGTGGTCGGCCCTGTTGGCCGGTGAGAGCGGAATCGGCCCGCTCACAGACGATTTCGTCACCAAGTACGATCTACCGGTCCGCATCGGCGGCAAGCTGAAGCAGGGACCGGGTGAGCATCTGACCCGCATCGAGCTGCGCCGCCACTCCTATGTGCAGCAGCTCGCGCTCGTGCTGGGTCGCCAGGTGTGGGAAGAGGCCGGTAAGCCCGATGTGGACGGTGAGCGGCTCGCGGTCGCGATCGGTACGGGCCTGGGCGGCGGCGACACCATTCACACCGCCATCCATCAGATGGAGGCCGGTGGTTACCGCAAGATCCATCCGCTGACCGTGCCGATGGTGATGCCCAACGGTTCCGCGGCACGCGTGGGACTGGAATTCGGCGCCAAGGCGGGCGTGTACGCGCCGACCTCGGCGTGCTCGTCGGGGGCGGAGGCGATCGCGCACGCGTGGCGGCTGATCGCCACCGGCGAGGCCGATGTGGCGATCGCGGGCGGCGTCGAGGGTTACATCGAGGCGATCCCGATCGCCAGCTTCGCCATGATGCGCGCGATGAGCACCCGCAACGACGAACCCACCCGCGCCTCGCGCCCGTTCGACCGCGACCGCGACGGTTTCGTCTTCGGTGAGGCCGGCGCGCTGGTGATCCTGGAATCGGAGGAGTTCGCCCGCGCGCGCGGCGCGCGGATCCACGGGCGGGTGATGGGCGCGGGGATCACCTCCGACGGCTATCACCTCACCGGTACCCAGCCCGAGGGCGAAGGCTCGGCCCGCGCGATGCGCAAGGCGATCGAGTTCGCCGGGCTGACCCCGGCCGATATCGAGCACATCAACGCGCACGCCACCTCCACCCCGGTCGGGGACGCCTCGGAGGCCAATGCGATCACCGCGGTCTCGCCCGGGGCGAGCGTCTACGCGCCCAAGGGTGCGCTGGGGCATTCGATCGGTGCGGTCGGCGCGCTCGAGGCGATCCTCACGGTGTGCAGTGTGCGTGACGGAATCGTCCCGCCCACACTGAATTTCGAGAATCCCGACGAGGGTGTGGAGCTGGACGTCGTGCACGGCAACGCCCGCGAGCAGAGCATCTCCTATGCGCTGAGCAACTCGTTCGGCTTCGGCGGCCACAACGTGACGCTGGCGGTCGGGCGCGCGTGAGTGGGTGCGGGTGCGCGCACCCGCAGCCACTGTCTAGAACTTGTTTCAGTATTGTTCCGGCATGGCCTTCGTGATCGATGACACCGTGGAGATCGACGCTCCCGCAGAGGCGGTGTGGCAGGTACTCACCGACCTGCCGCGCTACCGGGAGTGGAATCCGTTCTGCGTATCCGCCGAATCGACGCTCGAGCCCGGCACGCCGATCACCATGCGGGTGCGGCTGCTGGGCCCGGGGGAGATGACACAGCGCGAACGGATCCGCTCGGTGACCCCGGGCACCGAATTCTCCTATTCGATGAAACCCATACCCCTGGGTGCGCTGCACAGCCTGCGCTCGCACACGCTGACGGCGCTGGATGCGAACCGCTGCCGCTACGACTCGCATTTCGAACTCGGCGGGTGGCTGGTTCCGGTGGTCGCCGGGCTGATGGGCGGCGCGCTGCGCCGCGGATTCGGCGGTATGACCGCCGCGGTCGCCGAACGCGCTGCCCGCCCCGCCTGAGCCGAATGCCCGTTACCTGCAACGGGTTTCGCATCGGCTCGAACCTGCGCCACCCGATACCGGGGCCGGTGCGAGCGGACAGCAGCCGATGCACCGAATCGCGTCGATCGTGCGGGCCCGGGGAATTCGGGTCTGTACGGTCCGCGCGGCGGTGCGGAATACTCTGCGCTGCTTCGGGTAATGACATCGTGCACGCAGAACCGACGGAAGGTCACCAGTAGTGTTCCGATCCACCGGCGTCGCCGTCCTCGTCAGCGTCGTCGCCGCGGGCCTGCTGTCCGGCTGCGGGAACACGCACGCCGATCACGCGGCCGCCTCGTCCACTCCGGCTGTGGCGCAAGTGAATTCATCGGTCCAGGTCGCGACCGCGGGCGCCCCGCTGATCAGATGCGGGGTGGATCTGTCCTCGCCCACCATCGGTGACGCCATCGCGAAACTTCCCGTCGAACCGGTCACCCATGCGCCGTGGGATACGAATCCGGCCTCGTTCGAAGGCAATTTCAATCCCTGCGCCACGTTGTCCACCGCGATCGTCACCATCCAGGGCGCGACGGGCAGTTCGCCGAATCAGGCGCTGATGTTCCATTCGGGGCGTTATCTGGGCACCGCGACGTCCAAGGCGTACGGGTTCACCTCCCTGGCCGCGGCGGCGACCACCGACGATACGGTGGCGTTGAACTACAAGACTTCCGGCAGCTGCAACGCGTGCTCCGACGGCACCCTCACGCAGGTGAAGTTCCATTGGGACGGAACGCATGTCGTCATGATCGGCCGTCCGCCGCACTGATCCGCTCGCTGGCACGCTGGACGAGCATCGAGTCCAGTGACCAGTGGCCAGGCCCGACCCACAGCAGGAAGATCAGCCCGAGCATCATCGCGAAATCGGTGCGCGCGTCGTGGGCCATGCCCCAGAAGCCTTGTATGCCACCGAATCCGCCCGGGCGCAGCTCACGCAGTTTGGTCAGCACGATCGCCAGGCTTATGTCGATCAGCAGCGGCACCGCCGCCAGCCGGGTCAGCAGCCCGAGGACGATCAAGGTGCCGCAAACGATTTCGACGACACCGTCGAGGTTGGCGAAGAATGTCGCTGCCGGTATCCCGATCCTGTCGAAGCGGCCTGGTCCCAGCGTGTGCGGGTAGAGGAACTTCTGGATTCCCTCGCTCAGGAACACCAGCCCCACCGCTACCCGGATACAGATCACCGCCGCCGGGCCGTCCGCGCCGAGCATCCGCGACCACCGTCGCATTCCTGCCATCGGCCCTCGCCTCCCGCTATCGTCACCCGATACGGCGGTGTCGAGTCTATCGGCGAGCGCGCCGGCACGGGCGGCTGCTCGGCCCCGACCACACCCGCTGACAACAGCCTCGCCAGCTGCTACGCCATATCCATTGGCTTTTGTACGGTTCCTATACGACGATTGCGCCGTCCCCGGATACTGGAGACGGCGCAATCACGGTGCGAGACAGCGAAACTCAGCCGTTGTTGAGTTTGTTGAGGCGCTCGCAGGATTCGAGGTACTCCTCGATCAGGCGCTGCATGAGGTCCGCGGTGCGCTCGACCTTGTTCATCAGTCCCACGACCTGCCCGACCGGGTTGAAGTTGACGTCCTTGGCGGCCTCGGGGTAGCGGTGCCCGCGCTTGACGCCGTCCAGGGCGACCATCATCTGCAGCGGCATGGGCAGCGGGTCGGGGTTCTCCGGCTTCTCCCACGCCTCGGTCCAGTCGTTGCGCAGCATCCGGGCGGGCTTACCGGTCCACGACCGCGAGCGCACGGTGTCGTGGCTGGTGGCCTCGATGTAGGACTGCATCTGCGCGGGCGGCACATTGGCCTCCTCGACCGTGAGCCACAGCGAGCCGGTCCACGCGCCGGCCGCACCCATGGCCATCGCGGCGGCGATCTGGCGGCCGTTGCCGATACCACCGGCCGCGAGGGCGGGCAGGTCGCCGATCGCGTCGATGACCTGCGGCCACAGCACGAGCGAGGAGATCTCACCGCAGTGGCCGCCGCCCTCGGTGCCCTGCATCACCACGAAGTCCAGGCCCGCGCGCTTGTGGTTGAGCGCGTGCTTGACCGAGCCGCACAGCGCGCCGATCAGTCGGCCCGAGTCCTGGACCTGCTTGATGATGTCGTCGGGCGGGGTGCCCAGCGCGTTGGCCACCAGCTTTGCCTTGGGGTGGCGCAGGATGACCTCGACCTGCGGCGCGGCGGTGGTGGCGGTCCAGCCCAGCAGCTGGTGGTGGTGTTCGCCCTCGGGCAGGTGCGGGACGTTGTGGTCGGCGAGGATCTTCTCCGCGAAGTCGCGGTGGCCCTGCGGAACCATCTCCGCGAGTTTGGCTTCCAACTCGTCGGGGCTCAGGCCGTCCGCGCCCTTGCCCTCGTACTTGGACGGGATGACCAGGTCCACGCCGTAGACGCCCTGCACGTGCTCGTCGAGCCAGGCGAGTTCGACCTCGAGTTCCTCGGCGGTGAATCCGACCGCGCCCAGCACCCCGATCCCGCCGGAGTTGCTCACGGCGGCGGCGACGTCGCGGCAGTGGGTGAAGGCGAAGATGGGGACGTCGATGCCCAGTCGTTCGCAGATCTCGGTACGCATGGCGTGAAGCACTCCTCTGGTTTTCCGGCGCTGGAAAGTCTCGCCGCATAACACTAGAACACGTTTCATATTCAGGCTAGCGACTCGGCGCACACTTTTCGAGAGGGGGGATGATGTTATAAGTGGTCAAATGCCTCGATAGACTATTGATCCACGGATTTCAGGAAACAACCGTGCACTGAAATCTGTCCGTAACTCGTTCTAGTTTCGGCGGCGGCGTGCCCGGAATGTTCGGACGCGGGGTCAGCGCGCGGGCAGTAGGCCCCGGGCCACCAGATCGTCGAACAGCAACTGGTCGACCGGGGGGACGCGGTCGCGGTCGGCGTAGGTGAACCAGGCGATCTCGGCGATCTCGCTGCTGGGTTCGACGGTGCCGGTGTAGTCGGCGGTGTAGCAGGCCATGCGCACCGAACCCGGTGTGGGACCGTGCAATTCGGCCTCATAGGTGCCCACGTGGGTGACCGTCTCCGGCAGCAGTGCGACGGTGAGTTCCTCGTCGATCTCGCGCAGCAGGGTCTGCGGATCGGTCTCCGTGCCTTCACGTTTGCCGCCGGGGATGTAGAACACGTCCTTGCCGCGCGGGCGGGCGCACAGGATGCGGCCCTCGTCGATCAGCACCCAGGCGACCGTGTCGATGAGCAGCTCGGTCGGCTCGGTCCGCATGCCGAGCACACTACCGGTCGTGTCGCTGTGCCAGCCGGGCCTGGTGCGCCCAGCGTGTGGCAGGCATCAGCTGAGCCCGTTGAGGTCCGGGGAACACCGGCTTGTGCGGAGTCGGCAGACGATCCGGTCGTACTGGTTCGGTCGGGACAGCTTGCTCAACGCATGGCTGGCTGCTGCTGGCGGTCGGTCCGTTCGGCAGGTGCCGGTATGCAGGGGCAGCGGGTGGATCGCTGACCGAGGAGGAGCCGGGCCGGATCATGCACGAGATCCGCCGTGATCCCGTCGGCGGCAGGTGATCGGTGGCGAGGGGTATTTCGGAACCATTTACACCATAATGCTTTTCGTCATGCTGCTGGCGCGTCGTAGTAGCGGCGCCGGCGCAGTCTCACGGCAGCGTCGACTGGGGTTCGAGGTCGCGGCCCCGGCGGTGCGGCCCGGTGGGCGGTAGCGATCGGGGCGAGCGCAAACCTGGCGGTGCTGCGCGAATGCGGGTTCGATACGGTTTCATCGAGGTTGTCGGGTCCAGGTCTGAGGGTGTTTGCGCGGATGGGTGATAGTTCGATCTCGTGGGATGGGGACGCTCTGGTCCTCACCGATCAGCGGGCGCTGCCCGGGGAACTGAAGCTGCTGCGACTCACCACGGTCGATCAGGTCATCGACGCGATCGCCACGCTGGCGGTGCGGGGAGCTCCGGCGATCGGGGTGGCGGGCGCGTTCGGTGTGGCGATTGCCGCCTTCGCGCATCCCGGAGACGAGGCCGCGGTGGCCGCCGAGGCGGAACGGATCGCCGCGGCCCGTCCGACGGCGGTGAATCTCGCCTGGGCGGTGCGGCGGGCGCTGGCGCAGCTGCCGCACGGCGCGCAGGCGGTGCTGGCCGAGGCGCGGGCGTTGCTCGAACAGGACGGGCGGGTCAATCGTGCCGCGTCCGAGCATGCGGCGGATCTGGTGCAGCGGTTGTGCCCGGATCGGCCGCTGCGGGTGCTCACGCATTGCAACACCGGCCGGTTGGCCACGACCGCGTTCGGCACCGCCGTTGGCGCGATCCGGGTGCTGGCCGCTCGGGACGCGATCGAATCGGTGCTGGTGGACGAGACGCGCCCGCTGCTACAGGGTGCGCGGCTGACCGCGTGGGAGCTGGCCGAGGCCGGTATCGCGCATCGGCTGACGATCGATTCCGCGGCGGCATGGGCGATGGCGACCGGGCAGGTGGACTGCGTGCTGGTGGGTGCGGATCGCATCACCGCCGACGGTGCGGTGGCGAACAAGATCGGCACCTACGCTCTGGCCTTGGCGGCGCGGCGGCACGGGATCCCGTTCGTGGTGGTCGCCCCGGAATCGACGCGCGATCCGGACACCGCGACCGGCGCGCAGATCGTCGTGGAGGAACGCGCGGCTTCGGAGGTCACCGAAATCGCCGGTGTCCCAACGGCTCCGGCGCAGACTGCGGTGTTCAACCCAGCGTTCGATGTGACGCCGCCGGACCTGGTGACCGCCGTGGTCACCGAGAACGGCGTGATCGACACCGGCAAACCCGACACTGCCTCGGCCGCCGAGAACGGTTCGCTGCACACCGCCGAATCGGACACTGCCGCAACCGCGGGAAACGCTCCCGCACGTAGCACTCCCGCGGCTGCCGTGGTCACCGAGAACGATGTACCGCTCACCGGTGAGCCGGACAGCGCCGCGGTCGCCGGGGGCAGCGTCTTGCCGGTCTGCGAGCCGGATACGCAAATTGTTGCTGGACAACAGACCGCATCTGTTGTCCAGCGCCGGGTATCGGGCGCAGCGGGCGGTATCGCGGTGCGCGTCGATGATGCGGATGCGGATGCGGTTGCGGGAGAACAGATCGCTGCGATAGCGCGCGGCCTGTACGCGCGGGGTTGGATGCCGGGCACGGCGGGTAACATCTCGGTGCGCCTCGGCGAGTCCGCGCTGATCACCGGGAGTGGCCTGTCCAAGGGGGAGTTGAGCGCGGCCGATATGGTGTCGGTGCGGATCGCCGATTCGGTTCGCCTGCACGGGGATCGGCGCGCGTCGGCGGAGACCGCGATCCACACCGCGATCTACCGGGCGACCGATGCGGCGGCGGTGGTGCACGTGCATCCCGCACATGCGACCGCGTTGTCGATCGGCGCGGGCGAGGCGCGGGATGTGTTGCGGTTCAGCGGCTATGAGCTGATCAAGGGGCTCGGGGCGACCGAATCCGTGCGGGTGCCGGTATTGTCCAATCATGCCGACGTCACGCGGATCGGCGCGGAGGTGGAACGTCGTCTGCTCGCGGATCCGCAGTCCCCGCCGGTGTTGTTCATCGCCGGGCACGGCATCACCGCCTGGGGTGCGAGCCTGGCCCAGGCCCGTGATCGCGCCGAATGCCTCGAGGCGATGTGTGAGCTGGTGACGTTGACCGGCCGCCGGGAGATCGGTGTGCCGTCCGGTTTCGAGGAGGATCAGAAATGACTGTGCTGCAGGTGATGTCCGATGCCGACGCCGAACAGGTCGTGTTGCGTACCACCGACCCCGAGGTGATCGGTGCGGAATTGGCGCGGCGCGGCATCGTGTTCGACAGGTGGCCGCTGCCGGCCGATCAGCACGCGGCCACCGAGGACATCCTGGCCGACTATGCCTCGCGCATCGGCGATCTGAACGCCGAGGGCCGCTACCGGCACATCGACGTCGCGCGCATCCACCCCGACGAGGACGACCCGGCCTGGCCCGACACCGCGGCCGCCGCGCGCGGGAAGTTCCTGGCCGAACATCGGCACGCCGAGGACGAGGTGCGTTTCTTCGCCGGCGGGCGCGGCTGCTTCTACCTGCACCTGGACGGTGAGGTGGTCGCGGTGGTGTGCGAGGCGGGGGACCTGGTGTCGGTCCCGGCGGGCACGAAGCACTGGTTCGACATGGGCGTGCGCCCGGATTTCCTGGCGATCCGGTTCTTCGAGGAGGCCGACGGCTGGGTCGGCGATTTCACCGGTGACCGGATCGGGGAGAGTTTCCCGACGTTGGATGAGCTGCTCGCCGCGTGAACACCGCGATCGTCCTGGACATCGAGGGCACCACGAGCCCGACCCGCGCGGTGCGCGAGGACCTGTACGGCTACACCCGCGAGCGGCTGCCGCAGTGGCTCGCCGAACATCGCGACGATGCGGCCGCGCCGGTGCTGGCCGGGGTGCGGGAGCTGTCCGGGCGCGCGGCCGCGGGCTCCGGTGAGATCGCCGAGATCCTTTGCGGCTGGCTCGATTCGGACGTCAAGGCCGCACCCTTGAAGACCGCGCAGGGGCTGATCTGCGGGGAGGGATTCCGCACGGGCGCGTTGCACGGGGAGTTCTTCCCCGACGTGCCCGCGGCATTGTGGGCCTGGCATGCCGCCGACGCGAAGCTGTACGTGTATTCCTCGGGTTCGGTTCGCAATCAACGCGATTGGTTCACCTTCGCCCGTGGCGGGGATCTGTCCGGGCTGATCAGCGGCTGGTTCGATCTGGCGAACGCGGGCCCCAAACGCGAGCCCGGGTCGTACACGGCGATCGCCGCGGCGATCGGGGTTCGGGCGCAACGGATCCTGTTCGTGTCCGATCATCCCGACGAACTCGACGCCGCCGTGGCGGCGGGCTGGCGCGTGGTGGGTCTGACGCGGGCGGGGGAACCGAATTCGCCACGCCCGCCGCATCATTGGGTCGGTTCGTTCGCCGAGATCGATATCGAGGACCGGTAGTCGCGGGCGAGCAGGCCGGGTCGCGGCGGCAGCTGCCGGTCGTCGGATTCATCGAATATCATGCGCCACAGCCGGATACGGGACACATCTCGGCCGGGACCCCGCCTCAGCGCACGCCTGCGGCGGTGGCGCGGTGGATCAGGTGCTCGACCAGTGTCATCAGCACGGTTTTGCTCGACGCGCGGTCGCGCGCGTCGCACAGCACCACCGGCACCTGTGCGTCGAGGTCCAGGGCCTCGCGGACCTCGTCGGGCGTATAGACCGGGGCACTGTCGAAACAGTTGACCGCGACGGCGAAGACGAGTCCGCGGCGTTCGAAGTAGTCGATCGCGGCGAAGGAGTTCTCCAGCCTGCGGGTGTCGGCGATGACGATCGCGCCCAGGGCACCGCGCGCCAATTCGTCCCACAGGAACCAGAACCGGTCCTGTCCGGGGGTGCCGAACAGATACAGCACCAGGTTGTGGTCGATGGTGATGCGGCCGAAGTCCAGCGCGACGGTGGTGGTGGTCTTGGCTTCCACCCCGGACAGATCGTCCACGCCGCTGGACATCTCGGTGATCAGTTCCTCGGTGCGCAGCGGGGTGACCTCGCTCAGCGAGCCGACCATGGTGGTCTTGCCGACGCCGAACCCACCGGCGACGAGGATTTTGACCGAGGCGGCCAGGGCATTGGTATCGGGCACGGGTTCAGAGCTTTCGGATTCCGGCGAGGACCGCTCGCAGGATGGTCAGGTCGCCGGGGCCGGCATCGGTGTGAACCGGCGCCCGGAAGGTCAGGTGTCCCTCGGCGATGAGGTCCCCGACGAGGATCTTGGTCACCGCCAGAGGCAGTTTCAGCAGTGCGGAGACCTCGGCTACCGATTGCGGAGCGTGACACAGCCGCACGATGGCCGCGTATTCCGGTTCGCTGCGCCGCAGCCGGGGTGCGGCGTCGGCGGTGACCACGAGGGTGAGCATGTCCAGGTCGTGTCCGGCGCCGACGGTGCGGCCGCGGGTGACCGCGTAGGGGCGCACCAGCGGCCCGGCGTCGTCGTCGAACCAGGACTGACCGTGACGGGTCATGACGAGCGCTGCGGCGCGTGCATGGCGCCGCGGGTGCCGGTGGACAGGTAGCCGCCGAGGCGCTGCACCGTCAGGTTCATCTCGTAGGCGACCATGCCGAGGTTGGCGTCCTCGGTGGCCTGCAGCGCGATGCACGCGTTGTCCCCGGCGGCGGTGACGAACAGTACCGCGCGGTCGAGTTCGATCACCGCCTGGCGGACCCCGCCGCCGTCGAACCGGCTCCCGGCGCTGCGCGCCAGGCCGTAGAGGGTGGCGGACATGGCGGCGAAGTGTTCGGCGTCCTCGCGGCTCATCGTGGTCGACCGGCCGAGCACCAGCCCGTCGGTGGAGTGCACCACCGCGTATCGCACACCGGCCAGACGGTCCACGAGGTCGTCCAGCAGCCAGTTGAGATCCCCTGCGTTGGATATGCTCATCCTCGGCCTTCCTGACTCATGCAACTCGCCACAACATTACCGTTGTATGACGAAGTTGCGCCCCGTGCACGGACAATGGCCGACACGGGCCGCGTACTTGACAGCAAATGTCGAATATGCCTGGGGCGCTGCGGCGTTACAACGATTCGTATACTTCTTCGGTGATGTCGATTGCGCAGGTCTCGGGTGTCGGTGGAGCGATGCTGCTGGGCGCGATGTCCCCGGGCCCGGATTTCCTGATCGTCACCCGCAACGCGATGCTGTCGGGTCGCCGCGCGGGGGTGGCCTCGGGTGCCGGAGTCGCGCTGGGGGTGTTCGTGTGGGCGATGCTGAGCGGGCTGGGGGTGGCCGGGTTGCTGGCGGCCTCGGCCGTGGCGTTCACCGTGGTGAAACTCGCCGGTGCGGTGTACCTCTGCTATCTGGGAATCCGGGCGCTGCTGGCCGCGCGGCGCGGGGCCTACGACCTTGCCGCCGAGCGGGTTTCGGCGGATCCGGTGGGTGCGCGCGTCGGCTTTCGGCAGGGCCTGCTGAACAATCTGCTCAATCCGAAGGCGGCGGTGTTCTTCGTGGCGCTGCTCCCGCAGTTCCTGCCCGCGTCCCCGACGCTCGCGGACACCGCGCAGGTCGCGGTGTCGGCCACGACGGTGACGCTGGCGTGGTTCGTGGTGCTCGCGGTGGGGATCGCGACGTTGCGGCGGGTGTTCACCCGCCGCCGGGTTCGACAGGTGATCGATGCGGCGATGGGCACGCTGCTGGTCGGAGTGGGCGTTCGAATAGCGTTGCAGAGCAACTGAATCCGGTAATCCTCCGGGAGCTTCCCGGCGTCCGGCCCGAACCCGGGGCGGGTGCGGGCGGGCGATGGGCCGTGCGGCGGCGCGGCGCGCGGTAGATTGTGCGTATCGCGCGGTTACTCGTAAGTAGGAGGTTGTCATGCCCGTACCGGATCCCGCCGAATTCGCCCGCCTGTCCGGCTTCGCCGCGGTCGACTCCGCCGGGGTCCACGCGACGCGCACGATCACCGAGGTGTTCACCGGTCAGCCCCTGGGCGAGGTCCCGGTCGGCGCCGCCGACGACGTGACCGCCGCGGTGGAGCGCGCCCGCATCGCGCAGGCGCAGTGGGCCGCGCGTCCGGTCGCCGAGCGGGCCAAGGTGCTGGACCGGTATCGCGAGCTGGTGGTGCGGCAGCGCGAACAGCTGATGGACGTGATCCAGGCCGAGACCGGCAAGGCCCGCTGGGCCGCGCAGGAGGAGATCATGGGCCTGATGTTCGCCGCCCGCTACTTCTCCCGCGTCGCTCCCAAACTGCTTGCCCCGCAACGGGTTCGGGGTGCGTTCCCGCTGCTGAACCGCGCGTCGGTGCAGGCCCGGCCCAAGGGCGTGGTCGGGGTGATCGCGCCGTGGAACTATCCGATGCTGCTGTCGATCGGTGATGCGCTGCCCGCGCTGGCGGCCGGTAACGCGGTGATCGTCAAACCCGACAGCCAGACCCCGTACTCGGCGCTGGCGAATGTGGAGTTGCTGTGGCAGGCGGGGCTGCCGCGCGATGTGCTGCAGGTGATTCCGGGTCCGGGCGCGGTGGTGGGCACCCAGATCGTGCGGTCGTGTGACTATCTGATGTTCACCGGTTCCTCGGAGACCGGCCGCACACTCGCGCGCCAGTGCGGGGACCGGCTGATCGGGTTCTCCGCGGAACTGGGCGGTAAGAACCCGATGATCGTGGCGCGCGGCGCGGATCTGGCCAAGGCCGCCCGCGCGGCGGTGCGGGCGTGCTTCTCCAATGCCGGGCAGCTGTGCATCTCGATCGAACGTCTCTACGTGGACTCCACCGTCGCCGCCGAGTTCACCGATCTGTTCACCGCCGCGGTGCGGTCGGCGAGTCTCGGTGCGGCATACGACTTCTCGACCGATATCGGCAGCCTGATCTCCGCCGCGCAACTCGAGACGGTGACCAAACACGTCGCCGACGCGGTGTCCAAGGGCGCGACGGTCCTGGCGGGCGGGACCGCGCGCCCGGATCTGGGCCCGCTGTTCTTCGAGCCGACGGTGTTGTCCGGGGTGACCGACGAGATGGAGTGCGGCCGCAACGAGACCTTCGGCCCGCTGGTATCGATCTACCCGGTCTCGGGTGTCGAGGAGGCCATCGCGCGCGCCAACGACACCGAGTACGGCCTCAATGCCAGCGTGTGGGCCGCGAGCATCGCGGACGGTCAGCGCATCGCCGAACGCCTGCACGCGGGCACGGTCTGCATCGATGAGGGGTACGCCCCGGCGTGGGGCACCACGGCCGCGCCGATGGGCGGGATGGGCATCTCCGGGGTCGGCCGCCGCCACGGCCCCGACGGGCTGCTGAAATTCACCGAACCGCAGAGTGTGGTGGCCACCCGCTGGATGAATCTGGATCCGCCGTTCGGACTGCCGCAGAGCACCTGGCAGCCCGCGCTGATGACGCTCGCCCGCAGCATCCGGTTCCTGCCCGGACGCTGACCCGGGATCCGTGCGACCCGGCGGTCGCGCCCGTCCGGCCCCGGGAGGGTGAGTCCGGGGCCGGACGGGCAAGCCGTGGCTGCCGCACCCTCGCGACGTGCGAAAGAGCGGCAGCCACGGGCGGGTTCCGGCCCGGAGTGGACGCCGGTCCGGAACCACCGGAATCAGGATCGTGCGCCCGGCTCGCCGGACGGTTCCGCGCCCGTGCGCGGCGGATCCGCCTCGAGCTGTTCGACTTCGGCGTCGGTGAGCAGCCGGGAGCGGATCAGGAACCGCACCCCCTCGGGCGCCTCGAGGGAGAATCCGCTGCCGCGTCCGGGGACCACGTCCACGGTGAGGTGGGTGTGCCGCCAGTAGTCGAACTGGTCCGCGCTCATCCAGAACGGGGTCTGCCCGGGTAGTTCGCCCAGCAGCACATCGGCCGCACCGACCCGGAACTCCCCGCGCGGGTAGCACATCGGGGAACTGCCGTCGCAGCAGCCGCCGGACTGATGGAACATCACCGGACCGTGCCGGCCCACCAGCTCGTCGAGCAATTCGGCCGCGGCGTCGGTGATCCCGATCCGGTGCACCGGCGCCGCGTCGCCCGGATCGGGCATCAGAAGAATCCCTGCTTGTTCGGCGAGTAGTTGACCAGCAGGTTCTTGGTCTGCTGGTAGTGGTCGAGCATCATCTTGTGGTTCTCGCGGCCGATGCCGGACTTCTTGTATCCGCCGAACGCCGCGTGCGCGGGGTAGGCGTGATAGCAGTTCGTCCACACCCGGCCGGCCTTGATCGCCCGTCCGAGCCGGTACGCGGTGTTCATATCGCGCGTCCACACGCCCGCGCCCAGCCCGTACAGGGTGTCGTTGGCGATGCCGATCGCCTCGTCGACGGTGTCGTACGGGGCCACCGAGACCACCGGGCCGAAGATCTCCTCCTGGAAGATCCGCATGTCGTTGCGTCCCTCGAAGATGGTCGGCTCGATGTAGAACCCGTTCGGGTAGCCCTCCACCTTGCGCGCCTGACCGCCGGTGAGCACCTTCGCGCCCTCCTGACGGCCGATGTCCAGGTAGGACAGGATCTTCTCGTACTGGTCGTTGCTGGCCTGCGCGCCGATCATGGTGTCGGTGTCCAGCGGGTCGCCGCCGGTGATCGCGCGCGTGCGCTCGATGCAGCGGGCGATGAACTCGTCGTAGATCGAGGAGTGGATCAGTGCCCGCGACGGGCACGTGCACACCTCGCCCTGGTTCAGCGCGAACATCACGAAACCCTCGACGGCCTTGTCCAGGAACGCGTCGTCCTGCGCGGCGACGTCGGGCAGGAAGATGTTCGGGCTCTTACCGCCCAGCTCCAGGGTGACCGGAATGATGTTCTCGCTGGCGTACTGCATGATCAGCCGTCCGGTGGTGGTCTCGCCGGTGAACGCGACCTTGGCCACCTTCGGGCTCGAGGCCAGCGGTTTGCCCGCCTCGACGCCGAATCCGTTGACCACGTTGACCACTCCGGGCGGCAGCAGATCCGCGATCAGATCGATCACCAGCAGCAGCGAGGACGGGGTCTGCTCGGCCGGTTTGATGACCACGCAGTTGCCCGCCGCCAGCGCGGGGGCCAGTTTCCAGGCGGCCATCAGGATCGGGAAGTTCCACGGGATGATCTGGCCGACCACGCCGAGCGGTTCGTGGAAGTGGTAGGCGATGGTGTCCTGGTCGATCTCGGAGATCCCGCCCTCCTGCCCGCGCACCGCACCGGCGAAATACCGGAAGTGATCCACGGTCAGCGGCAGATCCGCGGCCAGGGTCTCGCGCACGGCCTTGCCGTTCTCCCACGTCTCGGCCACCGCGAGGCGTTCGAGGTTCGCTTCGATCCGGTCCGCGATGCGGTTCAGGACGTTGGCGCGTTCCCCAGCCGGGGTGGCGCCCCAGCCCGGCGCGGCGGCGTGCGCGGCGTCCAGTGCCGCGTCGATGTCCGCGGCGGTGGATCTCGCGACCTCACAGAAGGTTTCGCCGTCGATGGGGGAGGGGTTCTCGAAATACCGTCCCTCGGCGGGCGCCTTCCAGTCTCCGCCGATGAAATTGTCGTAGCGGCGGGCGAATTCGACGATGCTGCCCTCGGTTCCGGGCTTGGCGTAGATCATGATGCTCGCTTCGTGGTCGTCCGTCGCACGCGCAGGCCCTCATGCCGCTCACGCGGGTGCGATGCCCGCGCGAGCCGACGCGCGTACCACGGGAGTGATCCGGACGGCGTCAGTGTGGAACAGCATGGTTGGCAACAGGTTGGCGTCGCCCGGCCTTCTGCTCAGTCGGCCAGGGCGGCGTGCAGGCGAGCGGTCACCTCGGGACGGCGCGGATCTCCAGGCCGCAACAGCGCCAGCGCGTGCTCGTGTACCTGCACGTCCTCGGGGCAGCGGATGCCGAATTGCACCGCGTGCCCCGCGCGCGGGCTCTCGAGTACCGCGGTGCGCACCCTGACCGCGAGGTTCTCGCGCCACCGCACGATCCCGGGAGTGTCCGATCCGGGCAGCAGCGGCCCGCGATACATCCGCAGCGCCGCGGCCAGGTCCCCGGCGGCCAGCGCGCCCAGCAGATCCACCGCGTCGCAGGAGATCGGCCGGGTGAGCAGGTAGCGGCGGCTGGCGATCTCCCCGCCGGTGGCGTGGCGCAGATGTGACACATCGGCTTTGAGGGTGCCCGCGCCCACCGGCCGATCCCCGTAGATCGCGGTCTGCAACCGTTGCGGGGTGAACCCGTCGGGTTCGAGCGCGAGCAGGGTGAGGATCTCGAGTTGGCGGGGCCGCAGCCGCACCGGGCAACCCGCTCGCGACAGACGCGCCCCGCCCAGGCATTCCAGGCGGATGCCGGATTGTCCGGCGGGCAGATCCGGCGGCAGCTGCGATCGGATCGCCGTCGCCAGGGCCCGCACGGTGGACAACGCCAGCGGATGCGAGCGCTCCCAGCTGGTGGACAGGTCGATCACGCCAAGGCGGCGGCCGTCGGGGGCGTGGATCGGCGCGCTGTAACACACCCAGCTGTGCAGGGCGGCGATGAGATGTTCGGCGGAGAACACCGTGGCGGGCTGTCCGGTGCACAGGGCCAGCGACATCGCGTTGGTGCCCATGTGCGGCTCGTCCCAGCGGCCGCCGGGGGCGAAGTTGAGCTGTTCGGCGCGCCTGCGCAGGACCCGCCCGCCCGACACCCACAAGATGGTGCCGCGCTCGTCGGTGACGCACGCGGTGAACCCGGAATCGTCGGTGATGCTGTGCAATTCGTCGGCCAGCGCGGTCACCGGCGCGCGCAGCGGCGAATCCGCCCAGCGGATGGCGATCTCGGCGTCGTCGGCGGGTGCGGCGCGACGTTCGGGATCCACCGTGGTCAGCGAGCGCTGCCAGGACCGGGCGACCTCGCTGCGCAACATGGTGCGTTCGGAACCGGTGTGGGGGACCGGTTCCGGGGTCGGGGCGTGCGGGATCGCCCAACGTGCCCACTCCTGTTCCAGGGCGGCGCGCTGCTGGGTGAGGGTGCGCGACTGCGGCATGGTCACCAACCTCGTCGTCGGGCGAAGTCCGGGCGCTGCACCCCATGATTGCGCATACCGGACCCGGTCGCGGGGAAATTGTCGGACCCGGCTGGTACACAGGGAACCATGAGCTCACCGTTCCGGTTCGGCGTGAACATGTTCCTCACCGATTCCAAGAAATCCTGGGTCGAAAAGTGCCGCAGGGCGGAGGGTTCGGGCTTCGACGTGCTGGGCGTGGCCGATCATCTGGGTTTGCTGGCTCCGCTGCCCGCGATGCTGCTGGCCGCCGAGGCGACCGAGCGGGTGCGGGTGAACTCGTTCGTGCTCAATGTCCCGTTCTACAACCCGACGCTGCTGGCCCGCGAGATCGCCACCGTCGACCTGCTCACCGACGGCCGCGTCGAACTCGGCCTGGGCGCGGGGTACGTGAAGTCCGAATTCGAAGCCGCCGCAATCGAATTCCCGAGTGCGGGCCGCCGTGTCCAGCAGGTCGCCGACACCGCGAGAACCCTGCGCGCCACCTTCGCCGACCCGGACTACCGCCCGCGCCCGGCCCGCGCGGGCGGCCCGCCGCTGCTGATCGCGGGGTGGGGTGAGCGGATGCTGCGCGTGGCCGCCGAACACGCCGATGTGGTGGCCTTCACCGGCGGTGGCGCCACCGACAGCGGCCTGATCATCGCGGGCACCCCCGAGGAGCTGGACCAGCGCGTCGCGACGGTGCGTGAGCGGCTGGGCGAGCGTCGCGACACCACCGAATTCAACATCCTGATCCAGCAACTGGCAGCGCCGAACGAACGCGCCGCCCTGCTCGAACGCCTGGCCCCCAACCTGCCCGCCGGCGCGGCCGAGCGCGCCGAGGAGATCCCGATTCTGCTGGTCGGTACGCCCGAGCAGATGGCCGATCAACTCCGCGACCGGCGCGAACGCTACGGGATCAGCTACTTCACGGTCCTCGAGCCGAACATGGACAAGATGGCCCGCGTCATCGAACTGCTGCGCTGAACGCGGTGCGCCCGGGCCCTACTTGTTGAGGAAGATGCCCGCGACGTCGGCGTTCTTGATCGGAGTCGAGGCATTGCGCTGATTGCTGCACAGGAAGTTCACCGACGCGATCGTCAGATCCACCGTCGTGCCCGCCGGTTCGTGATCGTTGCCGGTCTGCTGCTTGATGAACTTCGTGATCGTCGTGCGCTGGGTGTCCTGATCCTGCTTCACATAATCGCTGCACGGGGTGTCGCCACCCTTGTTCAATGCCTTCTGGACATCGCTGCACCCGGTCAGAAGCGTTGCGGCAACACCCATCACGCCCACACCGGCAGCGGCCCATCGCAGGGACTTCATCGCGATCTCCTCTGCTGTACGCCGAGCCGACCCCGGCGATCCCGCCCGCCAGCTTAGGGTGTGGGCGTACTGCGCGCGGCGTAACGTACCGCTACCCTACGGCGGTGAGTTCGTCGCGCATCGCCGCACCGCTATCGGTTTCCTCGGTTTCGGATCAGCTGGGACTGGTCTCCGCGCACCCACCGCTGTGGGTCATCGCCGCCACCGCGGCCGTCGCATTGGTACTGGTGTTGTACTCCCCGGTGTGGCGGATCCTGCGCACCGCGGTCACCATCGCGCACGAGGGCGGGCACGCGCTCGTCGCGGTACTGACCGGACGCACCCTGCGCGGCGTGCGCCTGCACTCGGACACCTCCGGGGTCACCGTCTCGCGCGGAAAACCCTACGGCCCCGGCATGATCCTGACCACGATGGCCGGATATCCCGCACCGTCGCTGCTGGGCCTGGGCTGCGCGGTACTGCTGGGGATCGGGCGGCTGACGCTGATGCTGTGGCTGGTGGTCGCGGCGCTGGCGGTGCTGCTTCTGTTGATCCGCAACATGTTCGGCCTGCTCGCGGTGATCGTCGCCGGGGCGGTCGTATTCGTCGTGTCCTGGTACGGCGACGTGGTCGTGCAGGGCGTGTTCGGGTACGCGGTGGCGTGGTTCCTGCTGTTCGGCGGCCTGCGCGCGGTGGCCGAACTCCAGCGCGTGCACGTGCGCGGCGACGGCTCCGACGCCGACCAGCTCGCCCGCCTCACCCGGCTGCCCGCCATCCTGTGGGTGCTGGTGTTCGCCGCGGCGTCCCTGGCCTGCCTGGTCGGCGGCGGTCGCCTGCTGCTGACGCCCTGGCCGTTCACCACGGCCTGAAATACCGCTCTAGGGTCGCGATCCCTGCCCGGCGTACTCGCGCCACCGCCGCGCCTCACCCGGGCTCCCGCGCCGATCCAGCACCTCGGCCAGCCCCGTCATCGCGCGTACGTCACCGCGCTCGGCCGCGGCCCGCCACCAGCGTTCGGCCTCGTCGAACTCGGCGCGCCCGAACCGCACCGCGCCCAGGTCGTACGCCGCACCCACATGTCCCAGACCCGCCGCCTGACCCCACAGCGCACACGCCTGATCGGTCTCACCGCGCCCGTGCATCGCCACCCCGAGGTCGTACAGCGCCCCGCTGTAGCGCGACTCGTCCGTCGGCGCGGTGCGAATCCCCACCGCCACAACCAGTTCCGCGAAATCCGGCGCGCCGACACCCGTGCTGCACCGCAGCACCGGCGACCCGTCCTCGGACCGATCGGCCAGCACCCCGTATTCGCCCGTCCACGACACCGCGGTACCGTCCGCGCCCATCCAGACCGGTGTGAGCGTGAATCGCGCATCCGGTCCCGCACCGCACAATTCGACCTCCACACCACCGGACATCGCCTCGGTCCACACGTCCACCCCGCGCAGCCGCCGCCCGTCGAGCACCACATGCCCGCTCAACACCGACACCGCGATGCCCACACCGATCACTCCGGCCGGGGGAGCCGCGCGCCGCAGCGTCAAACTCAGCATCGTCGGATCCGCGCCCAGTGCCTCGCAATACATCGGCTGCACCACCTGCCCCTGCCACCGCACCGGCTCGGTTCCGCCGTACCGGTCGGCCAGCGAACCACGCGAAAGGTCTTGCTCGTCAAAGAGGTACGACCCGGTCATGGTGCCCGCCTCCTTTCGCCGAAGGTGTCCCGGAGAACTCGCGCCATGCCGCGATACCGGCACCGGAAATATCGAACCCCTTGCCCCCGAACATGTTTCCGGGAACGGTACCGATTCGGCCACTGCTCGAAACCAGCCGAGCGGTATGCGCGAAATGCGCCATTGCATTCGCCCGCAATACTATTCGCACGTTCGCACCCGGCGCGCGCGAACCGTCACCGCCATCGCGCGCAAGACCCCCGCGACGCCGGCGCAAGCCGCGTGCAAGGCCGGCGCAACCGCCACCGAGCACCGTGGCGGGCATGAGCGAAACATTCGACGTCGTCGTTGCCGGAGCCGGACCCGTCGGACTGATGCTCGCCTGCGAGCTTCGCCTCGCCGGTGCGCACGTCCTGGTCGTGGACCGGCTCCCCGAACCCGACCTCACGATCAAAGCGGGCTCGATCAACATTCCCACCGCGCAGGCCTTCGACCGCCGCGGCCTGCTGCCGCAGCTGATCGAACGGCACCGCGCGATCCTCGCGCGCCTGGCATCCGCCAACCCGGGGGCATCGGTTCCCAGGCCTGTGGTTCACTTCGCCGGAATCTGGGTCGACCAGAACGACGTCGAGGACACCGACCCCGCCTTCGCCGAACTCGGCCCCGCCGCGGAAGCCACCATCGTCCCGCAGCAGGGCATCGAGGAAATCCTCACCGCCCGCGCGGGCGAGCTGGGCGTACCGATCCGCCGCGGCACCGAACTCACCGGATTCACCGACGACAGCGACAGCGTCACCGTCTGGCTCGGCGACGCCGTCGTGCGCGCGAGCTGGTTGGTCGGCTGCGACGGCGGCCGCAGCACCGTACGCAAACTCGCCGGATTCGATTTCCCCGGCGTGGACCCGCTGATCACCGGACATCAGGCCATCGTGGAGATGCGCGGCGCGGAGGGCATGCAGCGCGGCTGGTCCTGCACCGACACCGGCATCTACGTGTACGGGCCGATGCCCGGGCGCATCCTGACCGTCCAATTCGACGGACCGCCCGCGGACCGCACCGCCCCGGTCACCGCCGCCGAACTCCAGCGCGCCCTGCGCGCGGTGTCGGGAATCGAGGTCGAGATCACCGCCGTGCACTCGGCCACCCGCTTCACCGACAACACCCGCCAGGCCACCGACTACCGCAAGGGCCGCATCCTGCTGGCCGGGGACGCGGCCCACGTGCACTCGCCGTTCGGCGGGCAGGGCCTGAACCTGGGCGTCGGCGACGCGGTCAATCTCGGCTGGAAACTCGCCGCCGTCGTCGCCGGACACGTTCGGGCCGATCTGCTGGACACCTACACCGCCGAACGTCACCCGATCGGGGAGTGGGTGCTGCACTGGTCCCGCGCGCAGGTCGCGATCATGCGCACCGACCCGCACAGCCGCGCCATGCGCGCGGTCACCGCCGAACTCCTGGCCACCCGCGACGGCGCCACGGCGATGGTGAAGAAGATCTCCGGACTCGCGCAGCGCTACGACCTCGGCGACACGCACCCCCTGCTGGGCCGTGTCGTCCCCGACATCGCCCTCGCCGATGGCACCCGCCCAGCCGAACACTGCATCGACGGACACGCCGTGCTGCTGGACCTCGCCGACACACCCGAGCTGCGCGGTATCGCCGCCCCCTGGCAGCGCGCGGTGCGGGTCGTCACCGCCAAACCCGTTGAACCACATGATCTCTCGGGCGTGCTGGTGCGCCCCGACGGCATCGTCGCCTGGGCCGCTCCCGACGGCGTCGCCGGTCTGCGTGAGGCTTTGGCCCGCTGGTTCGGCACCCCGGCATGACATCCGATCGCGCGGCCGCCGGTGCCCCGACGGCCGCCACTTCGCCCGCACACCCGACCAGAACTACTACAGAATGTAGTGGCATCGCGCTACGGTGAAACAACCACAAGCGCACACACGGGAGACAGCGACATGAGAGCGATCACCCGAACACGTCACTACATCCGGGCCCTGGCCGACGCGCGACGTCATCGCACCGACCTGCTCGGCTGGCTCATCCGCAGACCGTGGCTCCTGCTGGGCACCGGCACCTACGAAACCGCGCTCCTGCTCAGCAACCGCCTGGACCCGCGCCTGAAAGAGCTCGCCGAACTCAAAACCGCCGGTCTGATCGGCTGTGAATTCTGCCTCGACATCGGTTCCGCGCTCGCGCACTCGAGCGGACTCACCGAACGTCAGATCACCGACCTGCCCACTCACACCACCAGCGACGCCTACACCGATCTGGAAAAACTCGTCCTCACCCTCGCCGAGACCATGACCCGCACCCCGGCCGCCGCACTCGAACTCGAAGATCTGCGCACCCGCCTGCGTGCCACCCTGTCGGCAACCCAATACGCCGAACTCGCCGCCACCATCGCCTGGGAAAATCAGCGCGCCCGCCTCAACCAGGCGCTCGGCGTCCGTCCCACCGGCATGGCCGACGGCATGACCTGCGCACTGCCGCAACGATCCGGCAACTGACCCGAATTCCCTACCGGCACAGGGTAATCTGCGCCGGATCAGGGGAGGGCCGCACACAGCGGTGCCCCCGGACCGCGTCGGTCCGGGGGCACCGCCGGCGAAACCGGATCAGACCAGATCGAAGCGATCCAGGTTCATCACCTTCACCCACGCCGCGACGAAATCGTCGACGAACTTGCGCTTGGAGTCATCCTCCGCGTACACCTCGGTCAACGCCCGCAGCTGCGAGTTCGAACCGAACACCAGATCCACCCGGGTGCCGGTCCACTTCAACTCGCCGCTCGCGCGATCCTTGCCCAGATAGGTGCCGTCATCGGCGGGCGAGGGCTCCCACTTGGTGCCCATATCCGTCAGATTCACGAAGAAATCCGTGGACAGCACACCGGGCTTGTCCGTCAGAACGCCGTGCGTGGAGTTCTGATAGTTCGCACCCAGCACCCGCAGGCCGCCGACCAGCACCGTCAGCTCCGGCGCGCTCAACGTCAGCAGGTTCGCCTTGTCGATCAGCAGGTACTCCGCGGCCGAGCGGTTCGCCGCCTTGCCCAGGTAGTTGCGGAAACCGTCCGCCGAGGGCTCGAGCGCGGCGAAGGACTCCACATCGGTCTGCTCCTGCGTGGCGTCGGTACGACCCGCCGCGAACGGCACCTCGACCTCGAAACCGCCATCCTTGGCGGCCTTCTCCACCGCCGCCGAACCGGCCAGCACCACCAGGTCCGCGAACGAGATCTTCTTCCCGCCCGACTGCGCGGCGTTGAACGAATCCTGGATGCCCTCCAGCGCTCGCACCACCAGAGCCAGCTCGTCGGGCTCGTTGACCTCCCAGCCGGCCTGCGGCTGCAGGCGAATCCGGCCGCCGTTCGCGCCACCGCGCTTGTCACTGCCGCGGAACGACGACGCCGCCGCCCACGCGGTCGAAACCAGCTGTGCCACAGTCAGACCCGACTCCAGCACCTTCGCCTTCAACGCGGCCACATCCGCCGCGTCCACCAGCTCGTGATCCACCGCCGGAACCGGGTCCTGCCACAGCAGTTCCTCCGAGGGCACCTGCGAACCCAGGTACCGCACGACCGGGCCCATGTCGCGGTGCGTCAGCTTGTACCAGGCCTTGGCGAAATCGTCCGCCAGTTCCTGCGGGTTCTCCAGCCACCGGCGGGTGATCTGCTCGTAGACCGGATCGAACCGCAGCGCCAGATCGGTGGTCAGCATGGTCGGGGTGTGAGTCTTGCCCTCGACATGCGCGTCGGGCACGGTGCCCGCGCCGCCGCCGTCGACCGGAATCCACTGCCACGCACCGGCGGGAGACTTCTGCAGCTCCCACTCGTACCCGTACAGAATCTCCAGGAACGTGTTGTCCCACTTGGTCGGCGTCGTGGTCCAGATGCCCTCGAGGCCCGAGGTCACCGCATCCTTGCCCACGCCGGTGCCGTTGCCGTTCTTCCAGCCCAGGCCCTGCTCCTCGAGCGGAGCGGCCTCCGGCTCGGGACCGACCAGATCGGCGTTGCCGTTGCCGTGGGTCTTGCCGAACGTGTGACCGCCCACGATCAGCGCCGCGGTCTCCACATCGTTCATCGCCATCCGCGCGAAGGTCTCACGGATGTCCACCGCGGCCTTCTGCGGATCCGGATTGCCGTTCGGGCCTTCCGGATTCACGTAGATCAGACCCATCTGCACCGCGGCCAGCGGATTCTCCAGATCCCGCTCGCCGGTGTACCGCTCATCGCCCAGCCAGATGTGCTCCGGGCCCCAGTACACGTCCTCCTCGGGCTCCCAGCGGTCCTCGCGGCCGCCACCGAAACCGAAGGTTTCGAAGCCCATGTCCTCCAGCGCGACATTGCCCGCGTACACGATCAGATCGGCCCACGACAGGTTCTTGCCGTACTTCTTCTTCACCGGCCACAGCAACCGGCGCGCCTTGTCCAGGCTCGCGTTGTCCGGCCAGCTGTTCAGCGGCGCGAACCGCTGCATGCCCGCGCCCGCGCCGCCACGGCCGTCCCGCACGCGGTAGGTGCCCGCGGCATGCCAGGCCATCCGGATGAACAGCGGACCGTAGTGACCGAAATCGGCGGGCCACCAGTCCTGCGAGGTGTGCATGACATCGACGATGTCCTGCTTCACCGCGGCCAGGTCCAGGGTCTTGAACGCCGCGGCATAGTCGAAGTCCTCGCCCAGCGGGTTGGCCACGGGCGGGTTCTTCTGCAGGATCTTCAGGTTGAGCTGGTCGGGCCACCAGTCACGGTTACTGCCGCCCTCCGACGGGTACTTCAAGCGGCCGTGTACCACGGGGCAACCGCCCACGGCGGGCTCGGTGTTCGCCTCTGCAATTGGCGGATGTTCCTCAGCCACGGTATTCCTTTCGGGAGTGGGGTGATGCGGGCTGTTTTCAGATTCGAGATTGCGAACTGTGCTGGGCTGCAAGGCAATCGGGGCACAGACCCCAATACACGACCTCGGCCTCGTCCAGGACGAAACCGTTGGTGTCCGACGCGGTCAGGCAGGGCGCCTCGCCGACGGCGCAGTCGACATCGGCGATGACGCCGCAGGAACGGCACACGACGTGATGGTGGTTGTCGCCGACCCGGGTCTCGTAGCGCGCGACCGACCCCATGGGCTGGATACGTCGAAGCAGACCCGCGGCCGTGAGTGCGCGCAACACGTCGTACACGGCCTGGTGGGAGACCGTCCCGAGCGTTTCGCGCACTCGGCTCAGGATCGAGTCCGTATCGGAATGGGGTCGCTCGTGCACCGCGGCCAGAACCGCGATCCGCGGCGCGGTCACACGCAGAGCGGCACCGCGCAGCATGCGCTCGAACTCTGCTGTAGTGGACACATTCATAAGTATGACTCATTCAAGTCTTCATGGCGAGGGGATTCGCGGAAATTCCTCGATTCCGCCCACGGAACCCGAGCAGCTGTGACACGCGTCTCAAGATCAATGCCGCCGAGAGTACCGTTCTCAAACGCTCACGTCCGGATTATCAGCAGCCTGGAAGTGAACACTCGAGCAACCCGGGCCATCGAGCCCGGAGGCGGGCAACTCGCCGGAGGCGAGCATCGGCACGGCCCGTCGGATATCGTTCCGTGCGTTCGCTCCCTCGAAGAATGGCAGGTTCACAGTGAGTTCTGCGGTCGATACATCCGACGTCGCCTCACGGGTAGGGCACTACTACCGCGTCGACGGCACGTACGAAGTCGGCCGGGAGAAGGTGCGCGAATACGCGCGGGCCGTGCAGGACTACCACCCCGCGCACTGGCACGAAGCCGCGGCGACCGAACTCGGATACACCGGCCTGGTCGCACCGCTGACGTTCACCTGCATCCCGGCGATGGCGGCCAACCAGAAACTCTTCGAGACGGTGGTGGTCGGCTACGACACCTTCGTCCAGACCGAGCAGGTCTTCGAGCAGTACAAGCCGATCGTGGCGGGGGATGTGCTGACCACCGACGTCGAACTGACCTCGGTGCGGACCATCGCCGGAAAAGACCTGATCACCGTCACGAACACATTCACCGACCCGAAAGGCGAGGTGGTGCACATCATGCACACGACCGTCGTCGGCGTGACCGGCGAGGGCGTCGACCCCGACATCGTGCGGGCCGTCGACAACGTCATGGTGCACGGGGTGAACCTGCTGGGCCGCGGATCGCCGCAGACCGCGTCGGCGGACGAGACGCCGCTGCGCCCGGAAGCGGAGATGCGCTTCTCGGCCGAAGGCGCCGCGCGTATCCCTTCCACCGCGATGTCTTTCGACGACCTGGTCCTCGGCGCCGAACTCCCGATCCGCCAGGCCCGCATCTCCCGCGGCGACCTGGTCAACTACGCGGGCGCATCCGGTGACGCGAACCCGATCCACTGGAACGAGCGAATCGCCCGCCTCGCGGGCCTTCCCGACGTGATCGCCCACGGCATGCTCACGATGGGACTGGGCGCGGGATTCGTCTCGGCCTGGTCCGGCGACCCCGGCGCGGTGACCCGCTACGGAGTTCGTCTCTCCAACTACACCGTGGTCGACCTCAACGAGGGCGGCCGGATCGAGTACACCGGTCGCGTCAAATCCCTCGACCCCGAAACCCGCACCGCCGTCATCGCCATCGTCGCCAAGTCCGGCGGACGCAAGATCTTCGGCCTCGCCACCACCACCATGCGCTTCCGGTGATCCTGCGGCCCCCCGACCTCGGGTTGTCAACGGCCCGAAGATGAACCGCGGCCGGGTTCGAAAGTCGAATGGGGGATCGCCCACCCGAGCGCAGGATGAGCTCTTCAGCGCAGATTGACACGGCGACGGTGCGGAAACGAGGGCGCGCTCGAATTCTGCTGTGGCGCTGAAGATTTGGAAGAATATATGCCTGATTGCGGTGGGGTATCGATCCCCTGATCGAGCGCGACCAGGTCGACGCCACCATCTTGAAGGATCAGCGACAGCCCGATAATGTGCGCGAAGGAGCCGGGATCAACGGCCCAGTGCGGTTTCCTTGCGTAGGTGGTTGAGCTTATCCGGGTTGCGCACATAGTAGAGCCCTGTGACCAGCCTGTTGTCGATCCGCACCGCCACGACGCCGTCGATCTCTCCGTCGAGCCGGATGATCAGAGCGGGCCAGCCGTTGACCTGAGCCGGTTCGGCCGATGCCCGCCCGCCCATCCAGCCTGTGCCGCCGCTCAGCACACGCACCACGCGATCGGCGCCCATGATGGGTCGCAGCGTCGCCTGCTTGACTCCGCCGCCGTCGCCCAGGAAGACGACGTCCGGCGCAAGGATGTCGAGCAGACCCTGCAGATCGCCCGTTTCGACTGCTCGTTGGAAAGCTCCGAGCGCATGTCGCGCCTCGACCGCGGTCACGGCACCGCGTGGCTGGCGTGCGGCCACGTGCGCGCGGGCACGGTGCGCGATCTGGCGGATCGCGGCAGGGCTCTTGTCCACGGCGTGCGCGATCTCGTCATAAGCCAAATCGAACACTTCGCGCAACACGAACACCGCCCGCTCGGTCGGGGCGAGCGTCTCGAGCACCAGCAGCATCGCCATCGAGAGGTTCTCGGCCAGTTCGACATTCTCGGCGACGTCGGGCGTGGTGAGCAGTGGCTCGGGCAACCAGGGACCGACATAGAACTCCCGGCGCCGGCCGAGGGCGCGCAGTCGCCGGATTGCCTGCCGGGTGGCGATCCTGACCAGGAACGCGCGGTGATCGCGCACCGAACCGAGATCGACGGCCGCCCATTGCAGCCAGGTCTCCTGCAGGACGTCCTCGGCATCGGCGGCCGAGCCGAGCATTTCGTATGCCACCGTGAACAACAGGTTGCGGTGGGCGACGAAGGCCTCGGTCGCGGGGTCGGTGCGTTCGTCCTCGCTCATGTCGCGCTCCTTTTTGTGGACGATGTCGTTGCATCAGTGGCGCGCCCCGCCCGCTTTGTGACACCCGGACGCAGTGGCGCTCGTCACAGGGCCGTGCTGTCACAGGTCCGCGGTCGCCGGGCACTCGTGTTCGCCCAGTTACCCAGGAGAAAGGACACCCGTCATGCGTATCACCGTCTTCGGCGCCAATGGTCGTACCGGTCGCCTGCTCACCGCCCAGGCACTGGCCGCCGGGCATCAGGTCACCGCGGTCACCCGGCAGCCGAAATCGTTCCCGCTGCACCACGATCGGCTCGAGGTCATCCGCGCCGACGTGCTCGACCCGGTGACCGTCGATGTCGCCGTGACGCAGCGCGATGCGGTCCTGTCCACGCTCGGCGTTCCCCCTAGAAAGGAACCGATCAGCACCTATTCGGCCGGTACGGCCAATATCGTCGCCGCGATGCAACGCCACCGGGTGCGGCGCCTGGCCGTGGTCAGCTCCAGCGGAGTCGACCCGCACCCGTACACCGACGGCGGGATCCTGTTCAACCGGGTGCTACTGCCATATGTGACGCGGGTGCTGGGAAAGACGCTCTACCACGACATGCGGCGGATGGAAACGCTGATCCGCGCCACCGATCTGGACTGGACGATCGTGCGCCCCAACGGGCTCTACCATCTACCTACGGTCACCGACTACACCGTGGTCGAAGGCCACGCCGACGGCCGTTTCACCGCACGCGCGGACCTGGCGGCGAGCCTGCTGGCCGTGCTGGACGACGACCGCTACCTGCGCACCACGATCAGCGTCATCACCACTGCCGACAACCCGACCATGTTCCAGTGGATTCGTCGCGAAGCGCTGGCCGAACACTGAAGGATCGCAGACGGCTTCGACGCGGATATCTGTGCGCCGGGGCAGACATCTATACGGTGGTCACGTCCCGGTGAACCCGCGTGCCGCTCCCGAGGACGCCCACGGTCCATCGGTGATCGGGCGGCGGGAGTCACCGGGCGCTGCGCGGGACGGTCACGATCCGGCCGCACGCCGGGTACGGCGGGCGCTGTCCTCATCAGCGATCGCCCGGAACACCGATTCGGGCAGCGGCGGGATCGACGGGTCCGTCCCCGGATCGGTGAGCAGCGCCCACAGCGGTGGTCCCGCGTCGAGAATCGGTCTCAGGAGCCCGATCTCGGTCAGCCCGGCCGTCGTCGCCGCGGCCAGCCGGCGAGCTCGCGCGATCTGCCCGGTTTTCGACAGGCACTGCGCCAGTAGAAGATTCGCCGCCGCGAGCGCCCGGGGGCGGGCCTGATCGGTCATCTTGTCCGCCAGCTGCTGCGCCGCGGTGGCGGCCACTTCCGGCGCGATGCCCGAATCCGGCAGCAGGGCCAGCTGTATGAAGTTGTAGCGCATGGCATCTCGGGTCAACTCCCCGGTTCCGGTAGGTTCGCGCGAGTCGTCCGTGAGCTGGAGTGCGGACAGGCCGGTGCCGCCGAGACAGATCTGCTCTCCGATGATGTGCGCGGCCAGCCGCGGCAACCGCTGTTCCTCGGCGACACGCATCCCGGCCGCCAGCCGATCCCGCGCCTCCTCGAATTTGCCCAGTGCCGCTTTGGCCCGGGCGCCGGTCACATAACAGGCGATCATGAAATCGGGGGCCCCCAGCGTCGCGCCGAGCTCGAACGCGGCGTCCAGATAGGTCTCCGCCTCGGTGACTTCGTTTCTCTCGTAGAGGATTTCGCCGAGCAGAGCGCCTGCCAGCCGCGCGGCCAGCCCCGGCTTCCGGCGCCCGGTCATGGCAACGCGCATCGCCTTGCGCAGAAAATAGTCGGCGGCGCGGATGTCGAGTTGCTCATGCGCCGCGATGGCACTCATACAGTACGCGTACACCTTGCTGAGCTGGCTGCTGGGATCGGCCAGATACCGGGCCGCACGCTCCCTGCAGGTCTTGGCCGCCTCGAAATCGAAACGGGCGATATCCAGGTAGGCCGCGACGACCGCGGCCGCGGCGGTGTACCACGGCTCGAATCGATCGGGGTCGGCCAGTGGTGCGGCGATCAGTTCGGCGGTGCCCTCGGTCCGGTCGGCGAGCATCGCGCTGACCCCTTCGATGAGACGGCATCGATCACGCAGGTCCTCGGCTGCCCGGATATCTGCCGCCGCGTCGAGTGCGACGCTGGCCCGGCCGATGGCCGTACGCGCAGTGTCGTTCTGGCGCAGCGTCATAGCCGCCAGGGCGATGACGATCAGCAGGTGCGGCCGGTGTGCGGTGGCCTCGTCGGGGAGCGAATCGGCCAGCGCGAGAAGAGTGGTCGCCTGTCCCTGTTCGAGCAGGCGGAGCCCGGCGCTCTCGACCCATTGCGCGGCGCGTTCGTCGTCCCCGGCGATCAGGGCGTGGGTGACCGCGTCGCCGAGCTGATCGTGCTCGGCGAACCATTCGGCCGCCCGCCGATGCAGCTCGGGGATGCGTTCGCGGTGGGTACGTTCGAGGCGACGTTGCAGATAGTCGGCGAACAGGTGGTGATAGCGGAACCATTCGCCGTTCTCGTCGAGGCGGCGCAGGAACAGATTTCGTTCCTCGACCAGCTCGAGCATCGATTGCCCGTCGGTGACCTGCGCCAGGGTCGCGGCCAGGCCCGCACACACGCGCCGGGGGAGCGCGGTCGCCATCATGAACTCGACGAGTTCGGGTTCCAGCGAATTCAACACGTTCTCGGCGAGGAATTCGCCGATCGCGTAGTGGCTGCCGGAGATGGCGTCGAGAAGTTCGGCCGGATCGGCCTGGTCGTGTCGCAACGAGACGGCCGCGAGTTGCAGTGCGGCAACCCATCCCTCGGTGGATTCGGTCAAGCGGGCCGCCTCACGGCGGTCCATCGCGATGCCGCCGGTTCGCGACAGCAGCGCCTGTGCCTCCTCGGTGGTGAAACGCAGTGCGGCGGAATCGATCTCGACCAATTCGTCGTGCACACGCAGCGAACCCAGCTCGAGTCCGGATCTGGTCCGGGTGGTCACGATCAGCTGCAGGTGGTGGCAGGCCTGATCGAGCAGGAAGCGCAGGTCCGCCCGCGTCGCCTCGCTGGTGACCGCGTCCCAGTCGTCGATCACCACGGCCGTCTGCTGTTTGCGGCGGTGGATGTCGTTGATCATCGCGGTCAGCGCGAAACGTTCGCCCTCACTCCCGGCCTCTTGCAGCGCGAGCCCGATCTGGCTGTCGAACCCGGGATCCACGCGTTGGAGGGCGTCGATCAGGTGGGTGCAGAAGGTCACCCCGTTGTTGTCGTCGGAGCCGATCGTGAGCCAGGCGATACGAACCCCGGACTCGGCCAGCTGTTCGGCCAATTGCACTGCCGCGCAGCTCTTCCCGAAGCCCGCCGGGGCGTGGATCAGGGTGAGGCGTTTGCGTTCGCCCCGGCTCAGCAGACGTGCCAGGCGCGGGCGCGGCACCAACTCGCGCGGCGCTCGCATCGGGCGGAAGCGAGTGTTCGGCGCCGGGGGCACCGCGGCGCTGGGCCTGCTCGGCTCCGGGGCCGGGGCGTGCGCGAGGGCGCTGGAATCTCCACCGGCCGCCGCGGCGATCGGCATCTCGGTGACCGGAAATCCCATCCGGCGCTGCACCTGCCGGAGTATTTCACCGAATTCCGCGGCGGAGGCGGGACGCTGCGAAGGCTCCGGCGACATCGCCTCGGCCAGCGCGGGTCCGATCTCCTGCGGCAGTTCGGCCGAGCCCAGCGGATCTCGTGTGAGCCGGACGAAGTGGGACACGACGTTCTCTCCGGTCGAACGCTCGAAGGGAACGTGTCCGCTCAGTACCGTGAACAGCGTCGCGCCCAGGCCGTAGATGTCGGATCGAACGGTCGAGGACCGTCCGAGCAGGACCTCGGGTGCGGTGTAAGCCGGTGAGCCCGTGACCTCCCCGGTGCCGGTCTCGAAATCCCCGACCAGATGGGCTATCCCGAAATCGCACAACTGCGGCTCGCCGTAGTCGGAGATCAGGACGTTGGGGGGCTTGACGTCCCGGTGCAGAATTCCGCGCCGGTGGGCCGTCTCCAGCGCGCCGGCGAGTTTCACGCCGATCGCGAGCGCGCTCGCGGCATCCAGCGGTCCCGAGTCCTTGATCGCGTCGTGCAGTGAACCGCGCGAGCAGAAGGGCAGCACCAGATACGGCTCGCCGGTGGCGGTGACGTCCACGTGCAGGACGGTGACGATGTTGGGATGGCCGGAAAGCAGGCCCATACTGCGCTGTTCGCGCAGGAATCGCTCGAGATCGGCGTTCCCGTAGCCGGGTCGGAGCACCTTGACGGCCACCGGACGGGTCAGTGCCCGTTCGGTGCAGCGGAATACCGCACCGAAGCCGCCCCGACCGATCAGCTCCGCGTGCTCGAACCCTTCGGCTTCCAGCTCCGCTTCGATTCCGAGAATCGCATGTCGCTGGGTGCTCGACGGATTGTGGTCTACCGGGTGCATGCCACTGTCCTCGATGCGATTCGTGGATCAAGGATACGTCCGTCCGCGGCCGAATTGTGTGCTGTACGTTCGCCTGGGTACTCGGCCGCCGGATCGGTCAGTGCTGCGGCGGCGTGGGCGGCGGGCAGAAGATGCCGCAGGGATCGGCGGCAGTCAGGGGGAGATCACCGCCGCTGCGGAGGCGGTGCAGGATCCTCACCGTCCGTGCGGTTTGGATCACGGTTCCAGCCCGGAGCTGTCGAACCGGCTCACGCGGGCGGCATCGTCGATGGAGCAGATCATCCTGCCTCTGTAATGGGCGTGCGACGAGACAAGGGATGGAACAGATGTGACGTCCCGGCCATCACATCCACTCTACTTGACATAATGTCAATTATCGGCGCAATAACGTGGCCGGGCGGAGCGGGTAATTGCGTTGCTGCGCACCGATGTCCGACCCAGAAAGGGCGAGAGCGGTCCAGTTGGAGTTGAGAGGTGTCCGGCGGGATGCGGGGTTTTATCCAGAAATGCCTGCGAGTGTCCGGATTCTATTCACCGTCTGATGCATATTATGCACCCGCGGTAACGTCACAGTGACGTATGTGGCTGATGCTGCTCCGGCGTGTGCGGCTTTTGTGCCTAACTCGGTAGTTCGGCTTCATCCGCGTTGAATATGGATGTTCTCGGCCTGCTCGATAATCTTGTGGGTTGTCGGCGCGAGTTCGTGAATATCGCAACGACCCGCATCGACGCCATGGAAAATCTGCCACCACTGCCGTTTCACGATTTCAATCGCGATGGTCGCCGTGGTACGCAAAGAATGTAGAATCGAACCGGTTGCCCGACAGCAGATCCTGTCCCAAATGTTGTGGCACGTCTACGAATATCGTCATACCCGATTCATCGAAGCTACACAACACCGTGCTGACACCACCATGTGCGAGCGATGAAAGGTCTGCCGATGCTTATCAGACAGGTTGCCATCGTCCCTGATGACACTGACATAGAGATGGCGGAAATCCTCCGCGTGACCTCGGCCCTGCAAAAGCAAGTCACCCGTGACTTTGCGCCGATCTGGGAGGTTCATGCCACCGTTGATGGATTCGCCAGCCTGGAACAGGTACCTCTCGGATACTGGCCTGTCACGATTATGCGAGATGTCGAGGGAGCAGCGGGATTCCATACCGACAAGAATGGACAGCCTTTTGCCGTCGTAGAGGCCGGCGACAGTTGGTCGCTGACCGCCAGCCACGAAGTATTGGAGATGCTTGCCGATCCGTTTGGCAACCGGCTCATCGCCGGCCCCTCGCCGAAGCCCGGCCAGGGACGCGTGGAGTTTCTCGTCGAGGTCTGCGACCCGCCCGAGGATACGGACTTCGCGTACACCGTCAATGACGTCTTGGTATCCGACTTCTACACGCCTCGCTACTTCGACCCCGTAAGGAACGACGGTGTGCGATACAGCTTCAGCAATGCGATCTCCGAACCTCGGCAGGTGCTGCGGGGAGGCTATCTGAGCTGGCATGATTCAGTCAGCGATCACTGGTTCCAGCAGACCTTCTTCGGTGGAGCGGAACCCAGGACCAGAGATCTTGGCGTTCTCGCGCGGGAGGATCGCAGTTTGCGCGAAATAATTGATGAACTGACTCCCGAGACGAAGCGGCTGTCGACACTGCAGCCGGAGACGCCGCAGCTGACCGGCGCGATCACGGCCGCGGCCTCCTCGGGTCGTGCGTCTACGGCGCGTGCGGAATCGCTGCGCGCACATATCGCGGCGGTCAAGAGGCGCCGATCCGGGTAGAGTCCGCATTATGCAGGATTCCGCAGCAGACGCGGAGAGTCGGAGGCGACGCGCCGAGGAGATCCGGTCCGAGATCGAGGATCGGCGGCGGGGCGTCGACCGATTATCGGAGCCACCTTCTCCGAAAGAGTTCACCGACCGCGCGGCAACAGAGGCGCACGGGCAGCGCTGAGTCCGTTACTATTCGCCCACTCCCCCTGCCCCCCTTCATCGACGTAAATACGTCACTGTGATGATTTGGTAGATGCCAATGAGGGCGGGCCCGCAGGCCCGCCCTCGAAGTTCCAGGCGAGAAATCAGCTCGGCGACTTGGTCAGGTCGCCGTTCTCGTTCTCGGTGATCTCCACGCCTTGGCTCTTGGAGCTGCTCTCGGTCTGGCTGATCAGGGTGTTCAGCCCGTCGACGCCGGAACTGTCACCGCTCTTGAGCTTGTCGAAGGCCGATTGCACGGTGTCGCCGAGTTTGCCCAGCGGTACCGAGATCGTCTTGCACAGTGTGGGATTCGCCTTCGCGTCGACCAGTGCGAGGCGAACCTCGCGTTTGACGAACAACGCCGCCAGGCCGCCCTTGACGAATGCGGTGATGCGGCCCTTGGCGCCCTTCTTGAAGGTGCCCGCCTTCAAGGGCTTGTACAGCCACCGGTGGAACGCGCCGAAGGCCAGACCGCTGTGCGCGACGAATTTGGTCTTGGCGAAGGCCGTGGTGTTCGAGGTCGGGCAGGTGGTGTCCTCCGCCTTCGAATCGGCGGCGGTGCCGGTCGGGTCCGCCGGAATCGACTGATCCGTACCACTACCGGTCGCGTTCGACGACGAGCTCTTACAGCCGCCGACCAGGACCACCACCGGAATCAGTAAGAGAACCACTATTCGCATCAAACGACTCACGCCATACTCCCGACATCGGAACTGATCTATACCGGCCGTAGAGTACCCCAGCAATCGCTTGGCAATCCAGTGTTCGGTGGTGAAATCGTCGCTCGCCCTGCGCAACTCGTGATGTGTATCGCGTGCCTCGAGGAGCGCTGCCAATCGCGGCGCGTGCGTTCTGGGAACGAGCACAACTTCGGCGGAAGTGCTGGACCTGCGCAATTGCGCTGTTGTTCAATCGGTTCCACATTCAGGTGGCGTCGCTCCCGTGCGGCAGGGCGGACGTTCACTGCGTCCAGATCGGAGTGCGATGATGTTCGCGCGGATGTCCCGGGGTTTTCTGACGCTGACCGCCGCGCTGGCTGTCGTGGTGTGGGCCAACGGGTTTGCGGTGCCCGCGGTGGCCACGGCCGGTCCGGCGTCTTCGAAGCGGCCGGCCGTCGAGGACGGCTCGCATATCAGTGGCATTCGCCGATTGTCCGATCGGGTGCTGGACGTCGGCGTGTATTCGGCCGCGATGGCGACCGAGACTCGGTTGACGGTGTTGCGTGCGGTGGATCCCGATCGTCCGGCGCCGACGCTCTATCTGCTCAACGGTGCGAACGGCGGGTCGGACGGTAACTGGCTCGAGGGCGACGTTCGACTTCCGTGCGACGGGTACTCATTCCTGGGGCTATTGGCAGGATGACCTGCATCGCTCCTGGCCCGAGTTCGAGGCGGCGCTGACCGCAACGGGCGCGCAGAAGACCTCGGGCAACTGATCGTTCGGGACGTTCCACTACCCTGGTCCGGCCGTGTTCCGCGAGGTGCGGAACACGGCCGAGGGGGTCATGCGGTTTTCTGTTGCTCCACGACGGGGATTTCGCCGCTGGCCGGGACGTCGGTGCCGCGCAGGGAGGCGCCGCGGGTTTCGCGCAGGAAGAACCAGGCGATCAGGCCCAGGACGCAGGAGCCGACCATGAAGTACGCCGGGAACAGGTCCCAGTGGGTCGAGTCGATGACCCACTGGCTGATCAGGGGTGCGGTGCCGCCGAAGATGGCGGTGGACAGGTTGTAGGACAGGGCGAATCCGGCGTAGCGGACGTGGGTGGGGAAGATCGCGGGGAAGGTCGCGGAGATCGTGGACAGCTGCGGGACGTACAGCACGCCCAGGACGACGAATCCGACGATGGCCCAGCCGAGTCCCTTGCCCATCAGCCAGTACATCGGTACCGACAGCACGCCGAGTCCGACCAGGGAGATCAGCCACATGGGTCGGCGGCCGAAGTGGTCGGACAGCCCGCCGCACAGTGGCAGTACCGCGGCCATGACCAATTCTCCGATCAGGACCATGGCGGTGGTTGCGGTGTCGCTGACGCCGATGGTGCCGTGCAGGTAGGTGGGCATGTAGGCGAGCAGGGTGTAGTTGACGACGTTGAGCGCGATTACCAGGCCGCCGAGGGTGAGCAGCTCGCGGCGGTACTCGGTGATCAGTTTGATCAGGCCGCCCTTGGGGTGTTCCTGTTCGGCGACTTCGGTGAAGACCGGGGATTCGTCGAGTTTGCTGCGCAGGTACCAGCCGACGAGGCCGAGCGGGATGGCGATGAGGAACGGTACGCGCCAGCCCCACTGTTGCATCTGGTCGGTGGTGAGCAGGACCTGCATGAGCAGCACGATGGCCGAGCCGCCGATGAAGCCGCTGAGGGTGCCGAATTCCAGGAAGCTGCCGAGGAATCCGCGGCGGTTGTCGTCGACGGATTCGGCGAGGTAGGTTGCCGCGCCGCCGTATTCGCCGCCGGTGGAGAAGCCTTGGATGACGCGCAGGATGATCAGCAGGATGGGGGCGAGGATGCCGATGCTGTCGTGGCTGGGGATCACGCCGATGAGGCCGGTGACGGTGGCCATGAGCAGGATGGTGACGGCCAGGACGGCTTTGCGTCCGATGCGGTCGCCGAGGGGGCCCCACCACATGCCGCCGAGCGGGCGTAGGAGGAAGGAGATGGCGAAGCCGAGCAGGGTGCCGATGGTGCCCAGGGGTCCGGGGAAGAAGGCGTGGGTGAGGTAGGTGGCGGTGGCGGAGTAGACGCCGTAGTCGTACCACTCGGTGGCGTTGCCCATTGCGGCGGCGGCCACGGATCGTCGTTGTTGCGGTTGTGAGTCGCGGATTGTCACTCGCGAACTCCTCTCCCCGTGGTGTTGTTGCACCGCGCTGTCGCAGTGCGGAGAACTGATGTCGCCTTGCGGGTTACAGAATGGCAACGAATGCCACGTTTACCCGGTTTGGCACGGCGGCAAACGGAGAGACACTCCGAGAACGGGGTTATACACACCGGACGACCAGTGACTATACCCAATTTTGTGATGGTCGTCACACTTGCTGATTCTGGCACGATTGGCTAGGAACGGTCGCTGACGGACAACGTGCCCGATCACCCGCGCGCGGAGGTCATCGGGTGACGGACACCTCGACGACCCGTAACGACACGCCGTGCGGCCCCGCGTAGATTGACCCCGACGATGCCCAGTTTTCCGGGTCCTCCGGATGGACGCTCCCGAGGGGGACGACTACGTGACCACGACCGAGGAACGGCCGCGATCCGGATTCAGGACCTGGTTGCTGGAGGGGGCGGACGAGGATCGGTATTCGCGGCATCCCGGGCCGATGGTCAAGCAAGCCGAGGAGGCCCATCAGCGGTCGTGGTGGAAGGTGATGTGCCTGACCGGCGTGGACTACTTCTCCACGCTCGGCTATCAACCGGGTATCGCCGCGGTCGCCGCGGGCGTGCTGTCTCCCATGGCCACGCTGGTGCTGGTGGCGCTGACGTTGCTGGGCGCGCTGCCGGTGTATCGGCGGGTGGCGCGGGAGAGTCCGCACGGTGGCGGGTCGCTGGCGATGTTCACCGATGTGCTGCCGCGCTGGACCGGCAAGCTGTTCATTCTGGTGCTGCTGGGGTTCGCGGCCACCGACTTCGTCATCACGATGACCCTGTCCGCGGCCGACGGCGCCGCGCACATCGTGGAGAATCCGCTGGTCCCGCACTGGCTCGCCGGGCACGCGATGCTGATCACGCTGGCGTTGCTGGCGTTGCTGGCGGCGATCTTCCTCAAGGGGTTCGCCGAGGCGATCGGTATCGCGGTCGCGCTGGTCGGGGTGTATCTGGCGTTGAACGTTGTCGTGGCGGTGGTCGGGCTGTGGCATGTGTTCACCGCCTCGGGGCTGGTGGTGGATTGGACGCACGCGCTGACCGCCCAGCATGGCAGCGTCTTCGCGATGGTGGGTGTGTCGCTGCTGGTGTTCCCGAAGCTGGCGCTGGGCCTGTCCGGTTTCGAGACCGGTGTCGCGGTGATGCCGCAAATTCAGGGCGATCCCGGTGAGCCGGAAGGCGATCCGCAGGCGCGTATCGCCGGTGCGCGCAAACTGCTCACCACCGCCGCGTTGATCATGAGTGGGTTCCTGATCGTCACCAGTTTCATCACCGTGGTGTTGATTCCGGAGAAGGAGTTCCAGAGCGGCGGTTCGGCGAATGGTCGCGCGCTGGCCTATCTGGCGCATCACTATCTGGGGGATGTGTTCGGCACCGTCTACGACGTGTCCACCATCGCGATCCTGTGGTTCGCGGGCGCCTCGGCGATGGCGGGTCTGCTGAATCTGGTGCCGCGGTATCTGCCCCGGTACGGTATGGCGCCGGAGTGGGCGCGTACCACGCGGCCGCTGGTGCTGGTGTTCGCGGTGATCGCGTTCGGGATCACCTGGTACTTCGATGCCGACGTGGATGCCCAAGGCGGTGCGTACGCCACCGGTGTGCTGGTGCTGATCACCTCGGCGGCCGTGGCGGTGACGCTCTCGGCGGCGCGTAAACGCGAGGTCGGCAAGATGATCGGGTTCGGGATCGTCTCGGCGGTGTTCGTGTACACCACGATTCTGAACATCTTCGAGAAGCCCGAGGGTGTGCAGCTGGCTTCGCTGTTCATTCTGGCGATCATCGTGGTGTCGTTCGTCTCCCGGGCCCGGCGCGCGTTCGAGTTGCGGGCGATCGAGGTCGATTTCGACGACAAGGCCGCATGGCTGATCGACAAGATCGCCTCGAGCGGCACGATCCGTATCGTCACCCATGATCTCGAGGGTGTGGAGGATCGTGAGCCGGGCGAGTATCGGCAGAAGGAGGCCGACCAGCGGCTCGAGAGCCACATTCCCGCGCACGCGCCGATCCTGTTCCTCGAGGTGATCGTGCGCGATGCCTCGGAGTTCTCCACCGATCTGCATGTGCGGGCGATGGAGTTGGACTGCTACAAGATTCTGTCGGTCGAGGCCGCGGCGATCCCGAACTCGATCGCGGCGATCCTGCTGGCCATCCGTGACCGCACGGGGCTGAACCCGCACGTGTATTTCGAATGGACCGAGGGCAATCCGATCACGAACCTGTTGAAGTTCCTGTTCGTCGGCGAGGGTGAGGTCGCGCCGGTGACCCGGGAGATTCTGCGTCGCGCGGTGCCCGATCCGCATCAGCGTCCCCACGTGCACGTGGACAGCTGAGCTCTGCTGGGCGGTCGCCGGCGCACCCCGGCATCACTCCCCTGTCGGCGCTGCGGCGGATCGGTTGCGCCGCAGTAATTCCAGGGGAAGACTATCGACCGGGCAGGATGACCGAGGGTGAATCCATTGCCCCGCAATGATTTCCGGGGCAGCCGGGGCGAGACCCGCAGTGGCCGGGTGCGACCGCCGAGCCGGGGCCGAGTGGCGCAAGGGCGTTCGCGGACCCAGCGCCCGGCTCTCGCGCGAGAGGCGCTGGGCCGGGCGGGTCGCCGGTTGCAGCTGGATGCGCGACGAACAGCCGAACCTGTTGCGGCAAGGCCGAATGCGATACGCCGGCCTGGGTCGCTCAGCGGGGCAGGCGGTCGGTGCGCCAACATTGGGAAGTCAGCGGAACCTCCAGGGTGGGTGCGCCCGCGGCCTGGATCTCGAGCAGTTCGCGCACGCGGGTCAGGCGGGCGTGTTTCTCTTCGGCGTCCGCGATGATGAACTGGCTGTAGGTGCTCAGCCAGTCGACGATCTCGTCGTGGGTCATCGTGCGGGTGAAGGCGAACGAGGTGGTCTCCACCGGCCCGAACGGGCTGTGCTCGGGTAGGGCGAACCGGAATCGGCCGGCCAGGTGCTCCTGGCTGGGCTGGGGTTGTCCGGCGCGGCCGCGCTCGAGTTCGAAGACCCAGTCCACGGTGCGGTCGCGGTTGGTGCGCAACACACCCAGGCGTCCGCCCTCGCGCAGCACCCGGGCGATCTCCGGCACCGCGACCGGGTGGTCGAACCAGTGCCAGGCAGCGGAGACGAACACCGCGTCCACGCTCGCGTCCGGCAGCGGGATCGCCTCGGCGCGCCCGTCCAGCACCCGCACCTGGGGTGAGCGTCGCGCCAGGACCGTGCGCATGCGCTCGTCGGGTTCGACCGCGACAACGTCGGGCACGCGGGCGGCCAGCGCCCGGGTGAACAGGCCCGTCCCGGCGGCCAGATCCAGTGCGGTCGTGCAATCGGGCGGGATCAGCCAGTCCAGGGCCTGTTCGGGCGGGCCGGGCCGCATCCGGTCGTAGTCCTGGGCGATCGAGCCGAAGGAGGTCGCCCGTTCACGCTGTGCCGTCATGGGCCCCACGCTAGCGGGCGTTGCTGTGCGGTTCCTGCGTGTGCGGTGGGCGCGTTCAGCGCCCCTGCCAGACCGGGGGGCGTTTCTGCGCGAAGGCCAGCACGCCCTCGGCGGCGTCCTGGGAGGACAGTGCGGGTGCGGCGAGTTCGCCCTGCCGGGTGAACGCCTCGTCGGTGGGCCAGTCGGCGGATTCGTCGATGATGCGTTTGCTGGCCTGGATGCTCAGCGGGGCGTTCACCGCGATGCGCTCGGCCAGTGCCAGGGCCGCGTCCAGGGCGTGGCCGGGTTCGGCGAGTTCGTTGACCAGGCCCAGTTCCGCAGCGCGGGTGGCGGTGATCGGGTCGCCGGTCAGCGCGAGTTCCATCGCTATCGCGCGGGGGATCCGCTGGGCCAGGCGCAGCACGCCGCCGCCGACCGCGACCAGGCCGCGTTTGACCTCCGGGATGCCGAACGTCGAATCCTGTGCGGCGACAACCAGATCCGCGGCCAGTGCCAGTTCGCAGCCACCGGCCAGGGCGGGGCCCTCCACGGCGGCGATGAGCGGTTTGGTCGGTGGTTCGGCGGTGATGCCCAGCGGGCCGCGCCCCTCGGTGATCGGTACCTCGCCGGTGGCAGCGGCCTTGAGATCCATTCCGGCGCTGAAGTATCCGCCCGCGCCGGTGATGATGGCGACCTGTGCGGTGGGGTCGGCCTCGAAGGCGTCCAGGGCGCGTTCGATACCCAGCGCGGTGGCCAGGTTCACCGCGTTGCGCACCTGCGGGCGGTTGAGGGTGATGATGGTGACCGGGCCGCTGCGTTCGACCAGCACCGGCGGCGGTGGCGGCGGGGGCAGTTCGGTGCGTTCGCGGGTTTGCACGGTGATCTGCCCGTCCGAGACGGTCACCGGCAGGCCGAGCAGATCGTCGTCGACCAGGTCGCTGATCAGGTCGGATTGTGTGCTGCGCAGCAGGATTCGCGCGCCGTCGGGGGTCAGCAGGCTCAGTATCGCGGCTTCGGGTTCGCCGTCGCGGCCGAACGGGACCGTGTAGGCCTCGATCACCGCGGGGCCCTGGTGTTCGCTGCGGGCCGGGCGGGCGGGCGGGTTGTCGATGACGGGGGTCAGGTGCCGGTAGGGGGTGCGCGGCGGGGTGGCCGAGTAGACGCCCAGGGCGTGTTTGGTGACGTACCAGCCCAGTGAGGTGGACAGCCCGTAGGACTGCGGGTCCGCGCGCAGCGCGGTGACCAGGGAGGCGACCGCGTGGCCCCCGTAGTTGTTGCCGGGTCCGCCGCCGAAGGTGAGCCCGCCGGTCACCGACAGCGGGCGCTTCGGGTCCTCGAGTGCCAAGCCCAGCTCGCGCGCGGCGATCTGCACCGCCACCGGGAAGCAGGCGTACAGGTCGACGTGGGTGAGATCGTCCGCGTTGATTCCCGCGTGTGCGAGTGCGGCCGCGCCGAGGGTGCGGATGGCCGGGGAGGCGGCCAGTTCGCCGCGTTCGCTGGTGAACCATTCGTCGTGGCCCGAGGCGCCCGCGTGCAGGAATACCCACTTGTCCTGCGGGATTCCGGCGTCGTGCGCGGCCGCGGCGCTGGTCAGGATGATGCCGCTGGCCATGTCGACCTGCAGGTTGGCGCATTCGAGTTTGGTGTAGGGGGTGGAGATCATGCGGTTGTCCGCGGTGGGTGTGGCGATCTGCTCGGCGGTGAATTCCTGTGGCTGCCAAGCGTATTGGTTGGCCGCGCCGATGGTGGAGAAGCCGGACCACAGCCGGGCGATGGCCGCGGCGTGTTCGGCGGGGGTGCGGCCGAGGCGATGGCGGTTGGCCGATTCCAGCAGCGCGTACATGTTGATCGGCGCGATGAGCCCGGCGGCGGTCTCCGCGGCGTTGTTGGCGGGTTTGTCGATGCCGACGGTGCGGGTCGGGGTGGTCGCGGCGGTCTGGGCGGGCCAGCCCGGATCGATTCCGGCGCGCTGGGCCGCGGCCTGGGTGGCGCCGGCCTCGGTGCCGGTGACCAGCACGATGTCGTACTCCCCCGCCGCGATCGCGGCGGCGGCCTCGTTGAGCACCAGTTGGCCGCCGTCGCCGCCGAAGGTGCTGGACTGCACGGTGTCCACCGGGCCCGCGCCGACCCGTTCGGCGACCACCGCACCCAGATCGCGGTACTGCCAGGACGCGCACGCCACCGCGTAGACCGCGTCGGCGGCGCGCAGCAGGGACTCGTCCGTGCCGGTGTCCTGTGCTGCGCGGCGCAGTGCCTGCACCGCGAGCGTTGCCGGGTCTCGGTACTGCTGGTCGGGGGTGCGTTGCACCACCTGGCCCACACCGGCCAGCACAGGGGTCGAGGGATCTAGTTCGATACCGGATGCGGTGTGCAGCACGGGCTTTCGCGCGGTCTTCGTATCCACCGGTCCGGCCGCGGCGATCGCGGCGGGCAGCCGGTCGAGGGATTCGCGCATGGCCTCACCCAGGCTGCGGGCCACCGATCCGCCCAGCGGGCCGTCGATGGGCGGTCCGGCCACCCCGGCGTCGAAATCCACGACGGTCTGTTCGCCGGAGCCCGAGACGGTGATCCAGTAGCCCAGTCGCACCTGCTGCGGGGCCTGGCCGCGCAGTTCGAATCCGCGGTCCCCGGCCGCGACGACCGTCCAGGCGATCTCCACCGGCAGTCCCATGATCTGGGCCTGCTGGGTGAACTCCGCGCCCTCGCGGACCGCGCCGGGCGGATCGCCGCGCCAGCCGCCGTGCAGGACGAACCAGTCGCCGAGCCGGTTCAGATCACGCAGATACGCCGCGACGGTCTCCACCGGGGCGTCCACGAGCTGGTCGGCGTGGGCGATCTTGGCGAATTCGCTCAATCCGGCCGGTGCCAGCCGTTCGCGCCGCTCCTCCGCCGAGGAGGAGGCGGGGGTCGGCGGCGTCTGCGGGGCCGGTCCGGGAGCAGATGCCTTCCTGCTCGCCACCACGCCCGCGATCAGTTCGCGGGCGATCCGCGGGTTCTTGCGGACCATCGCGGCAAATTCCCCGCCCGCGCGCAGTTGTTTACGCACCGAACGGATTCGATCGACACCGGACACAGCTCACACCGTCCTATCTCCTCGAGCGAGTACGAGACTATGCGACGATGCGCGCCCTCGCCCGCCCCGGCTACCTTCGGGCATCGGAAGGCTGTACCGACCCCGGAGCCGATGACCACGCCCAGCCGCCCGAGTTCCGCGCCGATGCGCGCGTTCGTCCGCTGCCCCGCAACGCGCCGCCGAGTTCCGAGAGACAGCCGCGGCACGCACGGGCCGAATTCACCGCGGCTCCGATGGATCCGAACACCTCCGGCGGCGCGGGAGGTGTGGTTACAGTCCGATGCCCAGCAGGGCGTCCACGGCGGTGGCGATCGCGGCGGGCGCGGTGGTGTCCGGGCCGCCGTATTCGAGGGCTTCGCGGGCCCAGTTGTCCACCGCGGCAAGTGCTTTGGGGGTGTCCAGGTCGTCGGCCAGGTGCTGGCGCAGCCGCGCGACGGTATCGGTGGCGTCGGGGCCCGAGTCCAGGGCCGCCGCGCGCTTCCAGGTGTCCAGCCGCGAGAGTGCCTGTGCCAGAACCGGATCGGACCATTCGCGATCCTGCCGGTAATGCCCGGCGAGCAGGCCGAGGCGGATCGCGGCGGGATCCACGCCCGTGCGGCGCAACCGGGACACGAACACCAGATTCCCGCGCGATTTGGACATCTTCTCCCCGTCCAGGCCGATCAGGCCCGCGTGCACGTAGTGCCGGGCGAATCGGCGACCGGCCACCAGCGCCTCGGCGTGCGCCGCGGAATACTCGTGATGCGGGTAGATCAGATCGCTGCCCCCGCCCTGGATGTCGAACTCGGGGCCGATGCGGTTCAAAGCGATTGCCGCGCACTCGATGTGCCAGCCCGGACGGCCGTCCCCGAACGGCGAGGGCCACGACGGCTCGCCCGGGCGTGCCGCACGCCACAGCAGCGCATCGATCGGGTCGTGCTTGCCGGGCCTGGTGGGATCCCCGCCGCGCTCGGCGAACAGCCGGTCCATCGTGGCGCGGTCGTACCCGGACTCGTACCCGAACTGTTCGGTGGCGTCGTGGCGGAAGTACACATCCGGGTACTGCGCGTCCGGCACCACGTACGCCGCGCCCGAGGCCAGCAGTTTGTCCACCAGTTCCACGACCTCGCCGACCGATTCGATGGCGCCGATGTACTCGCGCGGCGGCAGCACCCGCAACTCGGTCATATCCTCACGGAACAGGGCGATCTCGCGGCTGCCCAGCTCACGCCAGTCCACGCCGTCGCGGTCGGCGCGTTCGAACAGCGGATCGTCCACGTCGGTCACGTTCTGCACGTAGTGCACCTCGTGCCCGCCGTCGCGCAGCACCCGGTTGACCAGATCGAAGGTCAGGTAGGTGGCCGCGTGCCCCAGATGGGTCGCGTCGTAGGGAGTGATGCCACACACGTACATGGTGGCGGTGGGGCCGGGGGTGACCGGGCGCACCTGCGCGTCGGCGGTGTCGAACAACCGCAACGGCGGTCCGGATCCGGGGACGGTCGGGACAGCGATATCGGACCAGGACTGCATCATTCGAGAGTAAAGGTTTCAGCGGCCCGTGCGCCCGCCGCCCCCGCGTACCGGTGCCGTGGCGCACTCGCGGGCACCTGTGCTCACCTGCGTCGGGGCACCGGATGCGCAACCGCAACCATTGCAATCTCGCAGGACCGAAAACCGGCGCGGCGAGCTCAGAACGCGGGCCAGGGAATCGGGCGCGACGTGCGCGGCAGCGGCATCACCGGATCATCGCGCAGCCGCCGCCCCCGGGTGAGCAGTGCGTCGATCTCCTCGTCGGTGATGTGCTCGGCCAGCGAATCACCGATCGTGCCCGGCAGGGCCTCGACGAAGGCGGTGATGTCGGTGATCAGCTCCTGCTCGACCGGCTCACCGGCCCACCCCCACAGCACCGTGCGCAACTTCGGTTCGGTGTGCAGGCAGATGCCGTGATCGACCCCGTACACCGTGCCGTCCAAGCCCTCGAGGGCGTGTCCGCCCTTGCGGTCGGCATTGTTCAGCAGCACATCGAGCACCGCCATGCGTTGCAGGCGCGGATCGTCCGCGTGCACCAGCGACACCTCGGCACCCGCGCCGTCGACCGCGCGCAGCACCTCCCGGAATCCCTCGGGCACCGCACCGGCGGGCACCAGATCCACCAGATCGAGGCGATCGCCGCGTTCGGTGTGGTTGTCCACCGATTCCACCCAGCGCTGCACCATGCCCGGCCCCAGCGGGCCTTCCCGCAGGATCGTCTCCGGGATCACCGTCCAGCCCAGCGCCCGCGACACCAGATAGGAGGCGACCTCGCGGCCCGCGAGGGTGCCGTCCGGGAAATCCCACAGCGGGCGTTCCCCGCGCACCGGTTTGTACACCACGCGCACACCCGCATCGGATGCCGATTCGCGGACCGTGCCATCGGGGCCGATCTCACACACCAGCGTCAGATTGCTGGCCGTGCTGACCCGCCCGATCACCGCCAGGTCACCGGCGTAGAACGGGTCGCACCCGCGCCCTGTGGTCGCCTCGCTCACCGGTCAGTCCTCGAGGTCGGCCGCACCGAAGATCCCGCCGCGCTTGTAGCCGTTGGTGCGCACACACATATGCCCCTTCGTCGACAGCGGTTCCCCGCACAGCGGGCACGGCGGCCGCCCGGCCGCTATCACCCGCGCGGACCGCAGCGCGAACTCCCGCGCCTGCGACGGAGTCAGGAACACCCGCACCGCGTCGGGGCCCTCCTCGGTGTCGTCCAGCACCACCGACTCGTCCACCTCGGTCTCGGTGATCGCCAGCAACTCCACCACCACCGCGTTGGCGTCCGCGTCCCAGCCCAGACCCATGGTGCCGACGCGGAACTCCGCGTCGATCGGGGTCTGCAACGGCCCGGTGTCGTTCACATCGTCCGCTTGGGGCGGCACACTCGCGCCGAACCGGCGCGCCACCTCGTCCAGCAGTAGACCCATCCGATCGGCTAGCACCTTGACCTGCTGCTTCTCCAACAGCACGCTGACCACCCGCGGTTCCTGAACGGCCTGCAGATAGAAGGAGCGATCGCCTGGTTCACCGACCGTCCCGGCGACGAAACGATCGGGGGTGCGAAACACGTGGATTGCTCGGCTCATCTGCACCTCCTGAAACCACACTGCACTACTTACTACAAAGAGTCGGGGCGTTGCGCATTCTCATTATCCGCATCCGGGGTTCGCCCGCCCGCCGCAGGACCGCCGCCCTCGGCCGGGGCGGGGCCGACCTCGCCGCCCGGAACCGGACCGGCCGGCTCGCGCGAGCGCTGCTCGGGAGTGGTCGCCAGCGCCGACAGGTCGGTGCCGGTGTCGTTGCTGCGCCACACCGACGGGCCTGCCGGGGTGTACCGCACGACACTGATCGAGGCCGGTTCCACCATCAGGCGCTGGAATCCGTCCAGATGGATGCCCAAGGCGTCGGCGAGCACCGATTTGATCACATCGCCGTGTGTGCACGCCACCCACAGCGCATCGCGGTCGTGCTGCTCGGCGAAGCGCCGATCGTGTTCCCGGATCGCGGCCACCGCCCGGTACTGCACATCGGCCAGGCCCTCCCCGCCGGGGAACACCGCGCCCGAGGCGTGCCGCTGCACCACCGACCACAGCGGTTCCTTCACCAGTTCGGACAGTTTGCGCCCGGTCCAGTCGCCGTAGTCGACCTCCACGAGGCGTTCCTCGGTCACCGGGTCCAGGGCCAGCTTTTCCGCCAGCGGGGCCACGGTGCGCGCGCAGCGCAGCAGCGGGGAGACCACGATGTGCTCGATCGGCAAGGGGGCCAAGCGTTCCGCCAACGCGCGGGCCTGTTCGCGGCCGCGTTCGGTGAGTTCCACTCCGGGGGTGCGCCCGGACAGCGTGTGGGCCGTGTTCGAGGTCGACACCCCGTGCCGGAGCAGGATCACCGTCATGCCCCCAGCCTAGGCGATCGCACCGTTCCGGCCACGCGACGAGCGGCACACGCACCCGATCCCGATTACGCTCACGGCGAATCCGGTTCCGGCGAAGACGATTTCGCTGCTCGGGCGGTGTGCTGGAGCACGCGCCGATGCGCGGCGCGCACCCGTTCCCGGAATTCGGGTGCGGGTGCGCGACCGCGACGCACACCCGACCGGAGGCTCCGGCGGTTCGCCGTGCCTTAGCCGCATCCGAACGGGTTGTGGCCCTAGGCTCTTGGATGTGACGGAAGTATGCGCACGGTGATGGAACAGCGGGCGGTCGGGCGCAGTGGCCTGCGGGTCTCCCGAATCGGCCTGGCCACCCACACCTGGGGCAGGGAGACCGACCCGGACGACGCGGCGGTACAACTGGTGGCGTTCGTCGAGGCCGGTGGCACGCTGCTGGACACCTCACCCGCCTACGGGGGCGGTGCCGCGCAACGCATCCTGGGCGAGCTGATCGGCGAACTGGTGCCGCGGCACGATCTGGTGATCAGCGGATGCGCCGGGATCACCCCGGTGCCGGTCACCGATCCGGACGGGGCACCGGCCGCGGAGCCTCGCTGGCGGGTGGACGCCTCGCGGCGCACCCTGCTGCGCCAGCTCGATCAGACCCTGACCGCGCTGGACACCGACCACCTCGACATCTGGAGTGTGGCGGCCTGGGATCCGCACACCCCGCTGGACGAGATCACCGCCACCGTGCAGGACGCGGTGCGCTCGGGCAAGGTCCGCTACGGCGGGGTGCGCGGACTGGACGCCTGGCAGCTGGCCACCATGGCGTGCACCGCGCCGATCACCGTCGCGCAGACCCCGTACTCGCTGCTCGCGCGCGGGATCGAACACGACATCGTGCCCGCCGCGCAGCATCACGGACTCGGGCTCATCGCGACCACGCCGCTGGCCTGGGGCATCCTGACCGGCAAATACCGGGACGGGGTGCCCGCCGATTCGCGCGGGGCGGACGAGGCCGGTGGCGCGCAGATCCGCGACCGCATCGACGAGCACGCCGACCGGGTGGTGGACGCGCTGATCACCGCCGCGGACGGCCTGGGCACCTCCCCGCTGGCCGTGGCGCTGGCCTGGGTGCGCGACCGGCCCGCGGTGGCCTCGCTGATCGTGGGGGCACGCGATATGGGCCAGCTCACCGGTGTGCTGGCCGCGGAGACCCTGGAGTTGCCGCGCGCGATCGCCGCGGCCCTGGACGACGTCAGCAGTATCTGACCGGTCCAGCCGAGCCGGTTCCGGCCCGCGATCCGCTCGCGGTTCCGAAGCGGTGGTCCCGTGGCCGGTCGCCGATCCGCGCCCTGGACACCGCATCCGGCGCCGGCAGTCGCGGGATCCGGGCCGCAACGAGCGTGCCTCGTTCCTGAACCGCGAGCTGCCAACCCGGCTCGCGCAACGATTCCGGCCCGATGCGGTCTGCCGCGCGGGATGACCGGCCGGGTCGATGTCCGGTGCGCGGGGACACCACTTAGGCTTGCCTTCATGAGCTGCCTCGCCCGGGTCCGATCGTCCCGCACCGCATCCGCGCGGCCGGTGCGCCGCATCGCGCCGGCCGTGTTCACCGTCGCGATGGTCGCGGTCCTCGGTGCGTGCGGGCCCTCCGGCGGGACCGGCAGCGCGACCCAGCACGGTCCGGCCACCGCGACGCTCACCGACACCAATCCGGTGCCGATCGGTCCCGCGCCGCATCCGGCGCTGCCGGTGACCGTGCACTCGTTCGACGGGTCCTCGGTGACCGTCACCGACGCCAGCCGCATCGTCGCGGTCGACCAGTACGGCACCCTGGCCCAGACCGTGTGGGCCCTGGGGCTGGGCGCGAACCTGGTCGGCCGCTCCACCGCCGCGGCGTTCCCGGCGGCCAAGGACGTGCCCAGCGTCGCGGGCGGCAGCGGCAGCATCAACATCGAGGCCGTTGCCGCGCAACGTCCCACGGTGTTCCTCACCGACACCGTCAGTGCCACGCCCACCCTGCGCGATCAGCTCAAAGCGCTCGGCATCACCGTGGTCTACTTCGATCCCGAGCGCACCCTGGCCGGGGTGGGCCCGCAGATCCAGGCCGTCGCCGCCGCGTTGGGCGTGCCGCGGGCCGGTACCGCCCTGGCCCAGCGCACCCAGCACGAGATCGACGCCGCGACCGCCGCTGTGCCGAAACAGAATCCGGCGCCCAAGATCGCGTTCCTGTACCTGCGCAGTACCGCCATCACCATGATGGCCGGACCGAAATTCGGCTCCCACGCGCTGATCACCGCCCTGGGCGGCACCGACGCCGGGCAGGCCGCCGGGATCACCGAGCCGTTCACCCCGATCACCAGCGAGTCGATGATCAGCGCGAATCCCGACGTGTTCCTGGTCATGTCGGACGGATTGCAGTCGATCGGCGGCGTGGACGGGCTGGCCAAGATCCCCGGCGTGGCACAGACCAACGCCGGGAAGAACAAGCGCGTCATCGATATGGCCGACTCGGTCCTGCTCAGCTTCGGCCCCAACACCGGCCGCATCCTCGCGGCCCTGTCCCACGCCCTGTACGGCACCCACCCGGCATGAGCGACCTCACCCCCCAGGACGTTCCGCCGACCCGGCCCTGTGATCGCGACACCCCCGCGGCGGCCGACCGCCCCGCGGCCGCAGCCGATGCGGACATGCAGCCGGCGCATCGAATCCCCACTGGTGACGAATCGCCCACGGCCACACCGGATCCGCATCCGGCTCGTGGGCACGCGCAGGTCACGCAATCCACTATGCTCGACAGCGCCGCACCCTCGGGTGCAGGCGAATCCACACCGACCGCCGACACGCCGACGCGCTCGCACGCGGCGGGCAGCGCCACGGCTACCCCGGTTGCATCGCCACGCAACGACGTTCACGCACAACACGATTCGGACGGCCAGGAACCCGAACCGCCCGCCGACGCTCCCGATTCGACCGGCGCCGACACCGCACCGCGGCGCACGTCCGGCGATAGTGCCTCCGCCGCGAGGTCGGCGGTAACCGATGCCGAGACGAGTACATCACACGCTGGCGGTCGGGCATCACAGCAGAATGCGGACGAGATCAATACAGCCGCAACAGGATCGGCCGCACAGCAACAGGCGACCGGGGAAAACGATACGGCCGCAGCGGAATCGGTGGCGCTCGACTCGACTGATGCGGCGGCATCGCACGTCGTAGCGCGGCAGCCGCGGGAAAACGTCGTGGCCGCTGCCGAACCAACCCACACGGGCGGTAGCGGTCCTGGAGCTCGGCGAGGGCGGCGCTCGCGGGTGACGATCGCATTCGTGGTGTCGGTCGCGTTGCTGGTGGGGTTGGCGTTGGTGTCCGCGGCGATCGGGCAGGTGCCCACGACGCCGCTGGAAGTCGCCGGGACGGTGTTCCACGAGATCGGGCTGGATTGGGGGCCGTTGCCGCATCATCCGGCCGGGCAGGTGACGTTGCTGCAGGTGCGTTTCCCGCGGGTGGTGCTGGCGTTGCTGGTCGGGGCCGCGCTGGCGACAGCGGGTGCGTTGTTGCAGGGGGTGTTCGCCAATCCGCTGGCCGAGCCGGGCGTGATCGGGGTGTCGGCGGGGGCGGCGGTCGGGGCCGGTGTGGTGATCGTGGTCGGGGGCGCGTTCGCCGCGGCGTGGTCGGTGGCCGCGGGGGCGTTCGTGGCCGGGCTGGGCACGACGCTGCTGGTGTATCTGCTCTCGCGTTCGGGGGGACGCACCGAGACGGTGACGTTGGTGCTGACCGGTGTGGCGGTCAACGCGTTCGCCGGTGGGTTGATGTCGTTCCTGCTGTTCACCGCCTCCAACGCGGCGCGCGATCAGATCGTGTTCTGGCAGCTGGGCAGCCTCAACGGCGCGACCTGGCAGTCGGTGGCGGTGGTGGCGCCGCTTACCGCCGTCGGCGTGCTGGCCGCGATACTCATGGCGCCGCGACTGGATCTGCTCGCGCTCGGGGAGGCCGCCGCGCGGCATCTGGGCGTGGACGTGGAACGGTTGCGGCGCAACGTGGTTCTGGTGGTGGCCGTGCTGGCGACCGCGGGGGTGGCGTTCACCGGCATCATCCTGTTCGTCGGGCTGATCGTGCCGCACGTGGTGCGCATGCTGGTGGGCCCGGCGCATCGGGTGCTGATCCCGCTCTCGGCGATCCTGGGCGCGGTGGTGCTGTTGGCCGCCGATATCGGCGCGCGCGATCTGGTCACCAACGCGGACCTGCCGTTGGGCATGCTCACCTCCCTGGTCGGTGGCCCGTTCTTCTTCTGGCTGCTGCGCCGCACCCGCGCCCGCTCGGGAGGCTGGGCATGAGCCGCGCGCTGCCGTGCCGTCCGGGGCCCGAGCCGGTGGGATCCGGTGTGTGGAAGGAGTGCCGATGAGCGGGATGTCACGCGCGCTCACCCGGGTTCTGGCGCGATCCCACGGAATCCCGGAGGATCCGCCGCCGGGCACGGTGACAGTGTGTGCCCGGGAGGTGAGCGTGGATCGCGGCGGACGGCGAGTGCTGGATCGTGTGGGTCTCGAGGTGGTGGCCGGGCGGATCCTGGCGCTGGTCGGGCCGAACGGCGCGGGCAAGTCCACGCTGCTGGCGGCCCTGGCCGGGGAACTCGAACTCGCCACCGGCACAGTCGAACTCGACGGCCGCGAGCTGGCGCACTGGGCCGTGGTGGACATGGCGCGCCGCCGCGCGGTGCTGCCGCAGACGCACAACGTCGGATTCCCGTTCACCGCCCGCGAGGTCGTCACCATGGGCCGGGCCCCGTGGGCGCGTACCCCGCGCCAGAGCCAGGATCTGACCGCGGTCGATGCGGCCATGGCCGCCACCGATGTCACGCATCTGGCCGAACGCCCGTTCCCGGCGCTGTCCGGTGGTGAACGCGCGCGGGTGGCTCTCGCGCGCGTGCTGGCCCAGCGCACCACCACGCTGCTGCTCGACGAACCCACCGCCGCACTGGATCTGGGACATCAGGAGGCGGTGCTGCACCTGGCCCGTCAGCGCGCCGCCGCGGGGGCCGCGGTCGTGGTGGTGCTGCACGATCTCGGTATCGCGGCGGCCTACGCCGACAGCGTCGCGGTGTTGCAGGACGGTCGCCTGGCCGCGGCCGGCCCGCCTCGGGAGGTGCTGACCACCGAACTGCTCACCCGCGTCTACCAGCATCCGGTGGAGGTGATCGACCATCCGGTCACCGGCGCGCAACTGGTGCTGCCGCTGCGGCGCTGAAACGGGGGCGCGAAAAGCTCAGCGCCACACCAATTTCAGCACCGCCGGGGTCAGCAGCAGCCGGATCACCGTGGCGTCCAGAACCAGCGCGGCGATCATCCCGTACGCGATGTACTTCATCAGCACCAGATCCGAGAACCCGAACGCGCCGGTGACCACGATCAGGATCGCCGCCGCCGAGGTGATCACCCCGCCGGTGTGGGCGATGCCGTAGCGGATCGCCTCCTGCGGTGGCGCGCCGCCCGCGCGGGCCTCGGTCATCCGGGACTGCAGGAACACCTCGTAGTCGGTGGACAGCCCGAACAGCACCGTCACGATCAGCACCAGCACCGCGAACATCAACGGCCCCGGGGTGAACTCGAACAACCCCGCCCCGTGCCCTTCGACGAAGATCCAGGTCAGCACGCCCAGTGTCGCGCCCAGGCTCAGCGCGCTCATCACCACCGCCTTCACCGCCAGGACCAGCGACCGGAACGCCACGTACATCAGCGCGATCGCCGCGCAGATCAGGATCGCCGCCAGCAGCGGCAGTCCGTCGATCAGGCCGCGGATACTGTCGCGCTCGAGCGCCGGAACCCCCGCGACCATCACCCGCACCCCGGGTGGCTGCGGGATCGCGCGCAGGGTGTCGATCGCCGCGTCGGGATGCTGCTGATCGACCAGTCCGGCCGAGAGCACGTTGATGCCGTGGGTGGTCGGGGCGGACGGCTCGAACGGCCCGGTCAGCCCGGGCGCGAAATTGGCCTGGAACCGGATGTCCGAGAGCTGCTGCGGATTCGCCCCGACCACGACGAGTTTGAGCGGCTGGGTGCGGAAGTCCGGGAACAGCCGGTCGAAGTCCTGCTGCGCCACCCGCGCCGGATTGTCCGAGGCCAGATACCGTTCGCTCAATCCGCCGAATTCGATGTCCCGGAACGGGATCAGCAACACCAGCAGTCCCAGCACCACCGGCACGATCACCCGCACGGGACGGCGCATCGCGAACAACGCCAGATCGGAGAAGAATCCCTGCCCGCGCTGATCGCGCAGCGTCCGGGAGATCTCGACCGGTTCGGCGTTGCGCACACTGGCCAGCCGATGCCAGCCCCACAGGTCGATCCGTGTGCCGATGATGCTCAGCAGCGCCGGAAGCGCGGTCACCGACAGCACCGCGGCCAGCAGCACCGCGCTGATCCCGCCGTAGGGCACCGAGCGCAGCACCTGATGCGGGTAGATGAACAACGCGCCCAGGCTCACCGCGATGATCGCCGCGGAGAACAGCACCGTGCGTCCCGCGGTCGCCACGGTGCGGGCGGTGGCCTCCTCCACGGTGCGCCCGGCGGCGAGTTCCTCCCGGAACCGGGTCACCGCGAACAGCCCGTAATCGATCGCCAGGCCCAGACTCACCAGGGTCACCACGGCGCTGGCGAACACGTTCACATCGATCACGCCGGTCAGCAGCCGGATGATGCCCTGGGTGCCCAGCACCGTCATCCCGCCGATCAGCACCGGCAGCAGCGCGCCCACGACGCCGCCGAACACGAAGAACAGCAGGATCGCCACCAGTGGCAGCGCGATCAGCTCCGCGCGGCGGATGTCGTGCTGCATCCCCAGATTGATGCCCTCGACCACCGGTTGCAGCCCGGCCAGTTGCACCGTCGTGCCGCCGGGTCCGCGGCCGGGCTCGCCCGCACCGAGTTGATCCTCGATGGCCAGATAGTTGTTCACCGTTTCGGTGTCCTGCCCGCGCAGCCCGATACTGGCGAAGGCGTGGGTGCGGGCGGAGTCGGCGAACCGGCCCATCATCGGGCCGTCGAAATAGCTGTCGATCTTCTTGATCCGGTCCGGATACCGGGCGTGCAGGTTCGCCAGCGCGCTGGCGATCGCCTCGTGCACGGCCGGATCGTCCAGGGTGTGCCCCGGCGGGGCGGTGTACAGGACGATCACGTCGGCGTCGGTGTCGCGCCCGAAGGTCTGATCGGCCAGTTGCGAGGCGACCACCGATTCGCTGTGGTCGTCGAACCAGCCGCCCTGGGTCAGGCGGGGTCCCAGATCTCGCCCGTAGAACCCGGACACCGCGACCAGCAGGACGAACACCGCCAGTACCGGACAGCGGTGGCGGTGCACGAACCGGCCCCACCGCAGCGACAGCTCCCGCACCCGGCCCGGTCCGGTGTGCGGTGGTTCGGTGCCGGTCTGTCGGGTCACTGTGCGGTTCAATCGTTTTCCCGTTCCGCCCGGTCCCGGATCAGCCGCAGGCCGGGGTCTGGTAGTCCGCCGAGCGCAGGATGCCGCACAGGTCGGTGCGCGAGATCTTCCAGGTGCCGTCGACATCGATGAAGTGCATGACGGTGGTGCGCACGTTCTCCCCGGTCCCGTCCTTGTCCAGGCGCAGGGTCGCGGTCAGCGTGCCGTCGTGGTTGTCGAACACCGGATCCACCACCCCGTACACCGCGCGGGGATGTTCGTGCAGCGCCTTGTACATGTCGGGGATGGCCGTGGCGAACGCCTCGCCGTCCTGGATCAGGTTCGTGCGATCACTGTCCGGCAGTGCGGGATCCAGGGCGCGTTTGAGCTGGGTGTCCAGCTGGGCGGCGGTCGGGATCGGCGGCTGCGAGGCGGAACTGGCGGCCGCGGCCTGCGAGGAGGCGCTCAGCGCGGCGTACGCCGAGGATCTGGCCGCGGCCACCGACGCCTCGTCCGGATCGTTGCTGCATGCCGCGCTCAGCACGGCCAGTGCGGCCAGCACACCGCCGATCCGTACGCACCGGGCCGTTCCTCGCACTGCCATCGCCATCCTCACGGCCTCGAAGTTAATCGTACTTCTCACTGTCCCACCAGTCCGTCATGCGGATTTGCCATCGCCTGCGGCTCGATGCGGCTGGGCTCTGGTCCACACCAAGGTAGGGGAACCGTCCCGCGCGCAGACCCCCGGGCGGTCCGGCGTGTTCCCGGCCCCGAGCGGGTGCGCACACCTCCCTGGGCGACTTGCGCCACCGCGGCCGGGTGAAACGGGATGTGTTGGGGCCCAGGCGATCACATGCTGTCGATGACCGCGCTCAGGCGCAGCAGCAGCGCGCGCACCGTGGTGGGCTCGCGGCGGGCGCCCGGGCCGTCGGGGAGCACCGGCGCGGCGGCGGGGATCAGATCGTGCACCAGCGCGATGACGCTGCGTTCGTCGTCCAGGTCGATATCGGTGACCCGGGTCCGCGCGACGGCGATCACATCCTCCGGGCCCGGGACCTGCGCGTGCGCGCCGGTGCGGTAGATCTCGAGCCGCAGCGTGCCGCGCACCGTGCGGAACGCGAACGAATGCCCGTCCTCGGTGGTGCCGAACCCGTGCGCGAACGCGCCGACGGTGATGTCCTCGACGGAAAAACCGTACGCTGGTTCTGTGCTCAACCGAATCTCCTGATCGGGCCGTATGCGCCTGATCAACCGTAACGCCGGGCACCGGGGAACTCGCGCCGCCGTGCGTTCCCGGGCGGGTCCGCGACGCGCCCACCGGCCCGGAACCACCCCGGCGAGCCGGTCCGGTCCGCGATCATGGTCAGATAAGAAAGCTCGCATGAGCGGGACGGGACATCCGCGGCGACCATCGGGTCACCGCGTACGGTCCCGTGGCGGTGCCGGATATCGCACCGGTGGCAGGTGAGAAGGAGTTCGGAGTATGCGCGCTCACGGTGTGAGCCGATCGGTGGGCGCGGCGGCGCTGGCAGCGGTCGCCGCGGCGGGTCTGCTGAGTGGTTGCGCCAAACATGCCAGCGACACCACACCCGCGGCCGCACCCGCCAGCGCCGCGCTCGCCCCGGCCCAGCACACCGCCCCCGCGGGCACGGTCAGCCCGTCCGGGCCGATCGCGGCACTGCTCGCCGAACCCGCCACCGGACGCCTCGTGCTGCTGGACGGCGATGGTGTCACCGTGCGCATCCAGGACCCCACCGGTGGTGCCCCCGAACGCACCCTCACCCTGCCCGCCCGCACGAACGCGCTGGCGCCCGGACCGGCCGGTCAGGTCCTGGCCGCGGCCGGAAGCCAGATCCTGCACATCGACGTGGCCGCGGCCACCACGCACGCCACCGGCGTGGACGGGCAGGTCCGCTCGGTCGCCCAGCGCCCCGACGGCACCGAGGCCGCGGCCCTGGCCGATGGCCGGGTGCTCATCGTGGCCGCGGACGGACATGTGGTGCACACGATCTCCCGGATGGGCGGCGGTGACGAGATCGCCGCGCCCGGCGACGCGGTCGCGGTGCTCGACCGCGCCCAGACCACCCTGACCCAGATCGACTTCGCCCGCGCCCGCCCGGGACTGGCCCTGCGCGCCGGGCAGGGCGCGACCAACGTCATCACCGACCATTTCGGGCGAATGCTCCTCACCGACACCGCCGGCGGGGCGCTGCTGGTGTACACCGCCGATCCGCTGGTGATGCGGCAGATGTTCCCGCTGGGCTCGGCGCCCTACGCGCTGGCCTATGATCAGCGGTCCGAGACCGTGTGGGTCACCCTCACCGCCAGCAATCAGATCGCCGGGTTCGACCTGTCGACGGGTATACCGGTGGAAGTGGGTCGCTACCCGACGGTGCGCCAGCCGAACTCGGTGACGGTCGATTCCCGTACCGGCGACCTGTTCGTGGGGTCCGCGACCGGCGACGGTCTGCAGCGGATCGGCGCGGACGAGAGGAAGAGAGGGCAGTGATGGCTCGGGCCTCTGCGCACCGTTCACCCGGCAGGCGGTCGATCCCGGCGAGCTGGGAGGAGATCAGCGACGACGGGGAATGGGAATACATACCGCTGCGATTACCCCCGGAGATCAATCGGGTGACCGCATCGATCAGGCTGTCCATCCAGGCCGAATACGGCGGCTGGGAACTCTCGCGGGTCCGCGCCTACACCGACGGCAGCCGCCGCGTGCTGCTGCGGCGGCGCAAGACCTCCCTCCCGGTGCCGGAACCGGGGATGTGAGCCGCATGTATTCCCTGCTGCTGCGCCTGATGTTCCTGCTACCACCCGAACGAATCCACCACTTGGCCTTCGCGGCGATGCGTCTGGCGACCCGGTTCGCGCCCGCCCGCGCGGTCATCGCGCGCCTGGCGGTCACCGGCGATCCGATCCTGGCCACCACCGCGTTCGGGGTGCGGTTCCCCGCGCCCGTCGGTCTGGCCGCCGGGTTCGACAAGGACGGCGAGGGTGTGGACGCCTGGGGCCCACTGGGTTTCGGCTTCGCGGAGGTCGGCACCGTCACCGGTCAGGCGCAGCCGGGCAATCCCGCCCCGCGGCTGTTCCGGCTGCCCGCGGACCGCGCGCTGATCAACCGGATGGGATTCAACAACCAGGGTGCGGCCGCGGCGGCACAGCGACTGCGCCAGCGGCGCCCCGGCGGTGTGCCGATCGGCGCCAACATCGGCAAGACCAAGATCGTGCCCGCCGAACAGGCCGCGCAGGACTACGTCACCAGCGCCCGGGTGCTGGGCCCGCTCGCCGATTTCGTCGTGGTCAACGTCAGCTCGCCCAACACCCCCGGCCTGCGGGACCTGCAGGCGGTCGAATCGCTGCGCCCGCTGCTGGCCGCGGTGCTGGACTGCCTGGCCCACAGTGGTAGCGCGCGCACCGTGCCGGTGCTGGTGAAGATCGCCCCCGACCTGTCCGACGAGGACATCGACGCGGTCGCGGATCTGGCCGTGGAACTGGGCCTGGCCGGAATCGTGGCCACCAACACCACCGTCGGACGCGAGGACCTGCGCACCCCGGCCGAACAGGTCGCCGCGATCGGCGCGGGCGGACTGTCCGGACCGCCGGTCGCCGGCCGCGCCCTCGAAGTGCTGCGCCGCCTGTACGCGCGGGTCGGCGACCGGCTGGTGCTGATCTCCGTCGGCGGTATCGAGACCGCCGACCAGGCCTACGAACGCATCCTGGCCGGTGCGACCCTGCTGCAGGGGTACACCGGATTCATCTACGGCGGACCGCTGTGGACCCGCCACCTGCATCGCGGGCTGGCCGCGCGGCTGCGTGCGGACGGCTACACCGATATCGCCCAAGCGGTCGGCGCGGGCCACACCGCGCGCACCTGAGCAGGCCCGGCCGGGCCTGTCACCGACTCGGCGTCATCCACCCGGACGATATCGGTTCGGCCTCGCGCGGGGCGGGAACTCCCACATGCTGCCGCAGCCGCTCGAACATCCGATGCGCCAGCAGCAGCACCGCATGCTCGTACCGCACCCCCAGGGTGGCCGAATGCCAGGACACCTGCCGATGCGCCTCGGTGTCGTGGACCACGGCCGGGTCGCTGAGCAGCTCGTCCAGCTCCATGCCCGCACGGGCCTGGTCGATGGTGAGCCGGTGATCGGGCAGCCAGCTCAGCCGCCAGACCGCCGCGCCCGCCGCGGCGACCCGCCACGCGTGCTCGGGTGTGCGATCGCTGAGCATCGCCCATTCGGTCGTCTCGATGGTCACGAGGTTCTCCTCTCGTGTGCCGCCGGGCAGTCGGATGCTGCACCGGGGCGGGGCTACCCACGCCATCGGCTCGGACCGCCGACGATGTGCTGTGTAGATGGGACCTGTGATCGGATGACGAACCGCCCCGACGGACGGCCGTGCGATGTCCGGCTCCCCGGCGAGCGTGCGCGCCGAGGCGATCGCCGACCAACGATCGATCGCCGGAACCGCGGATCGAGCAGATTCCCGCCGTGCGGGCCGAATCGAGATGGCCTGTGCGGGAACCGATACCGGACATGCGGAATCGAAACGGCCTAGATATGGGCACTGACCACGACGGCGTCGGACTCACCGTCGACTCGGATCGATCGTCGCCGGCGGATACACCGCCTGTGCCGAATCGCTCCCAGCATGATGACCTCCCCGGAGCAGAATCGCTCGAGATCGCCGATTACAGTATGGCACTTGCCGTTCCGGAGCGGCAAATGTCGCGATAAGTTGGGAATTGCCGGAATCGACCGCCGATAAACCGGCAATCACCGGTTCGTCGATCGGCATCCGCATCGGCGAGCGCAGCGCACCGGAACGGAGGTGGTCGGTCCCATGGCGGGAAACGACGCGGCGATCGAGGCCGTGCGCAACGTGCTGTCCCGGCTGCGCAAACGCCGCGGACTGCGCTCGAATCGCTTGGACAGCACCGAGATCGACGCCGCGGCCCTGCTGGGCCTGCGCGTCATCGGGCAGCACGCGGAACGCCTCGGGCTGCGCCGCCAGGACGCGGCGGTCCCGGTCATCCGCGAGATGGTCCGGCGCATGCCCCCGACCGACCGCCTCATCGCCGACGCCGAACTGGCCCTGGGCCTGCTCGATGACACCCCCTCCGACCAGATCGACCCGCACCGCCTCTACGCGCCGGATCTCGGCGCGCGCCGAGAATACCTGTGCGAACGCTGGCGGCAACTGCACGAGGCGGTGCGGGCCGAGACGATCCCGCCCGCGCCGACGCTCAGCCAGTTGCGCAGAAATCCCGAGCACCGCGCGTTCGCCGAACTCGCCCGGCTCCTGGTCGACGGCACCACCTACGGATCGCACCCGCCCGAGGGCGCACCGGCCCCGCACCACCCGCACGAGGTCCGCGGCCGGGTCACCGTCGTGGGCGATGCGGTGATCGACCATCTCTACCGCGTCGAGCAGATCCCCCAGGCGCACAGCACCGTCACCGGCAGTTTCATCGCCCACCCCGGCGGCAAGGGCCTCGCGCGCGCGGTGGCGCTGGCGCGGCTGGGGATCGAGGTGCACCTGATGGCCGCGGTCGGCGACGACGAGGCCGGTCGGCAGATCCTGGACTTCCTGCACGAACAACAGATCCGCACCGATCTGATCAAGATCGTCCCGAGCAGCCCGACACCGGTCACCGCCGTGATCGTCGCCCCCTCCGGAGAACAGGCCATCATCGCCTGCAAGGCCGACCCCGCCGTGCTCACCGCCGAGGATCTCACCGGCCCCGCCGCGCACCGGGCCCTGCGCGACGCGGACGCGGTGCTGATGAGCTTCGAACAACCCGTGCCGATCCTGGAACACGTCCTGGCCACCGTCGGCGCACTCGAACCCCGGCCCACCCTGATCGTGCACGCCGCACCCCCGGTGTCCCGCCCCGAGCGGCTGTATCCGCATCTGCGCGTGGTGGACTTCCTCATCGGCAGCGGCGAGGAGCTGCGCCTGCTGACCGGCAGCACCGAGGCGGCCTGGCAGTTGCGCATGCACGGCGTGCAAACCGTCTGCACGATCGACGATTTCGGCTGTTCGGTGCGCTCGGACCGGTTGAGCGTGGACATCCCGCCGTTCCCGGCGCTGCTCACCGGTTCGCCCGGTGCTCATGCGGCGTTCTCCGCCGCGCTGGCGTATCGTCTTCTGCGGTCGCGGCAACCCGCCGATACAGGCGACTTCACCTGGGCGACAGCCGCGATGGTAGCCACGCAGTCGCTCGACGATGTTCCCAGTGCCATGCCGCCGGCCGACCGGATCGACCACATCGTGAAACTCGCTTCGGAGGAACGTTGACCACTGCCCTTCCCGCGCCCATCGGACCCCCCGGGGACACCGAGCACACCTTCAGCCGCGGGGGCCGTGAACTGCCGTTACAGGTGCACGAGATCAGCGGCGTCACCGACCAGGGCCACATCCTGGTCTTCGGCCGCCCGGCCGAGAACTGCCTGGTCCGCATCCACTCACGCTGCCTGTACGGGGAGTCGCTGGGATCGGACGACTGCGACTGCGGGCCCGAACTGGCCAAGAGCCTGGACCTGATCCAGGACGCCGGCGCCGGAGTGATCGTCTACCTCGAACAGGAGGGCCGCGGCGTGGGCCTGCTGGCCAAGGCTCGCGGTTACCGGCACAGCGAACAATCCGGCGCGGACACCTTCACCAGCTATGAGGCCCTGGGCTACCCCGCCGACGCCCGCACCTACACCGCAGCCGCGGAAAGTCTCTACAAACTGCTGGTGAGTCTCGGAATCGGCCGAATCCAACTGCTCACCAACAACCCGGCCAAAGCCGCCGCGGTCACCGAAACCGGCCTCGCGGTCACCGTCGTGCCCCTGCGCACGACCGTGCTGAGCGAACGCGCCGGCAACTACCTCGACGCCAAACGCCGATTCCGCCGCCACTGGATCCCCACCGACGACGCCCCCTGGGCGCCGGATCTGTCCTGACCTCCGGTGAGCGCGTGGCCGATACGATGAGTGAGCCGCGTCACTGTGTGACGTGACGCCGGAGTCGCGATCGGCCATATGATCACCGACACCCTGTGGGTCGAGCTCGTTTGCGCACACCGCGCGGAGCGTCGCCTCGGCTCGGCCCGCACGAGGTACCGGGACAGGGATATGACGACTCAGATCAGCTACACACATCAATCCGGCGTCGTGGTGCGCACCGTGCCGCAGGCGTTCCAGGAAACCCTGCGGCTGCGCCCGCACCAGGTGGCCCTGCGCACGGTCGGCGGAACCGTCCAGATCACCTGGGCCGACTACGATCGCCGGGTCCGCGCGATCGCGGCCGGACTGGCCGGACTCGGCGTGCGCCACGGCGATACGGTCGGCATCATGCTCACCAACCGGCCCGAATTCAATCTGGCCGACACCGCCGCACTGCATCTGGGCGCGACACCGTTCTCGGTGTACAACACCAGCTCACCCGAGCAGATCGCGCACGTGTTCACCAACGCGGGCAATATGGTCGTCATCACCGAACACGCGTTCCTGGACGCGGTGCGCGGCTCGGGAATCGAGCTCGAACACATCGTGCTGGTCGACGGCGCGGCCGAGGGCACCGTCCCGCTCGCGCAGCTCGAGGCGAATCCGGCGCCCGATTTCGACTTCGAGACCGCTTGGCGCGCGGTGCGGCCGCACGATCTGGCCACCCTCATCTACACCTCCGGCACGACCGGCCCGTCCAAGGGCGTGGAACTCACCCACGAGAACGTGATCGCCCAGATCACCGGCCTGCAGGGACCGATGCGGCTGGGCCCGGACGACCGCGCGGTGTCCTACCTCCCGGCCGCCCACGTCGCGGACCGGATCTCCGGGCACTGCATGAACCTGTTCACCGGCATGACGATCACCTGCGTCCCCGACGCCCGCCAGATCGCCGCCGCGCTGCCCGACGCGCGCCCCACCACCTTCTTCGGCGTCCCGCGGGTGTGGCAGAAACTCCGAGCCGGGATCGATGCGAAACTCGCCGCCGAACCCAGCGCCCCGCGTAGAGCGCTGGCGAACTGGGCCATCGGCGTCGGAATCGCCGCCGCGCGAGCACGATTGGCTCATCGAGGCGGCAATCCTGTTCTGGCGGTGCAACATCGGATCGCCGACGCACTGGTGCTGTCCACCCTGCGCCGCGCACTGGGCTTGGACGAATTGCGCGTCGCGTCCTCCGGCGCGGCGGCCATCCCGCCCGAGACGCTGGAATACCTTCTGGGACTGGGGTTCACGGTCACCGAGGTCTGGGGCATGTCCGAAACCAGCGGCGTGGGCACCTACACCGAACTGGACGCCCCGCGCCCCGGATCGGTGGGCCGGGTCATGGACGGGGCACAGGTACGCCTCGGCGAGGACGGCGAACTGCTGATCCGCGGGCCCATCGTCACCCACGGCTACCGCGGTATGCCCGAGAAGACCGCCGAGGCGCTCGACGCCGAGGGCTGGCTGCACACCGGTGACATCGCCACCATCGCCGAGGACGGTTACGTCACGATCGTGGACCGCAAGAAGGAACTGCTCATCACCGCGGCGGGAAAGAACATCTCCCCCACCAACATCGAGAACGCCGTCACCTCCGCGTCCTCCCTCATCGCGCAGGTCGTCGCGATCGGCGACGCGAAACCGTACGTCAGCGCGCTGATCGTGCTCGATCCCGACGCCGCCGCGATCCGCGCGAACACGCTCGGCACACCTGAGGCCGGACTAGCCGAACTGTCCGCGCACCCGCGGATCCTCGCCGAGATCCGTACCGCGGTCGAATCCGGCAACGCCCGGCTCTCACGGGTCGAGCAGATCAAACGATTCCGGATCGTGCCGCGGTCCTGGGAGCCCGGCGGCGAGGAGATCACCCCCACCCTCAAACTCAAACGCGCACCCATCGCCGGCAAATACGCCGCCGAGATCATTGGCCTGTACACCGACCCGGTCCCCGAGGGCGTGGTCACCCTCGGCTGAGCAGCGAAATCCCATGGCGCGCTACGGTGTGGCGATTGATCCCGTTCGGGCGACGACTTTGGTCCCTCGTTGACCGGGGTGAGCGGCAGTAACCTTGTAGTACCCCTTTCCCCAACGGCGTGGAAAGGATTCCCGGCCGCGCGGGCAACCGCGGCCGGGCCCGTAGCTACGGAACAGTTCTCCACAGCTGAAGGGTCTCACCAGGACCTTTCAGGCGCGCCATTCAATGGAGGTGGATCATGTCGAAGAAAATGATCACAGCCGTGGCCGCCACGACAATCGCCCTGCCGCTGCTCGGCGCCGCAGCCCCGGCCGCCTCCGCGGCCGCGCCGGTCACGCAACCCACGACAGCGGCGGCCAGAACCGCGACACCGGTGCTCGGATCGGTCGCCATCTGCGTGCCGGTCGGTATCGTCACCATCTGCATCTGATCCCAGAAACGATCCGGCCGCGGCGACAGGTCCGCGGCCGACCTCGGCGCGACCCAGGAGTTCGACCGCGCACCCAGACCCACGGGCCGATTCCGGGAGCGCGGCCGGAACAGCTGAGCAGTACGCGCACACCGGGCCGAAACACAGTGTGCCCCGGGCAGTTCGCCCGGGGCCACAAGCTGCGAAAGAACCGTTCAGTCGGCGATCTCGTAGGTCGCGACGATCTGCGCGCGGGCGATGGCGTGCGAGAACAGGTTGAAGCCCAGGAACGCGGGCGTCGCGTCCGCGCCCACCCCCAGGCTCTCCACGTCCACCGCGTGCACGGTGATGAAATACCGGTGGTAGCCGTGCCCGGCAGGAGGTGCGGCACCGACGAACCCGGCGAAACCGCCGTCGTTGCGCAACTGCACCGCCCCCGCGGGCAGCGTGCCGCCCGAGCTGCCCGCGCCGCTGTCCAGCGAGGTGATCGCGGCCGGGATATCGGCCACGGCCCAGTGCCAGAAACCCGACGCGGTCGGAGCGTCGGGATCGAACACGGTGACCGCGAAACTCTTGGTCTCGGCCGGGAAACCCGACCACGACAGTTGCGGGGACACATCCTTCCCGCCGGGCACGCCGAACGCGCCGCTGGCCTGCTCGATGGCGAACGTGCTGCCGTCGGTCACATCGTCCGAGGTCAGCTCGAACGTCGGCAGTTGCGGCAGCGACGCGTACGGGTTGTAGGAATAGTCGGGCACAGGGCCGTCCTTTCGTCGTCGAGATCCGAAACGCACTGGGCCGCACCGGCCCGGATCACGCTCGAATCGTCAGCTGTTCAGCAGGAAGTGTTCCAAAACCTTGGTGCCGAACTCCAGTGCGGGCACCGGAACCCGCTCGTCGACGCCGTGGAACAGCGCCGAGAAGTCCAGCTCGGGCGGCAATTGCAGCGGCGCGAAACCGAAGCAGCGAATTCCCAAGCGCGCGAACGCCTTCGCATCGGTGCCGCCGGAGAGCATATACGGCACCGTGCGCCCGTTCGGGTCGTGCGCGAGCACCGCGGCGTTCATCGCGTCGACCAGATGCCCGTCGAAGGTCGTCTCGTAGGAATCGAGTTTGGTGATCCACTCGCGCTCCACGTCCGGGCCGATCAGCTCGTCGACCTCGCGTTCGAACGCGGCTTGGCGCCCCGGCACCACCCGGCAGTCCACCACCGCCTCCGCGGTCTGCGGGATGACGTTGGCCTTGTATCCGGCCTGCAGCATCGTCGGATTGGCGGTGTCGCGCAGAGTCGCGCCGATGATGCGCGAGATGGTGCCCAGCTTGGCCAGCTGGCCCTCGATATCGGGGCTTTCGGGATCGAACCGCAGACCCGACTCCTCGGACACCGCGGCCAGGAATTGCGCGACCGAATCCGAGAGCACCAGCGGGAAGGTGTGCTTGCCCAGCCGCGTCACCGCCTCGGCCAGAATCGTGACCGCGTTGTCCTCGTGCAGGAACGACCCGTGCCCGGCACGCGCCTTGGCGCGCAACCGCATCCAGCCCAGCCCCTTCTCCGCGGTCTCCACCAGATACAACCGGCGTTCGGTGCCGTCCGGACGAGGCACGGTCAACGAGAACCCGCCCACCTCGCCGACTGCCTCGGTGACACCGTGGAACAGGTCCGGGCGGTTGTCCGCGAGCCACTGCGAACCCCAGCGGCCGCCATTCTCCTCATCGGCCAGGAACGCGAACACCAGATCCCGCGGCGGGACCGTGCCCTCGATCTTGAACTGACGTGCCACGGCCAGCGTCATGCCGACCATGTCCTTCATATCGATCGCGCCGCGGCCCCACACGTAACCGTCGCGCACCGCACCGGAGAACGGGTGCACACTCCAGTCCGACGCCTCCGCGGGCACCACATCCAGATGCCCGTGGATCATCAGCGCACCCCGGCTCGGATCCGCACCCTTCAGACGAGCGAAGACGTTACCGCGGCCCGGCGCACCCGATTCCACGTATTCGGTGGTGTAACCGGCCTGCTGCAACTGATCGGCCACCCACTCCGCACACTCGCGCTCCCCCTTGGTCGTGGCCAGATCCCCGGTATTGGAGGTGTCGAACCGGATCAGCGCACTGACCAGATCCACCACCTCCGATACCGCGCGGGATGTCGATTCCGATCGCATATCTTCACCAGTTGCGGACACGTCCCCTTCCTACCACTGCCGCAGCCCCCACCCACGCTTTGCCCGCAGCCCGCGCGTAATCCCGACCCGCGGCTGCGGCACCTTGTCACAGCACGGCCGATCGGCGCGGCCACGCTTCCCGGACCACGACCAGCACCGCCCACCCCGATCGTGTACCGCCCAACGGGCCGACGACATCGCCGAGCCTGCGACACACCTCGCAAATACAGGTGCCGCAGCAATTCCCGAAGTCCGCGGCCGGTCCACGGCGCACTGCGAGACGCCACCGCTCAGCTCGACTACCGGCATTCTCCGGACCGCCACTTTCCACCCCCCGGGGCCCGCAAACGACCCATCCGGGTGCGGCCGTCCACCCAATTGCGTTTCGGCGCAACGAGGTTCCCGCAATGTCGGTTCTCCCGAATACGGCCGGTTCGAGTGCGCACAGCCGTACCCGCACCGTGTCGCGAGTTGCGCCGGCTCGCCCCGCCGGGGGATCCCGTATCCCTCGCTCGCGGGACGATCGGGCCGTGGCCTGCGGGTATCGTGCCTGAGGTGTTCATCGGACCGCCGGCCGCACCGCGGGCGACGGCCGCGCGTGTTCGCCTCGGCGCGCGATGTCGGCTCGGCCGAGGGCAGTGACCTGACCGGGGTGCTGCGCTCGCTCTCGCGGCAATCGATGCTGGTGGCGGTCGCCACCGCGATCCTGGACACGGTGATCCTGGCGCTGTCGGGAATCTTCGCGGTGGCGCCGGTTCCCGCGACCATGGTGACCGCACTCATCGTGGCCGCGGATCTGGCCTTCGCCGCCCCTCCTCGCACCGCTGGCGCAGGTGGCCGTCGCGCAGGTGGCGCTGCGGCTCGGCGGTGCGCTCGTCCTGCACGGGGACGGGCTGCCGGTGCGCATCGCCGACGTCGGATTCCTGATCGCTGGATACCGGGCCGGGGCCTGGCTGTCGGGCCGGGCCTCGCTGATCATCGTGCCGCTGCTGGGCGCGGGCGCGTGCGGGTGCGCACTGATCGCCGAGGGCCCGGCCGCGCACGACTGGCGGCGCCTGGCCGTCACCGCCGTCTCCACCGGTGTGCTGCCGTGGCTGGTCGGCCGGTACACCACCGCCCGGGGCGCGTACATCGCCGAACTCGAACAGCGCGAACGACTTCGGCGTCAGGAACAGCGCGCCGCGCTGGACCGCGCCTTGGCCGACGAGCGCGAGGCGATCGCCCGCGACCTGCACGATGTGATCTCCCACCACGTCAGCGCCATCGGCATCCACGCGGGCGCGGCGCGACTGGCGCTCGCGGCCGGGCCGGCTCCGGACGTTTCGGCCACCTGATCCCTGGCCGCGGTAGAGGCCAGCAGCCGCGCGGCCATGGTGGATCTGCGCCGCCAGCTCGATCTGCTGCACGGCCGCGCCGAGGCCGGACGACGCCAACCCGGACTCCCCGACGTCGAGGAACTGGCCGCGCACGCGCGTGAGACGGGACTGGACCTCGAGATCCACACCCGCGGCACGGGCGCCCAGCTGCCCGAATCCCTGGACGTGACGGTGTACCGGATCGTGCAGGAGATGCTCACCAACGCGCTGCGGCACGGCGACGGCCGCGCCTACCTCACCGTGGGCGAACGCGGCGATCGCGTCCCGATAACCGAGACCAATCCGCTTGCCGCGCAACCTGTTACGACGCACTCGCTGCACCGCGGCCTGGACGGGATCCGTCGACGCGCCGAATTGTTCGGCGGCACGGTCGATTACGGGATCGACGGCGAAACCCGTTGGCGCATCACGGTATCCCTAGCCCTGGAGGCACATGAACGACCCGATCCGCGTCCTGATCGCCGATGACCACGCCATGTTCCGGTCCGGGCTGCGCGCGGTGGTGCAGGCCCATCCGGAGACCGAATGAGTCGCCGACGTCGGCGACGGGCGCTCGGCCGTGGCCGAGGTGGCCCGGCTGCGGCCCGATGTGGCGATCCTGGACGTGCGCATGCCCAAACTCGACGGTCTGGCCGCCACCGAGGCGATCGTCGCGGCCGGCGGCACCCGGGTGCTGGTGCTGACCACCTACGACAGCGAGGCGAGCCTGGCGCGGGCATTGCAGGCCGGGCCAGCGGATTCCTGCTCGAGACGCTGCCGCCGGAGGAATTGATCGCCGCGGTCCGCATCGCCGCGCGCGGTGACGCCGTGATCGACCCGTCGATGACCCGGCGCCTGGCCGGGCGCTTCGCCGGAACGCTCACCGACCTCGCCGAACCACCCTAGGTCGCCACGCTCACCGCCCGGGAGAAACAGGTTCTGCTCCTGCTCGCCGACGCTCGCAGCAACAACGAGATCGCCGCGGCGCTGCACGTCGGGGAGGAGACGGTCAAGACGCACGTGTCCCGGGTCTTGGCCAAACTCGGTGTGCGCGACCGGATTCACGCCGTGGTGTACGCCCATCAACACGGATTGGTGCGCGCGGAGCCCTGATGTCCGGGTCGGCAGCGTAGTGGTGGTTCAGCGAACTCCGCCACCAAGCAAGCGCTTGGCTGCTACCCTGGCGGGTGCAGGAGGACGGCCGCGGCGATCGACGAGGATCGCAAGCACGCGCCGAATCGGACCGTGTCGCACGCGGCCCATCGGGGACTATCAACGGGGATGTGACCGAGGGCAGATCAACTGCCGCTCGACGATGTCCGGTGCGCAGACGCATCGCGGACATGACGTCGGCGAGTGTCATGCTGCCGTGCTCCTGGCGACTCGACAGACAGGAAGGCGTATGAACACCCCCACACCTCTCCCCGACATCGACCACCCGCTGATCCCCGTCGCGCGGGCATACACCAGGTATTTCCCTCCGCGCATCACCGGGCTGGAGAATCTGCCCACCGAGGGACCGGCCCTGATCATCGGCAACCACTCCTCGATCTACTGGGCTCCCGAGGTGTGGATCACCTTCATGACCATGCTCGACCACCGCCGGGACGAACCCAGTTTCGGCGTCGCGCACGACATCCTTCTGCGCCTACCGGTTCTCGGTGAGAGCCTGCAGAGCCTCGGCGCACTGCCCGCCTGCCGGGAGGCCGCTGCCAACGCGGTCAAGGACGGCGGGGCGGTGCTGGTATATCCCGGCGGCGACTGGGAGGCGTGCCGCCCGTGGACCGAGCGCGGCAAGGTCGATTTCGCCGGGCGGCGCGGATTCGTGCGCCTGGCCCTGGAACTCGGTGTCCCGGTGATTCCCGCGGTCGCCAACGGCGGCCACGACGCGATCTTCGTACTCAGCCGCGGGGAACGCACCGCGCGGCTGCTGGGTCTGGACAAACTGATGCGCGCCAAGGTTTTTCCCTACACCGTGGGCCTGCCGTTCGGTATCGCACCGGTCCTGCCGCAGGTGCCGCTTCCAGCGTCGGTGCAGGTGAGTTTCCTGCCGCCGCTGCAATGGTCCACCGAGCCCGGCGATCACTGCGACACCGCCACCGTCGACCGCTGCTACGAGCACACCGTGTCCACCATGCAGGCCGAACTCGACCGGCTGCGCGCCGAGATGCCGAATCCGGTCACCACCGGTATCCGGGCTCACCTCGCCGGGCTGCCCGGCCCGCTCTCCGCGCTGGCCGGACTGCTCTGACCGGCCGGGGCGTTCAGCCGCGCCCGATATAGGGCATACCGGTCGCCATCACCGTCAGGAACGGCACGGCGGTGTCCAGCGGAAGCGCGACCGTCTGCACCACCAGCCGGGCCACATCGGCCGCATCGATCGTGGGTTCGGGTCGCACCTCGCCGTCGGCCTGCAGGGCGCCGGTGGCGATTCCCGCGGTCAGATCGGTGGCCGCGTTGCCGATATCGATCTGGCCGACCGCGATGGCGTGGGCGCGGCCCTCGAGGGCCAGCGCCTTGGTCAGCCCCGTCACCGCGTGCTTGCTCGCGGTGTAGGCCACCGCGTACGGGCGCGGCACGTGCGCGGAGATCGAGCCGTTGTTGATGATCCGCCCGCCACCGGGGTCCTGTCGGCGCATCAGCGCGAAGGCGGCCTGTGCGCACAGGAACGAGCCGGTCAGATTCGTGTCGATCACCTGCCGCCACTGCGCGTGGTCGACCTGCTCGATCGGCTGCACCGGCCCGAACAGCCCGGCATTGTTGATCAGCACGTCCAGCCGGGACCAGCGCCGCTCGATCTGCTCGAACAGCTCGCGCACCGAGTCGGCATCGGTGACATCGGCGGTGACGGCCTCGGCCGAACCGGGACCCGGTGCGGCCGAGACGGTCTCGGCGAGCGTCGCGGCCGTGCGACCGGCGGCGACGACGTGATGTCCCGCCCCGCTCAGCGCGACGGTGACGGCGCGGCCCAGGCCGGTTCCGGCGCCGGTCACGAGAACGATCTTGCGGTCGGACACGGCCACGAGGCTAACTCAACGCCCGCCCGGACACCGCGGGCTCCGGTTCGGCCTGCTCGTCTTCGCCTCGCTCACTGCGGGCCGCGGGAGCCTCCGGAAGCGGCGGCGTGGGCAACTCGGCCGGCAGCCGCCGATCGGCTCCGCTCACCTTCCGCCCGACCCAGCGCAGCCCCCGCGACAGACCCACCAGAATCGCCGCCAGCACCGCGGTGCCCACCGCGGCACGCAGCCAGTACTCCGGGCCGACCGGAGCCATCCCCATGTCCGCGCGCAGACCCGCCTGCCAGTGGGTGGCGTTCACCGTCGCGGCGATCACCGCGAACCCGCACACCAGCAGCACCGGCACCCGATGGTGCCCCCAGCGCGTCTCGACGTCGATATCGCGGCGGCGCAACACGATTCGCCCCACCCCGGCGATCCCGATCGCGACGGCCGCCAGCACTCCGGTGAGCACCGCCTGCGTGGCCGAGGTCCGCGGCAGAACCGCGGGCAGCAACGACAGCACCGCGGCGATCGTCACCGCCACGACGGTGCCCACCCGGGGACGCAGCCGGGTCATGACACCACCCTCCGGCTCCGGCGGCGATACCCGATCGCCGCGACCGCCAGCACCACCAGCGAGCCGACCACCGCCACCGCGGCCGGGCCGCCCAGATGCCAGAGCTGAAGATCGAAGTCCTTGCCCGAGAGCTGGGTACCGAACAGATACTCCGGCTCGGGCGTGGCGTAGTTCTGCCGACGCGAATTCAGGTCGACACCGGTGGTGGCCACGGTCGCCATCACCTCACAACCGGTCTCGGACATGCTGTCCAGACGCGATTCGCACGCGGCGTGGATGCGCTGCTGGAACACCGCATCGATGGCCTGACGGCCCCAGGCGCCCAGCGGCTGATGCCGGTGTTCGGCATAGCGCAGCACGTCGTAGCCCAGATCGTGGGCACGGCACGCGGATTTGAACTCGGCGGGCAACTGGATCGGGGACGAGCACGCCCCGCCCGGATCGACGAGCAGACGGTTCTCCACCACCGGCCGGTAGCCCGCCCCGTCGGCGAAATCGGCCGGAAGACGCACATCCCACGGATGCGCACCGATCAGATCGGTCACCGCGGCGCGCGCGGCCCGGTTCTCCGAACCCGGATTGTTCACCGACGCCGAGGCGTGCATGGCCGGTGCGAAGGCCAGGGTGACCGTGGCGGTGAGCAACGCCATCATCATCGAGCCGAGCAGGCGGCGCACATCCCGCGAACGCACCCGGCGTAACGAGACGTATCTGCGCGCGGCGCGGCCCCCTCGCGAAGTGGGCGGGGCGGAGGAAGTCGGGTCCGGCGGGACGCCCGGTCGGGCCGGTGTTACATCACTCACGGTGTCCGAAGGTATGCGATAGGCGCGTGGAAGTGTAGTCGAGGCCGATTCACGCACTCGATATCAGGACAAATGCCACGTCAGCACGTTTGCTACGGGTGCGTCCGCGCGGACGGTGTGCGAGCGGCCCGTGTGGGTCGCGGCGGTCGATTCCGCGGTGTGAGGACAACTTCGGCCGTCGCGCCCTCGACCACGTCGAGGTACGCTTGCTCACCCTCGAGCAGCAGACGCTGTGCGATCCGACCGGGACGCGTTCGTGCCCGTCCGGCGGTGCGACCACCCGCGAGCGCGGGAATCGTTGCGGGGAAATGGAATCCGCTGGCATCGAAGATCGCCTCGGATCGACTCCGGCCGCGCGCACCCCGGACCAGCACCTCATCGGCCCCTCGCGTCGGCGCGGGAGTATCGGCCGACCGCACGCCCACGGATCCGAACCGGTCGAACCGGAAGGCCTTCATCGGACTGATATGTCGCCGCGCACCGCGACTTCGGGCCAGCGGGCCGTGCATTCGCGCACGTGGTGCCGCTGTGGGCCGCGGTGCGCGATGATGTCCACCGACACGCACGGTGTCCGCATCGGAAAGGTGGGCGTATGGGTTCGGTGCACCTCCTGTCGCATCCGCTGTCCGCCACCAGGGTCTCGGTGTTCCCGGGCGACCCGCCACCGCGCCTGGACACCGTGCGCACGCTCGCCGAGGACGGTTACTACCTGCGAACGGTGACCGTCGGCGAGCACACCGGCACCCACTGGGGAGCTCCCGCCCATTTCACCGCCGGGGCCGCGGCGGCGCACGAACTCCTGCCCGAGGATTTCGTGCTCTCCGGCGTCGTGATCGACGTCGCCGACCGGGTCGTCGCCGACCACGACTACGCCCTCACGGTCACCGACCTGATCGAATGGCAGGATCGGCACGGGCCACTGCCCTCCGAGGCCGCCGTGCTGCTGCACACTGGATGGGATACCCGTTGGGGCACGGACGATTTCGCCAACCGTGGCCCGGACGGGCGGATGCATCACCCCGGATTCTCGGTCGCGTCGGTGCGCTGGCTCCTCGATCACGGCGTCCTGGGCCGGCGAGGCGCGCTGGGCACCGACGCGTTCAGCCCGGACCTCGGCGTGGACGACACTTTCGCGGTATCCGGACTCCTGTACCGCCGGCATCGGCTGAGCCTGGAGATCCTCACCGGCCTGGCCGCTCTGCCGGTGCGGGGATTCACCGTCGTGGTCGGCGGATTCGTCAGCGAACAGGGCTCGGGCTCACCGGCGAGCATCTACGCCCTGGTGGACGAGACCGGCCACCGGAACGGATAAGACCGCGTGAACAGCTCACGCGCAGTGGATCAGGAACGTCGCCACGGCGGTGTCGTCGGGCTTCACCTCGACCCGGGCGTTCGCCACGGCGTCGGGCGCACATCCGGACGGCACCGAGGTCACCGTGGCGCGATAGCACCCCGGCGGGAAGCTCCGGCTGGCCGCGCCGTCGTTGCCGGTGGTCAACGTCGCCAGCGCCTTGTCCGACGAACAACTGCTGACCCGCACCGCGACCATCGGGACCGGGAATCGCTCGGTGCCGGTTCCGGCCCGTACCTTCACCGTCCCCGATGTCGCGGCGGCCGGTGACGACGGCGCGGCCGAACCGCCGCCCGGCGACGCGGAGCACCCCGCGGCGGGCAACGTGAGCAGGATCGCGGCCAGCGCGGACAGCGCGAACAACATGCGGCGCACCCGGACTCCTTCCGATCGATCGGGTGGGCGAACCCCGTCGCCCGGCCCAACCCTAAGCCCTCACCGCACCCGATTCCCCGCATGACACCGGCCATCGCCCCGCTCGCGTCACGGGCTCGCGGCATCGAAAGATTTCCGGCCGCCGATCACATCCGCGGCAACGCGGACGAATTTCTCCGATCGGCGATGTCCGAGCTTCCGCGGGACGTTTTGTCCGGTATCCCCGGCATTCCCCGACAAGTATTCCGCCACAGTCTCATTCGGAATGTTGCAGGTGCCCTCGCCGAGGGTGAATGCGTATTTTCCGGCGCGAGCCGTATGCGAGAGTGGACGCGCCGCGCGCGCGGCAATGAATCGCTCGGCCGAAAACGGAGATCTCGAATTGACACCCGGAGACGCGATGCGGGTGGCCGCACTCGCAGTTGTCACCCTCACCGCCGCCGTCGTGACCACGGCCACCGGATCGGCCACCGCGCCGGTGGATCCGATCACCTCCTCCGGGCGGCCCGCGGCCACCGCGAGCGCCGCCGACGGTTCGACCGTCACGAAGCTGACCGTGCACGACGCCCGGCATCTGACCCTGCGGGTGTATTCCACCGCGATGCGCCGGAACATCGCCGTGGACGTGCAACGGCCGGCCGACACCTCGGCGCCGCGCCCGGTGCTGTACCTGCTCAACGGCTCCGGCGGCGGCACCGACGGTGACAGCTGGGCCACCACGACCCACGTCCTGCAATTCCTCGAGGACAAGAACGTCAACGTGGTGCAGCCGCTCGGCGGCGCGTGGAGCGTGTACACCGACTGGATCAAGGACGATCCGACACTGGGCCGCAACAAGTGGACGACGTTCTTCACCCGCGAACTGCCCCCGCTGATCGACGCCGCCCTGGCCGCCGACGGCCGCAACGCCATCGCGGGCCTGTCGATGGCCGGTGAATCGGTGTTCGCCCTGTCCATCGCGAAACCGGGCCTGTACCGCAGCATCGCCTCCTACAGCGGCTGCGCGCAGACCAGCGACCCGCTGGGCCAGCGTGAGATCAAGACGATGGTCGAGTTCTGGGGCCACGGCAATCCGGCCAATATGTGGGGTCCGGACAACAGCCCGCTGTGGGCTGCCAATGACCCTTACGTACACGCCGACCAGCTGCGCGGGGTCAAGCTGTTCATCTCCGCCGGAAGCGGACTGCCCGGACCGCACGACACCCTGGACAGCCCGTTTCTGACCTACGGGTTCAGCCGCACCCCCGACACGCTGGCCAATCAGATCCTGCTCGGCGGCCTGATCGAGGCGGGGGTGAACGCCTGCACCCACCACCTGCAGGAACGTCTCGACCAGCTCGGCATCCCCGCCACCTACGACTACACCCCGACCGGAACCCACTCCTGGGGCTACTGGCAGGACGCATTCGAGAAGTCCTGGCCGGTGCTCGCATCCGGACTGGGCATCTGACCGGACTCCGCTCCCAGCGCCCGCCGCACGGGCAAATTGTCCGCATCCGAACCTCGCGACCAGGTGACGTCGGCTCGTTACCCCGTCTATCCTCGCGGTGTGTCGTTACACAGCCCGGCGCTCGGTGATGTTCAATCGGTGCCGTTGCAGTTCCAGCGAACGAGTGAAAGGTAGTAGACATGGCACTTCCCACCATGACGGCCGAGCAACGCTCCGAGGCGCTGGCGAAGGCTGCCGCCGTCCGTAAGGCTCGATCGGAGCTGATCGAGCAGATCCGCAAGGGGTCGGTGTCGCTGTCCCAGGTGCTCGAGCGGGCCGACAAGGAAGATCTGGTGAAGAAGACGAAGGTCGCCGCGGTCATCAAGGCGCTGCCGGGCATCGGCCCGGTCAAGGCCGCCAAGCTGATGGACGAGGCGGAGATCCCCGCCGACCGTCGCATCGGCGGCCTCGGCTCGCGTCAGCGCGCCGCCCTGCTCGAGGCGATCAAGAACTGATCCCGGCGGCGCTCAGCACCGACCAGCCCCACGACCTGCACAAATACCTGTGATTTGGTCCACGTGGACTGATCCGATAACCTTGCTGAGCACCACCGGTCCGGGTGGCGGAATGGCAGACGCGCTAGCTTGAGGTGCTAGTGTCCTATTAATGGACGTGGGGGTTCAAGTCCCCCTCCGGACACAGACAGTACGTCACCTCACCCGTTCTACCTGCGGTTATGCAGGAAGAACGGGTGACGACGTCGAGCCGAATCAGTGCAGAATCGCAGGTGAGTAGCTTCACAGCGCACCGATCCCGCCGCGCTGCCGTTGACGAGATCGCCTCCTCCAACGGGCCGAACAGACCCAATTCGGCGTGAATCGCCACAGTCGACTGCCAGTAGCCTGCCAGCGGTTGGGGCGGCATGGTCGTTCGGCAGATCGTCGAAGCGCTTCAGAATCGCATCCATCGCATCGAGCCGCTTGTTTTCTGCCGGACCTTCCGGTCCAGTTGCCCGTCTTGTGAGGTTAAGGCTGAGCGCAGGAGTCCCCCGTGGCCTTTCAACTTCGCGCCCACGTCGCCGAGTGTTCACCTCCGCTGTCAGCTTCCCGTGTGCGGCAGACACATCGGATGCGTTCGCCATCGGGAAGCAAGGGTTTCGACCCCGATCTGGACATTCTGATGCTTCGGCCGCACATCGACCATCAAATATATGACCCGCATCACGCGGTGATCCTCCACAATTGGTCCATGGTGAACGTATCCGAGGTTTCCGCTGATGACGCTAGGCTGGCCAAGTTTCTCGAGGTGCATCACTGGGCGCGGATAGCCCGCCGCGGCGAGCTGGTCGACGCGCGCAAGCGGCAGCTCCTGGTTGCGTTGGATGATGACGAAATGGTCGGTGCGCTGGCGTACGACATCGTCGGCACCGATTGCGAGATCGTGGTCATGCGCGCGTCCGGTCAATGGGGCGGCGTGGGCACGGCGCTCATCGACCGGCTCGAGGAAGTCGCTCGCGGGCGAGGGTGTTCACGCCTGTGGTTGGTAACAACAAACGACAACCTGGACGCGATCCGGTTCTACCAGAGGCGCGGTTTCCGACTGTCGGCGCTGCGCTGCGGCGCTGTCGACGAGGCGCGACGAACTCTGAAACCCGAGATTCCCGAATTGGGCACATACGACATCCCGCTGCGCGACGAGCTGGAGTTCGAGCGCGCCGTCGACTGACTAGGCGCGCCATTGGCACGGTGACGCTCCACCGGTGTGCGTCGGTTCCCGAGTCGCGGTACCGCCGACAACGTGAGACCGAGGTTTGGCATCGTTGTCGCAGTTGCCGGGTTGATTCTGGCCGGTTGCGGGAGTGCTACAGACGCGATTTCCGCACCGCCGGGTCCGAGGGGCAGCGCAAACGGGTTCGTGCATCCGGGCGCGTTGGTCGACCGCGCGCAGCTCGAATTCGTTCGCGATCGGGTCAAGGCCGGCGCGGAGCCGCGGATCTCCGCGTTACATGCGGCTGAGCAGAGCAAATACGTGGATCTGTCCGCGGTTCGTCGGCATCGACACGCCCGGCCGGGGCACGAAGCTGCGGCAACCGGACCAGCGCCGTTCGGAGCTGAACCAAGAACCACACCGCGGCCGAGTAGCCGATTTCGCATGTCTCGACGTTTGGCCGGTTGCCGTTGCGCCGCAGGGAGGTTGGGATCGGACGCCACGACGCCGGCAGGTGCCGCCCCTTGACATCAATCGAGGTTGAGGTTCGACGATGGAGGGCATGACGCTTACCGACATCGAAAAGGCCTATCTCCGCACGCAATCGCACGCACGGCTGGCCACGGTTGCGCCTGACGGTGCTCCGCAGAACAAGCCCGTCGGGTTCGACTACAACGCCGAACTCGGCACCATCGACATCTATGGCATGAACATGGAGAAATCGGCGAAGTTCCGCAACGTCACGGTCAATCCCGAAGTCGCCTTCGTCGTCGACGACGTCTTCGGCAACGGAGCCGAGGGCGTGCGATTCCTGGAGATTCGCGGTCGCGCTGAGACCGTGCAGGGCGACGCTCCTGACAACGACGGACACCTGAGCAGGCATTTCATCCGCATCCATCCGCGCCGGATCACCGGCTGGAATGTCGTTCCCGACCGCCCTGGCCTCTACACCCGCGACGTGCGGACCATCGCCTGAGCTGTGTTCGCCGGAACACTTCCGCTGGAACCGGAAGCCGGTCACAGGCGAGGATGAACTCCATTGCGTATCAACAGCTCTCGTCATTTCTGTGCCATCAGGTGTATTGAAGCCCTGCGAATGGGCGTGCCAGTCGTCTCGGTGCGCGATCGAGACGACCACGGACGATAATGAGTCCGTGACTTCTGCTTCCGGGCCCGGACCGGATCACTGCCCGCCCGCGCCGACGGCATTGTCCGGGGACGCGCCGGCCGCGGTGGGTGGTTTCACGTTCTGGTTCGCCACGCAACGGTGGGACTGGACGACCGAGGTGTACCGGATGCACGGGTACACCCCCGGTCAGGTCGAGCCGACCACCGAACTGGTGCTCTCGCACAAACACCCCGAGGACCGTGATCACGTCGCAGAGCTGATCGCCCGGTCGGTGCGCGAGGGTGAGTCTTTCTCGAGCCGGCACCGGTTCCTGGACACCGAGGGCTGCGAGCACACCGTGATGGTGATCGCCGATCGAATGCTCGACGACGACGGCACCCCGATCGGCACGACCGGCTACTACATCGACCTCACCGAGACCCTCGAGGCCGCCGAACAAGCCGTGGTGGAGGCGGTGCTGCCCGACGTTATCGCCCACCGGGCAGTGATCGAGCAGGCCAAAGGGGTGCTGATGCGCATGTACGGCATCAGCGCCGAGCAAGCGTTCAAAATACTGATCTGGCGTTCGCAGGAGACCAACACCAAACTACGGGCCATCGCCGCTCAGGTGATCCGCGATCTGCGCAGTCTGCCGGATCCGTCCCCGGCCACGGTCAGCGCGTTCGACCACCTTCTGCTCACCGGCCACCTGCGCATACCACCCGACGACAGATGACAATCCCCGCCGACCCGGCACCGCACCCGCGCCACCGCAAACCGGTCGTCGCACGTGGCACCGCCCTTGACACAGCACGACGCTGTGTCAAGGGCGTGCGTGGACTTCACGAGACGGTGTGTGCCGAAGCGGCAGCCACCGTCTCCCGGCCGGACAACCCCACGACGGCCGGACAGCTCGCCGAATCACTCACTCGGGCAACAGGAGTCGAAGGCGTCGCGCACGACCTCGCACCCACCACCGTGGTGGCGTACCCGGCGCGTCCGGTGGCGAGGGCTCCCGGTCCGGTGCCTTACTTTCACCGATCGAGCCGACAGAGAGTTTTTCCGACAGTGGCCCCGGACAGCATCGCCAGCAGCGCGGCGATCGCGGATTCGATACCGTCGAAGACGGATTCGCGGTAGATCAACCGGCCGTCAGCGAGGTAACCGGATACCTCTCGGCGCATCGAGTCTTCGAGATGCGTGAACGAGCCGGCCCGGAACCCCCGCATGCGCAGCCCTTTCGACACCATGGTGAACAGATTCGGCGGGCCGGGCACCGCGCTGTTCTCGTAGCCGGCGATCGCTCCGCACAGAGCGATCCGGCCGGAGGGGCGGAGGGCATCCAGGGCTGCGGTGAGGTGGTCGCCCCCGACGTTGTCGAAATAGGTGTCGATGCCGTGGGGCGCAAGGGCTGCCAGAGACTCCGGCAACGGTCCGTCGTGATAGTCGAACGCTGGGATCCCGAGTTCGTCGCGCAGGTACGCGACCTTCTCCGGGCTTCCGGCCGAACCCAGCACGGTTGTCCCCCGCAACTTTGCGAGCTGCGCGGCCAGCGCACCCACCGCCCCTGCGGCCGATGACACCCACAGAACGTCCGTCGCGGTCGACTCGAGGATCTCGAACAGTCCCACGTACGCGGTGAGCCCGGCACTACCCAGCGGGCCGAGGAACCATTGGATCGGCAGCTGCCCGGCATCGATCCGGGCCGGGGCACCGTAACCGCCGATGGTCTGTGTCCGGGTTCCAACGATCGCGTATTCCCGATAGCCGAGGGTATGAGAGACCAGATCACCCACGGCGAATTCCGGTGACCGGGACGCGACGACCGTGCCGAGGGCCAGCCCGGAGAGCTCGTCACCGGGTTGTAACGGCGGCAGGTACCCGTTCGGTGTGGTGTCGGCGAGCCGAATCCTGATGGATGGATCGATCGACAACCAGGTGTTGCGAATCAAGACCTCGCCGGGCCCGGGATCCGGGATCGGGCACTCGACCAGCTCCAGATCCGCCGAACACAACTTGCCGATCGGGCGCCGGGCAAGGCGCACGAGACGATTCATCAATAAGCCCCTTCTCATCTGCAGGAAAGCGCGCGAATCACTGTGTGAAAGCGACCTCGGGCCTCCGGCGCCGGTGAGTGGCCGCGGCATCGGCGGCGGCCAGGCCGAAGACCAGTGCGGGGGCGAGGCCGCCGGCGTAGGCGTGGTCGTAGAGGCCCCCGATATCGGATCCCGCCGCATACAGTCCCGCCACGGTGCCGCCCGCTGTGGCGAGCACCCGGCCGTGCTCGTCGATGCGGATCCCGTGGAACGGAAAGGTCAGCGCCGGAGAGGTTTCGATCACGTAATAGGGTCCCCGGTCCAGCGGCGTCGAGTCGTGCAGGCGTGCGGGTCGCACCGCCGCGCCGGCCGCGTTCACGGCCCGGATCTCCGCCGCGATCGCCGCACCGTCGTAACCCCACTCCGGTGGCAGGTAGGCGAAGTCCTCCAGTGTCTCGGCCATGCCACACCGGCCGCCGCGGCGCTGGGCGAGGTCGAATTTGTCGACCGCGACCGCGCCCTCGACGTAGCTGCCGAGCACCCACTCGCGGTAGACCCGCTCGTCTGCGACCAGTAGCCCGCGGGCCTGCGGTCGCTCGAGCAATCGCATCGCGGTGAGGTGATCGCCCCGGGTCTCATCGGTGAATCGGCGATTGCCGAGATCGAACAGCAGCGCGTGCTCGCTGTAGTACAGCGACAGCGCGACGAAATCGCCCGAATCGCGGAACGGCACCCCGGCGGGGACGAGGTGCCCGTAGAACCCGGACCGGGACTTGCCGGTTGCGGCGCCGACAGCCTGGGCCAGGTGCAGACCGTCTCCGGAACTGGCCGGGTTCGAACGCAACTGCATCACGCCCGCGTTCGGATGGATGTTCTCGGCGACCAGTCCGGCATCGGCCTGGAACCCACCGGTTGCGAGAATCGTTGCGGTGGAATCGATCTCGATCTCGGTGCCATCCGGCAGGCGCAGATGCGCGCCGGTGACCACGCCGTCGCGGCTGCGCAGTGCGAGGGTTTCGGTCTCGGTGAACAGCCGACCGGCGGCGCTGACCCGCCGACGGCATTCGTCCAGGTACTGGTTGGTGTCGAATTGGTGGCCGAGGCCGTACCGCAGGATCGGCACGGCGGCAGCACATTCGACGCCGACCGACCGAATCCAGGCGACCGCGTCGGCGAACCCGTCCACGAGCGCCCGGCGCAGCGCGGGGTCGCCGCCGGGGTTGACCTCGTCCATCACCTCATGCGTCGGGGCCGTCCACGCATATCCGGCGAAGCGGGCCGACCCGCCGACGGCCGCTGCCTTCTCGACCACCACGACCGAGCTGCCTCGGTCCAGCGACCGGGCCGCTGCCGTCAACCCGGCCATGCCCGCGCCGATGACGAGTACGTCGGTCCGAACTACCTGCATTTATTGCTCCCTCGTCGAAACCTTTGCCGCGCACCGCAACTCGCGGTCGGACAAAACTGAACCAGGCCGTGGTCCGGCGGGTCGGGGTCGCGCGTCAAACCGTGAACCTTCCGCCGTTGCTCAGCAGCACCGCTCCGATGACGTTCGCCGCACCCGCCGAGGCGAGATACAGGATGTTGTCGGCCAACTCCTCGGCGGTCGCATAGCCACGGGTCGCGCCGTTGTTCATCGCGGCCCGCAGATGTGCCGGCGTCCGCGCGGCCATCCCGGTGTCGACCGGGCCGGGCGCGACGGTGTTGACCCGAATTCCCCAGGGCGCCACCTCCTTCGCGACCGCCTGGCTCAGCGCGTGCACGCCGGCCTTGGACGCGGCATAGTGCGGATATCCGATCAGTGTGTCGAAGGCCGAGGAGGAACCCACGGTGATGATCGACCCGCCCCCGGTTTCCCGCATGACCCGGACCGCCTCGCGCAACAGGAAGAAAGTGCCGTCGAGGTTGATCGCCATCACCCGCCGCCAGTCGGCGTCGTCCAGCCGGGTCAGCACATCCGCGGGCTCATCGCGCTCGGCGGCCTCGTAGATCCACTGCTTGCTCTTCGGATCGTCGACACCGGCCGCATGCACCACCACGTCCACCCGGCCCTGCTCGGCCACCGCCGTGTCGAACATCTCCCGCATCCGGGCCGGGTCGGAGACGTCGAGCTCGACAGGACGGCCGACGCCGAGTCCGGCCGCATTGCGTGCGGCGGCATCGGCATCGATATCGCACAGGTACACCGCGGCGGCCCCACGCTGGGCGAGCAGGCGCGCGGTCGCCGCGCCTATCCCCGATCCCGCGCCGGTCACCACGGCGACTTTTCCCTCGAACTGGTCTACGGTCATCGTCCCTCTTTCGTCATTCGTGCTGCCCGGTGCGTTCAGTGGAAGATGGACTCCCAGTCGTTGCGGAACTTCTCGGCGCCGGCGCCGACGGTGACCGCGAGATTCTGCGCTGCCACATCCTGGGCGATCGCCAGTGCGCCGTCGACGCCGGGCAGCGCGGCCCCGTAACCCGGCGAGGTCGCCTGTTGTCCGGCCCGGGTGACCATGAAGTCGGCCAGGACCTGAGCCGCGTTCGGGTGCGGTGCGGTGCCCAGGGCGAGTCCGTACCATTTGGCGCCCCAGGCGTACTTGCCCGCATTCCAGCCGACCGGGGCGCCTGCCGCGCGCTCGGGCAGCATGGGATTGCACATCAGTGCGGCGGTGATCTCCCCCGAGGCCATGGCCTGGCTCAGCGGCTGGGTGCTCGGGTAGATGCGCGGCTTGTTCGCGGCCAGCTTCTGGAGGAATTCGCGGCCGCCGTAGTGCTTTTCGATGAAGTCGTAGTAGTCGATGTAGGTCGGGGAGGTCGCCGGGGTGACGATGCCGACCTTGCCGCGCAGCGCCGGATCGAGCAGATCCTGTGCGGAGTCGATGCCCTTGGGATACAGGTTCGTGTTCCAGCCGAATCCGAACAGGATGGCACTTTCGGTGAAGAATTTGCCGCCGATGACGGCGTCGGGCCGGCGATATGCCGGGGCGTCGAAGCTCGGGCCGCGCACCGGGACCGCGGTATCGGAGTTCTCGTTCGCGTGGATCCACGCTTCGTCGGTGGTCACCGCGACGTCTCCGATGCCCCGGTGGGTCTTCTGCTCCGCGCCGATCCGGGGCAGCAGTTCGGAGTCGATTCCGCGTACCACCGTCAATTCGATGTGGGGGTGGGCGGATTCGAACGCCTTCTTCAGCTGGTCCAGAACCGCCTGAGCCTGGGTGGAGTACAGCGTGACCGAGCCCTCTTGGTTCGCCGCGGCCACGATGTCGGCCCAGGAGCCCGAGACCGGCTGGGAGACCTTGGCGGCGGTTCCGCAGCCGGCCAGGGTGAGCGCGGATACCACCAGCACGGCGGCGGTTCGAAATATCTTGTGCATCTTGCTCTTTCGCTTCTTGCCGCGGTGATCGAACCTGGGCTCGATGTCATCGTCCGAGCGGCGGCACCTCCCCCGGTGACCGCGTGCGCGACGTGGCGTGGCCGCATCGCCCGGACCCGACCGCGGAGCGCTCGGCATCCGGTCGTGAAGATCCTCGGAACCCGAACGCTCCGGGCGTTTGCGGGCTACTTGGCTGGGGTGGGTGCGGGTTCGTTGATGGTGGTGAAGTACTGCACCGCGGCCATGATGG
>NZ_BDBQ01000038.1 GCF_001613065.1 Nocardia miyunensis NBRC 108239
GTCTTCCGCCTTGGTGACGGTTGTATCGCTACCGATGGCAACCGAGAAGTGCCCCAGCGCATAGACCAGGTCGGAATCGTCGTGTGACTCCACGACATCCCACGGTGCGGTGATCTCCCGAGTGACGCCGATCTGCGGATCGGCCCTGGCGATGGCCTTGATGCTGTCCAGCTGGCTCAGCACTGTGTTCTTCACATCCGCACTGTTCATGATCTGCCGGACGTATTCGGCTTCGAGGATGTAGTTGAAGTCCGCCCCGTGGTTGCCGAGATAGGCGCCGAACAGGTCGGAGGAGAAATGCCAGTCGTGCATATCGAAATACGCTGCGACATAACCGGCCTCGGACCAGTTGGCGGCAGCCTCGGCCTTGTCCATGACGCCGTCCGCGGATCCCCACTTGGCGACGTTGTCCGGAAACGGAGGGTCAGAGGGCGGATGCAATGCTGTTCTCCCACCATACGTTGTTGCCGTACCCGTAGCGGATGGTTCCGAGGTCGACGGGCACCTTGCCGGGGATCTCGAACAAGGACCCCGTCGGGGCCGCGATCGCCGATCCGGACTCGTACGCCAGGGCCTTCCGGATCGCTTCCAGAATTCCTTCGATGGTCGTGTTTCGAGAGTCGGCCTGCTTCTTCACCTCATCGATGCCCGATCGGATGTCCTCGGCGATGCTGCTGCGCATCGGGCGATCGGATACCTGTGCCCAGACACCCAGTGGGAGTGTCAAATTCAGGAACGTCTTGGGTTCCAGTAAACCGGCGGCCAGACCTGCGGCCTGGTTGTAGGCGAGTCGTTCGAGGCACTCGCCACCGATTTCCACTGTCTTGCCGATGAGCTCGACGGTCGTGCCGCGCTCGGACATCGTCCTGCGGAGTTCGTCGGCTGTTGTCCGAAACGCCTTCGACGCGGTGCCGAGCCACTGCTCACCGAGCCATCGCGAGCCGCGGGCAAGATTCTCGGAAGTGGCGTAGTCGTCGACTGCGAGCTGCCGGATTCGCTTGCCGATCGTCTGGACATACTCCCAGTCGCCCACCAGGGGAACCAGATACTTCTCGGCAGGCTTGACACCGATGGATCGGCTCAACCGATCGTCGAACGGGGAGATCATGTCGACCAGTGATTGCACGGTATTCCGGATGGTCAGGCTGTCGTTCTCGATATTCGGCAGATCAGGAAACTGCAGGCCACCGAACCGGGTGCTGCTGGTCGGCGCGGAGTCGATGCTGGGCAGGTCGAGGCTGCTGGGGGCGGAAGGTGTCACGGATTTCACCGCCTTCGCCCAGGTTTCGTCCTGCTGCTCGAAGCCTTTCCCGGCGGCCTCCAGACTCGAACCGAGGTGCTGGATCGCGGTGTTGTCCTTCTGATGTAGCGCTGCGATGCGGCTGTTGAACTGCTGTACGGAGGGCGCCAGCGTTGCCAGTAGACCGGACGAATCCGCCGGAAGGGACAGTCCTGCCGAGATGCGCGATGCGGCGGACTGGAAACGTTCGGCGATCTCGTTCACGTCTTCGGCGAACCCGCTGAGGGCCTCTGGACTTACCGATAGATTGTCCACGCGATCGAGCCCTCGCTATGTGCGGCCTGCGGCATGGCTGGCGAAGCGTACCCGCAAATCCATTGAATCCCCCACTCCACCTTGTGGATTGAATATGCGGCAACGCTACCGGGTTCGATCGACCGGCGCGACAAAATTATCCCGATCCGGTGCTCGGGTGGGCGAGCTGCCCGGCGCGGTGGAGGTGGTTCGGCACGTTCCTCGATGAGCCGACCGCCTCCGCGGAAGAATGAGACGCCTCCGCGGAGCCGGGGATCGCTGCTGGATCAGCGGCGGTTCAGTGTGACTCCAGACAGTGGATATGGCGCCTTCAGCTGGGTTCCGGCGATGTTCGGTACGCCGATCCAATGTCCGAACCGCGGGTCGATGTCCTGGAGGTCCAGGCCGAACGGCCTGCCGTCGAAGGTCACGTGAGTTTCGTCGGGCCCGACGGGGGACTGACGTCCGGTGACTCCGGACTCCCCGCAGACCAGGACGACGACGATGTGGTCCATGAATACCTGCAGGTCACAGTTCTCCATCGGGGAGCCGACGACGTTGGAGGGGTGTCTGATGATGTGATACGTGCCGGGTGGGATCACGCCGTTGCGCGGGAATTCCGGGTCGTCGGCGGAGGCGACGGCCGGGACTGCGGTGAGAGCGGCGGCGGCGAGTGCGATACCGGCGGCGATACGACCGAATTTCATCCGTTCGGCTCCTTCGGGGGTCGATTCGTGTTCGGGTCGATCTGTATGTGAGGTATGTCGTGACGAACGTTCGATCTGTTCCATTCGGAATCTAGCTGTCGATCATGCTGTGCTGTCGATATCGGTTCGGACAGTCCGCGACGATCTCGCCTGAAATCGCTCACCGCAGTGGCTAGCGTCGATGGCATGGACTCGCTGGTTCAGCGCGTACTGAGCCTCCCGGCGGCATGGACGTACCTGGTCGTGGCGCTGCTGGTGTGTGCCGAGGAGGCCATGGTGTTCGGCCTGCTGGTACCCGGCGACACCGCCGCGATCCTGGCCGGGGTCGCCGCCAACCGCGGTCGGCTGGATCTGCCGACCACCCTCGCGCTCGTCGTCATCGCCGCAATCGTCGGCGCCAGTGTCGGATTCGGCACCGGCAGGATCTTCGGCGCGCGAATCCTGCGCTGGGCGATATTCGAACGTCATCGCGAGCGGCTGGACCGTTCCGGCCGATACTTCGAACGCCACGGCAGTTGGGCGGTGATCCTCGGCCGCTTCAGCACCTTCTTCCGGACCATGCTGCCGCAGCTGGTCGGCATGTCCTCGATGCGATATTCACGATTCCTGTTCACCAGCACACTCGGCGCGATCATCTGGGGTTGCGCGATGGTGATGGCGGGTTACGCGATCGGCGAGTCGTTCACGGCGATCATCAAACGGGTCGATTCCTGGGCGGCGCTCGTCGTCGTGGTGCTCATCGTTCTCGGCGTCGTCTACTGGAAATGGCGACGTCACCACCGCGCCCCGACCACCCCCGATGAGGACTGACCGATACGACGACGGCCCGGCACCGCACGGTGCCGGGCCATCGCCCCCGGATCTAGCTGCTCCCGAACCATCCCGGAGGTACGGATCGCTGCCATCCCGGATGATGGTGGTGACGACGCTCGTAGGGGTAGCGATCGTCCCACCGGCCATGCCGATTCCGGTCGTCCCAGGTCCCCGACACGTCCCACGGAGCGTTCCAGTGCTCATGCCGGACCTGCGTCGCGTGCAGGGCGGTCGGCTCGGCCTGCGCCGGAACAGCCAGCTCCGCAAGCGGAACCGCAACGATCGCCCCCGCGACCACCGCCCGCGCCCAGTACCGTCCGCCCATCGCGACCACCTTCCAACTCGATTGCCCTGCAAGCAGTCTCGCGCAGAACGAGCCAAAGGTCACCGTTCCAACCCCCACTTCCGGGTGAGAATCCCCCGCAGGGATGAGACCCCCTCGGGGACAACCCCTACCCCACGACCCGAACTTCCCCCTCGGGCTTATCCGGATCGATATGCCAACTGTGGATCCGAACCGGCCGAATCCGAATGATCTTGTTGGAGAACCACTCCGGAGCCACCGGAGGTGTCTCGACAGTGAGCACCTCGGCAACTCCCCGAATGATCACCCCGCGCCCCCATCCGGGCCTGACCGCTCCCGGCTCATCCGGAGTCATATCGTCCACGGCGAACGTGACATTCGGATTCGCCTGGACGTTCCGGTACCGCTGAGACTCCGGGTTGGGGCCGCCGATATCGATGGTCCCGTCATCGTTCAACTGGAAGCCGACGGGGGCAATGAGAGGCTTGCCGCCTGGGGTGACGGTGGCCAGGCGGCCGAGGTTCTGGGTGCTGAGGTAGGCGCGCTCGATGTGAGTGAAGGGCATATGACGACGGTAGAACCTTGAGTCTGGTTGAGGTCAAGTTCGGGGATGTGAAGCCGATCGAGGCTGGAGAACCGGATCAACCGCATGCGGAATCCAGTGTGGTACAAGGCCAAATAGGCAACGATCGCATTGACAGCTGGTCGACCGTCCACAACAATCGACGATAGCTCCGCAGGTGTGTCAGGTTGGATACGACGGTCGATTAGGGGGTATTCGGACTGTGGCCCGAATTCTCAAAATCAAGCAGAATGCACAGAAAATATCTGCTCACAAGGTGGATAACGGCGTTGACTGCCAGTATCAGGTAATCCATGATGCGGACGGGGCGAAGCTGGTTCACTTATCCACCTTCGGCTCGAAGCAGCGAGTGTCGCACCCCAAGAGCAGTCAGTCGCTGCAAGTCGATCAGGGAGTTGCCGCCACGCTCGTCAAGATTCTTTCTGATGCATTCGGAATAGCTTCGTCAGACTTGGATCAAGTGCTCGTTGATTCCTATCGGGAGAATCCGGATAAGCTGCGTGCCATCATTTCCAATGATGAGGCATCGCGTGATGTTATTGCGATGGCTCACAGAAGAAGTCAGGTCGAGAGGTTTCGTAAACTTCTGTCAGATAGCAGCTACTTTTCCTCGGAAGCTGCTAATTTGGGTAACCATGGCGATGAAAAAGTCTGGCAGAATTTCTTCGAGGAAAATCCCTGGATTTTCGGAGTGTCCCTTTCTGGTCAGCTCTTGACATCATGGAACAGTGAGAAGCTCGAGCAGGTAGTAGCGGGCTCCTCGATCGTGAACGTAGGTAAGCGTGTCGACGCGCTCTTGAAGACATCTGGACGAATCAAATCGTTGGTATTCGCTGAGATCAAGACCCATGACATGCCACTGCTGGGATCAGAGCCTCGCTCGGGGTGCTGGAGTCCATCGCGCGACTTGGTGGCTGGCGTTGCTCAGGCGCAGGGAACCGTTCATGAAGCTATTCGTGAAATTGGCGATCGCTTGGAGGAAACGTCCGCAGATGGCGATGGCATTCCCGGTGAGTATGCTTATTTGTTGCGTCCGCGCTCATACCTCGTAGTAGGAAATCTGAACAGTCTGGTAAACGCCGGCGGCGGGCACAACAAATACAAATTCCGTTCGTTCGAGCTGTTCCGCAGAGAGCTGGTCCAACCAGAAGTGCTGACGTTCGATGAGCTTCTGGCTCGAGCGGAATGGATAGTCGAATCCGACGATGCGGGAAGTGTTTAATTCTGTGCTAGTTGCTAGCTTGCTGTTCTGGTCTCGTCGAATAGTTCAGCTTTGTCATGGCCTTGGTGAGGTGATCGAAAACCATCTGTCGTCGGTCATTCTCGACCAATCCGACAGTGTTCAAACTCGTACGCGACGCTAACGAATTCGACGAGAATAATACCTACATGTCCGTCACGTACTGGCTGCCAGGCGGGCAGGCGTACCATTGGAGCAGGATGGTGCGAGCAGCATCCGAAGCCATCGACAGGTCGGCATCTCGCTTTTCCGCCCACTCATCCGAAGTCCATCCTGCGCCGCTGTCGACAATGAATTCTGTTGCTGTGTAGGGCACTCCATCGATGAGGAGTTGGATCTCGAGCGGGCCGTCCGGGTCGCGAAGGACGAGAAGTTCTATCGAGTCGGATGTTGGGTGAAGGGCTTGCTGGTGTGCGGTGTCTGTCACTGTGCTCGCTAGTCGGTGAGGTTCATGTAATAGGCCTGGCGCTCCGGGCCCAGGATATCGGTTTGCCAGAGGGGGGTGTTCCGGCCACGAGTTCCCCTTCTCCTAAGCCGGGAGTCTGAACTCGTCGCGCCCTGCGTTGACCGTGAAGGCATCCCATTCCTCCGGGGCGAAGACGAGTGCTGGTCCGTCCGGGTTCTTGCTGTCCCGGACCCCGACGAGCCCTCCTGGGAGCCAGGCGATCTCGACACACTGGGAGTTGGACTCGCTGTAGCTGCTCTTGCGCCACTGTGCCCCGGATAGATCAACGATCACTGTCATACTCCCTAGCCACCTGCCGGAGCAGGGTTCTTGTGTCGACGTCGTCCAGTGCGGTGCGCCGGATCGCTTCGGTCAGTTCATGGTAGTGCTGTAGTTCGATCGGATCTTCGGAGTAGATGTCGCTGCTCATGCCGCCGTCTCGATAGACCACGGGCGGTTCGATGGGGGCTCCTTTGGCGTCGTCGCCGAACTCCAGAATTACGAACTGGCCGGGCAGGATTCCCCAGGGGCAGCCGGCTCGGTAGGGATGGACGCGGAGGGTGAGGTTCGGTTGCTTGCCGAGTTCGGCGAGGTGTCGGAGTTGGGTGGCCATGGTTCGGGTGTCGCCGACGATGCGGCGCAGAGCGGATTCGTGGAGGAATACCTCGAGCCGAAGGGGCGCAACCCTTCTCGTCAGAATCTTCTGCCGCCGCAGCCGGACTTGTACTCGGCGCTCGACGTCCTCGTCCTTGACGAGTTCGGGATTGGTGCTGATCAACGCTCGCGCATATGCGGCTGTTTGCAGGAGCCCGGGAACCAGCTCCTGATACGAAATCATGCTCTGCGCAGCGGCTTCCATGCCCACGTACATGTTGAACGCATTGCTGAACATCCCGCCCAGTGCTGTGACATCTGGATTGTCGGCAGCTTTCTCGGCGAGTTCGATCGCCTTCGCGGTCTCGACTGGATCGACGTCGAACAGTTCACAGAGCGCGCGGACATCCTGCTTACGCAGCTTCTGCGGACGGCCGGTCTCCATGCGTTGCAGCGCGGCCGGGCTCAGCTGGACCTCTTGTGCGGCCCGAGCGATCGTGAGTCCGACCTCCAACCGCCGTTCCCGTAGAAACCGGCCCAGCTGTCGGCGCAACAGCGTTGGTGCTTGCTCCGTGGACATGTCAACCCCCTGGTAGCCGAACGAGACGTCGGATCGTCTCGAGTGGATTCTCGCGCGAGTCTGAGTACTCACGTGGAGTTTTGGGGAGATTGTTTTGAGTATTCAGAACCGGATATTCTGGTCGTGCGTCCAGGGGTGTGCTTGTGGCGCAGGTTCGAACAGCCTGTGTCCCAGCGGTTTTCCCATAACGGAGGTAATGCGCCATGTTTCCTGTTCCGCCTGTCGATCACTCGGTTCCATCGGGTGATCTCAGCGTGCGTCGGGCCCATACGGCCATGCAGGAGCACATCCGCTGTCCGCTCGAGGCGTGCCCGATCAAGCAGTGGGCCAAGGCTTTTCTTGTCGCGTGTGGTCGACTGCAACCGGCGGAACGCCCGAAGTTCGGGTTCTGATGCGTGCCGACGACGAGGCCACCGACGTTGAGATTCATGTCATCCAGGACGTCATCGAGGCGGTCGATGTGGCCTTACGGAGATCCGAGAGGTGTGGACGTCGTCTGATCGTGCCGAGGTCGAGGGTCTATGCCGTTGTCCTGCAATCTGTTATCGCAGATGCTAGAGGTCATCACCACCGTGCGACTCTCGATTGTGCAGACGTTCTCGATGTCATCCTCGAAGATGACGTGCCGTCTCCTCATGTCGGGAATCCGGTTATCGATGCGGTGGCGACCTACACCACGTGTGTGAACTGACCGTTGGCTGAGCTCGGCAGCTTGGGCGCCGCGCGCAAGGCCGCTATCAGACCGGTAGGGATGCCTATGCCCGTAGCGTGGAGCCGTGGATGAACGCGAGCTTCTGGAGGAGTATGTCCGGGATGCCAAGCTGATGCAGCTTTCGACGGTGTGTGGGGATGGCACTCCTACCGTCTGCACCGTTTGGTATTTGCCGATGTTTCGGCCGGATCGGTTGTATTTCGTGTCCCGGACCGATCGGTTGCACTCGAACAACATTCGGCGGAATTCGGCAGTTGCTGGGGCGATCCTCGATGATCCGCCTGTGGAGCTGGGGCTGACGGCTCGTGGGGTGTCGTTCACTGGGCGGGCGCGGCAGTTGCCCGGTGTCGGAATTGATGAGTTGGCTCGGGCGTTCGTTGGGCGGTGGCCTAATGCGGCGGGGGTGTTGGACGCTATGCCGGAGGGTGCGTCGCGGATGTTCGAGGTCGTCGTGGGGCAGTGGGTGTTGTTCGATGAGAAGAACTTTCGGGGCGGGCCACGGCGTGAGATCGACGGAATCTAGGGGTTGGGACGGAGCTTCGGACACCTGCGCAGAAGTGCCGGGGTGGCCCGGAATGAAGGGCAGAAGTGCCCCGGCGGCTCGGAGCGGAGGAGAGTTCGGTGTCCGTCGCTTGGGTCGGCAGGCGCTTACCCCTCCGCCGGAACTCCCGGAATGGGCAGGCTCGCGGTCAGGTGGTCGAGTAGCGGTGTGAGACGCCCCAACTCGGCGAGGTGGAGTTCGCTGAGGGCCTCGATGCGTTCTTCGCCGAGGGCGGTGGCGATCAGGCGGACGACGCGGGAGTCCTGGGGGTCCCGGATGCGTTCGACCAAGCCGGCGTCCACGGCGCGGTCGACCAGGCCGACGGCGCTGTGATGGCGGACGGTCAGGTAATCGGCGACCTCGCCGATCGTCGGGCCCTGGTCGTGGGTGTGGCCGGTGATGGCGAGCAGCAACTGGTGTTGGGCGGGGGTGAGGCCTACCTGCTTGGCGCGGTCTTCGCTCCAGCGCTCGAAGCGGCGTAGGGCGGTGCGGAAGTGCAGGAGCGTGCTGTAGTCACGCGATGTCAGCTTGGGCATGCCGGTCCAATTCCCTCGTATCGCATACCGGTCGGTGCGATTGACTGATTGTTCACACCCTACCGTCCTTGTATCGGGGCGCGACATATAACTATCGTAGTACGATATTTGTAGTGAGGAGTCGAGCCCATGGCATTGGATATTCTGGTTTTCGCCCTGCCGGTGATCGTCCTGATCCTGGTCATCACCGGGCTGTTGATCGGCTGGTCCGAGTTGTCCGACCCGCCGACCTCCATGAACTGCAGCAACTGCGACCGGTGGATGATCAACAAGCACCACCGCGCGCATCCGGTATGCATGCGGTGCCGGGTGCAGTACCTGTTCGCCGAGCCGCAGCCCCAGCCCCGGCGCGTCGACCTGTACCGGATCCACTGATCCGCGCTCGGTTCGTGCGACCGTCGGCAGTATGTGCTGCGTGAACGGCCGAGTAGCCGCTGGCCTCATGCCAGCGGCCGGTACCCGAATCCGCTTGGTGGACAAGATCCGGATAGACGGCGGATAGCATGTCTCGATGGCCTTGTACCTGTTCGCGGGAATCCCCGTCGCCGACTTCACGGCAGCCCTGACCTGGTACGAGAAGCTGCTCGGCGCGCCGCCGGACTCCTTCCCCCAGGAGGCCGAGGCGGTCTGGCAGCTCGCGCAGGAGCGGTTGATCTATATCATCCAGCGGCCCGAACACGCGGGTCACGGCATGTTGACGGTGATCGTGGACGATCTGGACGAGCGGGTGGACGCGGCGTCGCTGCGGGGCGTGGAACCGGCGAAGAGCGAGACCTACGACAACGGCGTCCGCAAGATCACCTATTCCGATCCCGACGGCAACGAGATCGGATTCGGGCAGGTCCCGGGCTGATCGCCGGGATCAGGTCTCCCCGCCGAAATCCATCTGCTGCCGGTACGCCTCGGTCAGCACGTCGTTGGCCAGATCCTGATTGTGATTGCGGGCGTAGCGGGAGATTCCGCGACGCATCATCCGGATGTTGAGGCTGTAGGCGAGGTCGAAGAAATCGTGTCCGCCGGTGACCGAATCGACGTTGATGTCCTCCTCGATCAGGTCGTACAGACCGAAGACCCACGACCAGACGCGCTGATTGCGATAGGTGCCGGGCAGCGCGTGGAACAGATCGCTCTCGATGGTCAGATCCTCGTCGGCCATCCCCTTCGGAATGTCGACGTTCATCCGGATCGTGGTGTAGAGGCTGCCGTCGTCCAGTTTGCTCTCCGAGACGAACAGGGTCTCCAACGCGCCGCAGCGCAACGTCATCAGGCGACGCCCGGCGCGGGACCGGGTCGGCAGCGCGGAGATGTTCCACAGGTAGCGCTGTGTGTTCACCGGATCGGGAATGGTCTCGTTGATATACAGCGCGATAGCGGCGCGCAGCGCGGGATAGTCGTCGTGCCGGTGCAGCTCCCAATAGCGGTGTCGTTGCTCGCCGGCGGTTCCGGTGTCGACCGTGGTGCGTGATCCGCGGTCCCAGGGCAGCACGATCGAGCGGGCCTGCTCGACCGGGACGAATTCGTCGTCGTCGTCACCGGCCAGATAGACCCACTGTTTGTTGCGCAGTTCGGTGGTCTGCTCGAGCAGGGAGATCAGGTGACGCTCGGCGAAGTCGAGGTCCTCCACCGGCCACGGCGCGAAATCGATCGTCTCGATGTCGTTCCACATCCGGGCATGCGCGGAGAATCTGGCCGCCACGTTGACCGACTGTCCGACGTACGCCTCGCCGTCGGCGAAGTGCAGGACGTACAGTCCGCAGAGGGTCGTCTCCGCGACCAGAAGCGGCGTGATGGTACCCAGACCCGACACGTTGTAGCACTTGAATCGGTACTCGGGCTCGAGCGCATCGTTCGCCATGGGTCATCGATATCAGAATTGCCAGGCGGCGGGGTAATTATGCATGCCTATCGATACCCATGAAACACGGTGCGGCCCAGATGAACAACGATCGACCAGCGCGCTGTCCTGTCCGGATGCCGGGCGCGGGGCGGTGTGGGTGTGAGATCGTGTTCGGCGAATGTTCGGATCCGGAATGAAGTCTCGCATCGTGCGGGCTGGTGAGGTCGGTGGGCGGCATGAATGCCTCGTTTGAGCAAACCAGTTACACCCCTGAAGTTTTCGCCCGACCATGGCTTGCCGCCGGAGCGCTGTTCGTGCGCGAGGAGTCGGTACTGCTGGTGCACAAGACCTACGCTGACGGCTGGGACATCCCCGGCGGATTCGTGGACGTGAGCGAGGCCCCGGTGGAGGCGTGTCGCCGGGAGATCGCCGAGGAACTCGGCATCGCGCGGCCGCCCCGGCGTCTGCTGGTCTGTGATTGGGCACCGCACGACGGTACCGACCGGCTGCTGTTCGTGTTCGACTGCGGTGAGATCGGCGACGAATCGGCCATCGTGCTGCAGGACAGCGAGCTGGATCGGTGGGAATGGGTACCGATCGAATCGGTGGAGGATTACGCCGTGCCGCGGCTGGCCAGCCGCCTGCGGCAGGCGTACGCGGCGTATCGCGAGGGCGGCACGGTGTACCTGGAACGCGGCGAGCCGTTCGTCGCGGTATGAGGTGGTCGAGCTCGGGAATCCGGGTTGCGCGCAACGATTGTCGTGCGGAGCGTTCCGTAACCGGTTAAGCTGCCGCTCGTTTCGATCTCGCGTCGTTGCGTGACGGGCAACGGCGAGCGGGACCCCGACTTGGCTACCATCGGTGCAATCCGCCGGAGCCGTCGGCGGCAGCAACAGGTAGTACGGGAGCGCATGAACCAGGTCCTCTTCGCGGCCATGATCGCGCTCGCGGTCTCGATCACGTTGACGCCGTTGCTGATCAAGTGGTTCACCACCAGCGACGTCGGGCAGGAGATCCGCGCCGACGGGCCGGCCAGCCACCAGGCCAAACGCGGCACCCCGACCATGGGCGGTATCGCGATCCTGGCCGGCATGTGGGCCGGATATCTGGGTGCGCATCTGATCGGGGCGAACGACCATCGGCCGGGCCCGTCGGCCTCGGGTCTGCTGGTCCTGGGCCTGGCAACGGCATTGGGCTCGGTCGGGTTCATCGACGATCTGCTCAAGGTCCGCCGAAGACGCAATCTCGGACTGACCGCGACCGGGAAGTTCATCGGGCAGATCTCCGCCGCGCTCATCTTCGGGGTGCTGGTGCTGCGTTTCCCGGGCAGTACCGGGCTGACTCCGGCCAGTGTGCATGTGTCATATGTGCGCGATATCAATACCGTTTCCTTCGGTCTCATCGCATTCCTGCTGGTCGTGTGCTTTCTGGTGGTGGCCTGGTCGAACGCGGTGAACATCACCGACGGGCTGGACGGGCTGGCGGCCGGGTCGGTGGGCCTGGCGCTGGGCGCGTATGTGGTGGTGACGTCGTGGCAGTACATCAACTCCTGCGCCTCCCGGCCCGAGATCGGCTGCTACGACGTGCGCGATCCGCTCGATCTCGCCGCGGTGTGCGCGGCCGGTGTGGCGGCCTGCGTCGGATTCCTATGGTGGAATGCCGCACCCGCTCGGATCTTCATGGGCGACACCGGATCGCTGGCGCTGGGCGGACTGCTGGCCGGTCTGTCCATCACCACGCGGACCGAATTGCTGACCGTCGTGATCGGCGCGCTGTTCGTCGCGGAGATCGCCTCGGTGTTGCTGCAGATCGTCGTCTTCCGCACCACGCGCAACCGGCTGTTCAAGATGGCCCCGTTCCATCACCATTTCGAATTGAGCAAATGGGCCGAGACGACGGTGATCATCCGGTTCTGGATACTCGGCGGAATCGCCGCGGCCATCGGGCTGATGCTGTTCTACGGAGAGTATCTAGACGTCGTGGGCTGAGCGTCGGCGGACCTCGGCGACCGGCACCGTGCGATTGCGCTTGCGGGACAACTCACATGCCTCGGCGACGTAGAACGCCTCGAGGGCATCGTATGGGCCGCAGGGGTTTTCGGCCGCGCCGGTGGCGACGGCGGTGAACACGGTGAGCTCCTCGATGTAGGCGCGGCGGAAACGGTCCATGAAACCGGGATAGGCGGGGAACAGCGGCGGGGGATAGTCGGGTTCGACCGAACGCAGCGGTGCCCGATCATCCAGGCCCACAATGGCGTTGGCGCGAGAGCCGAGGACCTCGAGGCGCACGTCGTAGCCCGCGCCGTTGTAGCGGCCCAGCGAGACCGTCGCCAGGGTGTCGTCGTCCAGGCGCAGCAGGACCGCGGCCGTGTCCACGTCACCGGCGTCGCGGAAGAACTGCTCACCGCGGTTCGCGCCCAGTACCGACACCTCGGTGATCTCGCGGCCCGAGACCCAGCGGATGATGTCGAAATCGTGCACGCCGCAGTCCCGGAACAGTCCGCCCGAGCGCGGAATGTATTCCGCTGGTGGGGGAGCCGGGTCCAGGGTGGTGGCGCGCAGGGTGTGCAGGCGGCCGAGTTCACCGGAGGCGACCGCGGCGCGCGCGGCCCGGTATCCGGCGTCGAAACGGCGCTGGAAACCGATCTGCACCGGAACGCGCGAGTGCTCGAGATGGCCGATCACCGCGAGCGTGCCCGCGATATCCGCCGCGACCGGCTTCTCGCAGAAGACCGGGATACCCAGATCGACCGCCGCGGTGATGAGCTCGGGATGTGAATCGGTGGCGGTGGTGATCACGACGCCGGTGAGGTCCGCGGCGAACAGCGCCTCGATGTCGGGGGCGAATCGCACGCCCAGTTTCGTCGCCGTGCTGCGGGCGCGTTCGGGTTCGGCATCGGCCACGACGACCTCTTCCACCTCGGGCAGGTTGCGCAGGATCTCCGCATGTGCGACGCCGATGCGGCCGGTGCCTGCCAGGCCGATTCGGATTGTCATGGGGCCGTTCTCCTTTCGTGGCGGCCGCGAGAGCCCGGGGACTCGGGGCGGCGGGTCGTGTGGTCAGCCGGTGGGCGCGGCGGTGGTCGCGCGGACGATCAGCGAGGGCTGCAGGCGTCGGCGGACCGGGTCGGTTCGGTCCTCGCGCAGGCGTCGGGCGAGCGCCTCGATCGCGAGACGGCCGATCTCCGTGCGCGGCTGGTCGACGGTGGTCAGCGCGACGTGCCGCAGCGCGGCCAGGGAGGAGTTGTCGTAGCCGACGACCGAGACGTCCTGTGGCACACGCAATCCCGCGTCCTCCAGCGCGGACATCGCGCCCACGGCGTTGAAGTCGTTGCCGCACACCAGTGCCGTGGGAAAGTTGTTGGGGGAGAACACCGTCAGGAGTTTGCGCACGGCCGCGACGCCCGCGGCGTCGGTGTGCTCGCTCGGCACGACCAGGGGTTCGAGGCCGTGCCGGTGCATGGCCGCGACATACCCCTTGCGCCGGGGCGACGCGCTGAAGGCGGCGCCGCCGTCGAAGTGCACGATGCGCCGATGGCCCAGGGCGACCAGATGATCCACGGCCAGTGCGGATCCGGTCTCGCCGTCGTCGTCGACGGTGTCCACGCCCGCCACCGACGAACTGCGCGAGACCAGCACCACCGGGCACTGCGTGGCCGCCTCGCGGATCGCCGCGGCCGCGAGAACCGGTGAGAGCAGGATGATTCCGCCTGGACGAAAGGCCAGCAGGCTGCTCAGCGCGGTGCGTTCGCGGGCGGGACTGCGGCGGCCGGTGTTGAGGATCAACTCGAGTCCGGCCTGCTGCGCCGCGCCGTCCATGGCCTCCACGACATCGGCGAAGAACGCGTTGTGCAGATCGGAGACCAGGACGCCGACGATATTGGAGGTCCGGCTGGCCAGGGAGCGGGCCATGGTGTGCGGCCGGTAGCCGAGTTCGGCGGCCGCGGCCAGCACCGCCCGGCGGCGATGTTCGCTGACCTTGGGCGAGTCGCGCATCACGAGCGAGACCAGGGCGCGCGAGACACCGGCCCGAGCGGCGACGTCCTGCATCGTCGGGCGCTGCATCGTGTCCTCTCCCCGGACGGTCGGCGGAACCTGTGCGCCGACGGTACCGCGCGGCGGTGCACCGAGCAATAGAGCGCTCCAATCGGACATTCACGCCATCGAAATATTCCGGGATTGTCCTGGATGAGACATATTTCCCCAGGTAGATACCGTGGAAACGGGGCGCTGGGACCTCTTGACACTATCGTGACACAGGTTACATTATTGGAGCGCTCCAATGCGCTGAGCGCACCATGCACCGACAGGCCGGAGCTGTCTGATGACCGAACCGATGCATCCGCTACGGATCGCCGCCGCGCCGATCTCCTGGGGTGTGTGCGAGGTGCCGGGCTGGGGTCATGTGCTCCCCGTCTCGACCGTGTTGTCGGAGATGGCCGCCCTCGGGCTCACCGCCACCGAATTCGGGCCGCCGGGATATCTGCCCGCCGAACCGGACCGGCTCCGGGAACTGTTGGCCCCCTTCGGAATCGAGGCCATCGGCGGATTCCTCGCCCTGGCCCTGCACCGGGATCCGCAGGCCGCCCGCACCGCCGCCCGTGCCAGCGCGGAGCTGTTCGCCGCGGCCGGGGCCGAGGTGCTGGTACTCGCGGCGGCGACCGGCGGGGAGGGCTACGACACGCGCCCGCAGCTCGATGATCGCCAGTGGCGCACGCTGATCAGCACGGCAGCCGACATCCGCGATCTCGCGGCGGGGTACGGCCTGCGAACCGTTGTGCACCCACATGTGGGCACGCTGGTGGAGACCGGTCCGGAAGTCGAGCGTCTGATCGCCGACTCGGACCTCGAATTGTGCTTGGACACCGGGCATCTGCTGATCGGCGGTGCGGATCCGGTGGCACTGGCGCGTCGGCACGCCGATCGGATCGGGCATATTCATCTCAAGGATGTGCGGGCCGATCTCGCGGATCGAATCCGCTGCGGCGCAATCGAATACAGCGCGGCCGTGCGGCAGGGACTGTTCGTGCCGCTGGGCGACGGGGACGTGGACATCGAGGCGCTGGTGCGGTGCGCCCACGCGGGCGGCTACCGCGGCTGGTACGTGCTCGAACAGGATACGGCGCTGGGGGCGGGCGACACCGCGGCCGGGCCCAGCCGGGATACCGCACGGAGTCTGCGCCGACTCGAAAATATCGGCGCCGCACTGATTTCCGCCGGACCCCGGAATGCGCCGATCAGGGCCGGAGGCGGTAGCGGAGCGTAACCACGCAGGCTCCCGCGCATTCCGCAGCAACAAGGAGAGATGATGACAACGAAGTCCGCCCCGGCCCGCAGTGTTCGATCACGCTGGCGGCGCGTGCTGCCCTGGTTCGCCACGGCGGCGGTGCTGGCCGCGTGCAGCGGACCCGCCGCGGAGAACAACACCACCACCCAGACGGCCGGTCCGACCGGCACATTGACGTCCGTCTCGGTGGTCACGCACGGCAGTGCGGGCGATGCGTTCTGGAACGTGGTCAAGAACGGCGCGGCCGCCGCGGGCAAGCAACTCGGCATCAAGGTCGACTACCAGTCTTCCGGTGATCCGACCCAGCAGGCCAAGCTCATCGACAACGCCGTGGCCCAGGGCGTCGGCGGACTCGTGGTCTCCATGGCCAATCCCGATGCGTTGCGGCCCTCGATCCAGAAGGCCGTCGCCGCGGGCATTCCCGTGGTCACGATCAACTCCGGTGAGGCGCAGAGCGCGAGCGTCGGGGCGATCGGTCACGTCGGGCAGAGCGAGGAATCCGCGGGGGAGGGCGCGGGCAAGCGCCTGGCGGCGGCCGGAAAACACAAGCTGCTCTGCGTCATTCACGAAGCAGGGAATATCGGTGACAACCAGCGGTGCGACGGGGCGACGAAGGGGTTCGGCGGCAGCGCGACCACGCTGCAGGTCGATATCAACAATCCGACCGACGCGCAGTCCCGGATCAAGGGCGCGCTCGAGTCCGATCACTCCATCGACGCTGTGCTGACGTTGAATTCGCAGGTGGCGGCGCGGGCCGTGGCCGCGGTCGGGGAGGCCGGTTCGGCCGCGCAGATCGCGACGTTCGATCTGAACAGTGAGGTCGTGGACGCCATCAAATCCGGCAAACTGCTGTTCGCCATCGACCAGCAGCAGTACGAGCAGGGATATCTGCCGATCGTGATGTTGCAGCTGTACAAGTCCAATCGCAACACCGTCGGCGGCGGGGCGCCGGTGCAGACCGGTCCGGCCTTCGTGGACAAGGACAACGTCGACGCGATCGCGACGCTGGTGTCGCAGGGCACGCGCTGAGAGGGATGAATTGAGTACCGCCGCAACGTCCTCGGACCAGACCTCCACGGAGGCCGGTGTGCCGGACACGATCTCGGGTCCCACCCTGTTGCAGCGCGCGATCGTGCGGCCCGAGATCGGGGCATTGCTCGGCGCGCTGCTGGTGTTCGTCTTCTTCACCGTCATCACCGACAAGTTCCTGAGCCCGCTGGGCATCGCGAACTGGCTCGACGACGCCTCGACGCTGGGCATCATGGCGGTCGCGGTGGCGCTGTTGATGATCGGCGGGGAATTCGATCTGTCCGCCGGCGTGATGACCGCGTCGACGTCCCTGGTCACCGCGCTGCTGGCGGTGCACGCGGGCTGGAACGTGTGGTTCGCGCTGCTGGCCTCGCTGGTGTTCGCGCTGGCCGTGGGTGCGTTCAACGGGTGGGTCGTGATGCGCACGGGGCTGCCGAGTTTCATCGTGACGCTCGGTACGTTCCTCGCGCTCCAGGGCCTCAATCTCGGTGTGACGCGGCTGGTCACCGATACCGTGCAGGTCGCCGGAATTCGCGGTGCGGCCGGATATGCCTCGGCAGGTGCGGTTTTCGCCTCCACGATCGATCTGGGCAGCACCCGCATCCAGGCATCGGTGGTGTGGTGGATCCTGCTGACCGTGCTGGGCTCGATCTTGTTGCTGCGCACGCGATTCGGCAACTGGACGTTCGCGGTGGGCGGTTCGCTGCACAGCGCCCGCGCGGTCGGCGTGCCCGCGGTGCGGACCAAGATCCTGCTGTTCATGGGAACCGGGTTCGCCGGATGGGTGGTCGGCTCGTGCAGCATTCTGCGATTCGGCAGCGTTCAGGCCAATCAGGGCGTGGGCCTGGAACTGCAGTTCATCATCGCGGCCGTGGTAGGCGGCTGCCTGCTGACCGGCGGATTCGGATCGGTGATCGGCGCGGCCCTGGGTGCGCTCATCTTCGGAATGGCCAGGCAGGGCATCGTGTTCGCCCGCTGGAACGACGACTGGTTCATGTTGTTCCTGGGCGTGCTGCTGCTCGCGGCGGTATTGGTCAACAACGTGTTCAGCAAGCGCGCGGAGAGGATTCGGCGATGACCGCGACGTCCGGGGGAACCACGCTCATCGAAACCGTCGGTGTGACGAAGAGTTACGGTGGGGTGGTCGCGCTCGACGACGTGTCCATGGTGGTGAACTCCGGAGAGGTCACCTGCGTGCTGGGTGACAACGGCGCGGGAAAGTCCACGCTGATCAAGATTCTGGCCGGAGTGCATCAGCACGACGCTGGTGAGCTGCTCGTCGAGGGGGAGCCGACCCGATTCGTCTCCCCGCGCGCGGCGCTCGATCGCGGGATCGCCACGGTGTACCAGGATCTCGCGGTGGTCCCGCTGATGAGCGTGTGGCGCAATTTCGTACTGGGTTCGGAGCCGACCGTCGGGGTCGGGCCGCTGCGCTTCCTCGATCGCGGCCGGAGCCGTGAGATAGCCCGGAACGCGTTGTCGGACATGGGAATCGAGATCCGCGATCTGGAGCAGCCGGTCGGCACGCTCTCCGGCGGGCAGCGGCAGTGCGTGGCGATCGCGCGCGCGGTGCACTACGGCGCGAAGGTGCTCATCCTCGATGAGCCGACCGCCGCGCTGGGCGTGAAACAGGCCGGGGTGGTGTTGCGTTACGTGGTCCAGGCGCGTGATCGTGGCCTCGGGGTCGTCCTGATCACCCACAACCCCCACCACGCCTACCCGGTCGGTGACCGCTTCCTGCTGCTCAAACGCGGCGCGTCGCTCGGCTCCTACGAGAGGTCCGAGATCGATCTGTCCGAGCTCACCCGGCAGATGGCCGGTGGGGCCGAACTCGCTGCGCTGCAACATGAGTTGGAGCGGGTGGCGGAATGAGCGAGCTGGAGGTGCTGACGATCGGGCGCGTGGGAGTGGACCTGTATCCGGAGCAGAGCGATGTGCCGCTGGCTCAGGTGCGGACGTTCGCGAAATCGTTGGGCGGCACGGCAACCAACGTCGCCGTGGCCGCGGCTCGACTGGGGCGGCGTAGTGCGGTGGTGACGAAGGTCGGGGCGGACGGGTTCGGTGCGTATGTGCGAACCGCGTTGGCGGAGTTCGGTGTCTCGCCGCGGCATGTGTCCACTTCCGCGGATCTGCTGACGCCCGTGGTGTTCTGCGAGTTGAATCCGCCCGCCGATCCGCCGCTGCTGTTCTATCGTGCGCCGATCGCGCCGGATCTGACCTTGACCGAGCACGATATCCCCTGGGACGTCGTCGAATCCGTGCCGCTGCTGTGGGTGACCGGGACCGGCGTCAGCGCCGAGCCCGCGCGCGGCACCCAGCGCCGGGTGCTCGAACGGCGTGCGCGGCGCGGGCACACCGTGCTCGATCTGGACTATCGGCCGATGTTCTGGCCGGACGCGGCGACCGCGGGGCGTGAGATCGGTGCGCTGCTCGATCACGTGGATGTGGTGGTGGGCAACCGAACCGAGGTGCGGGTGGCGGTCGGGACCGACGATCCGGGCGAGGCCGCCGGGCGGCTGGTGCGCCGGGGCGTCGAGTTGGCGGTGATCAAATGCGGTGCGGACGGGGTGTTCGTCGCCGACGCGGCCGGGCATCGATGGACCGTGCCGCCGTGCCGGGTCGAAGTGGTGTGCGGACTCGGCGCGGGCGACGGTTTCGGCGGTGCGCTGGTGCACGGATTACTCGCGGGATGGGATCCGCCACGGGCCGCGGAATACGCCAATGCCGCTGGGGCCCTGGTGGCTTCGCGACTGGCCTGCGCCGACGCCATGCCCGCGCTGGCGGAGATCGAGGAACTGCTGAGCCGGACGCGGCACGCGGAGGAGGTCGTATGAGGAGACGCGGTGTACCTGACCGATGAACGCTGGCACGAGCTGTTGCGCGTGCGCGGCACCGAACCCGGGGCGATCGCGCGCGCCTACGCCGCGCGACGTCGGCGCGAGCGGCTGCTGTCCGCGCGGGGCACGCTGTTCCTGGTGGCGGCGGACCATCCGGCCCGCGGCGCGCTCGGGGTCGGCTCGGACCGCACCGCCATGGCGGATCGGCGCACCCTGCTCGAGCACCTGCTGATCGCGCTGGACAATCCGGCGGTGGACGGTGTGCTCGGCTCCCCGGACGTGGTGGAGGAACTGCTGCTGCTGGACGCGCTGCACGACAAGGTCGTCATCGGATCGATGAATCGCGGCGGCCTGGCCGGTGCGGACTGGGAGATCGAGGACCGGTTCACCGGATACGACGCCCGGTCGCTGGTCGAGTTCGGCCTCGACGGCGGGAAAATGCTACTGCGACTGGTGGATTCGGACCCACGCACCATCCCGACGCTACAGGCGTGCGCCAGCGCGGTCTCCGAGCTTGCCGCGCACGGTCTGATGGCGATGGTGGAACCGCTGCCCTACCATCGCGACGAGTCCGGATCGCTGGTGATGCACAAGGATTCGGCCTCGCTGCAACGTGCGATCACCGTCGCCTCGGGCCTCGGCGTGACTTCGGCCTACACCTGGCTGAAAATCCCCGCGCCGGAGGACATCTCGGTGCTCGACGCCACGACCCTGCCGGTGCTCATGCTGGGCGGTGCGCCCTCGGGGGATGCGGCGGCGGATCTGGCGGCATGGGGAGGCGCACTGCGACACGAGGTTTCGCGTGGTCTCGTGGTCGGCCGAAGTCTGCTGTATCCACCCGACGGCGATGTCGCGGGCGCGGTCGACGCCGCGGCACGGATATTGAAGGAGGCGTAGATGAGTCGCGTGATCCAGCGTTCATGTCCGGTCTCACGCGGGCCAGGAATACACCGGCCGATACGCATCGACCGGGGACCGCTGCACGGAGGTGCTCGATTGCGCTGTTCCACGGGTGCGCTCGGTGCCGCGCCGGCCCCCGCCGAGCTGACCGCCGAGGTCGGGGGCCGGCCCTGGACCGAGCCGCGGTTGCCCGTCGGGTGGTCCTGCATCGCGCACCCGCAGGTCGCACGATGAGCCGGTTGCACCGTCCCGCGGGCACGCTCGAGGACGGCCGCGATCCCATCCTGCTGACCGCCGAGACCGCGGGATGGAGTTATGTGGGGCTGCGGGTCCTGCGGCTGGCGGCGGGTGAGGCGAGGAGATTGCACACCGGTGAGTACGAGGCGTTCGTCCTGCCGCTGGTCGGGTCCTGCACGGTCCGCGTGGACGGCGAGACCTTCGACTTGGCCGGCCGTGATTCGGTTTTCACCCGGGTCACCGATTTCGCGTACGTGCCGCGCGAGGCCGAGATGGAGCTGGTCTCGCGGGCTGGTGCCGAGATCGCCCTGCCGATGGCTCGCTGCCAACGCCGACTTTCCGCGAGATACGGTGCGGCCGAGGACGTTCCGGTGGAGGTCCGCGGTGCGGGCCGGGCCACGAGGCAGGTCACGAATTTCGGCATTCCCGGTGTGTGGGAGCACGCGGACAAACTCAACGCCTGTGAACTCATCACCCCGGACGGCAACTGGTCCTCCTATCCGCCGCACAAGCACGACCATGCGACCGACTGCGAGGTCGTGAACGAGGAGATCTACTACTTCCGCATCGCCGGACGCGACGCGATCACCCCCTCCCGGGAGGGGTTCGGCATGCATCGCACCTACACCGCCGACGGTGAACTCGACGAGAACGTCGCGGTCCGCGACGGGGACGTATTCCTGATCCCCCGGGGCTACCACGGGCCGTGTGTGGCGGCGCCGGGCTACCCGATGTACTACCTGAACGTCCTGGCGGGCCCGGCGCCCGAGCGATCCATGGCCTTCTGCGACGACCCCGCGCACACCTGGGTCCGCGACACCTGGGCCTCGATCGATCCCGATCCGCGCTGCCCGGTGACCGGTCATCGAGGACGGATGTGACGAACCGTCGAAATCGGGTACTCCGGGCCATCTGGGACAGAGAGGAATTCGATGCGACTGACGACGGCGCAAGCGCTGGTGGCCTGGCTGATCGCGCAGCGGTCACAGACCCTGGACGGACGCGAGGTGCCGCTGTTTCCCGCGGTGTTCGCGATCTTCGGACACGGCAACGTCCTGGGCCTGGGCACGGCACTCGAGGAACGCCGCGATGTGATCCCGGTCTGGCGTGGGCACTCCGAACAGGGCATGGCCCTGGCCGCGGTAGGCCTGGCCAAGGCCGTGCACCGGCGTCAGGTCGGAGTCGTCACCTCTTCGATCGGTCCCGGCGCGCTGAACATGGTGACCGCGGCCGGTGTCGCGCACGCGAATCGGCTTCCGCTGCTGCTGCTTCCGGGTGACGTGTTCACCGGGCGGGGTCCGGATCCGGTTCTGCAACAGGTCGAGCACTTCGGCGATCCGACCGTGACCGCCAACGACGCGTTCCGCGCGGTGAGCCGCTATTTCGACCGGATCACCCGGCCCGAGCAGCTGCTCGCGACGTTGCCGCAGGTCGCCCGGGTACTCACCGATCCCGCCGATGCCGGACCGGTGACGCTCGCTCTGCCGCAGGACGTTCAGGCCGAAACCTTCGACTTCCCGGACGTGCTGTTCGAACCGGTCGTGCATTCCGTCGCCCGGCCGCGTCCCGATCGCACCGCCCTCGCCGCGGCGGCGCACGCCCTGCGGTCCGCGCAACGCCCCCTGCTGATTCTCGGTGGCGGCGTGCGGTATTCGGGCGCTGGACCGCAGGCGCTGGAAATGGCCGAGCGACACGGCATTCCGATCACCGAGACCACCGCGGGCCGCACCCTCGTCGCACACGAACATCCGCTGTACGCCGGGCCGCTGGGCGTCACCGGATCGGCCTCCGCCGATACCCTTGCGGCGGAAGCGGATCTGGTGCTCGCGGTGGGAACCCGTCTGCAGGACTTCACGACCGCCTCGTGGACCGCCTTCGCGCCCGATGTCCGGATGGTCACGATCAACGCCGCGCGCTTCGACGCGGTCAAACACGGCGCTCTCGCCGTGGTCGCGGATGCCGCTGCGGCACTGGAGGATCTGGAGACCGAACTGTCCGGGTGGCGGGTGGCGCGCGGGTGGACGACCCGTGCGGCGGCGGTGCGCGCGGAGTGGGACGACTACATCGACACCCTGCGCGCGCCGGCGCCCACGCTGCCCACATATGCGCAGATCGTCGGAGCGGTGAACGATCTGAGCGAATCGGGCGACTACGTGATGACCTCGTCCGGCGGCCTGCCGGGTGAGCTGATCGGCGGCTGGCGGGATACCGGCGGTGAACCCACCATGGACGTGGAGTACGGATTCTCCTGTATGGGTTACGAACTCGCGGGCGCCTGGGGTGCGGCCATGGCGCATCGGCACGGGCTGGTCACGACGCTGCTCGGTGACGGCTCGTATCTGATGCTCAATTCCGAGCTGTTCTCCGCGGCGTTCGCCGGTCATCGGTTCGTCGCGGTCGTCTGCGACAACGACGGCTACGCGGTGATCGCGCGCCTGCAGGAAGGTCAGGGCGGCAACGGTTTCAACAATATGTATCGGGACTGCCGCACCAATCATCCGGCGCCGCCGCGGGTGAATTTCGCCGCGCACGCGCATTCGCTGGGGTGCGTGGTTTTCACCGCCTCGAGTACGGACGAATTCCGTGAAGCCTATGCCCATGCCAGGGATGCGGCCGTGCGGCAGTCACGGCCCGCGGTGGTCGTGGTGCGGACCCACCCCTCGGCGTGGACCGAATCCGGTGCGTTCTGGCAGGTCGGCGTGCCGGAACAGCTGTCCGGGCACGCGATTCACACCGCCGAGATGGCGCGTCAGGTGCGTTATCTGCGTCCGTGAGATGAACGTCGTTGCGCGCGACGCGCCGAATCGGCCTGGACTGCCGACGATTGCCTCGCTATGGTTCGGCTGGCCCGATGGCGAGAAGGTATGGGATATGGCACAAGGCACGGTCAAGTGGTTCGACACCAAGAAGGGGTTCGGGTTCATCCGTCACGATGACGGCGGGCCCGATGTCTTCGTCGACTACACCGAGCTCGAGGGGACCGGCTTCCGCTCGCTCGCCGAGGGGCAGCGGGTGGTGTTCGAAATCCGTCATACCAAGACCGGTCCCGAGGCAAGGAACGTCCGGGTCGTACAGAACTGATTGTGTGTCATGGCACACAGTTCTGAAATCGTGTTGTTCGGGTCACTTTCCCGCAATTCTGGCTAACGGATATTTCAAGTTGGTCGATATGCCTGTCGCAAGCCGGTTCGGCCGGATCTCGACAATGAAAGGCAATTCCATGATCCCCGTTATCATCGACACCGGTTCCGCCGCTCTGCACGGGCTCTTGGGCACCGGCAGCGCTGCGTTCCACGGTATCCTGAATACGCTGTGGACCGGGTCTTTCGGCGGCTGAGCTCGCACAACGGTCGTGTGAA
>NZ_BDBQ01000039.1 GCF_001613065.1 Nocardia miyunensis NBRC 108239
ATTCCGATCGGGTCGCGACGCCGAGCGGTGACGTGCTCGATAAAGTGAACGGCGAGCTGATGCGAATATATCGGTATAATCACGAGACGTGAGACCGGGCCTCCTGGGAGTGCTGGCATATCGGCTGCAAACGCGTCTTGGGGGAAATCACGGTGGCGCGCACCGTGCCCGGCATGGCATTCTGGAACATCGAGACCGGGTCGAGCGGACGTTGGCCGGCCCAGCTCGTCTACAGAAGGTATGAAATGGCGCAAGGCGTAGTGAAGTGGTTCAACAGCGAGAAGGGCTTCGGGTTCATCGCTCAGGACGACGGTGGTCCGGATGTGTTCGTGCACTACTCGGCTGTTAGCGGGAGCGGCTTCCGGTCGCTCGACGAAGGTCAGCGCGTGGAGTTCGAGATCGGCCAGGGCCAGAAGGGTCCGCAGGCCCAGGGCGTGCGCGTGATCTGAGTCACCTGACTTGGTAAGGCTCCGCACCATCGTGGTGCGGGGTCTTTCGCGTTTTCGGCCGTGGTTTCGCCACGGACCGGAATCCGCTTGTGACGACCTGGACGTTTACCGTTCAACCCCTGGTCAACGGGGCCACTCAGCATGGGTGTCAGTGGTGGTAGCTGAACAGCGGCTGCCCACGGGCGAGCGGAAGGCCCGACCATGGACGAAGATGCGCAGTCCGACCACAAGTACACGATGCGGATCAGCCGGCTGGCCATCGACAAGCTGGGAATCCGCCTCTACGACCGGGTTTCGGCGGTTCTGGCCGAACTCATCGCCAACTCCTACGACGCCGACGCCAGTGAAGTGACGGTCTGGTTGCCGTGGGGAGTGACCCTCGCGGGCACCGTGCGCGGCGCACAGGAACCGCCCTACGAGATCATCGTGACCGACAACGGCCACGGCATGACCGCCGACGAGGTCAACGAGCACTACCTGATGGTGGGTTCGGACCGGCGAATCCGCACGGGCTCGGATCTTTCCCGCGAACGCGGCCGACCGGTCATGGGCCGCAAGGGAATCGGCAAGCTGGCCGCCTTCGGAATCTGCCGGACCATCGAGGTGATCAGCGCTGGCAGCGGCGAGCGCGATCGCACCGAGGCCGGATGGCCTGTCTCCCATATCGTTCTGGACCTGGACGATATGGTGCACGACACCGAGAGTGACTACTATCCGGCGGCCGGCGCGCTGGACGGCACCGTCGCACCGCAGCGCGGCACCACCGTCATCCTGCGGGACTTCTTCCGCAAGCGGGTCAATTCCGGCGCGGAACTGAATCGTCAGCTCGCCGCGAGATTCGGGATCGAACGCCCGGACTGGCGGGTCGAGGTGCACAACAGCGCGGCGCGGGAGACCGAGAGCTTCATCCTCAGTGATCTGCCGATCGATGTGATGGAGGAGACGCGCATCGATGTGGCCTCGCGCCCGGTGCGCGCGGGGCGGCAGTACCTGCCCGTCACCGGGTGGATCGCCTACTCCCGGCACCCCTATCGCGACGAGGCCATGGCGGGCGTGCGGATCTACGCGCGCGGCAAGATCGTCGCGCAGACAAGGGATTTCGGTATCGCGGCCGGATTCACCGGCGAGTACAAACTGCGTTCCTATCTGGTCGGGGCCATCCATGTGGACTGGCTCGACGACGAGGAGGACCTGGTGCGCTCGGACCGGCAGGACATCATCTGGAATTCAGGCCGGGGTGAGGCGCTGGCGGCGTGGGGACGTGAGCTCATCGCCGAGATCGGCCGGATGGGGGAGCGGTCGATCCGGCGGCGGGTGTGGGAGGAGTTCGTGGATCGGTCGCAGATCTATCGGAAGCTGGAGGCTATCGCGCCGGGCGACAGGATGTTTCGCGAATCGGTGGCTGGCGCAGCGCGAATCCTGGTGGCCAACAAGGATCGTGCCGCACTGGACGATCCGGGGCACGTGGAAAGCATTGTGCGCCTGGCCCTGTCGCTAGGTCCGCAGCGCAGTCTGCTCGATACGTTGCAGCAGATCGCCGAGGACTCCGATCCGCGCCTGGACGTCGTGGTGGCGTTGTTCGAACGCGCCCGGGTGGCGGAGATCTACTCCCTCGGGCAGATCGCCGGGGAGCGAGTCGCGGTGGTGGACAAGCTGCATGCGCTCATCGACGACCGCCGCTCGCTGGAGCGTCCCTTCCAGGAACTCATCGAGCGAGCGCCGTGGCTGCTCGCACCGGAGTGGACGCCGCTGGGTATGAACGAATCGCTCACCCGCGTCCGCGCGGCCTTCGAGCGTTGGTACGCACAGAAATTCGGCTCCACCCTGGTGACCACCGCCATCGGCAGTGCCAAGCGCGAACCCGATTTCGTCCTGCTGCACGATGCCGGTGAACTCTGGATCGTGGAGATCAAGCGGATGGACTACCATCTCACCGACGAGGAGTACAACCGCGCGATCAACTATCTCTACGCGCTGGACACGTTCCTGACCGAGAACCCCCGCATCGGCGACCAGTTCCCCCGCCGCCGCCTCACCTTCATCGTCGACCACATCGACCGTCTCCGCCCCGCCTCGCTCTCCTCCCTGGACAGCGACGCCCGCATCGACCGCCGCACCTGGCGCGAACTCCTCGATTCCACGCTGCGCGCCCACCGCGACTTCCTCGAGCGGGTCTACGCGATGCGCGGTATAGAGGGTATAGAGGAGGAGCGCGCGCAAGCGGGATAGGACGGAACGCGTCGCTCGCGCGGCCGAGGGCGAGCGCACCCGCACGGGGCGGGGCGGCCCGTCGTCTCCGCATGCCATAGGACGACCGGGCTGGGGGCGCAAGCTCTGCATTCGAACGGAACGCGCACATGCACTCCGAGCTGATCCACGTCGGGTGATCGCGGCGCTGGACGAGGAGCAACGGTCTGCGGATTCCCCTGCGCTCGAATTCTTGCCGGCGAAACCCGCGAGCATCCGGCACGGGAGGTAGTGGACGCGTCATGCGGTCCTCGTGCGGATATGCGGGGCGGGGCCGCGACAGATGCGAGACCACGCCCGAGTCGGAGCGGGCGTACGTGTCCGAGCGTCGGTGAGACCGAGGTCACCCAAGGCGACCACCCGCACCGTTCCCCGGACGAGCCCATTAAGCTTGGCCCCGGTAAATGCCGATCCCCTCTTTCCCAGGAGTGCCCCCAGTGAGCCAAAATGGCCGTCCTGTTGTTCTGATCGCCGACAAGCTCGCCCAGTCGACCGTCGATGCGCTCGGCGACGGTGTCGAGGTGCGCTGGGTCGACGGGCCTAATCGGCCCGAACTACTGGCCGCCGTGCCCGAGGCCGACGCGCTGCTGGTCCGCTCCGCCACCACGGTCGACGCCGAGGTCCTCGACGCCGGCCGGCGGTTGAAGATCGTCGCGCGGGCCGGTGTCGGCCTGGACAACGTCGAGGTCCCCGCGGCCACCGAGCGCGGTGTGATGGTCGTCAACGCGCCGACCTCCAATATCCACACCGCCGCCGAGCACGCGGTCAGCCTGCTGCTGTCCACCGCCCGCCAGATCCCGGCCGCCGACGCCACCCTGCGCGAGCACACCTGGCAGCGCGGCAAGTTCAACGGCGTGGAGATCTTCGGCAAGACCGTCGGCGTGATCGGCCTGGGCCGCATCGGCCAGCTGTTCGCCGCGCGCCTGGCCGCGTTCGAGACCAAGATCGTCGCCTACGACCCTTACGTCTCGCCCGCCCGCGCCGCGCAACTGGGCATCGAACTGCTCGAGCTGGACGAGGTGCTCGCCCGCGCCGACCTGATCTCGGTGCACCTGCCCAAGACGCCCGAGACCAAGGGCCTGCTGTCCGCGGAGAAGCTGGCGCTGACCAAGCCTGGCGTCATCATCGTCAACGCCGCCCGCGGCGGGCTGATCGACGAGGCCGCGCTCGCCGACGCGATCAAGTCGGGTCATGTGCGCGGCGCGGGCATCGACGTGTACGAGACCGAGCCGTGCACCGACAGCCCGCTGTTCGAGCTGCCGCAGGTCGTGGTCACCCCGCACCTGGGCGCGTCCACCGCCGAGGCGCAGGATCGCGCGGGCACCGATGTGGCCAAGTCCGTATTGCTCGCTCTGGCAGGCGAATTCGTGCCCGGCGCGGTGAACGTCACCGGCGGCGCGGTGGACGAGTTCGTCGCCCCGTGGCTGGAGATCGTGCGCAAGCAGGGTGCGCTGCTGGGTGCGCTGGCGAACGAGCTGCCGGTCAGCCTCGAGGTGCAGGCGCGCGGCGAGCTCAGCGCGTACGACGTTGCGGTGCTGGAGCTTTCGGCACTGCGCGGCATCTTCTCGGCGTTGAACGAGACCGACTCCGAGGGCGAGCAGGGCCCGGCGGTGACCTTCGTCAACGCCCCGGCGCTGGCCAAGGAGCGCGGGATCGAGGCGACCGTCACGACCGCCACCGAGAGCCCCTCGCACCGCAGCGTGGTGGATCTGCGCGCGGTGTTCGGCGACGGCCGCACCCTGAACGTCTCGGGCGCGCTGACCGAGCCGGAGCTGGTGCAGAAGATCGTCAACATCAACGGCCGCAACTACGATATGCGCGCCGAGGGCCTGAACCTGGCCGTGCTGAACTACGAGGACCGTCCCGGCGCGCTGGGCAAGATCGGCACCGCCCTGGGCGAGGCCGGGATCGACATTCAGGCCGCCCAGCTGAGCCAGGACGTCGACCAGGAGGGCGCGACGGTCATCCTGCGCGTGAACACCGAGGTCCCCGCCGACGTGCGGTCCTCGATCGCCGAGGTCGTCGGCGCGGGCAAGGTCGTCCAGGTCGACCTGAGCTGAGTCCGGAACCTGTGCGCGAACCGATCCTCGACCGGATCGGTTCGCGCACACCGCTTTTCGGCTCATATCGGTGGCTCGCCAATGTTCGGTTGGAATTCGTGGCGTGCGACCGATCGAAACGACCGTTGACATAGCCGCGAGCCCGCAGCGAGTGTGGGACGTGCTGACCGACTTCGCGCGCTATCCCGAGTGGACGACGTACATTCGGGAACTCGACGGGTGCGCCGAAGTCGGCCATCGGTTGCGGCTCGTGCTCGGGCCGCCCGGCACGAAGCCCTACGTGGTGGATGTGCCGGTGCTCGAGGCGACACCCGGGGTCAGGCTCGCGTGGGCGGCGGTGATTCCGCATGCCACTTGGCTGCCCGCGGCGATCTATACCGGCACACACGAATTCGTGTTCGCGGAACTGCCCGGCGGCGATACAAGACTGACGCACCGGGAGTCCTTCGGCGGCTTGCTGTCGCGGTTGGTCGCGGAAGGGCCGCGCGGCGGCGACGAAGGTTTCGAGGCATTCAACCAGGCGTTGAAACGTCGGGTGGAGGCCTGAGTGCTCGCAGTCGGACCGGATCGGGTGCGCCGACGCGTCGGCCGGTGGCCGGATCTCACGGATTGAGAGCCGCTTGCCCTGGTGACGGGGCAGATTCGGCTTACCGCTAAGGTGGCGATGCTTGCGATCGGCGCGTGTGATCGCATGGCCGATCGGCTCGGTGCCGCCGCGCTGCCGAGATCGCGCCGGTCGGCCGTACCGGCTGATTCGGCCACATATCTGGTATGTGGGCCACGAGCGTGAACGAACGGAGCGTTGTCATATGAAACTGGCTGTCATTCCCGGTGACGGTATCGGTCCCGAGGTCATCGCCGAGGCGCTCAAGGTGCTCGACGTGGTCGTGCCGGGCGTGGAGAAGACCCATTACGACCTGGGCGCCAAGCGGTATCACGCCACCGGTGAGGTACTGCCGGATTCGGTGCTGCCCGAGCTGAAGCAGCACGATGCGATCCTGCTCGGCGCGATCGGTGATCCGTCGGTGCCCAGCGGCCTGCTCGAGCGCGGGCTGCTGCTGCGCACCCGGTTCGCGCTGGATCACCACGTGAATCTGCGTCCGTCGCGGCTGTTCCCGGGCGTGCGCAGCCCGCTCGCGGGTGAGCCCGACATCGATTTCGTCGTCGTGCGCGAGGGCACCGAGGGGCCGTACACCGGCACCGGCGGCGCGATCCGCGTGGACACCCCGCACGAGGTCGCCACCGAGGTCAGCACGAACACCCGGTTCGGCATCGAGCGCGTGGTCCGCTATGCCTTCGCCGCGGCCCAGCAGCGCCGCAAGCATCTGACGCTGCTGCACAAGACCAATGTGCTGTCGTTCGCCGGTTCGCTGTGGCAGCGCACGGTGACCGAGGTCGGCGCCGAATTCCCGGACATCGAGGTCGCCTATCAGCACATCGACGCCGCGACCATCCACATGGTCACCGATCCGGGCCGCTTCGATGTGATCGTCACCGACAATCTGTTCGGCGACATCATCACCGATCTGGCCGCCGCCGTGTCCGGTGGCATCGGCTTGGCCGCCTCGGGCAATATCGATGCCTCGGGCGTCAACCCGAGCATGTTCGAACCCGTGCACGGCAGCGCTCCGGACATCGCGGGCCAGTCCAAGGCCGATCCGACCGCCGCGATCCTGTCGGTTTCCCTGCTGCTGAACCACCTCGGCCGTACCGACGAGGCCGCCCGCATCGAATCCGCCGTGGCCAAGGACCTGTCCGCCCGCACCGGCACCGCCTCCACCGTGGAAATCGGCGACCGCATCGCCGCCGCGGTCTGAGCATCCGCCCGAAAGGCCCCGCTTCCGAATGTCTTCGGGCGCGGGGCCTTTCGCTGGGTTCAGGGTTGTAGCCTCAATGTCGCGTATACCGCCGGGCGTGCGCTCGATTGCGAATACTGAGGCGGACAAGACATTTCGGGACGCAGTTCGATCTTGTTCGGGCTGAAGGTGTTTCGAGTCGCAGCGCACCGCCGAGCCGGACCTTTCGGAGGTTCGGCTCGGGGGTGTGGCGTATCGGGGTGACTACGCGGACTCGCGCGGGACGAGGGGAACGGCGGCGATGGCGAAGACCGCGGCGGCGACGTAAGCAGCGGGAAAGCCCGCGGCCGTGATCAGGGCGCCGAAGGTGGGGGCCACCGCCGCGGTGGCGAGGTACTGGCCGGTGTTCTGGATGCCCAGGCCGCGCCCGCTCCAGAAGGGGCCCGCGATCTCGGCTACGGCGGTGAAGGCCAGGCCGTTGTCGGCGACAGTGATGACCGACGCGATCACCAGGATCGGCAGTGCTGCCCACCACCAGTGCAGCCATGCCGAAAAGGCAAGGGCCGCCATCGAAATCACTGCTGCGATCGCAATAGTGCGTAGTGGTCGCAGGCGGCTGGCGAGGCGGTCGGACCAAATTCCCGCGCCGATACGTCCCGCCGCACCCAGGATCTGCGTCACTGTGACGAGAACGCCCGCGACCGCAAGTGACAGTCCGACACCGTGATTCAGCCACAGCAGTGCGAATGTCCACACCGTCGCCTGCGGGATCACCAGCAGTACCGACACGGCGTGAATGCGCCACAGGGTCGTGTCGCCTCGGTAGGGATTGTCCGAATCGACCTGCGCGACAGAACGTTCGGGACGCGGCGGATCGAGGATCCCGATCGCGCAGCCGATCGCGGCGACGCCGGCCATCACCGCGGGAACCAGCACGGCGGTGGAAAACCCGTGTGCCGCCGCGATTGCCGGGATCGCCAGGGCCGCGATGCCGACGCCGAGCGGCTGTGCGGTCTGCCGGATTCCCATCGCCAATCCGCGTTGATCGGGCGGGAACCAGCCCGCGATCACGCGCCCGCTCGCGCCGTTGGTGCTCGCCGCGCCGATGCCTGCCAGCAGCAGCAATGCGCCCAGCGCAAGGTAATTCGTGGTGGCGGCCGCGGCGGCGCCCGCGCCGAACATCAGCAGCGGGCCGACGATCAGCACCGTGCGTTCGCCGAATCGGTCGACCGCGTAGCCCCATGCGACCAGCGTGCAGACCATGCCGACCATCGGCATCGCCACCAGCAGACCGGCTGTGGGCAAGGACATTCCGCGTTCGGTGAGGGCGGGCAGCAGGAACGGCGCACCGTTGCTCATCACCGCGCTGGCGGCCTGGGCGAAGAGGCCGAGCGCGAGCATGACCCACCGTCGAGTGGTGCTCAGCTGGGTCACGGTCACCATATCCTCACCTCGTATCTCAAATATTGGGATAGAAATCTTATTCTGTGAACTCTGGATCACGGTACACCCGGCCCGCGACCGGCTGCGAGGCGGTGCTGCGGCGCCACTGTGCAGACCGGGTGGTCGGCCCCATACCACCTGGTGGATAGACTGCGAGCCATGCGTCTAGGTCGAGTTGCCAGCCCCGATGGGGTCGCGTTCGTGAGCATCGAAGGAACCACCTCCGATGGTGTTGCCAAGGAGATCGCCGAACATCCGTTCGGCACGCCCACCTTCACCGGCCGCAGCTGGCCGGTCGCCGATGTCCGGCTGCTCGCGCCGATCCTGGCCAGCAAGGTGGTGTGCGTCGGCAAGAACTACGCCGCGCACGCCCGCGAGATGGGCGGCGAGGCGCCGGAGGATCCGGTGATCTTCCTCAAACCCAACACCGCGATCGCCGGACCGAACTCGGCAATCGTGTTGCCGCCCAGTTCCTCTCAGGTCGATTACGAGGGCGAGCTGGCGGTCGTCATCGGACGTCCGTGCAAGGACGTGCCCGCCGCGCGCGCTCGCGAGGTGATCCTCGGCTACACCGTCGCCAACGACGTCACCGCCCGTGACCAGCAGCGTCACGACGGTCAGTGGACCCGCGGCAAGGGGTACGACACCTTCTGCCCGCTCGGGCCCTGGATCGAAACCGAGCTGGACCCAACGGATCTGGAGATCGTCACCGAACTCGACGGCGAGGTTCGTCAGCGCAGCCGGACATCGCTTCTGCTGCACGATATTCCGAAGCTGGTCGAGTGGGTCACCACCGTGATGACGCTGCTGCCCGGCGATGTCATCCTCACCGGCACCCCCGAGGGTGTAGGACCGATGCAGGATGGGCAAACCGTCTCCGTGACGGTCGAGGGCATCGGCACCCTCACCAATCCCGTTGCCGCCAAACGTTGATCGGAAAGTAGGGCTTGTGCTTACCCACCCCGCCGGCTCCGCAAGCTCCGCCGGCTCACCATCCCCCGCGACAGACGTACGGGTCCGTTTCTGCCCGTCGCCGACCGGCACGCCGCATGTCGGGCTGATCCGGACGGCGTTGTTCAACTGGGCGTTCGCCCGGCACCACGGCGGCGCCTTCGTCTTCCGCATCGAAGACACCGACGCCGCACGCGATTCCGACGAGTCGTACCGCGCGCTGCTGGACGCGCTGCGCTGGCTCGGACTGACCTGGGACGAGGGCCCGGAGGTCGGCGGACCCTATGCGCCGTACCGGCAGTCGCTGCGCCGGGACCTCCACATGGACATCGTCCGGAGGTTGCTGGAGGCGGGCGAAGCGTACGAATCGTTCTCCACCCCAGAGGAAGTCGAGGCCCGGCACCGGGCCGCGGGACGCGACCCGAAGCTCGGATACGACAACTTCGACCGCGAGCTGACCGCCGAGCAGATCGCGGATTTCAAGGCGCAGGGACGCGGTGCGGTGATCCGGCTGCGGATGCCCGACAAGGACATCACGTGGCACGATCTGGTGCGCGGGGAAACCACCATCCGGGCCGGTGTGGTTCCCGACTTCGCGATCACCCGGGGTACCGGCGAGCCGCTGTACACCCTGGTCAATCCGGTCGACGACGCATTGATGAAGATCACCCACGTCCTGCGCGGCGAGGACATTCTGTCCTCCACCCCGCGGCAGATCGCGCTGTACGAGGCACTGACCCGGATCGGGGTCGCCGAGTTCACTCCGGAGTTCGGTCATCTGCCCTTCGTGATGGGGCAGGGCAACAAGAAGTTGTCCAAACGTGACCCCGAGTCGAATCTGTTCGTGCATCGGGATCGGGGATTCATTCCCGAGGGTTTGCTGAATTACCTGGCTTTGCTCGGGTGGGGCATAGGTGAGGACCGGGACATCTTCTCCATGGAGGAGATGGTCGCGGCATTCGACATATCGAAAGTAAATTCGAATCCGGCGCGGTTCGACCAGAAGAAGGCCGACGCCGTCAACGCCGAGCACATTCGTTTGCTGGAGCCGGCGGATTTCGCTCATCGACTTCGCAGCTACCTCACCGGGCAGGGACACATCGGCGCGGAAGTGGATGATGCGCTTTTCTCGGCCGCGGCCGAGTTGGTACAGACCCGGATCGTGGTTCTCGGTGATGCCTGGGACTTGTTGAAGTTCCTGTTCCAACCGCACGCGGAGTTCACCGTCGACGAGGCCGCGGCGCAAAAGAATCTCGGACCAGATGCCGCACCCGTGTTACGAGCCGCCATCGACGCGCTGGAGGGCATTTCGGACTGGTCGGCAACCGCTCTCGAAGCGTCGCTGAAAACCGCTCTGGTGGACGATCTGGGCCTCAAACCGCGTAAAGCGTTCGCACCAGTGCGAGTCGCGGTCACCGGTTCGCACATCAGCCCGCCGCTGTACGAATCGCTGGAGTTGCTCGGCCGGGAGGTGACCATGCAGCGGCTGCGGACCGCCGCAACCGCGATTTGACCCGCTTGACCAGGCGATTTGTATAAAGCGGGGAGGGGACTGGTAATCTTCTCCCCGGCCCGGAAACGAGCCTCCAGCCCACCGGGACGGAGGCAGAACGCCCAGGTCATTGGGGTATGGTGTAATTGGCAACACAGCTGATTCTGGTTCAGCCATTCTAGGTTCGAGTCCTGGTACCCCAGCGGAGTGTCTCCGGGTCGTTCGATCCGGCTGAGCACTCGTCCTGGCCCCGTCGTCTAGCGGCCTAGGACGCCGCCCTCTCAAGGCGGTAGCGCGGGTTCAAATCCCGTCGGGGCTACGCGAAGATCCCCCAGCCATTCGGCTGGGGGATCTTGTCGTTCCGCTGGTGCTGCGTTCAGTTCTCCGGCGGCCAGGTCGATCCGCCCGCGGGGACCTCGGGCATGCCGAGCTTGCGGTGATCCCAGGAGCGGGTGCGTTCGGGCACGATCCTGATCGCGACCCGCTTGTTCAGCATCGCCTCGACCATCGGGCGCAGTTCCTCGGTGTACGGGCCGGTGTAGCGCTCCCAGACGCTGATGCCCACCTTGAACAGCGCCTCGGCATCGTCCACGATCTCCGCGTGGCCCTCGATGGACACCCCGCGCAGCTGGTCGTAGCTGCCACCGGCCTCGACCAGCACCGTGACCCGGGGGTCGCGGCGGATGTTGACCGCCTTCTGGGATTTGGCCTTGGTCTCGAACCAGATCTCGCCGTCGACCAGGCCGTACCACATGGCGGTCAGGTGCGGCAGGCCCTTCGGGCCGAGCGTGGCCAGCGTGATGATGCGGCTGCGCTCGAGGAATCCGGTGACCTCGTCGTCGGACATCACGATCTGTGCGCGTTGATTCACTCCCATGGGCCGACTCTAGTTTACGGCGTATGGTGCGCGTCACACGGTCTTCGTCACATTCCGGACCGCTGTCCGTGCCTACAGACGCTTGTGCAGCGCATCCGCGGCCGCGACCAGATCAGCGGCCCAGCGCGCACCCGGCCGGCGTCCCATCCGGTCGATCGGCCCGGACACCGAGACCGCGGCGACGACGCCGCCGGACGAATCGCGCACCGGCGCGGAGATGCTGGCCACCCCGGCCGCGCGCTCGGCCGCGCTCTGCGCCCAGCCGCGTCGGCGCACCTCGGCAAGTGCGCGTTCGCCGAACACCGCGTCGGACAGGACGCTGCGCTGGAGTTCCGGATCGGCCCACGCGAGCAGGACCTTGGCGGCCGATCCGGCGGTGAGGGGGAGGCGGGCGCCGACCGGGACGGTGTCGCGCAGTCCGGAGGCCGGTTCCAGGGCCGCGATCGCGATCCGCGAATGACCGTCCAGCCGGTAGAGCTGCACGCTTTCCCCGGTGATCTCGCGAAGCCGGGGCAGCACGACGGCCGCGGCGTCGAGCATGGGATCCTGCGCGGTGCTGGCGAGCTCGGACAACGCCGGGCCGGGCTGCCAGAGCCCGTTGGCGTCGCGGGCGAGCATGCGGTGCGTCTCGAGGCCGACGGCCAGCCGGTGCGCGGTGGCCCGGGGCAGTCCGGTGCGCGCGCACAGCTCGTTGAGGCCACAGGGCTGCTCGGCCACCGCGTAGAGCACGGTCATGGCTTTGTCGAGCACCCCGATACCGCTATGCTGTCTCATAGGACGATATTTAAGTCTCAGATAATGAGATTTGCAACTGAGTCCGACCACCCGCCCAGCCCGGTGGGTGACCACAACTGCAACCACAACCACGCAACTTCCGCTCTCGACCCGGCCAGCATGGAGCGAGTCTTCGAGCGACCGTTCGCGGCCGGCTCGCCGCTGAGCACTCGAAGCGCATGGGCGAAGCCCGAGTCTCGAGTGCTCAGCGGCGAGCCTTGGGGGCCGCGAACACGCCGGAGCGAAGCGGAGGCCAAAGATACCGAGGTGATCAGGATGGCCGAACGGCCACGCACACTGGCTGAGAAAGTCTGGGACGAGCACGTCGTAGCCCGCGGTGCGGGTGAGGGCGAGGCGCGTGAGCCCGACCTCATCTACATCGATCTGCACCTGGTGCACGAGGTGACCAGCCCGCAGGCTTTCGACGGGCTGCGGCAGGCCGGACGGCCGGTGCGCCGACCCGATCTCACCATCGCCACCGAGGACCACAACGTCCCCACCGTCGACATCGACAAGCCGATCGCGGACCCGACCTCGCGCACCCAGGTCGAGACATTGCGGCGCAACTGCGAGGAATTCGGCGTCCGGCTCTATCCGATGGGCGACATCGAACAGGGCATCGTGCACGTGGTCGGCCCGCAGCTGGGTCTGACCCAGCCCGGCACCACTGTCGTATGCGGTGATTCGCACACCTCCACGCATGGCGCGTTCGGCGCGCTGGCGATGGGTATCGGCACCAGCGAGGTCGAACACGTCCTGGCCACGCAGACGTTGTCGCTGCGGCCGTTCAAGACCATGGCGGTCAACGTCGACGGGCAGCTGCCCGCGGGTGTCACCAGCAAGGACGTCATTCTGGCGGTGATCGCGCAGATCGGCACCGGCGGTGGTCAGGGCTACGTCATCGAGTATCGCGGCGAGGCCGTGCGGTCGATGTCGATGGAAGCGCGGATGACCATGTGCAACATGTCCATCGAGGCGGGTGCGCGGGCGGGCATGGTGGCCCCCGACGAGACCACCTACGAATTCCTGAAGGGCCGTCCGCACGCGCCCCAGGGCGCGGACTGGGATGCGGCGGTGGCCGCCTGGGAGGCGCTGAAGACCGATCCGGACGCGGAATTCGACGCCGAGGTCCATATCGACGCATCCGCGCTGACCCCCTTCGTGACCTGGGGTACCAATCCGGGGCAGGGTGTCCCGCTGGGCGCGGCCGTGCCCGATCCGGCCGAAATGGCCGACGAGACCGCGCGCGAGACCGCCGAGAAGGCGTTGCGTTATATGGATTTGGAGCCCGGTACTCCGCTTCGGGATGTCGCTGTCGACACCGTATTCGTCGGTTCGTGCACCAATGGCCGGATCGAGGATCTGCGTGCGGTGGCGTCGGTGCTGGAGGGGCGTACGGTGGCCGCCGGGGTGCGCATGCTGATCGTCCCGGGTTCGATGCGCGTGCGCGCGCAGGCCGAATCCGAGGGCTTGGGTGAGATTTTCACCGCGGCGGGCGCGGAATGGCGTCAAGCCGGGTGTTCGATGTGCCTGGGCATGAATCCCGACCAGCTTTCTCCCGGCCAGCGCTGCGCATCGACCTCCAACCGCAATTTCGAGGGCAGGCAGGGCAAAGGATCGCGTACCCATCTGGTTTCGCCGCTGGTCGCGGCGGCCACCGCGGTGCGCGGAACCCTGTCCTCACCTGCGGACCTGAACTGACACACCCACATACTCAGGAGAACTCATGGAACCCTTCAAGGTGCACAAGGGGATCGGGGTGCCGCTGCGCCGGTCCAATGTCGATACCGACCAGATCATCCCGGCCGTCTATCTGAAGCGAGTCACACGTACGGGATTCGAGGACGGGCTGTTCGCGGCCTGGCGCTCGGATCCGACGTTCATTCTCAACGCCGAACCGTTCGACCGGGGCAGCGTGCTGGTCGCGGGCCCGGATTTCGGTACGGGATCCTCACGCGAACACGCCGTTTGGGCGTTGATGGATTACGGCTTCCGGGTGGTGATCTCCTCACGCTTCGGTGACATCTTCCGCGGCAACGCCGGTAAGGGCGGGCTGGTGGCGGCCCGCATGTCACAACATGATGTCGAATTGCTCTGGAAGTTGCTCGAGGAACGGCCCGGTCAGGAATTGATCGTCGACCTCGAGGCGCGCACGGTGGCGACCGGAACCGTCGTGTTGCCCTTCGAAATTGACGACTACACCAGGTGGCGTCTGCTCGAGGGCTTGGACGACATCGGCCTGACTCTTCGTCAGGAAGAGGCGATCGACCGGTTCGAAAAGGCAAGGCCAGGTTGGAAACCCACGACCATTCCGACGCCTAATTAGCGGGGCTAATCCGGCCCGGTCGTTAGCTGGAAGCCGCCAATCGCGGTAGCTGTGCGTGTGCCACACCACATGAAATTTGGCGTGGCACATAGACTCTTGCCCATTGAAGGTTTACCGTGGTACCTAGTCGGTCCGACGACGGGCCATTAGTCTGCGGAGGATTCAATGAACAAGGCGGAACTGATCGACGTTCTGACCGAAAAGTTGGGTACTGACAGGCGCACGGCCACTGCGGCAGTCGAGCAGATTGTCGACACGATCGTGCGCGCGGTGAACAAGGGCAACAGCGTCACCATCACCGGATTCGGTGTGTTCGAACAGCGCAAGCGCGCTGCACGGGTGGCGCGTAACCCTCGCACCGGTGAAACCGTCAAGGTCAAGCCCACTTCGGTCCCTGCATTCCGGCCGGGTGCACAGTTCAAGGCAATCATTGCCGGGAAGCAGAAGGTCGCGGCTCAGGGCCCGGCCGTGAAACGCGGTGTGGCAGCACCGGTGTCGGGTGCGGCGAAGAAGACCGCCGCCAAGAAGGCAGCGGCCAAGAAGACCGCCGCCGCCAAGAAGACCACGGCCGCCAAGAAGGCCGTGGCGAAGAAGACTGCCAGCAAGGCTCCGGCCAAGAAGGCCGCGGCGAAGAAGACGGTGGCCGCCAAGAAGACCACCGCCAAGAAGACCACGGCTGCCAAGGCTCCGGCCAAGAAGGCTACGGCGACCAAGGCCGCGGCGAAGAAGACCACGGCCGCCAAGAAGACCACGGCCAAGAAGACCGCAGCGAAGCGGACCGCTCGCCGCTGACGTCTTACGCGAATCGGCCCCGGCTCATCAGGCCGGGGCCGATTCGTATGTCGGTAGGGTCTTCGGTCACTTCTCGCGCGTCAGTGCGCGCGCAATGCTTTGTCGAGATGGTCGGCGGCGACCAACCGCCCGTCGGCCACCGACAACACCCAGGCACTGCCTTTGCGGTTACGCGCGGGAGGCAGTGTGACACCGTCGATTTCGGCCCAGGCGGCCAGCAGCGGCGGAATCACCTTGCCCTGACTGCAGATAACGCGCACGGTGTCCGGTGACACCAGTTCGCGGATCCGCCGCAGAGCCGCGTCCGGCGCTGTGGCATAAGCGGTTTCGGACATCGTCGGCTCGATGCCGATCTCGACGCCGAGTTCGTCCGCGAGTCCCTGGACGGTCTGCACACAGCGCAGGGGCGGAGCCGAGTAGACCTCGGTGGGCCCGAAGACGGCCAGATTCGGCGTCAGGTCCCGTGCCTGTATCTGCCCCTGTTTGTCCAGCGGTCGTTCGGAATCGGGGCCGGAGAAGCGGTTCCGATGACCGGCCTTGGCGTGCCGCACCAGCAGCAGGGTCGCGGTGTCCGGCGGGTACCGCAGGAAATTGCGGACGATGGTGCGGTCCATCGGATACGACAGTGCATCCATGACCCGGTCCATGCCGAGCCACCGCAACCGGTCCACCTCGGAATTGACGGTGAATTCACCGTCGTCGATCCGGGCGGACCAGTAGTCCACGCGCTTGAGTTTCCGGTGCCCGGTCACCGGATAGGTGACCTTGCCCAGATAGCGGCCCAGCCGGGTGCTCAGGCCGGTCTCCTCGGCCACCTCGCGCACCGCCGCGATCATCGAGGTCTCGCCCGGATCGAGTTTGCCCTTGGGCAGCGACCAGTCGTCGTACTTCGGGCGGTGCACCACCGCCACCTCGACCGTGCCGCCCGGCCGCCGGCGCCACACCACGGCGCCGGCGGCGAGGATGTTGGCGGTGACCCGGGGGTCGGGGTAAGGGACGGAGTCGGAATCCTGTGTCGCCGAACGGCTCACTGCTGATCCGGACGCCGCAGACGCATGAGGAATTCCTGATGATCGCGGACCTGCTCGCCGAGCTCGGCGACCTCCTCCGGGGTCGGACGAGCCTGCCAGGTCCCATCCGGTCGCAGTACCCAGCACCGCGTCGTCGGATACAGGGCCGAATCGAACATCACCGTCAGCTGCTCGCACAGCTTGGAGTCCTTGACCTGCGCCATGACCTCCACGCGCCGGTCCAGGTTGCGGTGCATCATGTCGGCGCTGCCGATCCAGTACTCGTCCTGAGCCTGGAAATGCATGACGCGGGAATGTTCCAGGAACCGCCCGAGGATCGAGCGCACCTGGATGTTCTCACTCATCCCGGTCACGCCCGGCCGCAGTCCGCAGATGCCGCGAACCACGATCTGCACCGGCACTCCGGCCTGTGATGCGCGGTACAGCGCGTCGATCACCTGCTCGTCGACGATCGCGTTGGCCTTCATACGGATTCGCGCGGGCAGACCCTGCTCGGCGAGCTCGACCTCGCGCTGGATCCGCTCGATGATCCCGGCCCGCACCCCGGTCGGGGCGACGAGCAGATTCCGGTAGGTGGCCTTGCGCGAGTATCCGGTCAGCGAATTGAACAGATCGGTCAGATCCGCGCCGATTTCCGGTGCGGCGGTGAGTAATCCAACGTCCTCGTACAGTCGCGCGGTCTTCGGGTTGTAGTTGCCCGTGCCGATGTGGCAGTACCGGCGGATCGTCGCGCCCTCGCGGCGGACCACCAGGCAGGTCTTGCAGTGCGTCTTGAGCCCGATCAGGCCGTAGACCACGTGCACGCCCGCCTGCTCCAGCGCCCGCGCCCATTTGATGTTGGCCTGCTCGTCGAAGCGGGCCTTGATCTCCACCAGGGCCACGACCTGCTTACCGGCCTCGGCGGCGTCGATGAGCGCGTTGACGATCGGGGAGTCGCCGGAGGTGCGGTACAGCGTCTGCTTGATCGCCAGCACTTGCGGATCGGCCGCGGCCTGTTCGATGAACCGCTGCACACTGGTGGAGAACGAGTCGTAGGGGTGGTGCACCAGCACGTCGCCCTCGCGCAGGGCGGCGAAAACGTTTCGGGGCGTTTCCCTTTCGCCGAACGCCGGTGGGGTGGTCGGCACGTAGGGGGCGTCCTTGAGCGCGGGGCGGTCCACCCCGTACACCTGCCACAGGCAGGACAGGTCCAGCAGGCCCGGCACCTGGATGACATCGCCCGGGTCGACGTCGAGTTCCCGCAGCAGCAGATCGAGCATGTGCTCGGTCATATCGTCGGAAACCTCCAGGCGCACCGGAGATCCGAAGCGTCGGCGGGCGAGCTCGCGTTCCAGGGCCTGCAGTAGATCCTCGTCGCGGTCCTCGTCCACCTCGAAGTCGGCGTTGCGGGTGATGCGGAACGAATGATGTTCCACCACATCCATTCCCGGGAACAGCTGGTCGAGGTGCGCCGCGATCAGATCTTCCATCGGCAGGAAGGCGGCCAGGCTGGACACGGCCGGATCACCCTCGCGCACTGCGGCATTGCGGCCCGGCGGGACGGGGGCGCTGCGGCGCACGCGCACGAAGCGATCCACGTTGTCGGGTACCTTCACCCGCGCGAAGTGCTCACCGCCGTTGTCGGAATCCTTAACCGTCACAGCGAGGTTGAGACTCAGGCCGCTGATGTAGGGGAAAGGGTGGGCGGGGTCGACGGCCAGCGGGGTCAGCACCGGGAAGACCTGATCCTGGAAGTAGCCGGACAGGCGGCGGCGCTCGTCGTCGTCCAGATCGGACCAGCCGATGATGGCGATGCCCTGTTCGACGAGTGCGGGCTGCACATCGTCCAGGAATACGCGGGCGTGCCGGGAGGCGAGCTCCTGGGTTGCGGCCGCGATCAGCTCCAGCTGCTCGGTGGGTGACAGGCCGTCGGCCGAGCGCACCGAGAGTCCTGCCGTGGCGCGGCGTTTGAGCCCGGCCACGCGGACCATGTAGAACTCGTCGAGGTTCGAGGCGAAGATCGCCAGGAATTTCGCGCGCTCCAGCAACGGTTCGGAATGATCCTCGGCCAGCGCCAGCACCCGCGCGTTGAAGTCCAGCCAGCTCAGTTCCCGGTTGAGGTAGCGATCCGCGGGCAACTGCGAAACAGTCGTACTCCCGGGAGGCGGTGCGGCGGCCGGCGGCGCCGCCGGCAACCGGGGCTGCTGCTGCTGGACGATTTCTGTATCACTCACACCATCACCTCGCTGCGCTCGGTCGTAACCCGCTCGGCGCAGGCAGTGCTGCTCGTTCGCTCGCAGGCTCGATCACACTCACGATCATCCCTCATATTCGAGTGGCACCGCGACCGGCACCGCTGGCTGCCGACCTCCGACGCAGGTCTGGCGATCATCTAGCACACATATGACCCGCGCCGCACCTCCGCATGAGATCCGTGTGAACATGCTGCGGCCACCCGATGTCGCGCAGCAGCGCGGTCGTGGCCGGGCCGAGACCGAGCGTCACCGCGGCCCGCAGGTCCGCGGGTGTGTCCACGTCCAGGCGCAGTCCGGGCCAGTCGCCGTCGAGACTCTTCGCGCCCGAGTCGATATGGCGCCGAGCCGAATCCGTGCCGAACAGCGGTGACAACGCAGCGCGCCCGTCGCGCACCAGTAGGGCGGCGGTGCCCTGCCCCGTGTGGTCGGCGACCAGGGCGCGTCCGGTCGCGGGGGCGGCGGCCAGCATATCGGTCAACTCGCTCGCGCGCAGGGCGGGCAGATCGGCCTGTAGCGCAAGCAGATCCACCGCACCGTGCCGATCGCGCACCGCCTCGGCCGCGTCGGCGAGGGCGGCATTGAGCCCGTCGGCGGCCGCCCCCGGATCGGGATGGGTAGCCGCGCCGAGTGCGTGCACCGCCGCTGCCACACCGGAATCCGGGGTGACGACGGTGACCGAGCCGATACCCGCGGCCAGGGCCGCGTGCACGGTGTCCGACAGCATGGCCAGCACCAGACGCGACCGATCGGCGGGCGGCAACACTTCGGCGAGTCGGCTCTTGGCACGCTCGAGGTTCTTCACCGCGATCACGGCGTGGACGGCATCCGGACGCATCCGCCCATCGTTGCATGTCCGGCATTGTGGCGGGGCTCATGACCACCGGTATTGCGACGCGAATCCGGGAACGAATGGCAATATCGGTCTGGTGACTAGGGCGGCAGTGATGGGTGCGGGATCGTGGGGTACCGCATTCGCGAAGGTGTTGGACGACGCGGGCACCGAGGTGACGATGTGGGCCCGGCGGCCCGAGGTGGCCCACATGCTGGCCACCGAGCATCGCAATCCGGACTATCTGCCCGACGTGCGGCTGAACGGGGTGCGAGCCACCGACGACTATCGGGCCGCCCTCGATGGCGCGCAGATCGTCGTCCTGGCCGTCCCATCCCAGTCATTGCGCGGCAATCTGGCGAACTGGCTGCCCTCGATCCCGGCCGACGCCACACTGCTGAGTCTGGCCAAGGGCATCGAGACCGGCACGCTGCTGCGGATGAGCGAGGTGATCGCGGAGGTCACCGGCGCGGATCCCGGCCGGATCGCGGTGCTGTCCGGGCCGAACCTGGCCCGCGAGATCGCCGCCGAGCAGCCCGCCGCGTCAGTGGTGGCCTGCGGGGACGAGGCCCGAGCACAGGCCGTGCAGCACTCGTGCGCCACCGGATACTTCCGGCCCTACACCAACACCGATGTGGTCGGCTGCGAGATCGGCGGCGCCTGCAAGAATGTCATCGCGCTGGCCTGCGGTATCGCCTCGGGAATGGGCCTGGGCGATAACACCGTCGCCAGCCTGATCACCCGGGGGCTGGCCGAGATCATCCGTCTCGGCGTCGCGCTGGGCGCGAATCCGGTGACCCTCGCCGGACTGGCCGGAGTCGGCGATCTGGTCGCCACCTGCACCTCGCCGCTCTCGCGCAACCGGTCGTTCGGGCACGTGCTCGGTACCGGCGGGTCCATGGAGGCCGCGCAACAGGCCACCCATGGTCAGGTGGCCGAGGGCGTCAAATCGTGCACCTCGATCCGGGCGCTGGCCGAGCGGCACGGGGTGGAGATGCCGTTGACGACCTCGGTGCATCAGGTGTGTCATGAGGGACTCTCGGTTGCCGACGCCGTCGGCAGGCTGCTCGGGCGGTCGATGAAGCCGGAATGATTGAATCCGCGCAGTCCGGGTACGGTTTCGGACATGACTGAGTCGATGGCGGCGGGCGCGGGCCCCTCCGTGGTTACGCAAGCTGCCGCCTCCGGGCCTGACCGCGCCCACCGCGGGTCGATGGCGGCGGGCGCGGGCCCCTCCGTGGTTACGCAAGCTGCCGCCTCCGGGCCTGACCGCGCCCACCGCGGCCGGATTCGGGTAGGAGTCGTCTTCGGCGGCCGCAGCAACGAGCATGCGGTGTCCTGCGTGTCGGCGGGTTTCGTGCTGCGCAATCTGGACCCCGAACGCTACGAGGCCGTGCCGGTCGGCATCACCCGGGACGGAACCTGGGTGCTGAGCGGATCCGAGGCCGGGACGCTCGCCATCGCCGACCGCACACTGCCCTCGGTGGACCGATCGGGTACCGAACTGGTGCTCGCGGCCGACCCGACCCGCGGCGGGAGTCTGCTGCCGCTCGACGGTTCGGCGGGTGGGCCCGCCGCGCTCGAGGTGGTGTTCCCGGTGCTGCACGGCGCGTTCGGCGAGGACGGCACCGTGCAGGGGCTGCTGGAGATGGCGGGTCTGCCGTACGTCGGGCCCGGCGTGCTGGCCAGTGCCACCGGGATGGACAAGGAGTTCATGAAGAAACTCTTTGCCGCCGAGGGCATTCCGGTCGGTGACCATGTGGTGCTGCGCCCCGGGACGGCCACCGTGAGCGAGGCGGACCGCGAGCGCCTGGGACTTCCGGTGTTCGTCAAGCCCGCTCGCGGCGGATCCTCCATCGGCATCACGAAGGTGGACGGCTGGGATCGGCTGGACGAGGCGATCGCCGTTGCGCGCCAGCATGATCCGAAGGTGATCGTCGAGGCCGCCATCAGCGGGCGCGAAGTCGAATGCGGCGTACTGGAATTCCCGGATGGCCGGGTGGAAGCCAGTGTGCCCGCGGAGATCCGGATGCCGGAGCTGAGCTCGGACGCGCCGGACTTCTACGACTTCGACACCAAATACCTCGACGACGTGTGCGAGTTCGACATCCCGGCGAAGCTGAACGACGATGTGGCCCTGGAGATCCGGGAGCTCGCGGTACGGGCGTTCCGCGCGCTGGACTGCCAGGGGCTGGCTCGCGTCGACTTCTTCATCACCGAGCAGGGCCCGGTGATCAACGAGATCAACACCATGCCCGGTATGACCGCCATCTCGATGTACCCGCGGATGTGGGAGGCCACGGGCATCGACAACGGCGCTCTGATCAGCACGCTCGTCGATACCGCGCTGGCTCGCGGCACCGGGCTGCGCTGAGTCCGAACCAGGACGTGTCGGTTCGGATGTGCCGTCGGGCACAGGAACCGCGCCGCGCTGTCCGCTCGATGGATGGCGTGATCGGGCCATCTCCAGCCCGAGCGTGATGTGCGCCGAGATGGCGCATATGGGTCGTCTCGGACTGCTCGTGCGTGATGTGGCGACGTCGGGTCCCGTCGTCTCGGGCCGGGTGTCGCGTCGCCGGTTTCGCGCCCCCGGTTGCCGGTACCCTCGGGCCGGTGCTGTTCGCGATGACTATCCCGGGGCTGGTGGTGCTGATCACCGTCATCTCCTGTGGCGACGTGCTGTACCGAAGGCTGACCGGACGCACCGCGCTGCCGTGGATGCGCGGATCGGGCGGTCCGGGCGCCGCCGCTATCGGGCTGGAGCAACTCGACGCGGTGTTCGGTGCGGGCAAGCAGGTCGAATTCGAACAGCGTCGGGTGGTGCTCATGCACCGGGAGAATCCGGGTGACGCTGTGCCCGGCGGCCTCGGCGTCGACCTGAGCACGGGCCGGGTCACGTTCCGCCGGCCCGGGTGAGATCTAGTGCGGGATCGGCGCGGGATCGATCGGGCGGGCGGGTAGCACCTTGCTGACCGCGTTCGAAATGTCTTGTAGCGGAGTGGGTCCGGCCTTGTCGGGCATGGTGACGGCGATGTAGGTGCCGCGGTCGACGACGTACCAGGTGCCCGAGGTGACGCCACTGGTCGGATCGCGCACCTCGAACCAGTTGACGCCGTTGATCACCTGCAGCGCGGCGGATTGGACGAATTCCGCCGGACGATCCAGGCCGCAGCGCAGCACGATCGGATCGCCGCCGTCGGGCAGCTGCCAGCCGACGGTCCCGGGCGGTGCGGGCTGGGCCAGATCCGCCTTGGTGTACCCGCCCAGGCTCGACGGCAGTGCCGGTAGCAGCGTGGTGCACACCTGACCCGTGGCCTGCGGTTGCGGGACCGATCCCAGTGCGAGCGGCTCGCGCGTCGGGTGCTGCCGCGCGAACACCGCGATGGCCAGGACGACGACGATCAGCACGACCGGCAGTGCCACGGCCGTCGCGATGAGCGCCGGTGAGCGCCGGGTGTCCTCCGGCTCGACGCTGTAGCGGTCTCCGGTCCGGGCGGCGGCGTCCGAGTCGGCGCTACCCGAGGGCTTCGAGCCGGATTCGGTGGCATCCGGGCTGTCGGAGCCGGATTTCGTGGAATCGGACGCCGACGCGTCCGGCCGTTCCCTCTCGCTGCTCATCCCGGAGATCTTCTCCACTCGTCTCTGCGCCCGATCCTGGCTGGTGGTCGTTGGTTTCGGATCCGAGGGTAGCGTCGCGGGAGCCGGTTGCTCCCGGCGCGGTTCGTGAAAGGAGACGGCCATCACTGACACCAGCCCGCGAACGGTGCGTGAACTGGGCGAGTTCGGGCTCATCGCGCGGATGAACGCCGGGCGCGAACAGGTTCCGGCCGTCCTGCTCGGCCCGGGCGACGACGCCGCGGTGCTCGCGGCGCCGGACGGGCGATTCGCGGTCAGCACCGACATGTTGGTACAGGACCGGCACTTCCGGCTGGACTGGTCGAGCCCGTGCGACATCGGGGCCAAGGCGATCGCGCAGAACGCCGCCGACGTGGTGGCGATGGGGGCCGCGCCGAGCGCGTTCGTGGTGTCCTTCGGCTGCCCGGCCGACACCCCGGTGGCCTTCGTGGACGGCTTCACCGAGGGGATGTGGGCCGAGGCCGGCCGGGTGGGCGCCTCGATCGCCGGTGGTGACGTGGTGCGGGCGCCGATATTGATCATCTCGGTGACCGCGTTCGGCGATCCGCGTCGCGCGCCCGTGCTGCTGTCCGGTGCCAAGCCCGGCGACCTGGTCGCGGTCGCCGGACGGCTCGGCTGGTCGGCGGCCGGACTGGCCGTGTTGAGCGCGGGCCTGGACCCGGGCCGGTTCCCGGGTGCGGTTGCCGCGCACCGGGTTCCGCGACCGCCCTATCACGCCGTGCTGGACCTGCCGGACGACGCGGCGATCACCTCCCTCACGGACGTCTCCGACGGGCTGCTCGCCGATTTCGGGCATATCGCCGAATCCTCCTGCGTCGCCATCGATCTCGACACCGCCGCGCTGGGTGACGAGGACCTCGATCCGGTCGCCCGTGCGCTCGGCGCGAATCCGCTGGAGTGGATCCTCACCGGCGGCGAGGATCACGCCTTCGCGGCCACATTTGGTGCGGGACAAGCACTTCCGGCCGGATGGACCCGTATCGGGCGGGTCGCGGACGGCTCGGGAGTCACCGTCGACGGCGCGCGCTGGTCCGGACCGGGCGGTTGGGAATCCTTCTCGGAAGGTAGGTGACCGGTCGCGGTGAATCGGGCCACACTAAGTTTGTCCGACATGGGTGCGAAACCACTGTCGGAGATCATTGATTCGGGCTGGGCCGAGGCATTGGCGCCGGTGGCCGACCGAATTGCGGCCATGGGTGAATTCCTGCGCGCGGAGAACAACGCCGGACGCGGCTACCTGCCGAAGGGCGAGAACGTGCTGCGCGCGTTCCAGCGTCCACTGGACAAGGTGCGGGTGCTGATCGTCGGCCAGGATCCCTATCCGACGCCGGGACATGCGATGGGCCTGAGCTTTTCGGTCGCACCCGATGTCTCGCCGGTGCCGCGCAGCCTGGCCAACATATTCTCCGAGTACTCCCGGGATCTGGGATTTCCGACGCCGTCCTGCGGTGACCTGTCGCCGTGGTCGGATCAGGGTGTGCTGATGCTCAACAGGGTGCTCACCGTCTCGCCCGGTCAGCCCGCCTCGCATCGCGGCAAGGGCTGGGAAGCGGTGACCGAGCAGGCGATTCGCGCGCTCGTGGCGCGTGAGCAGCCGCTGGTGGCGATTCTGTGGGGCCGGGATGCGTCCACCCTCAAGCCGATGCTCGGCGCGGTGCCGTCCATCGAATCGGCCCATCCCTCACCGCTGTCGGCCTCCCGTGGATTCTTCGGATCCCAGCCGTTCTCCCGTACCAACGAATTGCTCGGTACATTGGGGGCCGCCCCGGTCGACTGGCGCCTGCCGTGACCGGGTGTTCTAACTCATCACAGTAGGAGCAGATGCATGCAGATCAAGTCCGTGCGCGGTGCCATCGTGACCGTCGCTGCCGGTGCGGCCATCCTGGGGGCGCCGGTTGCGGCAGCACAGGCCAAGACCATTCCGCTGGAGCAGGTTCCGGCCGCACCCGCGAATCCTGAGCAGGCCGCGCCGGTGCTGGCGCTGTACGACCCGCAGACGGGTTCCGCCTCGCTGTCGTCGAATGTGAACGCGTTCGGCCTGTGCGCCCTCCAGAGCATCAGCGCGAATGTGCAGTGCCTGGGCGGCGGTAGGTAATTCCGGTCGGTAGCGCCGCGCCCCCCGGTGCGGGTCCGCCCTAGCGGGCCGGGGCCGCATCGGCTGGGCGCAGCATCCGGACTTCGATACTGGGGGAGAAGCGTTCGACTCGTCGAGCGCCGTCGAGTTCGAAACCGTACTTGCGATAGAAGCTCTGAGCGCGGGGATTCTCCTCGAACACCCACAGGAAGGTATCCCTGCGGGTGTCCAGGACTTCGCGCATCAGATCGTGTGCGAGTCCGGTGCCGTACCACGCGGCCCGGACGTACATCGCGGACAATTCCCGTTCGGCGGGCGTGTCGCCGGTTTTGTCGATCGCGCGGATGCCGGCGAAGCCGACGACCGCGTCGTCGACGAGGGCGACGCGTATCGCATCCGGGGGCCGCGTCGCGGCCCGGATGCGTTCCCACTGTTCGGCCCGGCGTTCGATGTCGAAGGCGTCCAGGACGTGGTCCGGGATCAGCCCCCGATAGGCCTCACGCCAGCAGCCGATATGGCATTCGGCGAGGCTGTGGCAGTGTTCGGCGCGCAGCGGGGTGACGTGCCAGGTGTGGTCGGATGTCATCTCGGCACCTGTGTGTAAACGACGACACCCCGGACCACCCTCATCGGGTGCCGGGGCGTCGACGAACGGTTCGTGCAGCTCAGCCGCGAACGACCTTGCCCGCCTTCAGGCAGGAGGTGCAGACGTTCATACGGCGGGTGTTGCCGGGGGCAACCTGCGCGCGAACGGTCTGGATGTTCGGGTTCCAGCGACGGTTGGTGCGCCGGTGCGAGTGCGAAACCGACTTACCGAAGCCGGGGCCCTTGGCGCAGACGTCGCAGACGGCAGCCATAGTCGCGAGCTCCTTCATGTCATGTTCGGATTGCTGTCATCGCAGACAGCCGATCCGGAAACGTATCGTCCAATGCCTGCCGACGAGGGCGTCGGCGACGCGACCGACCGACGGCCGCGTGAGGCAACCCTGCAAGAGTAGCCGTCGGTGACGAGCGATGTCCAATCGCCCCCGACGGCTCGGTACCGGGCTGGTCGGCGCACGAATGGCCGGCCGGACCGACCGGAGGCCCGAGCGGTGTGAAGGTTCGGTGACCGGGCCGGACTCGCGAGCGAGTGGGCGCATGACCGCTTGACGAGGCGAAGTCCGGCAGGCCGTCACAGACGGCAACTGTTCCGGCATGGCGACGTGAAGGATTGCCGCCGTGGCGATGCGGTGTCGGTGTGGGTGATTACGCTGGCGATGGATCTGGGTGGTCGCCGAGATCGTGGTCGCAGCTGGGAGCGGAAGGATGGTGACGGTGCCCGGGGTCCGGGAGGTGCTCGATGGGTCCGCGATGGTCCGGTGGGGACAGCTCTGCCTGATGGGCCTGGAGCGCCACCGCGACGAGATCAACGCGCTGAACGTATTCCCGGTGGCCGACGCGGACACCGGAACCAACCTCCTGGCCACCATGCGCGCCGCGGTCACCGCCGCCCAGGATGCGCTGGGTGCCGCAGACGCACGGCCGGATGAAGCCGATCCCGAATCAACAGGCAGCGCGGTGGACAGCGACGACGCGGGTCGCACCGATGCGAGCGGCGGCAATGGCGGAGTCGTCGAGAGTGGCGGTTGGCCCGACGGTGATGCGGGTGAGGCTCCGGTCGCGATGGCCGGTGCGGGTCGTGGTGACCCGATCGACGGTGATGCGGGCGAGGTCCTTGCCACGATGGCCCGTGCGGGGACGGCCGGGGCGCGGGGGAATTCCGGGATCATCCTGTCCCAGGTGTTGCGGGGGCTTGCGGTTGCGGTGCCCAGCGGGCCGGTGACCGCGCGGAACTTGCGGGAGGCGCTGCGGCGGGCGGCGGTTCTGGTGCGTGCGGCGTTGAGCGACCCCGTCGAGGGCACGATGCTCAGCGTGCTGGAGGCGGCCGCGGATCGGGCGGCGGACTGTCCGGAGACCGAGTTGGGGGAGGTGGCTCGGGCGGCCGCGGACGGCGCGTGCAAGGCGTTGGGTGATACGCCCTCGCAGTTGGGGGTGCTGCGCGCGGCGGGTGTGGTGGATGCCGGGGCACGTGGGCTGCTGGTGGTGCTGGACGCGCTGGTGGCGGTGATCACCGGACAGGCTCCGGCACGGCAGGAGTATCGATCGAACACGGTGTCGGATGTGCCCGAACCTGCCGTGCGGCAAGATCATTCGGTGCCGGGCGATCCGGTGGCGCCGCAGTACGAGGTGATGTACCTGCTGTCCGGGACGACCGGCCCGCGCATCGATGTATTGCGCGAAAGTCTTGCGCGCCTGGGTGATTCGGTGGTCGTGGTGGGCGACGACGAGGACGGCTGGTCGGCGCACGTGCACTGCGCGGATGCGGGCGCGGCCGTGGAGGCGGGGCTGGCCGCGGGCACGCTGAGCCGGATTCGCATCGAGGGATTGATGGTGAATCCGCTTGCCGCGCAAGGATCTTCCGATCGCGGCATCCTCGCGGTCGCGGCGGGCGCGGGTGCCGCGCGGCTGTTCGAGGATTCCGGAGCGACGGTGCTGGACGGCGAGGTCACCGCCGACGTACTGCTCGCCGCGATCCGGCGCATGCCGCAGCGCGAGGTGCTGGTGCTGCCGAACGGTGCGCTGGCCGCACACGAATTGGTCGCGGTCGGTATGGCCGCCCGCAACGGGGCCGTACCCCGGGAGGTGTTGATGCTGCCGAGCGGATCGATGGTGCAGGGCATGGCGGCGCTGGCCGTGCACGACGGCGGCCGGATCGCCGTGGACGACGCGTTCGCCATGTCCGAGGCGGCGGCGGCCACCCGCTGGGGTGCGCTGCGCGTCGCCCGCGAGCGGGCGCTGACCATCGTGGGCACCTGTGCCCGCGGTGACGGACTCGGCCTGGTCGGCAACGATGTCGTGGTCATCGATCCCGAGCCGCGCGCCGCGGCCCGCACCCTGCTGGATCGGATGCTCGGCCTCGGCGGCGAACTGGTCACCCTGCTGCTGGGCGCGGACGCACCGGACGAGCTTGGCGAAGATCTGGCCGAACACATCACAGCGACATTTCCCGGGGTCGAGGTGGTCGCCTACAGCGGCGGTCAGCCCGTGGATCTGGTGCAGATCGGGGTGGAATAACCATGGCGACACTGCGGGACCGGCTCGATCACGTGCTCGGGGTGAAGGCGGCCGACTCACTGGCTGACGCCTTCGACATGCAGACGGTCGAGGATCTGCTGCGGCACTATCCGCTGCGGTATGCCACACAGGGCCAGCCGCTGAGCGAGGAGGCCCCGGAGGAGGGCGCGCACCTGACCCTCGTCGGCGTGGTCACGAAAACCGAACTGCGGCCGATGAAGAACCGCCGCGGCCGGTTGTTGAAGGTCGAACTCGACGCCGGGTCCGCGAAACCGGTCGAGATCACCTTCTTCAACGGTGACAAGGTGAGCTATCTGGTGAAACAGGGTGTGCGAGCGATGATGTCGGGCACCGTGCACTGGTGGCGGCCGGACCGCTGGAATCTGTCGCACCCCTCGTACCTGATCCTGCCCGAGGCCGGGGAGTCGGTGGAGAATCTCACCGCGGTGCGCGGCAGCGGCGATCTGCGCGGACTGGCGCAGAGCGCGAAAGGCGAACAAGGCGTTGATGTCTCGTTCTTCGAGCGCGAGTACATCCCGGTCTACCCGGCGACGGCGAAGGTGCAGAGCTGGGATCTGCTCGCCTGCGTGCGGCAGGTGCTCGATCAGCTGGATCCGATCGATGATCCACTGCCGCAGAATCTTCGGGCCGAACGCGAACTGCTCGCGGTCTCGGACGCGCTGCGCCTGATCCACCTGCCCGAACGCAAGTCCGATATCGAACAGGCAAGGGAGCGTTTGCGTTTCGACGAGGCGCTGGCCCTACAGCTGGTCCTGGCCGAACGCAAGCACGATGCCGAGGGCCGTGCCGCCAAACCCTGCCCGCCCCGGACCGGCGGTATCGCAACGGAATTCGACAAGCGCCTGCCGTTCGAGCTCACCGCGGGACAGCAGCAGGTGATCACGGAGATCTCCGAGGATCTGTCCCGCCCGCACCCGATGCACCGGCTGCTGCAGGGTGAGGTCGGTTCCGGCAAGACCATCGTCGCCCTGCACGCGATGCTGCAGGTCGTCGACGCCGGGCAGCAGTGTGCGCTGCTCGCACCCACCGAAGTGCTTGCCGCCCAGCACTATCGGTCGTTGCGCGGGATGCTCGGCGAGCTCGGCACGGCCGGCGAGCTGGGCGCGGCGGACGATGCCACCAAGGTCGTGCTGATGACCGGCTCGATGTCCGCGAGTGCGAAGAAGGCCGCGCTGCTGGACGCGGTGACCGGCGAGGCCGGAATCGTCATCGGCACGCACGCGCTGATCCAGGACAACGTCGAATTCCTCGACCTGGGCATGGTGATCGTCGACGAACAGCACCGCTTCGGCGTGGAGCAGCGGGATGCGTTGCGCGCCAAGGCCGCACCGGGCGTCAGTCCGCATCTGCTGGTGATGACCGCGACCCCGATCCCGCGCACCATCGCCATGACCACCCTGGGCGATCTGGAGACCTCGACACTGACCGAACTGCCGCGCGGACGCTCACCCATCACCACCCGGGTGGTGCCCGCCAGAATGCATCCGAAATGGGTGGACCGGGCCTGGGAGCGGATCCGCGAGGAGGTCGGGCAGGGCCGTCAGGCCTACGTGGTGTGCTCGCGGATCGGCGAGGAGGAGGACAAGCCGAAGGCCAAGGGGCGCAAGGCGAAACCGGAGGAGGAGAAGGAGGGGCCGACCACACATGCGGCCCGGGACGTCTACGAGACGCTCTCGGCCGGTGCGCTGGCGGGCCTGCGGGTCGGGCTGCTGCACGGGCGGCTGCCGAGCGACGAGAAGGACGCGGTCATGCGCGCGTTCAACGACGGTGAGATCGATGTGCTGGTGTGCACCACCGTCGTCGAGGTGGGCGTGGACGTGCCCAACGCGACGGTCATGGTGATCGTGGACGCCGACCGCTTCGGCGTGAGCCAGCTGCATCAGCTGCGCGGCCGCGTCGGGCGCGGCAAGCATCCCGGACTGTGCCTGCTGATCACCGAGACCTCCCCGATGGGTACGGCGATGGCCCGGCTCGAGGCGGTCGCGGGCACCCTGGACGGATTCGAATTGTCGGTACTGGATCTGCGCCAGCGCCGGGAGGGCGACGTCCTCGGCTCGGCCCAGTCCGGCACCGCGCGGTCGCTGCGCCTGCTGTCGCTGCTCGACGATCTCGAGGTGATCAGCGCCGCGCAGGAGCTCGCTCGTGAGATCGTCGAATCGGATCCGGGACTGGCGCGTCATCCCGGCCTGGCGACGATGATGCGCGCGGCGGTCGACGGCGAACGCCTGGAGTACCTGGCCAAGTCGTAGTCGGGTCCGGCCCGGGCGGCGGTGTCACCCGGTGGTGACTCGTTCCGGTTCGGCGGGTGCGAGCGGTGAGTCCGTCGCGGTGTCCCAACTGGGTCGGGGTGTATGTGGCGAGGCTTGGCTGTGGTGATCTGGTTCGGCCGGGTGGGTGTGCGGGTGGTGGGCTCGATTCGCGGTGATCTGGCGGGGCCGGGCCGGTGTGCGAGTGACGAGCCGGGTCGGGAACATGTCCGTGCGGGTGAGATGCTCCGACGGCGAAATGCTTCGGTCGGGCGGGGGCGGTGGGCGTAAGCGTTGGAGACTCGGCCGGGCGCGGGCGTCAGCGGGACGGCCGACCCTGGATGCGCGCGGGCGTCGGCGGGGTGCGGGCGTTGTAAAGGAAAGGAGCGGCGGTTCTGTGGTCGCGATAGATTTCGGGCGGGTGCGCAGGGGCGCGATACCGCAGTTGTTCTCGCGGGTGCCGGTGTGGCAGGGCATCGGCGGGATGCCGCCGACGTTGCTGGTGCTGGCGGGCATCGTCAGCGTGCAGGTGGGTGCGGCGCTGGCCACCGAATTGTTCGCCGCGACGGGCCCCGCCGGTGCGGTGAGCCTGCGGCTGTTCTTCGCCGGGGTCGTCCTGCTGGTGTTCTGGCGTTCCTCGTTGCGGATCGAACGTCGGGCGCTGCCGGTCGTCCTCGGATACGGCGCGGTACTGGCGCTGATGAACCTGTCCTTTTACGAGGCGATCGATCGTATTCCGCTCGGCATGGCCGTGACCCTCGAATTCCTGGGTCCGCTGGCGGTGGCCCTGGCCGGCTCGCGGCGCTGGATCGATCCGGTGTGGGCGGTTCTGGCCGGGGCCGGGGTGCTGTTGCTGACGAGGGCGGCCGGGCATGTGCCCTGGCTGGGTGTGCTGCTGGCGCTGGGGGCGGCGACCTGCTGGGCCGGTTACATCCTGCTCGGTGCGAAACTCGGCGAGAAGACAAGCGGCGGTGGGGGATTGGCGGTGGCGATGGCGTTCGGCGGAGTGCTCATGGCGCCGGTGGGCATCGCGGGTGCGGGGACCGCGCTGCTGCATCCGTCGGTGCTGGCGGCCGGTTTCGGAGTCGCGATGCTGTCCTCGGTGCTGCCGTATTCGGTCGAGCTCGAGGCGCTGCGCCGGATTCCGCCGCGGGTGTTCGGAGTGCTGATGAGTCTCGAACCCGCCGTCGCGGCCATGGCCGGATTACTCGTGCTGGGCCAGCAGATGAGCCTGCCGCAGTGGGGCGGGATCGCGTGCGTCGTGGCGGCGTCGGCGGGCGCGACACGCACCGGGCGGGGAGATCACGTCTGAGGGCGTGCGCGGTGAACGTCGGAACGGTGCGCATGCTGGAGCCGAGCGTCGGTGAAAGGGCGTGAGCCGGTCGTCAGCGGATCGCGCGCGGATAGGGCAGGTCGACCGACGTGGTCTCGGTGACCGCCAGCGGCCTGCCGATCTGCGGGAAGGCGCGCTGCGGGCAGGAGGAACGCTCGCACACCTTGCAGCCCGCACCGATCGGGACCGCGGCCGACGGGTCGTCCAGTTGCAGCCCGTGCGAGTAGACCAGCCGGTCGGCGTATTCGATATCGCAGCCGAGGCCGATGGCGAATTCCTTGGTGGCCGTGCTGAATCCGCGCGGTGCGGGCTGGGTGGTGCGCGCCACCCAGAGATAGCGGCGGCCGTCGGGCATCGCGGCGACCTGGGTGAGCACCCGGCCCGGATTCGCGAACGCCTCGTGCACCACCCACAGCGGGCAGCTGCCGCCGACGCGGGAGAAGTGGAACGCGGTCGCGGACTGTCGTTTGGAGATGTTCCCGGCGCGATCGGTGCGCACGAAGAAGAACGGCACACCGCGCTGTCCCTGCCGCTGCAGGGTGCTCAGGCGATGGCAGACGGTTTCGAAGCCCACCTCGAAGCGCAGTCCGAGGAGATCTATGTCATAGCGCAGTTCTTCGGCCGAGCGCAGAAATTTTCCGTACGGAAGTACCAGTGCACCGGCGAAGTAGTTGGCCAGCCCGACCCGGGCCAGTGCGCGTGATTCGCCGGTCAGCGAGGGCGTCCCGGCGATCACCTCGTCCAGCAGCGGCCCGTACAGCAGGAACGCCAGCGTCGTGGCGATCTGGAAGGCGCGCTGTCCCGGACGCAGCCGTCGTGCCAGGGTGAGGGTGCGGCTGTCCGGATCGTAATGCCGTTTGGGTATGGCCGGATCGGCCCCGTCGCCGCGGACCAGCACGGTCACCCGCGCACGTTCCTCCGCGACGCGGGCCAGCTGGCGATCCAGGGAGCCGATCGTCAGGTTGGATTCCTCGAACAGCTGCTCGGCGGCCAGATCCAGCTGGGCGATGTGATTGTGGTGGTCGTAGAAGAAGTCGCGCACATCCTCGTAGGGCATCGGCACCCCGGGCGCACCGGTCGGGGTGGCGACCTTGGAGGAGAGCAGATCGAGCTGATCGGTGGCCGCGCGCAGGCGGCGATGCATGGCGACGATGGTCTTGGCGACCTCGGGCAGGCGGGTGGCCAGATCCTCGACCTCGGCGGCGGGCGGTGCGGTGCCGCCGGCGGCTTCGACCAGAACCTCGTGCAGATCCGAGACCAGGCGCGCGTCGGAGTCCGCGGCGAAGAACTGCACATCAAGATCGAAGGTCGAATTCAGTTTCAGCAGAACGGGAATGGTGAGCGGCCGCTGGTCGCGCTCGAGCTGATTGAGATAGCTGGGCGAGAGCTCGAGGGACTTTGCCAGGGCGGCTTGCGTCATCCGCCGTTCCTCGCGCAATCGCCGGAGTCGGGCACCCGCATACATCTTGCGCACGTGCAAGATGGTACCCACGACATTCGCAATCGTTGCAACATCTTCGGCCATGTCTGCCGGCAATCTGCCGTGCCCGCGACTTCGGCCGATATTACCGATGCGTAGTGTGCGAATCCGGCGTGGTCGACCAGGCGCGGGAAGTGGCCGCATACCGGCGCCGGTCCTGGGCCGACGCGCCTTTCGGTGAAGGTAACCGATGATGAGCCGTGCCGCCGGTACCTCTCGTCCCGCCGCGACCGATCCGCTCGCGTTGTCCGGATGATTCCGGACTCGCATTCGGTCGATGCACAGTGACGTATCGTCGCGATGTCGGGTCGCGCACCGGCCGTATCCGGCCCCGGTGAGCGTTCGGTCGAACCTGTTACAGTTTGCGCAGGCCCATATTCGGGCAGGTACCTTTATCGGATGTTCTCCAAAGTGCTCGTCGCCAACCGCGGGGAAATCGCCATTCGGGCGTTCCGTGCCGCCTACGAACTCGGCGTCGGGACCGTCGCGGTATTTCCCTACGAGGATCGCAACTCGGTACACCGGCTCAAGGCCGACGAGGCTTATCAGATCGGCGTGCCCGGCCACCCGGTCCGGGCCTACCTGTCGATCCCGGAAATCATCAAAGCCGCCAAGACGGCCGGGGCCGATGCGATCTATCCCGGATACGGATTCCTGTCGGAGAATCCCGATCTGGCCGCGGCGTGCGCACGTGAGGGCATCACCTTCATCGGCCCCTCGTCCGATGTACTCGAACTGACCGGTAACAAGGCCCGTGCGATTGCCGCCGCACGAGCGGCCGGTCTGCCGGTGCTGTCCTCGAGCGAGCCGTCCTCGGATGTTTCCGAACTGCTGGCCGCGGCGGAGACGATGGAATTCCCGATCTTCGTCAAGGCCGTCGCGGGCGGTGGCGGGCGCGGTATGCGGCGGGTCGCGGATCGCGCCCAGTTGCGCGAGGCCATCGAAGCGGCCGCTCGCGAGGCCGAATCGGCCTTCGGCGATCCGACGGTGTTCCTCGAGCAGGCGGTGATCAATCCCCGCCATATCGAGGTGCAGATCCTGGCCGACGGGCGCGGCGGTGTGATCCACCTGTTCGAGCGCGACTGTTCGCTGCAGCGGCGGCATCAGAAGGTCATCGAACTCGCGCCCGCGCCGAACCTGGATCCCGCACTGCGCGAGCGCATCTGCGCCGATGCTGTGGCCTTCGCCCGGCAGATCGGTTACAGCTGCGCGGGTACCGTGGAATTTCTGCTGGACGAGCGCGGCAATCACGTCTTCATCGAGATGAATCCCCGTATCCAGGTGGAACATACGGTGACCGAGGAGATCACCGATGTCGATCTGGTCGCCGCGCAGCTGCGCATCGCGGCGGGGGAAACCCTGGAATCGCTCGGCCTGAGCCAGGATTCGATCAGTATTCACGGCGCGGCATTGCAGTGCCGGATCACGACCGAGGATCCGGCCAACGGATTCCGGCCCGACACCGGGCGGATCACCGCGTACCGCAGTCCCGGCGGCAGCGGTATCCGGCTGGACGGCGGTGCCAATCTTGGCGCCGAGGTCGCCGCGCATTTCGACTCGATGCTGGTCAAACTCACCTGTCGCGGAAGGGATTTCGCCACGGCCGTGGCACGGGCGCGACGGGCGGTCGCCGAATTCCGGATTCGCGGCGTGACGACGAACATCCCGTTCCTGCAAGCGGTTCTGGACGATCCGGATTTCCGGGCCGGGCGGATCACCACCTCGTTCATCGACGAGCGGCCGCATCTGCTGACCCAGCGCGGTTCAGCGGACCGCGGTACCAAGATCCTGAACTATCTGGCCGACATCACCGTCAACAAGCCGCACGGTGATCGGCCCACGGCGGTCTACCCGCAGGACAAGCTGCCCGCGCTGGATCTGACCGTGCCGCCGCCGGACGGTTCGCGGCAGCGGCTGTTGAAGTTGGGCCCCGAGGGTTTCGCGCAGGCGCTGCGGCAGCAGAGCGGAATCGCGGTGACCGACACCACCTTCCGTGATGCGCATCAGTCGCTGCTGGCCACCCGCGTGCGTACCAGCAGTCTGCTGCAGGTCGCCGGGCATGTGGCGCGGATGACGCCGGAGTTGCTGTCGATCGAATGTTGGGGCGGGGCAACGTACGACGTGGCGTTGCGGTTCCTGCACGAGGATCCGTGGGATCGCTTGGCGGCGTTGCGCGAGGCCGTGCCGAACATCAATCTGCAGATGCTGTTGCGTGGCCGCAATACGGTCGGGTACACGCCGTATCCGGAAAAGGTAACGCGCGCATTCGTTTCCGAGGCCGCCGAGACCGGTATCGATATCTTCCGGATCTTCGACGCGTTGAACAACGTCGATCAGATGCGTCCGGCGATCGACGCGGTGCGCGAGACCGGGACCACGATCGCGGAAGTCGCGTTGTCCTATACCGGTGACCTGTCGGATCCGAACGAGGATCTGTACACCCTGGACTACTACCTGAAGTTGGCCGAGCAGATCGTCGAGGCGGGCGCGCACATCATCGCCATCAAGGACATGGCCGGGTTGCTGCGCGCACCCGCGGCGCACGCCCTGGTCACGGCGTTGCGCAGCAATTTCGATCTGCCGGTGCACGTGCATACGCACGACACTCCGGGCGGGCAGCTGGCGACGTATCTGGCCGCCTGGCAGGCCGGGGCCGATGCGGTGGACGGCGCGAGTGCGCCGATGGCCGGGACCACCTCGCAGCCCGCGTTGTCGGCGATCGTCGCCGCGTCGGCGAATTCGCCGTACGACAGCGGGATCAACCTGCAGAACGTGTGTGATCTGGAGCCGTACTGGGAGGCGTTGCGAAAGGGCTACGCGCCCTTCGAATCCGGGCTGCCCAGTCCTACCGGGCGCGTATACGAGCACGAGATCCCGGGCGGCCAGCTGTCGAATCTGCGGCAGCAGGCCATCGCGCTGGGCCTGGGCGATCGGTTCGAGGAGGTGGAGGCGAAATACGCTGCGGCGGACCGGCTCCTGGGCCGCCTGGTGAAGGTGACCCCGTCCTCGAAGGTGGTCGGCGATCTGGCGCTGTCGCTGGTCGGTTCCGGGGTGACGGTCGACGACTTCGCCGCCGATCCCGGCCGCTACGACATTCCCGATTCGGTGATCGGTTTCCTGCGTGGGGAACTCGGCACGCCCGCGGGCGGATGGCCCGAGCCGTTCCGCAGTCGCGCGCTGGCCGGTCGCGGACCGGCCAAACCGGAGACCGAACTCACCGCGCAGGAGGAGGCCGGGCTGAACGGCGATTCGGCGCTGCGTCGAGGGACGTTGAACCGCTTGCTGTTTCCCGGTCCGACAGCCGAATTCCTGGAGCACCGCGAGAAATTCGGCGATACGTCGGGCCTGTCCACGAACCAGTACTTCTACGGTCTGCGACACGGCGAGGAGCATCGGGTCCAGCTGGAGAAGGGCGTCACGCTGCTCATCGGCCTCGAGGCGATCTCCGAACCCGACGAGCGCGGTATGCGCACGGTGATGTGCATCCTGAACGGCCAGTTGCGCCCGGTCCAGGTGCGCGACCGCTCGATCGCCAGCGAGGTTCCCGCCGCGGAGAAGGCCGACAAGTCGGACCCGGGGCATATCGCCGCACCCTTCGCGGGTGTGGTCACCCTGGTCGTCTCCGAGGGCGACACCATCTCCGCGGGTGACACCATCGGCACCATCGAGGCGATGAAGATGGAGGCCGCCATCACCGCTCCCCGCGCGGGCACCGTGGCCCGCGTCGCCATCGGCCGGGTGCAGCAGGTGGAGGGCGGCGACCTGCTGGTGAACGTCCGCGTGAACGAGACCGCCGCGGAGTGAACCAGCGTCGGCGGGGTGCGTCCCGGTGACTCGGATCGTGGCCGGGTCGGCCGGCGGGCGGCGTTTGCGGGTGCCGCCCGCCGGGACTCGGCCGACGTCGGATCGGGTTCGTGAGGCGTTGTTCAGCATGCTTTGCGCCCGAATGGATTTCGACGGAATTCGGGTGCTCGACCTCTACGCGGGCTCGGGCGCGCTGGGACTGGAGTCGTTGTCCCGCGGCGCATCCCACGCCCTGCTGGTCGAGTCCGATCGCAAGGCCGCATCGGTGGTCCGCGGCAATATCGCCGATCTGGGGCTGCCCGGCGGCGAATTGCGTATCGGCACAGTATCTTCCGTACTGTCCACCACCCCGCCCGAACCGTACGACCTGGTCCTGTCCGATCCGCCGTACGCCCTGGAGGGCGACCGGATAACCGCCGACCTGACCGCACTCGTCACCAACGGCTGGCTCCACCCCGACGCCCTCGTCGTCGTGGAACGCGCCACCCGTTCTCCCGAAACCTCCTGGCCCGCAGGCTTTTCCCCACACCGCCCCCGTCGCTACGGCGAAACCCGCATCGAGTCCGCCGACTACGAACCGTGAGCTGTCCGGGTGACCCCCGAGTCGATCTCATCAGCCCGGATACGACGTCGTAGGAACACGTGTCGTCGCGGCAAGCGCCACGTGCGAGTGGCAGACGAGTGCCGATCCCGGCTGACGGAATCGGCGTTCGCATTGGCTTCCACACGCAGCCTGCCCCCGGGCGACACCGTCGGGGAGAAATGATGATGTTGTTCGACAACATGAGCCTCCCGCTGACGTTCACCGCCAACGGCAGCACGTGGCAAATCCTTCGCCGGTGATCAAGGCGGTCCTGGCGATGTGGCGGGGTGAGGCGCGGCTTTCCGCAGCTCGAGTTGTCGGCGCGGAACCGGTACTACAGGGCGGTGTTCACAGGAGTGACTCGGCGGCAGCGGCGGCTATGGCGGTGGCGACGGAGGTGAGGGCGGGGGAGTCCAGACGCCACTGCTGCCAGTGCAGCGCGACGTCGATGTGCATGGATTCGTCGATGGTGACCAGGGCATTCGCGTAGTCGCGGGTGGCGATCTGGAGGTCGGGGAGCAGGCCCCAGCCCAGGCCGAGGCGGACGGCTTCGGCGTAGCCGGAGGTGGCGGGGATGTAGTGCCGGGGCGGGTCCACGGGACGGCGGGTGCGGCGGCGCATCAGGCGGTCCTGGAGGTCGTCGTTGCGGTCGAACATGATCACCGGGGCCGTGGCGAAGGCGCGTGGGGTCGCGCCGTCGGGGAACCAGGTGCGGGCGAATTCCGGAGTCGCCATGGGGCGGTAGCGCATCGCGCCGAGCCGGCGTACCCGGCAGCCCTGCACCGGCTGGGCGGTGGCGGTGATGGCGGCCATGACGGTGCCGTTGCGCAGCAGGCGGGTGGTGTGTTCCTCGTCCTCGCGGTGGATTTCGAAGCAGACCCCCGGCGGTGCGGCGGACAGTGCGGGCATCACCCAGGTCTCCAACGAGTCCGCGTTGACCGCGATCGGCAGCCGGACGCGCCGGTCGACCTCGGGCCCGGCCGCACCGTATTCACTTGCGGCAGTGCCGAGTTCGCGTGCGGTATCACCGGTCAGCAATTCGATCTGACGGGCCAGGCGCAGCACCGCGAGCCCGGATTCGGTGGGGCGCACGGGTTTCGTGCGTTGCAGCAGGATGCGCCCGACCGCGCGTTCGAGCGCCTTGATGCGCTGGCTGATCGCCGACGGGGTCACTCGCAGCCGCCGCGCGGCCGCCTCGAAGGTCCCCTCGGCGACGGCCGCGTCCAGCGCCCGGAGCTGATCCAGCTGCAGATCCATATCAAGAAATTGTAATGATCGGTGAAAAACATTAGCTGGTCTGGTCGATGGGCCACACTTAGCGTGGAGCCGGTGAATACGTCGTCGGCTGTGCAGGCCGCCCTGTCGGGCCTGGGTTTCGGACTCTCGCTGATCGTGGTGATCGGCGCGCAGAACACCTTCGTGCTGCGGCAGGGCATCCGTCGCGAACATGTGCTCGCCGTGGTGGCGGTCTGCGCGATATCGGATGTGGTGCTGATCGCCGCGGGGGTGGCCGGGCTCGGCGCGATCATCCGGTCGGCGCCCGCGGTGCTGGTCGCGGCGCGGTACGCCGGGGCGGCCTTCCTGATCGGCTACGGGATCCTGGCGGCGCGGCGGGCGCTGTCGCCGGGCGCGATCACCGGGGAACCGTCCGGAGCGTCGGTGGCGCTGGGCGCGACGTTGCTCACCTGCCTCGCGATGACCTGGCTCAATCCGAACGTCTACCTCGACACCGTGGTCCTGCTGGGTTCGTTCGCCAGCACCTACGCGGGCGCGTACCGGTGGTTCCTGGCCGCCGGGGCGATGCTCGGCAGCATCCTGTGGTTCACCGGTCTCGGCTTCGGTGCTCGCCTGCTCGGTCCGCTGTTCGCCCGCCGAACCGCTTGGCGCGCACTGGATTCGGTGATCGCGCTGATCATGTTCACCTTCGGAGCCCTGCTCGTGCTACAGCATTGATCAGGGCGGTCGGCGCCGGTGCGCGAGTCAGTGCGCGGCCTCGGTGAAGCCCAGCAGCTGATCCAGTGGCCAGGTGTTGATGACGCGCTTCGCATTCACACCGTTGGCCAGTGCCCGCGCGCACCCGTACCCCTGCCAATCCAGCTGACCGGGCGCGTGGGCGTCGGTGTCGATGGAGAAGAGGCACCCCATCTCGACGGCCAGCCGGATCAGCCGTCCGGGCGGATCGCGGCGTTCCGGGCGGCTGTTGATCTCCACGGCGGTCCCGAAACGTCGGCACGCCTCGAAGACGACCTCGGCGTCGAACTCCGATTCCGGGCGGACGCCGCGCTCACCCTCAACCAGCCGCCCGGTGCAGTGCCCGAGGACGTCCACGTCCGGATTCGCGACCGCGGTGACCATGCGCCGGGTCATGGTCGCGCGGTCCGCCCGCAGATTCGAATGCACGCTCGCCACGACGATGTCGAGTTCGGCGAGCAGATCCGCGCGCTGATCGAGTGAACCGTCGTCGAGGATGTCGACCTCGATGGCGGTGAGGATGCGGAACGGCGCGAGCCGCTCGTTGAGCTCGGCGACCACGTCGAGCTGACGGCGCAGCCGGTCCGCGGACAGTCCGTTGGCGACCCGCAGCCGCGGCGAATGATCGGTCAGCGCACAGTATTCGTGCCCCAGCGCCATCGCCGTGCGCATCATCTCCTCGATCGGACTGCCGCCGTCGGACCAGTCCGAATGCGTATGCAGATCGCCACGCAGCTGCCCGCGCAACTCCGCACCCTCGGGCGCGATCGGCCTTGCCGCCGAACGCGATTCGGCCAATTTCGCGGGCACCTCACCGGCGCACGCCTGCGCGATCACGCTCGCGGTCTTCGGCCCGATCCCCGAAATATCCTGCCAGCCACCGCTTTTCCGAAACCGCTCGAACTCCGCCTCCGACAGCGCCGCCACCGCATCGGCCGCCCGCCGATAGGCTTTCACCCGATGCGTCTGCGCCCGCTCGCGCTCCATCCAGAACGCGATCTCCCGAAGCGCCGCCGCTACTTTCAGCATCCCGGACGCCTCATCTGGTGATGACATCTGCACCTCCGACACGCTGAAGTCACGGGGAGGCGGGGGAGATCCGCACATACTTGAGGAAAGCCACGCCGTCCTCGAATACGCGGCTGGTCAGCACCCGGAATCGATTCGGTGTTGGCAGCCGCGATCCGGCCCCGAACAGCGGCCGTCCGCTGCCAAGCACGATCGGATGCAGCTTCAGGAAGATCTGATCGATCTCCGGCAGCAGCGCCTGGGCGAGCTCGCCGCCCCCGCACAACCAGATGCCAAGGCCCGGTTCACGTTTGAGCTGCCGGACCCGCGAGCGGGGATCGGCGGCGATGAGTTCGACGTCCGGATCGGGATTCTCGGGCAGTGTGGTGGACACCACGAATTGGCGCAGATGCGCGTACGGGCTCGAGGTTCCGGTGCGCACGCCGAAATCGTGCGTCCGGCGGCCCATCAGGACCGTATCGAAGGTTGCCCCGGGTTTGTCCAAGCCGTGGGCCTCACGCACCTTCGTCGGCAGGGTTTCCGGGTACTGCGCGGTGACCACCGGGACGTGGTCACCGCCGACGGGGAAGAAATCCACCGAACCGTCGTCGGTGGCGATGAATCCGTCGATCGTCGAGGCGACGTAGTAGGTCAGTTTGCGCATCTGTCCTCCTCAACAGCCGGGATGGGCCGTAGTGACGACGGTAGCGCGGGCAAATCCGCAGCCGCCGGGTTTTGCGCAGCTAACGTCGTGGGCGGGGCTGACAGCGCGGGCAGGAGTAGGAGGACCGGTTCATGAATTTCTCCCGCCGGATCGGCGCACCGCACCGGCGGCACGGTTCGTCCTCGCGCCCGTAGGCGGCCAGGGAGCGTTCGAAATAGCCGGATTGCCCGTTCACGTTGACGTACAGCGCGTCGAAGGAGGTGCCACCGGCGTGCAACGCCTCGGACATCACCGCCTGCACTTCGGCGAGCAGCCCGTGCAGAGCAGGACGGGTGAGTCTGGCCGCGATGCGCTCGCCGTGGATGCGCGCCCGCCACAGCGCCTCGTCGGCGTAGATGTTGCCGATCCCCGACACCACGGTCTGATCCAGCAGGACCCGTTTCACATCGGATTGTTTGGCACGCATCGCGCGCACCACAGCGTCCGGGTCGAACAGCGGATCCAGCGGATCGCGCGCGATATGCGCGACCGCCACGGGCAACGAGGTGCCGTCGACCTCGACCAGCGGGTGCAGCGCCCAACCGCCGAAGGTGCGCTGATCCACGAACCGCAGCTGCGCACCCGTATCGAGGGTCGCCACGATGTGCGCGTGCTTCTCCAGCGGGGCGTCGGCGGGCTGGACCAGCATCTGCCCGCTCATGCCGAGATGCACCACGAGCGCGGTGTCCGGATCGTCGAAGGTCAGCCAGAGGAATTTGCCGCGGCGCTGGGCCGATTCGACCCGCAGACCCGATATCCGCGCCGACAGATCATCCCCGCCGAGCACATGCCTGCGCACCGAGCGGGGATGTTTCACCGTGACGGATTCGACGATATGACCGACCACATGATCGGCGAGGCCGCGCCGGACGACCTCGACCTCGGGAAGTTCGGGCATCTACCCCTCGTTGAGAGATTGCCAGGCCGCCCCGGCGGCCTTCTGTTCGGCTTCCTTCTTGGACCGGCCGACACCCGAGCCGTATGCCTGACCACCGATCACCGCGGTCGCGGTGAACTCCTTGTCGTGGTCCGGGCCGGTCGAGGTGATCTCGTACGCGGGCACGCCGATGCCGCGTTCGGCGGTCAGCTCCTGCAGGCTGGTCTTCCAGTCCAGGCCCGCGCCCATGCGGGGACCGCGCTCGAGCAGTCCGGCGAACAGGCGCAGCACCACCTCGCGCGCCACCCCGATGCCGTGATCGAGATGGACCGCGCCCAGCAGCGATTCCATCCCGTCGGCCAGGATGCTCGGCTTGTCGCGACCGCCGGTCATCTCCTCGCCCTTGCCCAGCAGCAGATGACGGCCCAGGCCGCCCTCGCCCAGGCCGCGGGCGACCTCGGCGAGCGCGTGCATGTTCACCACGCTGGCACGCAACTTCGCGAGCTCACCCTCGGACTTGTCCGGATGCTCGAGATACAGCCGCTCGGTGATGCTCAGGCCCAGAACCGAATCGCCCAGGAATTCCAGGCGCTCGTTGGTGGGCAGACCACCGTTCTCGTACGCATATGAACGGTGGGTGAGGGCCAGACGCAGCAGATCCGCGCGTAGATCGACGCCGAGTGCCTCGAGCAGGCTCGTATGGTCGGCGGACTCACCCACGGCGGGAACGTCCGCGCGGTCCTTACTGGCGGTCACTTCTGCGCTGCCGGTGCGATCAAACCGCCGAGGCGACCTGGCGGCCCTTGTAGGTGCCGCAGTTCGGGCACGCGATGTGCGGCAGGGTCTTCTCGCCGCAGGCCCGGTTCGGGCAGGTGATCAGGGTTGGCGCGGTGGCCTTCCACTGGCTGCGCCGGGAGCGGGTGTTGGAACGGGACATCCGGCGCTTCGGAACGGCCACGACTGCTTCTCCTTAAGGTTCTCTCCCGCCGGACCCGGTCCGGGCCCGCGGGAAATCCGTCTACGTCTAATTGAGGTCGGCGGCGGTGCCGCCGGTACCGGGGGATTCGGCCGTGAAATCGGCGAGCCCCGCCCAGCGAGGATCCAGTATCTCATGCCGATGGTCCGAACCCGCAATCGCCATCCGCACACCGCATTCGGCGCACAATCCGGGGCAGTCCGGTTCGCACAGCGGTTGCAGCGGAAGTTCCAGGCCGATCATGTCCGTGACCACCGGTTCCAGGTCGATCATGTCGTCGACCAGGCGGTAGATCTCGTCCTCTTCGGTGGTCTGTTCTGTGGCGCTGTCCGGATAGGCGAACAGTTCGGTCACCTGCAGCACGATCTCGTCGGTGAACGATTCCAGGCAGCGCGAGCACTCCCCGGCGATCGGCGCGACCACCGAACCGGTGACCAGCACACCCTCCGAGACCGATTGCAGCGCCAGGTCCATATCCACCTCGGCCCCGGCCGGAATGCCGACCAGGTCCAGCCCGATCCTGTCCGGCACGGTCACCGCGCGCTGCAGTGTCTTCATCGAGCCCGGTTTGCGTCCGAGGCTGCGTGTATCCAGCACGAAACCCGCGTCGCTCGGACGACGACGCGTACCGGAACGGGAGTCGGCGGGCATCACGAACTCACTTCACCTGTAGGTATGGATGGGTAACCAGTCCACGATACCGAATGCGCATGGTCGATCCGAAATCGCCTCGATATCGCGGGCTGCCCGCGTTGTCAGCGGCGGAAGTCCCCGGCGTAATCCGGGATGCCCGTGCCGGTGCGCAGCTGATGCCGCCCGCGGTCCACGATGCGCATCGTGCCGTGCAGGATCTCCTCGAAATCGGCGAGCTTACCGTCGACGTACTGGTCGCACTCGCCGCGCAACCGGTCCGCCTCGGCCTGCGCCGAATCGATCAGCCGCGCGGACTCGGCGTGCGCGGCCCGCACCACCTCGGTCTGCTGGACCAGCCGATCCTGTTCGGCCTGGCCCTCGGCGACCGACCGTTCGTAGGAGGACTGCCCCGCGGCGATCATTCGCTCGGACTCCGTACGCGCGCGTCCGGTGACGGCCTCGAATTCGGCCTTGCCCTCGGCGACGATCCGTTCGGCCTCCGCGGTGGCGGTGGCGACCATGTGATCCGCGTGCGCGCCGGCCTCAGCGACCATGCGATCGGCATGGGCCTTGGCGTCGGCGAGGATGCGGTCGGCCTCCTCGCGGGCGGCGGACACGGTCTGGTCGGCCTGGGCGTTGGCGCTGGTGACGGTGTTCTCGGCGGAGTCGGTGGCGTCGTTGACGATCCTGTCGCGGTGATCGAGGACGTCCTGTGCGTCGTCCAGTTCACCCGGAATCGCCTCGCGCACGTCGTCCAGGAGTTCGAGCACGTCACCGCGGGGGATGATGCAGTTGCGCGTGGGAGGGATCCCGCGTGCCTCTTCGACGATCGCGACGAGTTCGTCGAGTGCCTCGAATACGCGGTACATCTGCTGACCCCACTCTCCTGCCGAACCTGCGATGGCGAACATCTCTGCCGTCGTAGCCCAGTGTGCCTCGCATCACCGGCCCCCAGCGGGTTCGGTGGCGGTGTGTCGGCTGGGTGTTTCCTATGCCACACAATCAAGTGGAGGAAATCTCTCCGTTTGGTGCTAAATTCTTACCGAGCGGTAGATCAGCCGGGCCTCGGTCCGGCGATGTCTCGATCGGAATGACGATGGCTGTCCTGTATCCGGCAGATCCGGGCGTGGGGGTGACCCCCGAGCCCGAGTTCGCTGTATCCACCGACCCTGCGCGGACCGTGACCACCCGGCTTCGTGGTGCGTTCGGACTGTTCGGGGAATATCTGCGTAGCGACAGGTGGCTGGCCCAGCTGATCCGCTTCGCCCTCGTCGGCGGCCTGAGCAATGTCGGGTACTTCCTGCTGTTCATGGCCTGCTACGGCGGTGGGCCGCAGGTGGCCAATCTGATCGGGTCGGTCGTGAGTACCGCGATCGCCAACGAACTGCATCGTCGACTGACCTTCCACGCCGCCGGTCGCGTCGGCTGGCTGACCGCCCAGATAGAGGGGGGCGGTCTGGCCCTGGCCGGGTTGGCGATCACGTCGGCGGCGCTGGCCCTGCTGGACGTGGTGGTCCCGGGGATGGGTGATATCGCCGAGGCGATCGCCGTCATCGTGATCACCGCGGCAGTGGGGACCCTGCGCTTCCTGAGCCTGCGGCTGTGGGTCTTCTGACCCGCGGATCCTGTTAGCGTTTCCTCATGGCTGGAGCACTGTGCCCCGGATCGTTCGATCCGGTGACGAATGGACATCTGGACGTCTTCGCCCGCGCGGCAGCGCAATTCGACGAGGTCGTCGTGACGGTGATGATCAACAAGAACAAGCAGGGCATGTTCACCGTGGACGAGCGCATCGAGATGTTGCGCGAGGTCACCGCCGATCTGCCGAACGTCCGGGTGGAATCCTGGTACGGCCTGCTGGTCGACTTCGCCCGCGAACAGGGCGTCAGCGCCATCGTCAAGGGTCTGCGCGATGCCACCGACTTCGGCTACGAGCTGCAGATGGCACAGATGAACAAGAAGCTCTCGGGCGTCGACACCTTCTTCATCGCGACCAACCCGGTCTACAGCTTCCTGTCCAGCTCCCTGGTGAAGGAGGTCGCCACCTTCGGCGGCGACGTCACCGACATGCTTCCGCCCGGAGTGCACAAGCGCCTGCTGGCCCGGCTCGCCGAACGTCGCGGCTGAGCGCTACTTCGTCTCGATCCGGTGCGGCACGAATGTGCTGGAGTCGTCGGTGATGAGGCCCGGGGTTTCGCGGATGCCCAGGCCCGCGGACTCGTCGCCGACGATCCACGCGCCCAGGACCGGGCGCATGCCGTCGAAATCCGGTAGCGGATCGAGCAATTGGTAGACGTAGCCCTCTTCGCCGTAGACGCCGCCGGTGGAGGTCTCCATGCCGCCGCCGACGATGGTCATATTCGCGCCCTCGCGGCCGAGTTTGGGTTTGCGGATGTATTCGGTGAGCTCGTGCGGCTCATCGATGTAGGCGGGCAACAGGTTCGGGTGGCCGGGGTACATCTCCCACAGCACCGCGAGCAGAGCCTTGTTGGACAGCAGGGCCTTCCACAGCGGCTCGATCCACATGGTCTCCGGCAGTGAGTCGACCACGCGCTTGCCGAAGTCGTCGTCCAGGGCCCATTCCCACGGATACAACTTGAAGATCGATTCGATCGGCGCCTCGGCCAGATCCACGAAGCGTTCCAGTTCGCTGTCCCAGCCGATCTCCTCGATCGGCAGCGCGACGGTGTCGAATCCGGCCTCGGCGGCGGTCTCCTGCATATAGGCCGTGGTGACGTTGTCCTCGCCGCTGCCGTCGGCCGAGGACCAGGTGAAGTGCAGTGCGCCCCTCGGGAGTTGGGTACGCAACTTCGCCCAGCGCTCGACGAGCTTCTCGTGCAACGAATTCCACTGATCGTCACCTTCGTGGACGTCGGTGAGCCAGTGCCACTGCACGATCGCCGCCTCGAGCAGCGAGGTCGGCGTATCGGCGTTGTACTCCAGCAGTTTCGCCGGACCGCGGCCGTCGTAGCGCAGATCGAAGCGGCCGTAGACGAAAGGATCCGAGCGGCGCCAGGATTCGGCGATCGGTCCCCAACTCCATTCGGGCAGACCGAAATCGGCGAACCGCTCGGTCAGCACGACCTGTTCGGCGGCGTGCAGGCACATCGTGTGCAGCACCTCGACCTGCGCTTCCATCGCCAGGATCTCGTCCAGATCGAATGCGTAGTGCACCGATTCGTCCCAGTACGGGCGTGGCTGCCCGTTCACGTCGCGGCCGGGCGAGCCGAATACCAGGCCCTGATCGGCGATGATCCGCTGCCAGCTGGCCCGCGGCCGCTCGCGCACCCGGCGCATCTATGAACCTCCCGACTTTCCGCCGCTACTGGAACCCAGGCCACCGCGAATCACGGTGCCGCTCTTGGTACTGACGTGCGCATTGGACGGTGCGCTGAAGCTGCCGCCGGTCGGCGGGCGGCCGACGTAGTTGTTGGCGCCGCCGTAGTAGTAGCGGTACTGGTGGCCGTTGAAGAAGAACACCGCGGGCAGTCCGCTGTGGTACGCGCCGGTGCTGGTGGCGTAGTTCTGCGCCGCGACGCAGTCGTTGTCGTCGACGACGGTCTGCTGGCCGCTGTCGTCGGTGGTGCAGTAGGCGGTGACATCGGGCTCGGACGTCTGGCAGGCCAGATAGCCTGCGCCGACCACCGCGGCCACGCCGACGATCGCCGCGCCGCCGATGAGTGCTCGCTTGCGTTTGCGCTGTTTGTCCTCGAGGGCGAGTGCGGCCGCGCGTTCGGCCTCCTCGGCTCGTTTGCGCGCCTTGTCCCGCGCTCGCGCCTCGGCGACCGTCGGCGGGCGGGGTTGGGTGACGCCCGGTTCCTGACGTTCGATGCGGCCGCGCGGCGAATCGGCGGGAGGATCGTCGGGCGGGGGATAGATCACACCGCCGACGTCGGGAGCCGCGGGTTGGGCGCTGACCTTCGTTTCGTCGGGCGCGTCGAGGCGCGGCGCGGTCGCCGTTGGATCCGGATCGTCTGAACCGGATGTCCCGGCCGCGGACTCCTCGGAGCCGCCCGCAGCCGTTCTCGGAAACGAGTCTGCGCCGGGCAGGGGGGTGGTCGGGTTCGGCATGCCTGGGAGTGGCTGCGTCGGTCGGGGTTCGGCGAAGCCCGGCACCTTCTGTCCGGGGGGCTTCACGCGTCCGGTGTGCTCGGAATCCTCGGTGGGTGAACCGTCCGACTCGCCGGGGTCGGGGTTGTAGCGCCCCATACCCGGATGTTCCGTTGCCACCGATCTACTCCCTGTTCCCCACCGGTTACCGTTCCACGAAGCCCGAGAACTCGCTCTGGGCGGCACCCCAGTCTTCCACAACCAGATCCACCCGGCCGGGAGTTGTTCCCGACCGCAGCAGTCCCACCAGTTTCTCGCAATTGCCCCGCGAGCCCTCGGCGATGACGTGGACGCGGCCGTCGGGTGTGTTCCGCGCGTAACCGGTCAGGCCCAGTTCGAGCGCGCGGGCGCGGGTCCACCAGCGGAAACCCACACCCTGGACCAGGCCGTGCACCCATGCGCTGAGCCGGACGTCATCGCTCACGACCGCGCCTCGCCGACTCGCTCACGCATCCACCTGGAACGACAGGTTCACCTGCGATCCGGCCTTCAACGTGCGGCCGACCGTGCACACCTTGTCGATGGCCCGCTGCACGGTCACCAGCAGACGTTCGCGCCGGGCCTCGTCCAGTTCGGACAGATCGAGCTCGAGGATCTCGTTCAGCTCCGGATACACCTCGCTCTCGCGGTCGGCGTCGCCGCTGACGCGGATGGTGGCGTCGTAGTTCTCACCGAGCCGGTTCGACAGCGGGAAGTCCGAACTCATCCCCGTGCACGCGGCCAGCGCGATCTTGAGCAGCTCACCGGGGGTGAACACACCCTGCACGCCATCCGAGCCGATCAACACCTCGGCCCCGCGCGAACTGCGTCCGGTGTACCGCCGCGTCCCGGTGCGCTCGACCCACAGCGAGGTCGGCGTCTTCCCATCCGCGCCGGAGGTTGCCGCGGTGGTGCTGGTCGAGGTCTGTTCAGCCATTCCACAATCTTGCCATCAGTACGATTCGCCGAGCATCGGAGTTCGGGGTGAGCCCGGCCACCGACACGATTCCCCCGAACAGCAACATTTCCCGCTGATCCGCAAGGTGCGCACTCAACCGGCCCCGCACGGAGCGAGCCTTACAGCGCCGAAACCCGCCGGAGCGAAGCGGAGGCAATCAAACACAGAAGCGGTAGCCCATGCCTGCTTCGGTGAGTAGGTGTTTGGGGTGCGAGGGGTCCTCTTCGAGTTTGCGGCGGAGTTGGGCGAGATATACCCGCAGATAATGGGTTTCGGTGGCGTAGGACGGGCCCCAGACTTCGCGGAGCAGTTCGCGGCGGCCGACGAGTTTGCCCTGATTGCGCACGAGCATTTCGAGCACACCCCATTCGGTCGGGGTCAGGTGGACGTCGTCGCCGTGTTTGACGACCTTCTTCGCGGACAGGTCCACGGTGAACGAGGACGTCTCCACGATCGGGTCGATGCCGTCGGTGGCGGTCGCGCCGCGCCGGACCGCGGCGCGCAGACGCGCCAGCAGCTCGTCCATGCCGAAGGGTTTGGTGACGTAGTCGTCGGCTCCGGCGTCCAGCGCCTCGACCTTGTCCGCGGAGTCGGTGCGCGCGGACAGCACGATCACCGGCGAGGTGCTCCAGCCGCGCAGACCGGCCAGCACATCGATACCGTCCATATCGGGCAGCCCGAGATCGAGCACCACCACATCGGGATGCTTCTCCGCCGCCGCGCGCAGGGCCGCCGCGCCCGTGGCGGCGGTGATCACCTCGTAGCCGCGCACCGACAGGTTGATCCGCAGCGCGCGCAGGATCTGCGGTTCATCGTCCACCACAAGGACTTTCGTGCTCGCCGGTGTCGTCACCCGAGTTCCTCCTGTTCTTCCTGTCGAACGGCCGGTAGGTCGATGATCACGGTCAGACCCCCGCCCGGTGTCGGCTCGGCGTGCACGCTGCCGCCCATCGCCTCGACGAATCCGCGCACCACCGACAGGCCGAGGCCGACGCCGGTGGAGTTGTCCCGGTCGCCGAGCCGCTGGAACGGCTCGAACAGCTGGTCCTCCAGCCCGGTCGGCACCCCGGGACCGTAATCGACGACCGTGAGCGAGACCCGATCCCCGGTGTACTCGGCGGTGACCCGGATGGGCGTATCGGGCGGGGAATAGCGCAGGGCGTTATCGATGAGATTGGCCAGCACGCGGTCCAGCAGACCGCTGTCGGCGAGCACCTCGACGTCGCCGACCTCCACCTTCACTCGGTCGTGCACCGCGCGGCGCAACCCGCGCGTGCCTATGCCGACGCCGACCACCGCGCGGTTCACGACCTCCTCCAGATAGACCGGCTCGAGCCGGGGCGTGACCACCCCGACGGCCAGTCGCGAGGAGTCGAGCAGATTACCGACCAGCCCGGTGAGCTGATCGACCGATTCCTCGACCGTCGCCAGCAGTTCGGCGGTGTCCTCGGGGGAGAACTCCACGTCATCGCTGCGCAGGCTGGACACCGCGGCCTTGGCCGCCGCGAGCGGCGTGCGCAGATCGTGACTGACCGCCGAGAGCAGTGCGCGGCGCAGCCGGTCGGCCTCCATCACCCCGGCCGCGGCCTGGGCCTCATCGGCGAGTCGGCGCTGCCGGACCAGCCCGGCCGCCTGGTTGGCGACCGCGCCGAGGACGACGCGATCGGCGGGCGTGAGCGAGCGACCGTTGAGCAACAGCCAGTGCAGGTCGTCCCCGGCTTCGATGGCGGTATCGGCGTCACTCACCCGGCGCGCGGGATCCACACCGACACAGGCGATCACGTCGTCCTCGGTGACCAGGGCGACCGCGCGCTGAGCGTAGGTCTCGCGGGCGTGCTCGAGCAGATCGGGCAGATCCGCGCCGTGCAGCACCGCACCCGCGAACAGGGTGAGCAGTTCGGCCTGACGCGAGGCCGTGCGCGCCTCGCTGGCCCGGCGTTTGGAGATGTCGACCAGCGCGGCCACCGCGACGGCGACCATCGCCATCACCACGATGGTGAGGAAGTTGTTCAGCTCGGCGATGGTCAGGCTGTAGCGGGGGGAGACGAAGAACCAGTTCAGCAGCAGCCCGCCCAGGACCGCGGACAGCGAGGCCGGCGCGACGCCGCCCAGCAGGGCCACCGCGATCACGCCGATGAAGAACAGCGCGCTCTCCCCGGCCAGATCCAGGCGCGAGTCCAGGAAGTAGTAGCAGATCGTGGTGATCAGCGCGGGCACCATCAGCGCCGCGAGCCAGGAGGACAGTTTGCGTTCCGGCGGCATCAGCGACGACCAGCGAAAGCCTCGATTGGACTCCTCGTGGGTGACCATGTGCACATCGATCTTGCCCGACAGTTGCACCACGGTCGAGCCGATGCCCTCGTCCAGCATCCGCGCCCAGCGTGAGCGCCGGGAGGTGCCCAGCACCAGCTGGGTGGCGTTGACCCCGCGGGCGAAGTCCAGCAGTGCGCTGGGCACGTCCTCGCCGGTCACGGTGTGCAGGCTCGCGTCCAGGCCGGTCGCCAGCTCGCGCAACCGGTTCAGCCGCTGGGTGGACACACCGGCCAGGCCGTCGCCGCGCACCACGTGCACGACGATCAGATCGGCGCTGGACTTGGCGGCGATGCGGCTGGCCCGGCGCACGATGGTCTCCGACTCGGGCCCGCCGGTCACCGCGACGATGACGCGTTCGCGCGTCTCCCAGGTGTCGGTGATCCGATGGTCCTCGCGATATTTCGCCAGTGCCGCGTCGACTTGATCGGCCAGCCACAGCAGCGCCAATTCCCTTAGGGCGGTGAGGTTTCCGGGCCGGAAGTAGTTGCGCAGCGCCGCGTCGACCTTATCCGCGGCGTAGACGTTCCCGTGGGAGAGCCTGCGCCGCAACGCTTCCGGGGTGATGTCGACCAGCTCGACCTGATCCGCGCCGCGAACCACCCAGTCCGGCACGGTTTCTCGCTGCACGACGCCGGTGATCTGCTCGACCACGTCGTTGAGACTCTCCAGATGCTGCACGTTGACCGTGGAGATCACATCGATTCCGGCGGCGAGCAGTTCGTGCACGTCCTGCCAGCGTTTGTCGTTCTTCGAGCCGGGCACGTTGGTGTGCGCGAGCTCGTCGACCAGCACCACCGCGGGCGCGCGGCGCAGCACCGCCTCGACGTCGAGTTCGGCCAGCGTCGCGCCGCGGTAGGACATCATCCTGGCCGGAATGCGCTCGATGCCCTCGAGCAGCACAGCGGTCTTGGCGCGATTGTGCGTCTCGACCACCGCGGCCACCACATCGCGGCCGCGGTCCAGCCGCCGGTGCGCCTCGCCGAGCATGGCGAAGGTCTTGCCCACGCCCGGGGCGGCACCGAGGTAGATGCGCAGTTGACCGCGTTTCACGCGTCCATCATCTCGCGTGGGAACCGTCTTGGCTGGTGGGGCGCGGTCGCGGCGTGGTCCGGCATGAAACGTCTCCTGGGGTGTAAAGGGACGGCCGGGAGAATCTGCGGCCGGGCCCTACCTGTCTACCGCCGCCACACCGGCCGACCGGGACATTGACGCTTTCTTGACGGGGATGACCTGGACCTTTACGCCCTTCGAGCACCGCTTCGAAACGGTGCCGTAAGTGACCCGTCAAGGCCACCTCGCCGGGCGCTAAGAACGCGTCAAGAGCCTCGTAAACAGCCCATTCGGACGCTTGACTCACAACGGCGCGGTCATCTGCGCCCTTGGTCCAAGAAAGGTTCGACCCATGTCTGTCGTGGTGTTCACGGTTCTGACCGTGGCGATCTTCGCCCTGCTCGGGCTCATTCAACGGGGAGTCGAACGGCTGTGACGCAGAACATCATCGGTCTCGTCCTGGCCGTCGGCATCGCGATCTACCTGGTCGCGGCTCTGCTGTACCCGGAAAGGTTCTAGGTGAACACGACTACTGCGGGGATCGTCTTCGTGGCGGCCCTCGTCATCGCGCTCGCCGTGGTCCACGTACCACTGGGCGACTACATGTACCGGGTCTTCTCCCGGGAGAAACACTCTCGCGCCGAGCGCGTCATCTACCGGCTGATCGGCGTGCAGCCCGGGGTCGAGCAGACGTGGGGGGTCTACGCCCGCAGTGTGCTGGCCTTCTCGGCGATCAGCGTGCTGTTCCTGTTCTTCCTACAGGTGTTGCAGGGCATACTGCCGCTGCACCCGCACGATCCAGGCACGAAGCTGACCGGGGATCTGGCCTGGAACACCGCCATCAGCTTCGTGACGAACACCAACTGGCAGAGCTATGCCGGTGAGTCCACGATGGGCCACGTCGTGCAGATGTGCGGCCTGGCGGTGCAGAACTTCGTCTCCGCCGCCGTCGGCATCGCCGTGGCGGTCGCGCTGGTACGGGGTTTCGCCCGGCATCGCACCGGCGATCTGGGCAACTTCTGGGTTGATCTCGTGAGGGGGACCATCCGGATTCTGCTGCCCATCGCATTCGTCTTCGCGATCGTGCTGGTCTCCGGCGGCGTGATCGAGAACTTCCACCTGTTCTCGCAGACCGCGAGCACGGTCGCCAACACCGGCGGCCAGACGCTGCCCGGCGGCCCGGTCGCCAGCCAGGAGGTCATCAAGCTGCTGGGTACCAACGGCGGCGGATTCTTCAACGTGAATTCCGCGCATCCGTTCGAAAACCCCACGGGCTGGACGAATTTCGTCGAGATCTTCCTGCTGCTGGTGATCAGCTTCTCGCTGCCGCGCACCTTCGGGCGGATGGTCGGCAGTAAGAAGCAGGGATTCGCGATCGTCTCGGTGATGGGCACGCTGGCGCTGTTCAGCGTGATCGTCACCAACTTCTTCCAGCTGCATCACCACGGCACCGTGCCGACCGCGGTCGGGGCGGCCATGGAGGGTGTCGAAACCCGTTTCGGCGTGTCGAATTCGGCGACGTTCGCCAGTGCCACCACGTTGACATCGACCGGCGCGGTGGACTCCGCGCACGATTCGATGACCAGCGCCGGCGGCATGATGGCGATGTTCAACATGCAGTTGGGCGAGGTCGCGCCCGGCGGCACCGGCTCGGGTCTGTACGGCATGTTGATCCTGGCGGTGATCACCGTGTTCGTCGCCGGTCTGATGGTCGGCCGCACACCGGAATACCTCGGCAAGAAGATCAATCCGCGGGAGATCAAGTTCGCCGCGGCCTATTTCCTGACCACGCCGCTGATCGTGCTCACCGGCACCGCCGCGGCGATGGCCCTGCCGGGGGAACGCGCCTCGATGGCCAATTCCGGCCCGCACGGCCTGTCGGAAGTGTTGTACGCCTTCACATCCGCCGCGAACAACAACGGCTCGGCCTTCGCAGGCCTGAGCGCGAACACCCAGTGGTGGAACACCGCGCTGGGCCTGGCCATGGTGTTCGGTCGTTTCGTGCCGATCATCTTCGCCCTCGCTTTGGCCGGATCGCTTGCCGCACAAGGTCGTACGCCCGCCTCGGAGGGCACGCTGCCCACCCATCGGCCGCTGTTCGTCGGCATGGTCGCCGGTGTGACGATCATCCTGGTCGGCCTCACCTTCTTGCCCGCGCTGGCGCTCGGGCCGCTCGCCGAAGGAATTCACTGATATGACCACTCCAACCATCGAGAGTTCCGCGCCCGCACCGGAGCAGTCCGCGCCGGCGCCCAAGGGACGGGTCGCGGCGGGGCTGTTCGACCCCGCGATGCTGGTGAAATCGCTGCCGGACGCGTTGCGCAAACTCGATCCGCGCACGCTGTGGAAGAACCCGGTCATGCTGATCGTCGAGATCGGCGCGGTGTGGTCCACGGTGCTGGCCCTGGTGCATCCGACGTTCTTCGCCTGGGCGATCGTCGTATGGCTCTGGCTCACAGTGCTTTTCGCGAACCTGGCCGAGGCCGTCGCCGAAGGGCGCGGTAAGGCGCAGGCCGATACGTTGCGAAGGGCCAAGACCGACACCGTCGCCCGGCGATTGGTGAACTGGTCCCCGGGCGCTCGCGCGGTCGAGGAGAGCGTCCCGGCTCCGGACCTGCAACGCGGCGATCATGTCGTGGTCGAGGCGGGCCAGGTCATTCCGGGGGACGGCGATGTCGTGGAAGGCATTGCGTCCGTGGACGAATCGGCGATCACGGGGGAGTCCGCGCCGGTGATCCGCGAATCCGGCGGTGACCGTTCCGCGGTCACCGGCGGGACGACGGTGCTGTCGGACCGGATCGTCGTCGAGATCACCCAGGAGCCCGGCGGCTCGTTCATCGACAAGATGATCGCGCTGGTGGAGGGTGCGAGCCGGCAGAAGACGCCGAACGAGATCGCGTTGAACATCCTGCTGGCCGCGCTGACGATCATCTTCGTATTCGCCGTCGCGACGTTGCAGCCGCTGGCCATCTTCGCCAAGGCCAACAACCCCGGCGTCGCGGACAATCAGGCGCTGGACGTCAACGGCGTCACCGGAATCGTGATGGTCTCGCTGCTGGTGTGCCTGATCCCGACGACGATCGGCGCACTGCTGTCGGCCATCGGCATCGCCGGGATGGACCGCCTCGTGCAGCGCAACGTGCTGGCCATGTCGGGACGCGCGGTCGAGGCGGCGGGCGATGTGAACACGCTGCTGCTGGACAAGACCGGAACCATCACCCTGGGCAATCGCCAGGCGTCGGATTTCGTGCCGATGCCGGGGCTTTCCGCGGACGAATTGGCCGATGCCGCACAGCTTTCCAGCCTCGCGGACGAGACGCCCGAGGGCCGCTCGATCGTGGTGTACGCCAAGGAGGCGTTCGGCAAACGCGAACGCACCGCCGGGGAGTTGACCGGTGCGAAGTGGGTGGAGTTCACCGCGCAGACCCGCATGTCGGGCGTGGACCTGTCCGACGGGCATCAGTTGCGCAAGGGCGCGGCCAGCGCGGTCACCGAATGGGTGCGTTCGCAGGGCGGGCGGATTCCGGAGGAACTGGGACAGACCGTCGACGGCATCTCCGCCTCCGGCGGCACGCCGCTGGTCGTCGGCGAGGTGCAGGACGGTACGGCGAGGCTGCTCGGCGTCATCCACCTCAAGGACGTCGTGAAGCAGGGCATGCGCGAGCGCTTCGACGAGATGCGCCGGATGGGCATCCGCACGGTCATGATCACCGGCGACAATCCCTTGACCGCCAAGGCGATCGCCGACGAGGCCGGTGTGGACGACTTCCTCGCCGAGGCCACGCCCGAGGACAAGCTGGCGCTGATCCGCCGGGAGCAGGAGGGCGGCCGGATGGTCGCCATGACCGGTGACGGCACCAACGACGCCCCCGCGCTGGCCCAGGCCGACGTCGGCGTCGCCATGAACACCGGCACCTCGGCGGCCAAGGAAGCCGGGAACATGGTCGATCTGGATTCGGATCCGACCAAGCTGATCGAGATCGTCGAGATCGGCAAGCAGTTGCTGATCACCCGCGGCGCGCTCACCACGTTCTCGATCGCCAACGACATCGCCAAGTACTTCGCGATCATCCCGGCGATGTTCGTCTCGCTGTTCCCGGGCCTGGACGTGTTGAACATCATGCGGCTGCACAGTCCGCAGTCCGCGATCCTGTCCGCGGTCATCTTCAACGCGCTCGTCATCGTCGCGCTGATCCCGCTGGCGCTGCGCGGCGTCAACTACCGGCCGTCGAGCGCGTCCAAGCTACTGAGCCGCAACCTCTACATCTACGGCCTCGGCGGCATCATCGCCCCGTTCATCGGCATCAAGGTGATCGACCTGATCATCCAATTCTTCCCGGGGATGTCCTGATGCGTGCTTTCTCGACAAGACAGTCGACCTGGATCCGGCAGCATCTCGCCGCGCTGCGCGCGCTGCTGGTCATGACGGTGATTCTCGGAATCGCCTATCCGCTACTGGTTTTCGTGGTCGCTCAGCTGCCCGGCCTGCACGACAAGGCCGAGGGCTCGCTGATCGAGCGGAACGGAAAGGTGGTGGGCAGCAGCCTGATCGGTCAGGCGTTCACCGACGGCAAGGGCAACGTGAAGGTGCAGTACTTCCAGACCCGTCCGACCAACGCCGCGCCCGCGGCCGATTCGACCACCGGGGTCAGCGCCATCCCGGATGGCTACGACCCGGCCAGTTCCACCTTCGGCAACCTGGGCCCGGAGAGCATCGTGGACACCCTCGATCCGAAGGATCCCAAGAACGACAAGCGGGCACTGCTGTCCACGGTGTGCTCGCGCAGCATGGCCGTGGGCGCGCTGGAGGGGGTGGACGGCAGCCGTCCGTTCTGCACCTCCGGTGGTGTCGGCGCGGTGCTGGCGGTCATGGGTCCGCGTGATGCACACGGCAACGTGGTCGATCCGACCCAGGTGGTCAGCGTGAACGAGGATTCGCGCACCACGAAGACGCCGTTCCTGGCGTTCTACAAGGGCGTCGCGGTGGAGCTGGCCAAGGCCGGGCAGGACTACTCGGCCGGGCAGATCGTGCCGATCCGGGGCAACGCCTCGGCCGACACCCCCGTGCCCACCGACGCGGTCACCGCCTCGGGCTCGGGCCTGGATCCGAACATCTCCCCGGCCTACGCGAACATCCAGGTCGCTCGCGTGGCCAGGGCGCGCGGCATCTCGCAGGACCAGGTGCGTGCCCTGGTCGTCGCGCACACTCAGGGCCGTGATCTCGGCTTCCTGGGCGAGCCCCGGGTGAACGTCCTGCAACTCAACCTGGACCTGGACGGCAAATACCCGTTCCGGGGCTGAATCCCGCTGGGACGAGCAAGGCCGCCTTCATCGAATGATGAAGGCGGCCTTCTTGTTTCCCGGCCGACTACTTGCTCAGGGCGCTTCCTTGCAGCCACTGATCCCACGGCAGGGTCCAGTCGCCGTTGTCCCAGACCTGGAGCGCGGGGCCGCCGGTGTTGTGCACCTCGACCACATCGCCCAGATTGGAGAAGTTGTAGAACCACTGGGCATTGGACTCGTTGAGGTTCAGACAGCCGTGCGAGGTGTTCCGCACACCCTGTGCCGAGACGGTCGAATCCAGTTCGTGCAGGTAGATCCCGTCGGCGCTGATCTGGGTGGCCCAGTTGATCGCCTCCTTGTAGCCGAGCCGGGAGTTGACCGGCAGGCCGAAGGTGGAGGAGTCCATGATCACCGGATTGCCCCGGCCCATCACCGTGTAGGTGCCCGGCATGGTCCAGAAGTAGATCGTCTTACCGTCGACGACCTGCGTGCCGCCCATACCCATCGAGGTCGGCATCGTGCGGATCAACTTGCCGTTCTCGAAGACCTGCACCTGATGGGTGTTGTCGTCGGCGATCGACACGTGCGAGGGGCCGATCGTGAACGAGGCCTTGGAATTCTCCTGCCCGTACAGCCCGCCGCCCAGCTGCGAGCCGAAGATGTTGGCCTCCACGGTCACCTTCGTGCCCGGCGCCCAGTACTTCTCCGGCCGCCAGTGCGCGTTGCGGTCGTCGAGCCAGTACCACGAGCCCTGCACCGGGGGATTGGTCGTCACCTTGAGCTTCTTCTCCGCGGCGGCCTTGTCCGGGATCGACTCGTCGAAATGGGCGACCACGACCGTTCCGACGCCGTACGTTCCGCCGTCGATCTCCTTCCCGCCGGTCGTGGTCAGATACGCCTTGGTCTGATTGCTCGGGGTGAGCGTGGTGAACGAGGTCTTGGCCTCGGGAATCGGACCGGTCACCGTGACGCCCTGGGCGGCGACCGAATAGGTGTGGTTGTAGCCGAGCGGGGCGGTGGGTTTCCAGGCCGTCTTGTCCGGCGTGTAGATCCCGTCGATCTGCTTGCCGTTCTCGTTGGTCATCGTGACCGAGGTCAGCTGCCCCTGTGAGGTGCTGACCTCGATCTTGCCGAGCGGGTCGACATCGTTACCGCCACCCGGGGTGACCGAGATCTTGGCCGCGGGCGCCTTGGCCGCCGGACCCGTTCCGGAGGAATTCGGCGAAGACGAGCAGGCGGCCAGCAGGGCCGCCACGAGCGCCAGGCACAGCGCGAGCGCGCCCTTGCCCACACCGAATCGGATGAGTTTGCTACGAGCCCCGCCCTGGTACCGCACGCCTCTGAGGCTGTCGCTCCATACTGGGCGACCTGACATGGTGTCTCCTGCGCTTGCCCGTGCGCGCGCCGGGCCTCTTCGCCCCCGCCTGCGCACCATCGCCGAACTGTTCGCGGACCAGCTTACGGGGCGCGCGAGAGCAGCGGCACATCGCCGTGATTGCCGAATGTTTCCAGATGCGGTTGTGGGGTACCCGGTTATCTTTGAGCGCATGCTCGCTGGCCCGGGATCGAGGTGTCGGTCGGTTCGGTCCTCCCACGTCGCGACTGTGACCGGCTGTGGCATTAATCACGTCGCGGTCGTTCGACGGCAAACGTCAATGTAACAGGCCTATAACGGTTCCGCAGCCCGGGTCGGCTCCGACCGGGCGGTTGATGGTCTTGGTCGGATTGCCCTACGTTTACTTCAGCGTGGTCGGGGTATTCACAACTCCGTTGCCCGAAGAGGATCGCCGAGCCGGAGGGCGCCCTCGCCCGCCGCGTGCTAGCAGGGATTGGAATATGACTGCGAACCTGATGATCGTGGAGGACGACGACCGGGTCCGCGACGCGCTGCGACTGGCCATGGAGGACGAGGGCTACGACGTAGCCGAGGCCGAAGAGGCCGAGGACGCCCTCGAACATCTGCGTGACAACGGTGCGCCCGATGTGATGATCGTGGACCTGATGCTCGGCAATATGGACGGATTCACCTGTATCCGGGAGATCCGCCGAGATCACGACGTGCCGATCATAGTGGTCAGCGCTCGCGACGACACTCACGACGTAGTGGCGGCCCTGGAGGCGGGCGCCGACGATTTCGTGACCAAGCCCTTCGAGATCAAGGAGATCACCGCCCGGATGCGGGCGCTGCGACGTCGGGCCAACCAGATGGTCGAGCCGCAGACTCCCCAGGAGTTGATTCTCGATGCCGATCCCGACGTGCCGCTGGTGCTCTCGCCGGAAGGCGGCACCGTGCGCCGCGGTGAGGAGGAGTTGCATCTCACCCTCACCGAGTTCCGGTTGCTGTGCGAGCTGGCGGAGACCCCGGGACGGGTCCTGTCGCGCAGTGTCCTGCTCGAAAGAGTCTGGGACCGCGGCTTTTTCGGAGACGAGCGGATCGTGGACGTGCATGTGCGCCGGTTGCGCACCAAGATCGAGCGCGATCCGTCCGATCCGGTCATCGTGGTGACCGTGCGCGGGCTCGGCTACCGACTCGATGTGCAGCGCTGATCTGAACAGACCTGCTGCCGAACTGCCGCCGCGTCGCCGGCGGGTGCTGCCGCGTCGCCAGAGCCTGCGTGGCCGCGCGGTCATCGCCTTCGCGCTGACCGCCGGACTGGTCTCCTCGGTGCTGGCCGTCACGGTCTCGCTGCTGGACCGCGGCGTCTGGATGGCGTTGATCGCCTGCGCGGTGCTGGGCACCGCGATCGGCGCGATCGTCGGGTTGTGGCTGAGCCGGCGACTGCTCGAACCGTTGCAGCGGGTCACCCGGACCGCGGCCAAGATCGCCTCGGGTGAGTTGGGCACCCGGCTGCCCGATACCGACGATCCCGACTTGGCGCCGACCGTGGACACCTTCAACGCCATGGTGGATTCGCTGCAACTTCGCATCGATCGGGAACATCGGCTGGTCGGCGACGTCAGCCACGAGTTGCGCACCCCGCTGACCACCCTGACCACCAGCGTCGAGGTGATGGCCCGGCACGAGGACGAATTGTCCGAGCGCTCACGCCGGGCACTGGGGCTGGTCCGCGCCGAACTCGATCATCTGCGCAGATTGCTGGACGATCTGCTGGCGCTGGCTCGCGTCGAGGCGCGCATACACCGTGCCGACGCCGAACCGTTGTCGGTGCGCGATCTGCTGACCCATACCCTCGAGGAGCTGCACTATAAACGTGAATTGTTGGCCGTTTCGGCCGATGCCACGGTCACCGGTCGCAAACTCGAACTCGAACGCGCTCTGGTGAATCTTCTCGAGAATGCCGAACGGCACGGCGGCGGTGTCGTTTCGGTCACCGCGGGCCCGGTGGGGCATGACGTTGTCATTACGGTCGACGACGCCGGGCCCGGTGTCGCACCGGAGGATCGAGAGCGCATATTCGATCGTTTCGTCACGGTTCGCCGAAGTCGCCGCTCCGGAACCGGAACGGGCATCGGTTTGGCGCTGGTTGCGGAAACCATTGCTGCGCATGGCGGAAATGTCGTTTGCGGTGATCGGCCGGGTGGCGGGGCGCGATTCGTCGTCACTATGCCGTTAAGTGACGAAACTCACTGAAAACAAACCTGTAACACGACCGTAAAGTAATCGACCGGGTCTCCTCAACGTTCGGTGGGAAGCCTATAGAGGTGATGCAGACACGAACGCGGAGCACCACTTTGAGTTCCTCGCATTCCGATGAAGGCAGCCGCCGAGCGCAGGCCGATTCCCCGGTGGTCATTCGTTCCCCACGAATCGGCGACGGCGCCGCGATGTGGCAGATCGCCGTGGATTCCCAAGTGCTGGATGCCAATTCGAGCTATGCGTATCTCCTGTGGTGCCGGGACTTCCAATCCACGACGGTCGTCGCCGAAATCGACGGCGAGATCGCGGGTTTCGTCACCGGATATCTGCGTCCTGAAGCACCGGAGGTGGTTTTTGTCTGGCAGGTGGCCGTCGACCACGCCTTCCGCGGTCGCGGAATCGGCGTTTCGATGCTCGATCACCTGGTAAATGATGCAGCAGAACAAGGTATTTCAACCCTGGAGACAACGGTCTCCCCGGACAACGAAGCATCAGTGGCGATGTTCGCCTCACTGGCGCGCCGTCACGGTGCGCAGATGAGCCGCGAGTCGTTGTTCGCACCCGAAGACTTTCCGGACGGGCACGAACCCGAAGACCTGTACCGGATCTCGCCGCTGGGACGCAGTGGCGATCACATCACGGAGGATCACCGATGACCACCGCCGAACTTACAATTTTCGAGACGATGGAATCGAACGTTCGCGGATATTGCCGGGCGTGGCCGACATTGTTCGACACCGCCCAAGGCGCGTGGCTGCGTGACGGGAGCGGCCGGGATTATCTGGACTTCTTCGCGGGCGCGGGCGCGCTGAACTACGGGCACAACAACCCAGTCCTCAAACAAGCGCTGCTGGATTACATCGCGCGCGACGGAATTACGCACGGGCTGGATATGTCCACCGTTGCCAAACGAGAACTTCTCGAGGCTATGGAGCAGATTCTGCTCAGCCCGCGCGGGCTGGAGTACAAGGTGCAGTTCCCCGGCCCGACCGGTGCGAACGCTGTGGAATCGGCGCTTAAACTGGCGCGCAAGATCACCGGCCGCACCACAATTCTCAACTTCACCAACGCATTTCACGGCATGACTCTCGGCGCGCTGTCGGTGACCGGTAATGCCGCCAAGCGAGCGGGCGCGGGAGTGCCTCTGGTGCACGTGAATCCGATGCCGTACGACGGTTACGTCGAGGGCGAGGACTTCGCCTGGATGGAGCGCGTCCTGGACGACAACTCCTCCGGTGTGGAAAAGCCCGCCGCGGTGATCGTGGAGACCGTGCAGGGCGAGGGCGGCGTGAATGTCGCGCGGCACGAATGGCTGCGCGCGCTGGCCGGACTGTGCGCCGCGCGGGGCATCCTGCTCATCGTCGACGACGTGCAGATGGGCTGCGGTCGCACCGGCCCGTTCTTCTCCTTCGAGACCGCCGGCATCACCCCCGACATCGTGACGCTGTCCAAGTCGATCAGCGGTTACGGCATGCCGATGGCGCTGGTGCTGATGCGCCCCGAACTCGACCAGTGGGCGCCCGGCGAGCACAACGGCACGTTCCGCGGCAACAACCCGGCATTCGTCACCGCGAAGGTCTCGCTCGAGCACTTCTGGACCGACCGAAAGCTCGAGGAGTCCACCGTCAGCAAGGGCGAGAAGATCCGGAAGTCGTTCGGCGCCTTGGCCGATGCGCACGCGGGAATCTCCACTCGCGGCCGCGGTCTGGTGCAAGGTTTGGTTTTCGATGACGCCTCGCAGGCGAGTAAAGTCTGCCGCATCTCCTTCGAGAAGGGGCTGATCGTGGAAACCTCAGGCGCCGAGGATCAGGTGGTCAAGCTGCTGCCGCCGCTGACCATCACCGATGAAGAGCTCGACCACGGCCTGAAGATCCTCACCGACGCCGTGCACACCATCCGGGAAGGCCGCTGAAGATGATCGTTCGTACCACTGCCGAGATCACCGGTACCGACCGCGATGTCGCCCAGGAGCGGTGGCGCAGCAAGCGCATCGTGCTGGGTGGTGACCGGGTCGGATTCTCGTTCCACGAGACCACGATCGAGGCGGGCACCGTGCACGAGTTCCACTATCAGAACCATGTGGAGGCGGTCTGGCTCGTCGAGGGTGAGGGCACGCTCTACGACCTCACCAACGAGAAGACCTACGACTTGGCCCCCGGCACCATGTATCTGCTCAACGGGCACGAACGTCATCGCGTCGAGACTCGTACGCAGATGCGGATGCTATGTGTATTCAACCCGCCGGTCACGGGCCAGGAGGTGCACGACGAGAACGGCGTCTATCCATTGGTCGCCGTTCCGGATCTGTAAGGAGGAAACTGCCGGATGACGTTGGCCGACAATAGGATCGATCGCTACCCGACACGAACCCCGTCGCCGGAGGCGATGATGGACCGGATCGACCCCACGGTGTGGGGCGGGCCGGAGTCGGGTGCGGCCGAATCTTTGGCGAACTTCGAATCGGACGGGTACGCGATCTTCGAGGAATTGCTCACGACCGCGGAGGTCGCGGATTTCTCTGGCGAGGTCGACCGGCTCGCGAGTGATCCGGAGCTGCGACTGGATGAACGGGTGATCATCGAGAAGAAGTCGAACCGCGTGCGGTCGATCTTCGAGGTGCACCGGATCAGCCCCAAGGTGGCCGATCTGGTGCGCGATCCCCGCGTCATCGGGCTGGCACGGCACGTGCTGGGTTCGGATGTGTACATCCACCAGAGCCGGGTCAACTACATGCCGGGTTTCGAGGGCACCGGATTCTACTGGCATTCGGACTTCGAAACCTGGCATGCCGAGGACGGCATGCCCGCGCCGCGGGCGGTGAGCCTGTCCATCGCGCTGACCGACAACTACCCGTTCAACGGCAGCCTGATGCTGATGCCCGGCTCGCACCGCACCTTCGTGCCGTGCCAGGGCGCCACTCCGGCCGACCACTACCGGGAATCGTTGCAGGAGCAGCAGATCGGCGTGCCGTCGCACGACAACATCAGTGAACTGGCGGAGAAGCACGGCATCGCGCAGTTCACCGGTGCGCGCGGCTCGGCGCTGCTGTTCGATTCGAACATCATGCACGCCTCGGCCAACAACATCACCCCGTTCCCGCGCTCGAACATCTTCCTGGTGTTCAACAGCGTCGAGAACACGCTCGTGGCACCGTATTCCGCGCCGGTGCCGCGGCCGACGTACATCGCGGCGCAGGAGTTCGATCCCGTTCGCTGATCTCGTCGTCGAATGCCCCGCCGCCCTGGACATCTCGGGTGAGCGGGGCGTTCGGCTGTTCGGGGACGGTGTCTTCCGGTTCAGAACAACGTCATCGGGGCGGTTTCCGGCGGCCGGGGCAGCGGTTCGAGCTCGGGCACGAGCGTGCGCGTCTGCTCGTGGAAGCGCCGGGCCAGCATCAGTGACGCGGCGTTGTCGGGGGTGTGCACGAAAACCGTGGGGGAGCGGCCTTCTCGCAACCAGCCGGCCGCCACCTCGGCCCACGGCTGCCAGCCCGCGATGGTCGCCTCGGCGTCGTCGCGGCCGTGATAACGCACGATCGGGAATTCGGTGAGCGCCTGATCGCGGCGGGGCAGGCGCGGCTTCTTGCCCCACGCTTCGCGCTCACCCGCGCTGCTCGGACGTGCGGCGAAAAGCGTTGTGGTGTCGAAGGGTATCCACTCCGCGCCGACGCGGTTCAGGACGTACTCGAGTCGCCGCGCGGCCCGCTCATCGGTGAAGAAGTCGGGATGACGGACCTCCACCGCGCTGCGGCATTCGCGGGGGAGCTGTCGCAGGAATCCGGCCAGCACACCGAGATCGGCGGGCCCGAACGAGGCGGGCAGCTGCGCCCACAGCGCGTGCACGCGCGGGCCGAGCGGTTCGATCGCGGTGAGGAAGGCGGTCAGGTCGGATTCCGCGCCGCTCATCCGGTGATCGTGGGTGATGATCTTCGGCAGTTTCACCACGAACCGGAACTCCGGCGAGGTCTGGCGCGCCCAGGATTCCACCGTTTTGCGCGCTGGAATCGCGTAGAAGGTGGTGTTGGTCTCCACGGCGGTGCACCAACCGGCGTAGCCGCGCAGACGCTCCCGCGGATCGGGCTGTTGCTCCTGCCAGGCGGTATGCGTCCACTGCGCACAACCTACGGACAATCGCATCCCGTGACGTTATCGCGTGTGGTGTCATCGGTCCGAATCCGCTGTCGCGGTGGAAACCGGCGGGCCGCCACACACGGTGCGGCGGCCCGCCGAGGTCGACTGTCTGTCCGCATCGAGCCGACTCGTTCGACAGTTCATCGGTGGGCGGTCACCGCTCCCACTGTTGAGCTGGGTCGGCGGTGTCTCAGCGAATCATGCGGGACGGGTCAGCGCGGCGTAGCGCGCGACGTGCTGATCGGCGGTACCCCATTCGTACTGAATCGCGGTGAGCCGCTTGAAGAAATGGCCGATGGCGAGTTCCTCGGTCATGCCCATCGCGCCGTGCAGTTGCACCGCGGACTGTCCGAGGAAGCGGGCCGCGCGGGCGATCGTGGCCTTGGCCGCCGCGGCGGCGCGGGCGCGTTCGTCATTCGGCGCACCGAGCTTCAACGTCACCAGATATGTTGCGGCGATGGCCTGTTCGAGTTCGAGGTGCATATCGACCATGCGGTGCTGGAGCACCTGGAAACTCGCGATCGGCACACCGAACTGACGACGCTGCTTGGCGTATTCGACCGTGTCGTCCAGCACCCGGCGCATCGCGCCGATCGCCTCGGCGCAGACCGCCGCGATCGCTTCGTCGGCCGCGGTGGCCAGCGAATCATCCGCTGCCCCTTCCGATCCCAGCAGCGCGTCGGCCGGGACACGCACGCCCTCGAGGGTGATGTCCGCCGCGCGGCGCTCGTCGATGGTGCGATAGGAATGCAGGGTGAGTCCGGCCGCGCCGGCCTCCACCAGGAACAGCGACACGCCGCTCGAATCGGGTGTGCGCGCGGTGACCAGCAGGTGGGTGGCCAGCGGTGCGCTGGTCACCACGGTCTTCGCGCCGTCGAGAACCCAGTCCTCGCCGTCGCGGCGAGCGGTGGTCGAGACCTTCGCGAGGTTGTAGCCCGAATCGGCCTCCAGCGCGGCCAGGGCGGTGATCACCTCGCCGGAAACGATGCCGCGCAACATTTCCTGCGCGCGTGCCCCACCGGCACGCCGCAGCAGACCCGCGCCGACCACGACGGTGTCGACGAAAGGCTCCACGACCAGTGCCCCGCCGAACGCCTCGGCGATGATGAGCGTTTCGACCGGCCCGCCGTCGAACCCGCCGACCTCCTCGGGCAGTGCCGCGCCGAGTATGCCGACCTCGGTGGCGAAGGCACGCCAGATCTCCGGCTGCCAGCCGATCCCGACGCGCGCCGCGGACCGGCTCTTGTCCAGGTCGTATCGCGCCGCCAGGAATTCGGTGACGGTATCGCGCAGCAGTTGCTGCTCCGCGGTGTATTCGAAGTCCATGATCAGATCCCGTCCGTCACAGGCCCAGGCCGGCCTTGGCGATGATGTTGCGCTGAATTTCGTTGCTGCCGGCGTAGATCGATCCGGCGCGGTCGTTGAAGTAGCGCAGGGGTGCGACCGCCTGCCACTCCTGGCCGCTGAGATAGCCGTCGGCGGGCGGCACGAAATCGGCCACCGGACCGCCGGGCATCGTGGCGTGCGGCTGATAGGCGCGTCCGCGCGGACCGGCTGCCTCGAGGGTCAGTTCGGTGAGCTGCTGGCTCAGTTCGGTGCCGAGCACCTTCAGGGTCGAGGCGGCCGGGCCCGGATCCTTGCCGCGCGAAATCGCCGACATGGTGCGGTATTCCAGGATCTCCAGCACGTCCGCGCGAATGCGGACATCGGCCAGCTTCGCCGCGAACGCCGGATCGTCCAGTAGTGCGTCGCCGTTCGGGCCGGGCTGGGAAACCGCCTGGGCGGCAAGGGATTCGGCCATGACCTGTAGGGCTGGGGCCAACGCGCCGCCGCGTTCGAAGTTGAGCAGATATTTGGCGACGGTCCAGCCGTCGTCGATGCGGCCCAGAACGTTGGCCTTGGGCACCCGCACCGAGTCGAAGAACACCTGGTTCTGCACCTGCTCGCCGGAGGTCATCACCAGCGGGCGCACCTGGATGCCGGGGGTGTTCATATCGATCAGCAGGAAGGTGATGCCCTGCTGTTTGCGTTCCAGTTTCGAGGTGCGGACCAGGGCGAAGATCCAGTTCGCCTCGGTGGCGTGGGTGGTCCAGATCTTGCTGCCGGTGACGATCAGATCGTCGCCGTCGGAGAGCGCGGCCATCGACAGCGACGCCAGATCCGATCCCGACTCGGGCTCGGAGTAGCCCTGACAGAAGAACACCTCGCCGGTCAGGATGCCGGGCAGGAAGAAATTCTTCTGCTCCTCGGTGCCGAAGGCGACGATGGCGTGCGCGACCATCCGGATGCCCATCGGCGAGAGCATCGGAGCGCCCGCGAGGATCGACTCGCGCTCGAAGATGTAGTGCTGGGTCATGCTCCACGGGCATCCGCCGTGCTCCACCGGCCAGGCTGGTGCGGCCCAGCCGCGCGCGTGCAGGATCTGCTGCCATCGCATGCTGGCCTCGTGGTCGGGGTACACGCTCGTCACGAGGCGCCCGGCGCGGCGGATTTCGGGGGTCAGATGCTCGTCGAGGAAGTCTCGTACCTCGTCGCGAAACGCCAGATCGGCGGGTGAGAAGTCCAGATCCACGAAGAACTCCTTGTTCGATAAGTGGAGCTCTACCTTCTCATTTGTTGCCCACTGAATGCAAATGGTCGTTAACTTAATGATATCGGTTGACATTCCACTGTGGAGGTAGGATGCTGATATTTAACATTCCACTTTGGAATATTGATCTCGCCGAGAGGGACAGCTGATGGACATCACGTCCGGAACCCGCGCCGATGACGCCGAGCGGCAGCAGGTCGCCGACCTACTGGCCCGGCACCTGGGTGCGGGACGCATCGATCTGACCGAATACGACCAGCGGGTGGCGCGGGTGTGGGCTTGCGCGACTCGCGAGGACCTGCAACTCGTGCTGTCCGATCTGCCGAATCTGGCGGCCGAGCGACCCGCGGTATCCGTGCGCCGGGGTGCGCGGATACCCATCTGGCAGCGCATCGAAGGCGCGGCATGGCTGGGCGTGAGCGTGCTGAGCCTGGTGATCTGGGGCCTGATCTGCCTCGGCATGGGCCGGCTCACCTATCCGTGGCCGATGTGGGTGATCGGGCCGTGGGGTGTCGCGCTGGCGTTCCGGGCCCTGACTGGATGGGAGTCGCGCGGCTGTCACAAGCGCGGTCTCGCGCGGTGAGGCGGGGTCGGTGAGCAGCACGGTAGCTGGCGTACGCACGGCTATCGCACGGTAGCAGGTAGATTGGCGTGCTGTGCACCTGAAGAGCCTGACGCTGAAGGGGTTCAAATCCTTCGCGTCCGCGACGACACTTCGCCTCGAGCCGGGGATCACCTGTGTGGTGGGCCCCAACGGCTCGGGTAAGTCGAATGTGGTCGACGCGCTCACCTGGGTGATGGGTGAGCAGGGCGCCAAAGCGTTGCGCGGGGGCAAGATGCAGGACGTCATCTTCGCCGGAACCGCCGGGCGCGCGCCGCTGGGCCGCGCCGAGGTCACGCTGACGATCGACAATTCCGACGGCGCGCTGCCGATCGACTACGCCGAGGTATCCATCACCCGGCGCATGTTCCGCGACGGCGCGGGGGAGTACGAGATCAACGGCAGCTCGTGTCGTCTGATGGATGTGCAGGAACTGCTGAGCGATTCGGGTATCGGCCGGGAGATGCACGTCATCGTCGGGCAGGGGCAGCTCTCGGCGATCCTGGAATCGCGTCCCGAGGATCGGCGTGCCTTCATCGAGGAGGCCGCCGGTGTGCTCAAACACCGCAAGCGCAAGGAAAAGGCGGTCCGCAAACTCGAGGCCATGCAGGCCAATCTGGCGCGGCTGACCGACCTGACCACCGAACTGCGCCGCCAGCTCAAGCCATTGGGCCGCCAAGCCGAGGTGGCGCGGCGCGCGGCCACCGTGCAGGCGGATCTGCGCGATGCGCGATTGCGGCTCGCCGCCGACGATCTGGTCGCGCGTCGGCGCGATCTGGAGAGCCAGCAGAGCAAGCAGGCTTACGCTCGCGAACAGCAGATCAACGTCCAGGCCGAACTGGATGCCGCGAATGCCGCACTCGCACAACAGGAATTCCAGCTGTCCCGGCTGACTCCCGGCGCCGAGGCCGCCGCGCAGACCTGGTTCCAGCTCTCGGCGCTGGTGGAACGGGTCAACGCGACCATCCGCATCGCCCACGATCGCGCCCGCAACCTGACCATCGAACAGCCCACCGGCACCGGCCGCGACCCCGAGCAGCTCGAGGCCGAGGCCGCCCGGGTGGAGGCGCAGGAGGCCGAACTGCTCGAGGCGGTCGAGATCGCCGCCGAGACGCTCGAGGCCGCGCGGGATCAGCTGCACGAGCGCGAACAGGCCGCCAAGGCCGCCGAACAGGCGCATCTGGCCGCCGTGCGGGCCATCGCCGATCGTCGCGAGGGGCTGGCGCGGTTGTCCGGCCAGGTGGACACCCTGCGTTCGCGGGCGCAGTCCGCCGAGACCGAGATCGCCCGGCTGTCCACCTCGCTGACCGAGGCGCGGGCCCGGGGTGCGGCCGCCGAGGACGAATTCGAACGTGTACAAAGCGAATTGAGTGAGCTGGACGCGGGCGAGGAAGGTCTGGACGCCGCCTACGAGCATGCCGCCCAGGCGTTCACGCAGGCCGATGAGCGCGTTACCGAACTGCGAGAGAAGGATCGGGAGGCCAGTAAGAAGGTCGCCTCGCTGGGCGCGCGGATCGAGGCCCTGACCATGGGCCTGGCCCGCCGGGACGGCGCGGCCTGGCTGCTCGAGCACCGGGCCGAGGGTCTGATCGGCCCGTTGTCGGGAATTCTCCAGGTGCACAATGGTTTCGAAGCCGCGGTCGCCGCCGCGCTCGGGCCGCTCGCCGATGCGGTCACCGCGGACTCCGGCGGCACCGCGCATGCCGCGCTGCGGGCCTTGAAGGAGGCCGACGGCGGTCGGGCCGCGGTGGTGTACGGCGGTGCGGCACTGTCGGATTCGGCCCCCGCCGCATTGCCCGCCGGGACGCGTCGGCTGATCGATGTGGTGGACTGCCCGGAGAACATGCGTGGCGCCGTCGTGGCGCTGACCGCGGGCACCGTGGTCGTGGATGATCTGCCCGCCGCGGCCGAATTGCTCTCCGCGCGACCGGAATTGCGCGTGGTCACCCGCGACGGCGATCTGACCGGTTCGGGCTGGCTGCTCGGCGGTTCGGACCGCGCGCCCAGCCAGCTCGAGATCCAAGCCGATATCGACTCCGCGCGTGCGGAATTGGAGGCCTGGCAGCGCACCGCCGAGGAGCTCGAGGCGGCGCTGTCGGGCGCGCTGGCCGAACAGGCCGATCGCAAGGAGTCCGTCGACCAGGCGCTGCTCGCGCTGCACGAATCCGATCAGGCGCTGGTCGCGATCTACGACCGGCTGGGCCGGTTGGGTGAGTCGGCGCGCAACGCGCAGCGCGAATGCGAGCGTCTGCTGACCCAGCGCGACGACGCCGAGGCCGCGCGCGACGACAACTCCGAGAAACTGGCCGAACTCGAGGATCGTCTGCGGCGCGTGGAATCCGAACAGTCCGGGCTGGATTCGGACGACGACGCCGGAACCGAGACCGCCGGAGCGCATCGCGAGGAGGCCGCGGCCGCTCTCGCGGAGGCTCGCGCGATGGAGGTGGAGGCCCGCCTGTCCGTGCGCACCGCCGAGGAACGCGCGGAATCGGTTCGGGGCAAGGCTGATTCGCTGCGCCGCGCGGCACGCGCCGAACGGGAGACCCGGGCGCGCGCCGAACGTGCCCAGGCCGCGCGCCGGCAGGCCGCCGCGGTCGCCTCGGTGGTCGCCGAATCCGCGGAACGCGTCGCCGCCGAGCTGGGATCCGTTGTCGCTGAAGCCTCCGCGCGACGTGACGAACTGGTCCGCCGCCGCACCGAATGCGCCGGGCAGGTCGACCAGATCAAGGAACGCAGCCGCGCGCTGACCACCCAGCTCACCCAGCTGACCGATGCGGTGCACCGCGACGAGGTCGCCCGCGCCGAGGCCGCGCTGCGCATCGAACAGCTGGAAGCGACCATCGGCGAACAGTTCGGCATGGCCCTGGACGCGCTGATCGACGAATACGGCCCGGACGTGCCCACCCCGCCCTCGGCACTGGAGTGGCAGGAGTACGAACAGGCCAAGGAGCGCGGCGACGCGGTCAGCGAACCCCAGCCGATGCCGTACGACCGGGCCACCCAGCAGCGCCGCGCCAAACGCGCCGAGAAGGACCTGACCACCCTGGGCAAGGTGAATCCCCTTGCGCTGGAAGAGTTCGCGGCGCTCGAGGAACGCTACAACTTCCTGTCCACCCAGCTCGACGACGTCACCAAGGCCCGGCAGGACCTGCTCGACGTGGTCGCCGAGGTGGACGCCCGCATCCTGCAGGTGTTCACCGAGGCGTGGGAGGACGTGGAACAGGAATTCGTCGGCGTCTTCGCCAAACTGTTCCCCGGTGGCGAGGGCCGGCTGCTGCTCACCGATCCGACGGACATGCTCACCACCGGCATCGAGGTGGAGGCGCGCCCGCCGGGCAAGAAGGTCAAGCGCCTGTCACTGCTGTCCGGCGGCGAGAAATCGCTGACCGCGGTCGCCCTGCTGGTCGCCATCTTCCGCGCCCGCCCCTCCCCGTTCTACGTCATGGACGAGGTCGAGGCCGCCCTCGACGACACCAACCTGCGCCGCCTGATCGGCCTGTTCGAGCAGCTGCGCGAGAAATCCCAGCTGATCGTCATCACTCACCAGAAGCCCACCATGGAGATCGCCGACGCCCTCTACGGCGTCAGCATGCGCGGCGACGGCATCACCCAGGTCATCTCCCAGCGCCTGCGGGGACAGAGTATCCCCGCCTCGCCGGAACTCCAGCGTGTCGATTAGGCGTGAACTCCGCACAGCCTGAACGCGGTCGCCGCAATCCACCCAGCCGTCGCCAGGGCTCCGACGGGAGTCGTTGCGCCGGTACGGATTCGGCGGTCGGCTGATGCTCCCGACTGTCGAGCGGTAGGGCTCATCGTCCTGCGGGGCGCTGCCGGTCGAGCCAGGAGCGAGTCTGGGCGGCTACGAGGTCGATCAGGTCCTGCTGGGGGATGTTCATGTCGAGGTTGTGCAGGCCCCAGCGCGAGTCCGGCAGGGCGGGCAGGACGGTTGCCGGCGGGACGCCGTTGCCGCCGCCTTCGATCATCAGCACGCGGGGCCCGGCGGTGGTGCAGTGGCCGCGGTAGCCGGTTACCACACGGCCGGCGACGATGCTGTGCAAGCCGTTGTCGGTGCCGGAGCCCAGCGCGGCGGGGTCGGTGCACAGCACCTCGTAGCCGGGGCCGTAGGGGCGTCCGTCGCGGGGGCCGATGGTGTCGGGTTCGGTCGGCGTCACTCCGAATCGGGCGTCCGGCGGCGGAGCGGTCGCGTAGGTCGAATAAGCGACGACACAGCCGATCTGCGCACTGTCGGTGCACGCCGGGATCGAGTTGAAGTCACCGCCGTTCGGCGCGCCCGAGCGCACCAGCACGTCCGCGCCCGGGATGATGGCCGAGAGCAGTAGCCGCTGCTGCGGAGTCGCTTCGATCCGCTTGCGGATCAGGGTTCGCAGCATGACCGCTCCCTGGGAATGCCCGATCAAAACCACGCCGCGCCCGTGGTTGTCGTGTGCCAGGTAGTCATCCCAGGCGTCCTGGACGTCCGCGTAGGCGATATCCGATGCGGCAGCACCCGGCGCGGGTAGGCCGGTCGGCCCGAGCAAGGTGCGCTGCCGGTACATCGGCGCCCAGACATCGCAGCGGCCGTCGAACGGCGCGACCTGGTCCGCTGCCACCGCGCGCTCTTCGGGTCCGATGGTCAGGTCCGCGTTCGTCGTCCGTTCCAGCGATACCGTCGGATAGACGTAGAAACAATCCACCGGAGCGCCGCTGCCGCCGCCGCACGGGTCACCGGCCTGCCCCGGTCGGCACAGCCACACCGTCGGCGTCGCGTCGGCGGTCGCGGGCGGGACACCGAACCACCCGCCGGCCACCACCAGTGCGGCGGCCACGCCGATGCGGCGTAGCCGGCCCGGGCCCCGGACGGGAACCGGACGTCGGCGGTGCATGCCCGCGAATATCACGGCCTCCCGATGGCTTCCACGCGCAGAACCGACTGGTCGTCGAACATTCGGCGCAGCCTGGTGTCGAGCGGCCAGGAGAACAGGCGATCGTGTCCGAACCTGTCGTCCACCATGGCCGTCGATCCCGGCCGCAATGGTGTGACGCGCACCTGGTCGACGATCGGCCCGGCGTCCCGAATGCCCCATTCGATCGCCACGCGACGGCTGTGCGACAGACGCTCGCCGTCGTCGGAAAGGAGCGTTTCGACCTCGTCCCGCCGCATTCGCGGAGACACCGCGACGGCCCCGAAGCATTGCCGCGGGACCTCGTCGCAGAACTCGAATGATCGCTGGTTCATCGTGTGCTCCCTGGTCTGCTGCGCATCGGGCGGAACAAGGACCGATACCACTCGGAGTCCAGCCTAGTAGCCGAGAATTTGCCCTCGTGCCGCACCGGGCGTTCACGGCCGAGCTGATACCGGATATCTCGTCGGCCACGTTCGAGTCGAAGTCCTGGGTCGAGCGGCGTTCCACGGGCGCGGGCGCCATGCCCGCGCGTTGTGCCTCGTGAAATCGGCAGGTGATCGCCCGGCTACCCGGCTAACAGCGACTTCAATTGGGCTGCCCCGATTTCCGCGAGCCAGGTGTCGAAACTGCGTAGGCCGGGGTGGATCTCGCGGAGGGCGGGGATGTCCGCGCGCCAGGTGTCGCCCTCGCGGGCCAGTCGCCAGACGTTGCGGATCTCGGGACCTCGTTCGGCGGCCTCGGATTCGGGAATCTCCTCGTAGCGCACGGGGATTCCGATGGCCTCGGTGATCCTCGCGGCGGCCTCGCGCATGGTGAGTTGATCACCGGCCAGGCCCAGGGTGCGGCCGTGCAGGCGGTCGGGTTCGGCGAAGGCCAGGGCTGCCACGGCGGCGATGTCGTCGACGGCGATCATCTGGATCGGGAGGTCGGCGGGGAACAGGTGCCGGTTCACGCCGTCGTGGATGCCGTCCACCAGGAAGCCCTGGGCCAGATAGTTTTCCATGAATCGCACCGGTCGCAGCAGGGTGTAGCGCATTCCGCTGTCGGCGACGGCGCGTTCGATCCGGAGTTTTCCGTTGACGCCCCAGCGTTCGTTGCGTGCGAACGAGGCGACGCCGGTGAAGACGAACTGCTCGACACCCGCCGCGCGGGACGCCGCGACCAGCGCCTCGCCGCGGGTCGCCTCGAGTTCGACATCCCAGCCGTCGGGCCCGAAGGCCGCCGGGGGGACGCCGAAGACCGCGCGCACATCGCTGACCGCGGCCGCGATCGTGTCGGGTGCGTCGAAATCGCCGATCGCCAATTCGGCTCCGAGTTCGGCCAGTGCGCGTGCGGCCGGTGCGTCGGGATCGCGTACCAGGGCGCGGACGGGAATGCCTTCGGCGAGAAGTGTGCGCGCGGTCGCGCCGCCCTGTTTGCCGGTGGCGCCCGTGACGAGGATCCGATCGTGTTGTGCGGACATGATCACCTGTCTTCGTGTCGGTAGAATCCGGGTTGGGTAACCCGTATTTCGGACGATACGGGTGTCCCGACTCGGTTCGCCAGGTCCGCGCAGAGGGGTGCCGTAACGAAATGACCGTCGTACCGCAGAGTTCCGGTCCCGCGGCGCGGGCCGATGCCCGGCGCAACCGGGCCCTGGTGCTGGCCGCCGCGCAGCGCGCCTTCGCCGATCACGGCACCTCGGTGTCACTGGCCGAGATCGCCCGCCGCGCCGGTGTCGGCGCGGGCACCGTCTACCGGCACTTCCCCACCAAGACCGACCTGCTCGAGGCGGTGATGCAGCAGCGCATCGAGCAGATGACCGCTCGCGCGACAGCCTGCCTGAACGCACCGGACGTGGGCGCCGCGTTCTTCGCATTCTGCGCCGAGGTCGTGCTCACCTCCCCGCGCAGCAGGGCCGTCTGCGACCTGATCACCGCGGACGACGGCTGGCCCCGCACCCTGATGCGCGGCGCGGGAGACCGGTTCCACCGGGCCCTGCACAGTCTGCTCACCGAGGCCCAGCGATGCGCTGCGGCACGTCCCGACGTCACCGTTGCGGACCTGTCCGCGCTGATCACCGGATGTGTTGCGATTCAGCGCGTTTCGGGATCCGAGACAGAACTGGCCAACGCTGCCCGGATAGCACTGGATGCCCTGCGCTCTCCGGCTCCGGTCACTGTCACGAAACTCGACGCCAACCACTCAATTCATAACGAAACACGTAACGAAAGCAATCCGGGCTGCCCGATATGCGGCTCGCCCCTGCGGCCTACCGGCACCGGCCGTCCCGCCCGCTACTGCTCCGCCGCCTGCCGCCAGAAGGCCCATCGCCGACGGCGCCGCGCCGCATAGACGCATCGACACCGATCCCCGCCACGGCCCCACCGCGCGATGTGGAACTCATCACACCATCCGGTCCGCCTGCGAAGAGGCGGGAACGGCTACAGCAGGTCGCTGACGTCGTCCGGGACATCGACGGCGTATTTGCGCAGCGTGTCCATCGGGACGACCTCGAGCGCGTTCTCGTGGGTGGCGGCCAGGATGACGGGGGCCGCGACGCCGTCTTCGTGGGCGTGCAGCCAGCGCACCGCGACCACGCACCAGCGATCACCAGGTTGCAGTCCCGGGAAGTTGTTCTCCGGACGCGGGGTGCTCAGATCGTTGCCGATCGACTTCTGGTGCTCCAGGAACTCCGCGGTAACGACAGTGCACACCGTATGACTGCCCAGGTCTTCGGGGCCGGTGCTGCAGCAGCCGTCCCGATAGAAGCCGGTGAGAGGATCGGTGCCGCACTCCTCCAGCGGTCCCCCAAGCACATTTCGATCGGTCACATCGCCGATCCTATTGTCTCTGTGTTGGATTCGCCCCTGCTTCCGCGTCGTGACACCGAGACGAGCAGACCGGTCGGTAGGCGAACCGCACATGTGCGGCAATTTCGGCGTGTCGCCGACGCGTTGTCCGATGCGTGTGTTAAGGCTCGCCGTGGACGTGGTTCCCGCGGACTGCGTCGAGTCGGAACCTCAGGTCGAGAGTTTCGGATTTTCCGCCCGTCGCGCGGCCCTGCTGGTTCGTAGCCGGTGTTCTGTAAGGATGGGGGCGTGACTGCGCACGTTTGGATTCTGATCGCCGTGATCGCCGCCATCGTGGTGGTGGCGCTCGTCGTCGCTGGATTCGTCCGGTACAAGCGCGGCCGGGTGACGCTGCCCGCCACCCCGGACAAGGAGGTGACCGACCGGTCCGGTGGGTACACCGCGTCCGGCGGATTCAGTTTCAGTCAGGGTGGCGCGGGCACCGGCACGCTCGCGCCACCGGAGCCCGAACCGGCGCCGGTCGAGCGGACCGACGACGAAGGGCAGCCGCACATCGGCGACGATGCGGCGGTTCCACGCGATTCGGTACGTCGCGCGATCACCGATGTCCGGCTGCCGGAACCCGAGGTCGACGGGACCGGGACGCTCGAGGCGGAGGTCGAGGAGCTCGAGGCCGGAATTACCGCGCCCGAAGCGCCCGAGGCCGAAGCGCAGCCCGCGAAAGCCGAGGAGCAGTCCACTGCCCCGGCGGTCGAAGCTCCGGCCGAAGAGACGAAGGCCGAACCCGAAGCGGAGCCCGAGCAGGCCGCGGTCGTCGAGGAGGCCCCCGCCCCCGCCGAAACCGTTGCTCCCGCACCGCAACTCGAGGAGATCGAACCCACCGCGGGCCGTCTGACCAGGCTGCGCGGACGTCTGGCCCGCTCGCAGAACGCCATGGGCAAGAGCCTGCTCGGCCTGCTCGGCGGCGGCGACCTGGACGAGGACTCCTGGGAGGAGATCGAGGACACGCTGGTCATGGCCGACCTCGGCACGGCCGTCACCTCGACCATCGTCGAACGCTTACGCGGCGAACTGGCCGCCCGCAGCGTCCGCACCGCCGACGAGGCCCGCGCCGCGTTGCGTTCGGTCCTGGTCGAGGCGTTACGCCCGGAGCTGGATCGCTCGATCCGGGCCCTGCCGCACGATGACCATCCCTCCATCCTGCTGGTGGTCGGCGTCAACGGCACCGGCAAGACCACCACCACGGGCAAGCTCGCGCGCGTCCTGGTCGCCGACGGCCGCCGGGTGCTGCTGGGCGCGGCGGACACCTTCCGCGCCGCCGCCGCCGATCAGCTGCAGACCTGGGGCGAACGGGTCGGCGCGCACACCGTGCGCGGACGTGAGGGCGCGGATCCGGCCTCGGTCGCGTTCGACGCGGTCAGCACCGGTATCGAGGACGGCGTGGACGTCGTGCTGGTGGACACCGCCGGCCGCCTGCACACCAAGACCGGCCTGATGGACGAGCTGGGCAAGGTCAAGCGCGTGGTGGAGAAGAAGGCCGCCGTGGACGAGGTGTTGCTGGTGCTGGACTCCACCGTCGGACAGAACGGCCTGACCCAGGCGCGCGTGTTCGCCGATGTGGTCGACATCACCGGCGTCGTGCTGACCAAACTCGACGGCACCGCCAAGGGCGGCATCGTCTTCCAGGTTCAGCACGAACTCGGCGTCCCGGTCAAACTCGTCGGCCTCGGCGAGGGCGCGGACGATCTTGCCCCCTTCGAACCCGGCGCATTCGTCGACGCCCTGCTGGGTTAGCTGTATTTTTTCTGCCTCCGCGCCGCTGCTGTATTTGCGGCCTCCGCTCCACTTCGGCGGGTTTGCTGTGTCCTTGGCCTCCGCTTCGCTCCGGCGGGTTTGCTGTGTCCTTGGCCTCCGCTTCGCTCCGGCGGGTTTGCGCCGCCCGGAGGCTCACCGCCCGGACCCGTGGCGGGTGCGAGGAACGAGCGCCCGCCACGGGTCCGGGCGGCAAGCCGCGGCGCAAACCAGGCGTCGGCGATTTGCGGGGTTGGTGTAACTAGGTAGAGTGCTGACGCTTGCGGCATTGCGTTGCGGGTCGTTATGGAATTCACCGCCCGTTCGGTCTGATTTCGGGGTGTGTCTCGAATGATGATCTCCACTTCCCCGGGCGAGATCGGTCACATATCGCCTGAACTGCGCATTCATCGATGTACTCAGCAGCCCGACACGAACCTCACAGTCAGACGGAAACAGCTGTGTAGGAAACGAAACGTGGTAGCAACACGGGAAGCGCATCCGTTCACCTATGTGAAACACGGGGGCGGCACGGATGAAACACCGAGTAGCGAACCTTCTGTGCAGGCTCGTTTGCCGCATTTTGGCCGGGCCCGAGATGAGGAGGAAAAGGTGGCGTACCCCTTGGTCGGTGTACCGGACACCGGCGATACCGCATGGATGCTGGCGAGTTCGGCCCTCGTCCTATTGATGACCCCGGGCCTGGCGTTCTTCTACGGCGGCATGGTTCGCGGGAAGAACGTGCTGAACATGATCATGATGAGCGTCAGCGCGATGGGCATCGTGGGCGTGCTCTGGTCGATCTACGGCTTCTCGGAAGCGTTCGGGGACAACAAGTTCGGCGTGATCGGCAACCCGGGTCAGTTCTTCGGGCTGAAGGGGCTGATCGGAACGAACGGCGTCAAGGCATCACCCGCCGACCCGGCCACCGGGGCAGCGGCGGTGCACGGTTCGGACATTCCGCTCGCGGGCACCATCCCGATGACGGTCTTCGTCGCATTCCAGCTGATGTTCGCCATCATCACCGTCGCGCTGATCTCCGGTGCGGTGGCCGATCGCCTGAAGTTCCGCGCCTGGGTGGTTTTCGCCGCGGTCTGGGCCACGGTCGTGTACTTCCCGGTCGCGCACTGGGTGTTCGACTTCAACGTTTCGGACGCCGCGGGCAACATCGTCCACCACGGCGGCTGGATCGCCAACAAACTGCAGGCCATCGACTTCGCCGGTGGTACCGCGGTGCACATCAACGCCGGTGCCGCGGGCCTGGCGCTGTGCATCGTGCTCGGTAAGCGCAAGGGCTGGCCGAAGTCGCCGATGCGCCCGCACAATCTGCCATTCGTCATGCTCGGCGCCGGTCTGCTGTGGTTCGGCTGGTTCGGTTTCAACGCCGGTTCCGCGGTGAGCTCGAACGGCCTGGCCGGTTCGACCTTCATCACCACCACCTTCGCCACCTGTGCGGCGATGCTCGGCTGGTTGCTGGTGGAGAAGATCCGGGACGGCAAACCCACCAGCCTCGGCGCGGCCTCGGGCCTGGTCGCCGGTCTGGTCGCCATCACCCCCTCCTGCTCCTCGGTCAACGTGCTGGGCGCACTGGCCATCGGCGCGGTCGCCGGAATCGCGTGCGCCTTGGCGGTCGGCCTGAAATACAAACTCGGCTTCGATGATTCGCTCGACGTGGTCGGTGTTCACCTGGTCGGCGGTCTGATCGGTACCCTGATGGTCGGGTTGTTCCTGGCCCCCGAATCGGGTGCGTCGGCGAGCCTGGGCGGCGCCAAGGGCCTGTTCTACGGCGGCGGTTTCACTCAGCTCGGTAAGCAGGCTGTCGGCGCGGTCAGCGTGCTGGCCTTCTCCTTCATCGTGTCGCTCATTCTGGCCTACATCATCAAATTCACCATCGGGTTGCGGGCCACCGACGAGGAGGAGTTCGAGGGTATGGACGATTCGGAGCATGCGGAAACGGCATACGATTTCGCTGCTGTGGGTGCCACGGCACGTACCGCCGTCAAGGAGGCATGACCGAAATGAAACTGATCACTGCAATCGTGAAACCATTCACGCTCGAGGATGTCAAGAGCGGTCTGGAGCAGTCGGGTGTGCTCGGAATGACCGTCAGTGAGGTACAGGGCTATGGACGGCAGAAAGGGCACACCGAGGTCTACCGCGGTGCGGAGTACTCGGTCGATTTCGTGCCCAAGGTACGGGTCGAGGTCGTCGTGGACGATGCCTCGGTCGAGAAGGTCGTGGAGGTGATCGTCGAGGCCGCGCGCACCGGGAAGATCGGGGACGGCAAGGTCTGGGTCACGCCGGTGGAAGCTGTGGTCCGGGTTCGGACCGGAGAGCGCGGCGGCGACGCTCTCTAACTCGCGGACATCCGAAGTCAGCGGGTCGATCGGCGGCCTCGCTCCCACCGGACGACGGTAGGAGCGGGGCCGCCCGCACGAGGGTTGGGTGGTGCAGGGTGAAACGCGACACGCCGAGCGGCGCAACGGATCTGGTACGGGCCCGGGATCAGCTCCTGGAAGGCGGTCAGGTTCGCCGTCCGCGACTGGACGCCCACGCGCTGCGGCAGGCGCTGGTGGATCTGCACGATCTGTGGCTCACCGGTAAGGGCGCCGAACTGGGTATCACCGCCGACAGCGGCCTGGCCGTGGTCGCCGTCGGCGGACTGGGACGGCGCGAGATGCTGCCCTATTCGGATCTGGATCTGGTGCTGCTGCACGACGACATCGATCCGGAGCGGGTCGCCGAGGTGGCCGATCGGCTGTGGTACCCGCTGTGGGACGCGCACATCAAACTCGACCACAGCGTGCGCACCGTCCCGCAGGCGCTGCGGGTGGCCGCCGACGATCTCACCGCCGCGCTGGGCATGCTGGACGCCCGGCACATCGTCGGTGACGCCGAGTTGAGCAATCTGCTCATCGGCGGCGTGCGCCGCGAGTGGCGCACCGGAATCCGTTCCCGCTTCGGCGAATTGGTCGAGCAGGCGCGGACCCGGTGGCGGCGCAACGGCGAGATCGCGCATCGCGCCGAACCCGATCTGAAGAACGGGCGCGGCGGTCTGCGCGACATCCAGTTGCTCGACGCCCTCGCCATCGCCCAGCTGACCGACGCCATGCCCGGCCTGGGGCCCGATGTCCCGGGCGGCGGTCTGAAGCAAGCGCAACGCCGCCTGCTGGACGTGCGCACCGAACTGCATCGCGTGGCCGGACGCTCCCGCGACCAGCTGCGCGCACAGGATGCCGACGAGATCGGCGCGGCGCTGCGCATCGGCGACCGTTTCGATCTCGCCCGCACGTTGAGTGATGCCGCCCGCACGGTGGGGTACTCGGTCGACGTCGGGTTGCGCACGGCGGGTAACGCCCTGCCACGTCGCGGGCTGGCCAGGCTTCGTCGCATGCCGGTGCGTCGACCACTCGATGAGGGGGTGGTCGAGCACGCCGGTGAGGTGGTGCTGGCCCGCGACGCCCGCCCGCAACGGGATCCAGGTCTGATCCTGCGGGTGGCCGCGGCCTCGGCGCAGAACGGGCTGCCGATGTCGGCGACCACGCTGAACCGCCTGTCCGAGGACGCGCCCGAATTGCGTGAGCCCTGGCCGCGCGAGGCGCTCAACGATCTGCTGGTGTTGCTGGGCACCGGCCGCGCCACCATCGCCGCGGTGGAGGCGCTGGATCGAACGGGCTTGTGGGGCAGGCTGTTTCCGGAATGGGGTGCGGTGCGCGATCTGCCCCCGCGCGATGCGGTGCACATCTGGACGGTGGATCGTCATCTGGTGGAGACGGTCGCGTACGCGGGTGCGCTGAGCACCCGGGTCGCGCGTCCGGATCTGCTGCTGCTCGGTGCGCTGCTGCACGATCTGGGCAAGGGGCGCGTCGAGGATCACAGCATCGTCGGCGCGGAGCTGGCCACCCAGATCGGCCGCCGGCTGGGGCTGTGGCCCTCGGATGTGCGCACGCTCAGCGCGATCGTCCGGTATCACCTGCTGCTGCCCGATACCGCCACGCGCCGTGATCTGGCCGATCCGGCGACCGCCGAGTCCGTGGTGACCGCGCTGGGCGGTGACCCGCAGCTGCTCGAGCTGCTGCACGCTCTCGCCGAGGCCGATTCGCTGGCAACCGGTCCGGGGGTGTGGGGCGATTGGAAGGCATCGCTGATCGGGGAGTTGGTGCGGCGCTCCCGGCTGGCGATGGCCGGGGAAGAGGCGCCCGAGCCCGACCCGATCGATCCGGACCTGTTGGTGAAGGCGAAATCCGATGGGGTGCACGTCGAATTGTCGCCCGGCGAAGGGCGTTTCAGTCATGTGGTGACCGTCGTCGCGCCCGACACGCCCGGGCTGCTGTCCGATGCGGCGGGTGTGCTCGCGCTGCATTCACTGCGGGTGTTGTCGGCCTCGCTGGGATCGGAGGGGGACTCGGCCATCGATACCTTCCGTGTCGCACCGAAATTCGGCGATCCGCCCGATGCCGGGCTGCTGCGTCAGGATCTGATCCGGGCGGTGAACGGTGATCTGGATCTGACGGCGGCGCTCGAGCGCAAGGAACGTGATGCGGGTCTGCCGCCCAGTCCGTACGCGCAGGCCGAGCCGCGGATTCTCTGGGCCGACACCGGAATTGCCGGTCAGGTGTTGTTGGAACTGCGCGCGGAGGATCGGATCGGATTGCTCAGCCGGCTCGCCGGTGCGCTTGCGAGTACGGGTGCGGATGTGCGATGGGCGAAGGTGGTGACCCGAGGCACGTCCGTGGTGGACGCGTTCTGCCTCGATCTGGGTGATACGGACAGTCCGGCCCGGCGGGACGAGATCGCGGCCGCGGTGCTGGCGGTCGTTCCGCCGCAGACGCCCCCGCCGCCACCGGATCAGGACGAATCGGACGTTCACCATTAACCAGATTGTTGCGTGAGATTTGCTATAACCTCTGTCCGCGGTGACGGGGCTCACTCTACGATCAGACCGGATCTGTGCAGTCGCAGCATTGGAGACGGCGTGTACGGGAGTCGGCGATGTCGACTCGTATGCCGAGAGTGTTGTTCAAGGCTTGTCCGAGCTTTTCGAGCATGAGGAGCGAGCCGGTGGCAATTGAAGTCGTTTCCGCATCGATGATGACCAGTGACCTGACCCAGCACATCGCCCGCTGTGTCGGAGGCGATCGCTGGGTGGTGTCTTGGCTGCCCGGGCGCACCCTGTCCGGACAGCAGGCAGTGACCGCGATGACCATCGCCTCCACGGCGAACGGCCGGATACCCACCGAGGCCGAATGGACGATGCTCGATTCCATGGCCTTGGAACTGGGGCTGACCGCACTCGAGGCGATCGGCATGGTCGCCAGCGAGAATCGCGATATCCGCCAGACTCCGCGGCCGCGGCGGCGCGCGCTGGAATAGCGTCCGCGGCGAACACCGAAACCACGAACGACTAGGGTGGATCCTTCGATCGGCATGCGCGCATTACCCTGGTATGTCGAGTGACGTCCCTCGAGATCAGGAGCGCGATCGGTGTTCGAATCCCTTTCCGACCGGTTGACCGGTGTACTGAGCGATCTGCGCGGCAAGGGGCGTCTGTCACCGGCGGATATCGACGCGACCGCCCGGGAGATTCGCCTGGCCCTGCTCGAGGCCGATGTCGCGTTGCCGGTGGTGCGCGGGTTCATCACCCGGGTCAAGGAGCGCGCCAAGGGCGCGGAGGTCTCCGCGGCGCTGAATCCGGCGCAGCAGGTCGTCAAGATCGTCAACGAGGAATTGATCGCGATCCTCGGCGGGGAGACCCGGCGCCTGCAGTTCGCCAAGACCCCGCCGACGGTGGTCATGCTCGCGGGTCTGCAGGGCGCCGGTAAGACCACCCTCGCCGGAAAGCTCGCGAAATGGCTGAAGGGCCAAGGGCATACGCCGCTTCTGGTCGCCTGCGACCTGCAGCGCCCCGGCGCGGTGACGCAGTTGCAGGTCGTCGGTGAGCGGGCCGAGGTGCCGGTCTTCGCACCCCACCCCGGCACTTCGATCGGTGGCGGCGAGAACCCGCTCGGCATCACCGCCGCCGATCCGGTCGAGGTCGCGCAGCAGGGCATCGCCGAGGCGCGCGGCAAGCAGTACGACGTCGTCATCGTCGACACCGCGGGCCGCCTCGGCATCGACGAGGAGCTGATGGCGCAGGCCGCGGGCATCCGCGACGCGGTGCAGCCCGACGAGATCCTGTTCGTGCTCGACGCGATGATCGGTCAGGACGCGGTCACCACCGCCGAGGCGTTCCGCGACGGCGTCGGCTTCACCGGCGTGGTGCTCACCAAGCTCGACGGTGACGCCCGCGGTGGTGCGGCGCTGTCGGTGCGTCAGGTGACCGGTCAGCCGATCCTGTTCGCCTCCACCGGTGAGAAGCTCGAGGACTTCGACGTCTTCCACCCCGACCGCATGTCCAGCCGCATTCTGGGCATGGGTGATCTGCTCACCCTGATCGAGCAGGCCGAACAGGTCTACGACGCGCAGCAGGCCGAGGAGGCCGCGCGCAAGATCGGCACCGGCGAGCTCACCCTCGAGGATTTCCTCGATCAGATGCTGGCCATCCGCAAGATGGGCCCGATCGGCAACCTGCTGGGCATGCTGCCGGGCGCGGGCCAGATGAAGGACGCCCTCGCCGCGGTCGACGACAAGCAACTGGACCGGGTGCAGGCCATCATCCGCGGTATGACCCCCGGCGAGCGGGCCAATCCGAAGATCATCAACGCCTCCCGGCGCCTGCGCATCGCCAACGGCTCGGGCGTCACGGTGACCGACGTGAACCAGCTGGTCGACCGCTTCTTCGAGGCCCGCAAGATGATGGCCGCGATGGGCCGCCAGATGGGTATGCCGGGCGCCGGCAACCGCCGCAACAGCAAGAAGGGCAAGAAGGGGAAGAAGGGCGGCCGCGGTCCCACCCCGCCCAAGGTGCGCGGCGGTTTCCCGGGCATGCCCGCCATGCCGCCCGGAATGCCCCCGGGGATGCCGGACCTGTCGGGCATGCCCGCCGGACTCGACCAACTCCCGCCCGGCCTGGACGGTATCGACTTGTCCAAGCTCAAGTTCCCGAAGAACTGATCGGGTACGAGCAACCCGTGGCCACGGCCGGTGATGTGCCGTGGAATGTTCGGCGCGGTCAGGAGGCGGTATGCGGTTGCATCTGCGGGGAGTTGTTCTTCCGGGTGAGGATGTGCGCGATCTGTGGGTGCACGACGGACTGATCTCCTTCGAACCCGTGGCCGATGCCGAAACCCTCTGTGCCACAGGCTGGATCGTGCCCGGTCTGGTGGATGCGCACTGCCACGTCGGCATCCGCTACGGCGGTGGGCACGAGGACGATGCGGGTGCGGTCGCTCAGGCGGAGACCGAACGCGACGCCGGGGCATTGCTGCTGCGCGATGCGGGTTCGCCCATCGATACCCGGTTCATCGACGAGCGCGAGGATCTGCCGAAGATCATCCGCGCCGGTCGCCACATCGCCCGGCCCAAACGCTATATCCGCGAGCTGGGCATCGAACTGGACGACGAGCGCGACCTGCCGCAGATCGTCGCCGAGCAGGCCCGGCGCGGTGACGGCTGGGTGAAGATCGTCGGCGACTGGATCGATCGCTCGGCGGGGGATCTGCGCCCGCTGTGGAGCGATGCGGTCCTGAAGGAGGCCATCGACGCCGCCCACCGCGAGGGCGCTCGCGTGACCGCGCACGTCTTCGGTGAGGACGCGCTACCCGGCCTGATCGGCGCGGGCATCGACTGCCTCGAACACGGCACCGGCCTCACCGGCGAGACCATCGAGATGATGGTCCGCCACGGCACCGCCCTCGTCCCGACCCTGGTCAATATCGACACCTTCCCCGAAATCGCCGACAGCGCGACCAAATTCCCCGTCTACGCCGCCCACATGCGCGATCTGCACCGCCGCGTCCGCGACACCGTGGCCGACGCCCATGCCGCGGGCGTCCCCATCTACACCGGCACCGACGCGGGCGGCTCGATCCGGCACGGCCGCATAGCCGACGAGATCGACGCCCTCGCGGGCGCGGGCCTGTCCCGGCACGATGCCCTGGGAGCGGCTTCCTGGAACGCTCGCGATTGGCTCGGCCGGCCAAGCATCGAGTCTGGCGCACCCGCGGATTTCATTGTCTACGAAGAAGATCCGCGCACCGGCCCGCAGACCCTCGCCGCTCCCGCCTACGTCGTCCTACGCGGCCGCGCCTACCCCCGCCGCGATCCGGTCACCGGACACCGCTGATCACAGCGTTGTCGCCAACGGCGAGGTGGACGCATCTGCGATAGTGTGAAATGAGTATAGGTAAGAGTCTTTTCTTCTTCGCGTGACCGAGATGACGGCCTTAGACTGGCGGCAGTCGAGTGCACAACATCTACACAACAAACTCACGTCAGTCCTGGACCGCGCAGGATCGCTCCAGTCGACGAAGGGACCGCTACTCGGATGACCGTCGAGGTTTCGATGTTCCAACCTCTGGGCCCCATGACTGTGGAAGACTGGCTGGTCGAAGATCAACCGGACGATGGTTCTCGGCTCGAGCTCATCTGGGGGTATCTGTACATGACACCGGCTCCTACCGGTTCGCACCAGTACGCGGCCGGTGAGTTGTTTGCGGTGCTACGTGATGCGATTCGCGAAGCGGGTCGTGATGATCTCCACGCGCTTCCCGGTGCGGCAGTCAAGATCAGCACACCGTTCCGCACGGGCGTGATCCCTGATGTCGTGGCTGTAGTGGGCGATGTCAATCACGTGAGTTTCGAGCCGGAGGCTGTCGCTCTTGCGGTCGAAGTGTGGTCACGTGGCAATAATCGTGAGGAGCGCGACACCAAGATCGCGGCCTATGCGGCCGCGCGGGTACCCTACCTCTGGCTCGTTGAACTGCCGACCGGCAAACCGGCTCGTTTTTGGGCATATACACTCGGCCAGGCTGGTTATCGGCAGGAGGTCTACGCCGAAGCGGGCGAGACAGTAGCGCCGCCCGCGCCCGTGTCGGTGGCAATCGACACATCAACTCTGCGTTTGTACTGATCACGGCCCGATTTCCGGGCCAACCCGGGTGTCTGGCAGAATGAACGACCGTCCTTCTCGGGACTAGTGTCAGCCCGTCTCCGGTTACGTACCGCGCGGCGGTCACACACTCAACGCAAAACCGGGCCCGCGTTCCGTGCGGGTCGCTGAATTGCGCCGTGACCACTCAGGCTGCCCGCGGGCGGCCGTCATCGAAAGGCGATAGCCCATGGCTGTCAAGATCAAGCTCACCAGGCTCGGCAAGATCCGCAACCCCCAGTACCGCATCATCGTCGCCGATGCCCGCACCCGTCGTGACGGCCGCGCCATCGAGAACGTCGGCAAGTACCACCCGAAGGAGGAGCCCTCGCTGATCGAGGTGAACTCCGAGCGCGTGCAGTACTGGCTGAGCGTCGGCGCGCAGCCCACCGAGCCCGTGCAGCGCCTGCTGGAGATCACCGGTGACTGGCAGAAGTTCAAGGGCCTGCCGGGCGCCGAGGGCACGCTGAAGACCAAGGCGCCCAAGCCGTCGAAGCTGGATCTGTTCAACGCCGCGCTGGCCGCCGCCGACAACGAGCCGGTCGCCGAGGCCGTCACCCCCAAGAAGAAGGCCGCGAAGAAGGACGCCGAGGCGGAGGCACCGGCCGAGGCCGGGGCCGAGTAAATGAGCGCCGTTGTTGCCGATGCCGTGGAACATCTGGTTCGCGGCATCGTCGCCAATCCCGACGACGTTCGCGTCGAGCTGATCACCAGCCGCCGCGGCCGCACGGTCGAGGTGCACGTGCACCCGGACGACCTGGGCAAGGTGATCGGGCGCGGCGGCCGCACGGCGACCGCGCTGCGCACGCTCGTGTCCGGGATCGGCGGCCGGGGCATCCGGGTCGACGTCGTCGACACCGATCAGTAGCGGGCGCGGAGCGCCTCCGCTGAAGGGCGGCGGTGGGGACGAGGTGGCAGATGGAACTTGTTGTCGGGCGCGTTGCCAAATCGCACGGGGTGCGCGGTGAGCTCGTCGTGGAGGTCCGCACCGACGAACCTGATCTGCGTTTCGCCCACGGCGCCGTCCTGAAGGGGCGGCTGCCGCGGGCGACGGCGGTCCGGGACTACACGGTCGAATCGGCTCGGGAACATTCGGGGCGGCTCCTGGTCCGGCTGCAGGGCATTGCGGACCGGGCCGAGGCGGATGCGTTGCGCGGCATGGTTTTTCTGGTCGACACCGACGATCTGCCGCCCTCGGAGGATCCCGAGGAGTTCTACGACCATGAGCTCGAGGGACTGTCGGTCCGGCTGGCCGACGGCACCGTCGTCGGCACCGTGGACGAGGTACTGCATTCGGCTGCGGGAGAACTGCTTTCGGTGCGCGCGGCGGCGAGTTTCGACGGCGTGGATGCCGCGCAGCCGGGCCGGGAGATCCTGATTCCGTTCGTCACCGCGATCGTGCCCACCGTATCGGTCGCCGAGGGCCTGGTCGTCATCGATCCGCCCGAGGGACTGCTCGACAAGGAGTAGAGCGATGCCCGAGGACGTCGGGGACTCTTCCGCAGCACTGCGCATCGACGTGGTCACGATCTTCCCCGAATACCTCGAGCCGATGCGAACCGCGTTGCTGGGCAAGGCGATCGACAAGGGCCTGATCGAACTCGGCGTGCACGATCTGCGTCGCTGGACCCACGACGTGCACAAGGCCGTGGACGATTCGCCCTACGGCGGCGGCCCCGGCATGGTCATGAAACCCACGGTGTGGGGCGATGCGCTCGACGAGGTCTGTCCCGACGACGCGCTGCTGGTGGTGCCCACCCCCGCGGGAATTCCGTTCACGCAGGCCACCGCGCGCCGATGGTCCGGAGAACGTCATCTGGTCTTCGCCTGCGGCCGCTACGAGGGTATCGATCAGCGCGTCTTCGACGACGCGGCTCGTCGCGTCCGCGTCGAGGAGGTCAGCATCGGCGATTACGTCCTGATCGGTGGCGAGGCGGCGGTCCTGGTGATGACCGAGGCCGTGGTCCGCCTGCGCCCCGGCGTCCTGGGCAATCAGCAGTCCCACGAACAGGATTCGTTCTCCGACGGCCTGCTCGAGGGCCCCAGCTACACCCGACCGGTCACCTGGCGCGGCCTGGACGTCCCGGAGATCCTGCTGTCCGGCAATCACGCGAGGATCGATGCCTGGCGGCACGAACAGGCACTGTCCCGCACTCGTGAACGCCGCCCGGACCTGCTACCGCCGGAATGAGTTCCGGGGCCCCCGGTACTTGTTCCGGATCGGCCAGTTCGGCCCCCAGGACCACCTCCCGATTCGCCGCTGCGCCGCGGACAGGCGTTCGGCATCGCGTCCGACCGGGACGATGTTCCGTCCGGTCGCGGCGAGTCGGCGAGCGATGGCCTCTCCGATGCCGCCGGTCGCCCCGGTGACGACCGTGCTCTGGACTCCGGCGGGGTGGAGGCGGTGACGTTCTGGGTTCCTCGGCCCGCCGGATCTGACGCCGAGCGGGGAGCGCGCACCCCGTAACGGCATAGCACAACGGGTACGGCTGATCGAAAAGGGTGCGGCTGTGGTCGATTCGGCGCGGGGCTGTGGCTACCTGTCGGGGTTCGGCGGTAGTGTCTGCGGGCGTGACGACAGCCTCCGAAACCGTCAGCAGCGAATCCGGCAGCAACGATGCCGTCAACACGACCGCCGTCGGCGGCGATGCCGCCGGTGCCGCGCCGGGTGGGACCGCGCCGGTCCACCTGGCCAGCGTCGGCCGTCGCCTCGCCGACGAGCTGAACGTGCGGGACGAGCAGGTGCGTGCCGCGGTCGAACTACTCGACGGCGGATCCACCGTGCCCTTCATCGCCCGTTACCGCAAGGAGGTCACCGGCGGTCTGGACGATGCGCAGTTGCGCCAGCTCGAGGAGCGGCTGCACTACCTGCGCGAGCTGGACGAGCGTCGCACCTCGATCCTGGAATCCATTCGCGGCCAGGGCAAACTCGACGCCGCGCTGGAGCAGCAGATCATGCTGGCCGAGACCAAGGCCCGGCTCGAGGACATCTACCTGCCCTACAAGCCCAAGCGCCGCACCAAGGCCCAGATCGCTCGCGAGGCCGGTCACGAGCCGGTGGCCGACGCGCTGATCGGCGATCCGACCACCGATCCGGCCCAGTACACCGCCGAGCAACTCGACGGCGCCCGCGCGATCCTGGTGGAACGTTTCGCCGAGGACGCCGACCTCGTCGGCGAGCTGCGTGAGCTGATGTGGAACCGCGGTCAGGTCACCTCCCAGGTGCGCGCGGGTAAACAGGAGGCCGGTGCGAAATTCGCCGACTACTTCGAATTCAGCGAACCGTTCGACACGCTGCCCTCGCACCGCATCCTGGCGCTGTTGCGCGGGGAGAAGGAAGAGGTGCTCACCCTGCACCTCGAGCCCGACGCCCAGGAGCCCGAAGATGGTGAGCGCACCATCTTCGAGGGCCGCATCGCGCTGAAATTCGGTATCGCCGACCAGGGCCGTCCGGCCGACACCTGGCTGCTGGACACCGTGCGCTGGGCGTGGCGGACCAAGCTGCAGGTCAGCCTCGGCATCGATATCCGGATGCGGCTGCGGCAGTCCGCCGAGAAGGACGCGGTCGACGTCTTCGCCAACAACCTGCGCGATCTGCTGCTGGCCGCGCCCGCGGGCACCCGCACAACGATGGGCCTGGACCCTGGCTACCGCACCGGCGTCAAGGTGGCCGTGGTCGACGCCACCGGCAAGGCGGTGGCCACCGAGGTCATCTATCCGCACAAGCCGCAGGGCCAGACCGAGAAATCGCTGGCCGTGCTCGCCGCACTCGTCGCCCGGTTCAACGTGGAGCTCATCGCGATCGGCAACGGCACCGCCTCGCGTGAGACCGATGCCCTTGCCACAGAACTGATCTCGCGCATCCCGGAGAACAAGCCCACCAAGATCGTGGTGTCCGAGGCGGGCGCGTCGGTCTACTCGGCCTCTGCCTACGCCTCGCAGGAACTCCCCGATATGGACGTCTCGCTGCGCGGCGCGGTCTCCATCGCGCGCCGCCTGCAGGATCCGCTGGCCGAACTCGTGAAGATCGATCCCAAGTCCATCGGCGTCGGCCAGTACCAGCACGACGTCTCCGAGACGTTGCTGGCCCGCTCGCTGGGCGCGGTGGTCGAGGATGCGGTGAACGCGGTCGGCGTGGATGTGAACACCGCCTCGGTGCCGCTGCTGTCGCGAGTGTCGGGCATCGCCTCGTCGGTCGCGGAATCCATTGTGGCGCATCGTGATCAGAACGGCCCGTTCCGCAACCGCAGTGCGCTGCTGAAGGTGCCGCGACTGGGCCCCAAGGCATTCGAGCAGTGCGCGGGCTTCCTGCGCATCCGCGGCGGCGACGATCCGCTGGACACCTCCGCGGTACACCCGGAGGCCTATCCGGTCGTGCGGCGCATGCTCGAATCCACCGGCCGCGACGTGGCCGGGCTGATCGGCAACACAACTGTGCTGCGCGCGCTGCGACCCGGCGAATTCACCGATGAGCGCTTCGGTGTGCCCACCGTGACCGACATCATCACCGAACTGGAGAAGCCCGGCCGCGACCCGCGCCCGGAGTTCAAGACCGCCGAATTCGCGGCCGGAATCGAGAAGGTCGCGGACCTGCAGCCGGGCATGGTGCTCGAGGGAGTGGTCACCAATGTGGCCGCCTTCGGGGCCTTCATCGACATCGGCGTGCACCAGGACGGCCTGGTGCACGTCTCGGCCATGTCGCACAATTTCGTCAAGGATCCGCGCGAGATCGTGAAGTCCGGCGATGTGGTGCGGGTCAAGGTGCTCGAGGTCGACGTCGCCCGTCAGCGCATCGGTCTGTCGCTGCGGCTGGACGACGAGCCCGGCGCGGGCAAGCCCGAGCGCGGCGATTCGCGTCCGCGGCAGCAGGGCGGCCAGCGCGGCGGCGGCAATCCGCGTCAGCAGGGCCGCAATCAGCAGGGTGGCCAACAGGGCGGGCAGCAGGGACGTCAGCAGGGCCAGGGCCGGAACCAGCAGCGCCGCAACGCATCCGAGCCGACCGGGGCGATGGCCGACGCGCTGCGTCGCGCCGGATTCGGCAGGTAGGCTCCTCCGAGTACCCGGCGGGCCGGCCCCGGTGGTCCGCATCTGTCGCGATGCGCTCTGCCGGGGCCTCGCGGTGCTGCACAATGTGGCTGGGTGGGTGAATGCGGGTCCGGATCCGGTGGCGCTCGCGCGCCTGGGCGCGGAGATGACGGGACATGGCAGATATGCGACGGTGGCTGGACGAGACCGTGGTCACGCACGGTCGCCTGCCGCTGCTGTGTTTCCTGCTCGGCTTCATCGTCGGATTCCTGCTGATCCGGCTCAGTGTCCGGTTGATTCGCAAACGGGTGCGCTGGTGGCCCGGCAATCTCCGCGCGGGTGATGTGCACATCCACCACATGGTGTTCGGCGTGGTGCTGGTGCTGCTGTCCGGAATCGGCCTGGTCACCGTCTACAACAGCGGGGTCGGCACGGTCAGCGCGCTGGCCTCGGTCTTCGGGCTCGGCGCGGCCCTGGTCCTGGACGAATTCGCGCTCATCTACTATCTGCGCGACGTCTACTGGGAGGAACAGGGCCGCACCTCGGTCGACGCGGTCTTCGTCGCCCTGGCGGTGACCGGACTGCTCCTGCTGGGTTTTCATCCGCTGTGGCTGCTGGACGTCGGGAATATCCGGCACGATCACAGCCCGACGGGCCGGACCTTCCTGAGCCTGTTCGCCGTGGTGAATCTGATGCTGGCCGCCATCGTCATCGCCAAGGGCAAGATCTGGACCGGACTGTTCGGTATGTTCTTCCTGCCGCTGCTGCTCGTCGGGGCGCTGCGGCTGAGCAGGCCCGGTGCGCCGTGGGCGCGCTGGCGGTATGCCGAACGCCCGCGGCTGATGCAGCGGGCGGTCCGGCGCGAACGCCGCTATCGGCGGCCGGTTATCCGCGCGAAGATCTTCGTCCAGGATCTGATCGCCGGGAAGCCTGATGCCGTGGCGCATATGCGGGTCGCGGCCGAGGAGGAGTTGGCCCGCACAGTGGTGCCCGCGCCCGCGCCGCCGCATCCGATCGGGCAGTCCCTGCCGAGAATTCCCGGTCACGGCCGCCGGACTGGGGTCGATTAACGGCCGGGCGCGCGGATCTGGCACAATAATCGGGTTGCCCTGGGCAGTCGGCCCAGCGCACCGCCCATAATCCGGAGCACGAACCGGTCGAGCGCCCAGTGCGCGCCGCCAGGTTCCTCTGTTCGCGCGAACTCCACAAGGACGGAAATGAACACCCTCGACTTCGTCGATGAAAAGTCGCTGCGCAGCGACGTCCCCGCCTTCCGGCCGGGTGACACGATCAATGTGCACGTGAAGGTCATCGAAGGTAACAAGGAGCGCATCCAGGTCTTCAAGGGCGCCGTGATCCGGCGTCAGGGTGGCGGCATCCGTGAGACCTTCACGGTCCGCAAGGTTTCCTTCGGTGTCGGTGTCGAGCGCACCTTCCCGGTGCACAGCCCCAACATCGATCACATCGATGTGGTGACCCGCGGTGACGTCCGCCGGGCCAAGCTGTACTACCTGCGCGATCTGCGCGGCAAGGCCGCCAAGATCAAGGAAAAGCGCTGAGGCGTATCCCCGCTGACGGGACCAGGTTGTTCGAAAAGCCTCCGGCCGTTCGGTCGGAGGTTTTTCCTGTTCTCAGGCTCTTTTCGTATTCTCAGCGGATCGATCCGCCCGCGAATACGAAGTACGGCTAGGTTGTTCGTCGTGACGCGGGACAGCGAGATGGAGAGCGAATCCGACGACGGGCGGCCAGGCGGATTCACGCCGCGCCGGTCACGGGGGGACAAGTCGCGGGGGAAGCGACGCAAGAAGCAGAAGAAGCAGCGTCCATTCTGGCAGGAGTTGCCGATTCTGATCGTGATCGCGGCGGTGATCGCGGCGTTGGTGGTGACGTTCATCGGTCGGCCGTACGTGATTCCGTCGGAGTCGATGGAGCCGACGCTGCACGGTTGCGCCACCTGTGTCGGGGACCGGATCTACGTCGAGAAGCTCAGTTACGACTTCGGCGATCCGAAGCCGGGCGATGTGGTGGTGTTCAAGTCGCCGAGCAGTTCCTGGGACGAGGGCTACCATTCGACGCGTTCGAGCAACGCCGTCGTCAGGGGGATCGAGAATTTCTTCTCGTTCTTCGGGCTCGTGCCGCCGGATGAGAACGATCTGGTGAAGCGGGTGATCGCGGTGGGCGGTCAGACCGTACAGTGCTGTGATGCGCAGGGCCGGGTGCTGGTCGACGGCAAACCGCTCGACGAGCCCTATGCCCACTACGTGTACCCGTATCAGCCGGGTCTGCAGTTCGCGGTCAAGACCGCGATGGGCGTCTCGACGAACCCGGCGGGTCGGGAGTTCGGCCCGATCAAGGTCCCCGAGGGCAATCTGTGGGTGATGGGGGACAACCGCAACGACTCGCTCGACTCGCGCGGTCATATCGACGATCAGTACACCGGCACGGTCCCGGTCAAGAATGTGCGCGGTAAAGCGGTGTTCAAGATCTGGCCGCTGACGCGGATCGGGCCGGTGCGATCGCAGAACCCCCAGACGAACTGAGTGCGTCGCGCCGAACGCGTTGCCGCACTTGTCGACATCCCGGTCACCGCCGCTGATGTGGTCGGGATAACCTGTTCGGCGTGGCAGACGAATTCGACTCGAGGGCGTCGACCGGGGTAGACGACGACGGTGCGAGCGCGCCGGTGCCGCGCCGTCGGCGATCGCGGGGGAAGAAGCAGAAGAAGCAGCGGCCGTTCTGGCAGGAGTTGCCGATTCTGATCGTGATCGCGGCGGTGATCGCGGCGTTGGTGGTGACGTTCATCGGTCGGCCGTACGTGATTCCGTCGCAGTCGATGGAGCCGACGCTGCACGGTTGCCCCGGCTGTACGGGCGACCGGATCTACGTCGAGAAATTGACGTACGACTTCAGCGACCCCGAACCGGGCGATGTGATCGTCTTCGTCGGCCCGAGCGGATCGTGGAACAAGGAGTACCACACGAACCGCTCCAGCAACGTCGTCATGCGCGGCGTGCAGGACTTCTTCTCCTTCTTCGGGCTCGTGCCCCCGGATGAGAACGACCTGGTCAAGCGGGTGATCGCGGTGGGCGGTCAGACCGTGCAGTGCTGTGATGCCCAAGGCCGGGTGCTGGTCGACGGCAAACCGCTCGACGAGCCCTACGCCCGGTACCTGTACCCGTACCAGGCCGGTCTGCCGTTCGCGGTCAAGACGCCGATGGGGCTGTCGATCAACCCGATCGGGCGGGAGTTCGGGCCGGTGAAGGTGCCCGAAGGCAATCTGTGGGTGATGGGCGACAACCGCAACGAATCCGCCGACTCACGCGCGCATCAGGACGACGAGTTCTCCGGCACGGTCCCGGTGAAGGATGTGCGCGGTAAAGCGGTGTTCAAGATCTGGCCGCCGGGCCGGATCGGGCCGGTGCGATCGCAGGATCCCCAGACGAACTGATCGCCGCGCCGGGCGCCGAGGCGGCCCGGCGGATACGGCTGGGAAGAGCGAACGGATAATCGAACGGTGGGTGCAGTGGCGCGCAACGGGCAACGAGCCGGGGACTGGCCGCCGCGAGTGGTGATGCGCAAGGCCGGCGGTCTGCGCACGCTCGAGGCGGCGCTGATTCGCAGTGGTCTCGGGCCGGTCGCCGGGGTCGACGAGGCAGGGCGGGGATGTTGTGCGGGTCCGCTGGTGGTGGCGGCCTGCCTGCTCGCGCCCAAGGCCTACGACTCCCTCGCCGGCCTGGACGATTCCAAGAAGCTCACCGAGGCCGCTCGCGAAGAGCTGTTCCCGATCATCGAGCGCCGGGCCCTGGCCTGGCAGGTGGTGGTGATTCCGGCCTGGGAGATCGATGCGATCGGCATCCACGTCGCCAATATCGAGGGGATGCGGCGTGCGGTGGCCGGGTTGGATCAGCGGCCCGGCTACGTGCTCACCGACGGTTTCAAGGTGCCCGGCATCGCGGCGCCCTCACTGCCGGTGATCGGCGGGGATGCGACGGCGGCGTGTATCGCCGCGGCCAGCATTCTGGCCAAGGTGACCAGGGATCGGATGATGGTCGCGCTGGACGGGCGACTGCCCGGTTACGGATTCGCGGCGCACAAGGGGTACAACACGCCCGAACATATCGCGGCGCTGGACCGTCTCGGCCCCAGCAGTGAGCATCGCCGGAGCTGGCGCAATGTGCGGATGATCGGCGGGGGCGAGGCAGAGCCCGTCCGTCGCCCCGGTGCGGGAGCGAGGCGGTTGGCTACCGACGCCGCACATGCGAGATGATTGTCAGGACACGCACTATGGCGAGCCCGCGGGGGCGGCGTCGTGAATTAGGAGGACTTTCCACCAGATGAGTGCCGAGGACCTCGAGAAGTACGAAACCGAGATGGAACTCTCGCTGTATCGGGAGTACAAGGACATCGTCGGCCAGTTCTCGTACGTGGTGGAGACCGAACGCCGCTTCTACCTGGCCAATTCCGTCGAACTACGCCCGCAGAACGCCGACGGCGAGGTGTATTTCGAAGTGCGCATGTCCGATGCCTGGGTGTGGGACATGTACCGGCCGGCTCGCTTCGTCAAGCATGTTCGCGTCATCACCTTCAAGGACGTGAACATCGAGGAGCTGGAGAAGCCGGACCTCCGTCTGCCCGAGTAACCGCCCCTGGCCCGGACGCGGGGTTCTGTCGCCGGGGCGTGCCGCGCGGTGAATGGTGGGGTCTGTGTTCGCGTCATTCCGGGCGAATTACGTTGCGCGGCAATCGTTCACATCGGCGAGCGTGTGTTTGCGCGATCCGCGTGTCGTTGGCGTGTTGTCCACACGCGGGGGTTATCCACAGGCTTTCTTTTTCCGCAGGTCGGCGGAAACGCGCAGGAGTGTCGCCGGACCATCCTGACCGGGTGGCACATAATCTGGCGCTCGGCGCACACGGGGAAGAGCTGGCGGCACAGTATCTGCGTGCCGCCGGGATGGATATCGTCGAACGAAACTGGCGCTGCCGGTACGGCGAGCTGGATCTGATCGCACGCGATGCGGAAGTGACCGCATTCGTCGAGGTGAAGACCCGTTCGGGCCTGAGATTCGGCATCCCGGCCGAGGCGGTGACCTTCACCAAGCAGCAGCGCATCAGACGATTGGCGCTGCTGTGGCTCAACGAGCAGCAGGGGCCGTGGCGGCAGATCCGCTTCGACGTGGTGTCGGTGCTGGTGAAATCCGGGTCCGACCCGGTCATCGAACATCTGAAAGCGGTGTTCTGATGGCGCTGGGCCGAGCGTTCTCCGTGGCGGTGACCGGGGTGGACGGGCAGTTGGTGGAGATCGAGGCCGATATCGGCCAGGGGCTGCCGTCGATACATCTGGTCGGGCTGCCCGACACCACCCTGAACGAATCCCGCGACAGAGTGCGGGCCGCGGTGACCAATTCGGGGGAGAAATGGCCGGACGGCCGGGTCATCCTGGCATTGTCGCCGGCGACGCTGCCCAAGGTCGGCAGCGTCTACGACCTGGCGCTGGCCGCCGCGGTGCTGGATGCGGGGGACGCGGTTCCGTCGGTGCGGCTGGCAGGTTCGGTGCTGCTGGGTGAACTGGCGTTGGACGGGCGCGTCCGGCGGGCGAGAGGGGTGCTTCCCGCGGTGCTCGCCGCGCGGGCCGCGGGTCGCACCACGGTCGTGGTGCCCGAATCCGCGCTCGCCGAGGCGAGTCTGGTCGACGGGATCACGGTGCTCGGCGCGGCCACCCTGCGCGAGTTGATCGACTGGTTGCGTGGTGACGGGGAGTTGCGTCCGCCCGTGGGCGCGCTGCCCTCGTCCGAGCGACCCTGCGGTGATCTGAACGAGGTCATCGGTCAGGACGAGGCTCGCTGGGCACTGGAGGTCGCCGCCGCGGGCGGCCATCACGTCCTGCTGACCGGGCCGCCCGGAATCGGCAAAACCATGTTGGCGCAACGTCTTCCGAGTCTGCTGCCGATGCTGACCGAGCGGGAGGCGCTGGAGGTGACGGCGATCCATTCGGTAGCGGGCATTCTGCCGGGCGATCATCCGCTGATCACCGTCCCGCCGTTCGTGGCGCCGCATCATTCGACCTCGGTGAGCGCGATGGTCGGCGGCGGGTCGGGTTCGGCGCGGCCGGGCGCGGTGAGCCGCGCGCATTGCGGAGTGCTTTTCCTGGACGAGTGCGCCGAGATCGGCGCCAAGGTGCTCGAAGCGCTGCGAACTCCGTTGGAGGAGGGGGAGATCCGCATCGCCAGGCGCGACGGCGTGGCCCGCTATCCGGCGCGTTTCCAACTGGTGCTGGCGGCGAACCCCTGTCCGTGTGCGCCCGCGCGTGATGTCGATTGCATCTGCGCACCGCTGGCGCGGCGGCGTTATCTCGGAAAGTTGTCCGGGCCGCTGATGGATCGCATCGATATCTGGGTGCGGATGCACGGACAGGCTTCCGGTGCGTTCGCCTCCTCGGAGGCCGAGAGCAGTGCGGTCGTGCGCGGCCGGGTCGAGGCGGCGCGCAAGGTGGCCGCGAAGCGTTGGCAGGAGTACGGCTGGACCACCAACGCGGAGGTCCCCGGACATACTCTGCGCCAACGTTTCCGGCTGCCGAGCGAGGCGCTGGTCCCGGTCGAGAACGCGCTGCGGCAGGGCCGGATGTCCGCCCGCGGCGCTGATCGGGCCATCCGGGTCGCCTGGACCATCTGTGACCTGCGCGGCGGCGAGAAGCCCGGCACCCAGGACGTGATGCAGGCGCTGAACTTCCGGCAACGGGGTGCGGCATGAGCGCGGGGGAGCAGCGGCCGCGCATGGAATCGGCGTCCAGCGAATCCGACGATGCCGCGGCGGCAGGCCAGGATCCGACCTCGAACCGATGCGACGAAGTCGGACGTGTCGTGATGCTTGACGAATTGACGTCCCACGATGGTGACGCTGTGGAAGCGGCGGTGCGTGAGAAGTTGACGTTGCGTGATGGTGCTGAGGAAGCGGTGCTCAGTGAATACGACTGTGCCGGTGTGGCGGCGCGTGCAGAACTGAACTCCGGCGGTCGTGATGCCATCCGGACGTCGGCGTCCGGCGAACCGAATTCCATCGACCGTGACCATGCCGGGGTGGTGGCAGTGCGTGCGGAACCGGAGTCCAAAGGCCGCGACGAGGCTGGTGAGGCAGCTCCGAGTGTGGAACTGATCGTCGGTGCCCGCGACGCTTCGGAAGCGGTGGCGGTGTGTGGCGAGCCGACCTGGTCGGATCGTGACAACGTCGGGGAGACGGGAGATTTCGCGGTCTACGCGGATGATGAGCGGCGGTTGGCATGGGTGTATCTCTCGAGGGTCGTGCAGGGGCCGTGTTCGGCGTTGTCCGCGTTGATCGAACGGGTCGGTGTGGTCGAGGCCGCGCGGGCGGTTCGGGAGTGCGATCTGCCGGAGTCGTTGCGCGGGCCGACCGAGCTGCGGCGTGGAACCGATTGTGCTGAAAGGGATTTGGAGAGCATTCTGGGGTCGGGTGGGCGCGTGATCACGCCCGATGATCCGGAGTGGCCCGCTTGGCGGATGCTGGGGCTCGGCCAGCTCGACCCGGCCCGAGACCCGGGGGCAGCGGTCCCGCTCGTGCTGTGGGCACGAGGGCCGCGGTCGTTGCTGACCGCCAGTGAGCAGGCTCTGGCCGTGGTGGGTGCGCGATGCAGCACCGGCTACGGCGAGCGGGTCACCGCCGAAATCGTCGGCGATCTGGCGGCGCGCGGCTGGACGATCGTCTCCGGAGCCGCCTTCGGGATCGACGGCGCCGCCCATCGCGCCGCACTGGCCAGCGGTGCGCCGACGATCGCGGTCGTGGCCTGCGGTGTGGACCGGCCCTATCCGGCCGCGCACGCGCGCCTGCTCGCCGAGATCGCCGAAACCGGACTGGTGGTCAGCGAATATCCACCCGGCACCACCGCGCACAAACATCACTTTCTGGCGAGGAATCGGATCATCGCGGCCTTGGCCGACGGTGTGCTGGTCGTCGAGGCGGGGTTGCGCAGCGGCGCGCGCAACACCGTGAAATGGGCTCGCCGACTGGGTCGTCCGGCATTGGCGGTCCCCGGCCCGGTCACCTCGGCCTCGTCCGTGGGCTGTCATCGGATGATCCGGGAAGGCGAGGCCGTGCTGGTCGGCCGAGCCGAGGAGATCATCGACGAGGCGGGCCCACTGCACCTGTCCCTGCCCGCCGACACACCCACCTCGGAGCGATCCCTCGATGGCGACGAGGCTCTCGTTTATGCCGCCCTGCCCAGGACCGGCGCCCGAATCCCGCTCGAACTGTCCGGCGAGTCCGGGCTCCCGCTCCCATCCGTCCGCGCCGCGCTGGCGGCTCTCGACCTCGCTGGGTTGGTCGGCTGCGATGAGTCCGGCTGGTTCAGAACAACCCGGGCAGGTCGATAGCGATGGCCGTAGTTCGGCAGCTTGCCGGATGAAAGAAGGGGGATATTCGAGTTCGCCGGCTTGCGCGTTGACGGCGCTGGATGTACGGCGCAGGCCAGTCGCTGCCCGCGGCGAATGTGGCAGGCGGGCAGGCGAAATAGTGGTTGATCCGGGGGAGCAGTTCCGGGTGCGGCCTTTCGATGCGGCGCCACAACCCGGCATGGGGTCGACCGGACGCGGTCACCAGTGCTTTGCGGTTGGGTGGTGCGGATCGGCGGCGAATGCGGTGCGGTGACTTGTCAGTTGGCCGGGTGTCGGTGAATGTGGAGGGTATGGATGCACTGCCCGAGGATCTGGAGGCGTTGTTGCTGGAGTACAGCCGGCATCTGAGGCTCGGGCGCAATCGGTCCGCGCATACGGTGCGGGCGTATCTGGGCGATGCGCGGTCGCTGCTGCTGCATTTGTGTTCTCGGGCGGCCGATTCCGGGGTGAGTGAGATCGATCTGCCGTTGCTGCGGTCCTGGCTGTCCGAGCAGTCGGTGGCCGGGGCGGCGCGCACCACGATGGCGCGGCGCGCGTCGGCGGCGCGCACCTTCACCGGCTGGCTCACCCACACCGGGCGGTTGGCGATCGATCCGGGACCGCGTCTGGGGTCGGCGCGGGCACACCGGGTCCTGCCCGCGGTGCTCGGTCGCGACCAGGCTGCCGATGTCATGGACGCCGCGCAATCCGGTGCGGCGCAACATGATCCGATGGCGCTGCGGGACAGGCTGATCGTCGAGCTGCTCTACGCGACGGGTATCCGGGTGAGCGAGCTGTGCGGGCTCGACATCGACGATATCGACCGGGAACGCCGCCTGGTCCGCGTACTCGGGAAGGGCAACAAGGAGCGCGCGGTCCCCTTCGGCGTGCCCGCCGACGAGGCGCTCGAGAGCTGGCTGCGTTCGGGCCGCCCGGCTTTCGCCGCGGCCGAGTCCGGTCGTGCGCTGCTGCTGGGCCGCCGCGGCCGCCGCCTGGACCAACGTCAGGCCAGAACCGTTGTGCACGAGGTCGTTTCGGCGATCCCCGGAGCTCCGGATCTGGGTCCGCACGGCCTGCGGCACACCGCCGCCACCCACCTGCTCGAGGGCGGCGCGGACCTGCGCATCGTCCAGGAACTCCTCGGCCACGCCAGCATGGCCACCACCCAGCTCTACACCCACGTCTCCGTCGAACGCCTACGAAAGGTTCATGACCAGGCCCATCCCCGCGCCTGACCCACCGCCACCCCGCCGGAAACATGCTCGACTGGAATACCACCGGGGACGTACCGTCGCACACATACCGGCAGATCCGATCATCGAGCCGCTTCCTCGGCGACGTCCATGCGTGGCAGGTCTTGCCGGAGATCATGGGCGTCCCCGTTGCGGAATAGCAGTTCTGTCCGGCACTGTGCGGCGTCCCGTTGGGCAATGGTGGCTTTGCCCGCGCCGTTGTGCGACTGCGGCTTTGCCCGGCACTGTGCCGCGCCACCGGTGTGCGGTGAGGGTTCTGCCTGTCACCGTGGGTCGTCATTGCTGCACGACGGTCGGCCGACACTCGGCCATCGCCGTGCACCGATCGCTGGTGGGGACCGAAGACCGGTCGGCGATCTGGGTGCTTCCGATTACGTTGGCAGACTGCGTATTCCGGGTCAGGCGGGCCGGATGGCGTCGACGTATTTCCCGGCGATGTAGCTCTGCAGCAGGCGGGTCACCGGGCCGCCGAGGCGGGTGTACCAGGTTCCGGGGCGGGAGAAGGCGGCGATCAGGCCGTGGACCGAATCGTCGGCGGGGTCGTATTCGACGGCGAACAGTTCCTCGCCGATCTCGGGGTGGCCCGGCAGGGTGCCGTAGGCGAAGCCGCGGCGATTCGGCTCGTTCAGGACGTAGACGACGCGGCAGGGGGCGGTGATCGCCAGCGGGCCGATGCCCAGGCGGACAGTCAGTGCGGTGCCCGGAGCCGCGGACGGTGTGCTCGCCGAGCCGAAGATGCCGGTGCCGCGCTGCATGCGATAGGTCAGGACCTCCTCGGCCGCCGACTCGAAGAGGGTGCGGCCCGTGCCGATCCGCCGTCGCAGCCGGAAATGGTGATAACCGGCCGGGAATTCCCGGTTCGTCGCACCGGTTTCGGGATAGGTGAAGGGTGGGGCATCGGGGTGGTCAGCCATCCACCCATCCTGGCCGACGGCACGGGTACCCGGTTCAATTACTATTCAATGATATATCCCGAGCTATCGGCGATAGTTCATGCTAATCTGCCTTAGGTAATCCTAATAACTGGAGGTGCCTTGTGGCTCGTACACCGTTGTCCTTCGTCGTCCGGCGCACCGAACGCCTCACCGACCATCTGATCCGCGTCCACCTGGGCGGCCCCGGATTCGCGGCATTCACGCCCAACGGTTTCACCGACGCCTACGTCAAACTGCAGATCCCGGGTCCGGACGGCCCCGCCACGCGGACCTACACGGTCCGCTCGATCGATCCCGAACTCGAACAGATCGCCATCGATTTCGTCTATCACGGCGCCGAGGGGCTGGCGGGTCCGTGGGCCGCCGCGGCACAGCCGGGCGATGAACTCGTACTGATGGGTCCCGGCGGCGCCTACGCGCCGAAACCCGATGTCGACTGGCATCTGCTCGCCGGCGACGAATCGGCGCTACCGGCCATCTCGGTCGCCTGCGCCGCGCTGCCCGAGCACGCGGTGGGCCGGGTCTTCATCGAGATCGCCGGTCCCGCGGACGAATTGGACTTCCCCCGGCCCGCGGGCGTGGAGCTGGACTGGGTGCACCGCGGCGACCGCGAGCCCGGCGTCGCCCTCGCCGAGGCCGTGCTCGCGGCACCGTGGCGCGACGGGCAGGTCCAGGTCTTCATTCACGGTGAGGCTCAGGTCGTCATGCACGAACTGCGGCCCTACATCCGCAAGGAGCGTGGCGTCCCGGCCGACCGCGCCTCGATCTCGGGCTACTGGCGACGCGGCCGCACCGAGGAGACCTTCCGGCAGTGGAAGCGCGAACTGGCCGAGCGCGAGGGCGCGCCGACCGGCGCGCGGCGGTAGCGCCCGGTCACGGTGGCTGCCCCGGCTCCGGTCGCACCGGTTTGAGCCGTAGCGGCGCGAGGCGGATCAGCCCGAGCGGATCGAGATACTCGCGCCCGCGCCGCAGCCCCCAGTGCAGGCAGGCGGCGGCGCATCCCGGATGTCCGGCCTCCAGCACGCCGAGAACCTCGCCGCGAAATACCTTGCGCCCCATCGCAACCGATGCGCGCACCGGTTCGTAGGTGGTCCGCAGCCCGCCGTCGTGATCCACCGACACCACCGGCTTCCCGGCCACCTGGCCCGCGAAAACCACGAACCCGTCCCCGGCCGCGAGGACCGGCTGCCCGGCGACGCCGCCCAGATCGACTCCGCGATGTCCGGGCAGCCAATCGTGCACGGGCCGGTCGAATCGCCGCAGTATCGGCGGCCGTGGGTGCAGCGGCCAGTCGAATCCCCCGGGCCCGGCCTCGGCCCGGGGCATGGGCAGCAGCATCGGCAGTACCAGCCAGCCCAGGACGATCGCGATGATCCGGCGCATACCTCCACGGTGCGGGGCGCGATCGTGTCGCGGAAGCCCGCCTTCGGCGAGTGTGGACAACTTCGGCGATGTGAATGCCCACGTCTTCGGATTCGCTGTTCGACAGATCCGCTGCTCGAGCGATTTCGTTTGCCCGACAGACCCATCGCTCGAGCCCCTCAACACCCCGTTTAGGAGTTCCGGTCGCAGGCTCGTAGACTGATTTCGCGGTCCGCTCAGGACCGACTTCGCGCGTCCAGCGCAACAAGCCGTCGGCTGGTCCCCGAAACGGGGTTCCGGCGGCTGTGGACGCCAGGGCAGAGGTCGCCGACCCCTGCGACAACCAGCAACGAAAGCGAGATACGCAGCCATGGCTGTCGTAACAATGAAGCAGCTGCTCGACAGCGGCGCGCACTTCGGGCATCAGACCCGCCGTTGGAACCCGAAGATGAAGCGTTTCATCTTCACCGATCGCAACGGCATCTACATCATCGACCTGCAGCAGACGCTGACCTACATCGACAAGGCGTACGAGTTCGTCAAGGAGACCGTCGCCCACGGTGGGACCGTGCTGTTCGTCGGCACCAAGAAGCAGGCGCAGGAGTCCATCGCCGCCGAGGCCACCCGCGTCGGCATGCCGTATGTGAACCAGCGCTGGCTCGGTGGCATGCTCACCAACTTCTCGACCGTCCACAAGCGGCTGCAGCGCCTGAAGGAGCTGGAGTCGATGGAGCAGACCGGCGGTTTCGAGGGTCGCACCAAGAAGGAAATCCTCATGCTCACGCGTGAGAAGAACAAGCTGGAGCGCACCCTCGGTGGCATCCGGGACATGGCCAAGGTCCCCTCGGCCATCTGGGTCGTCGACACCAACAAGGAGCACATCGCCGTCGGTGAGGCTCGCAAGCTGAACATCCCGGTCATCGCGATCCTGGACACCAACTGCGACCCCGACCTGGTCGACTACCCGATCCCGGGCAACGACGACGCGATCCGCTCGGCCGCGCTGCTGACCAAGGTCGTCGCCTCCGCCGTCGCCGAGGGTGTGCAGGCTCGCGCCGCACGTGCCTCCGGCGATGCGAAGCCCGAGGCCGGCGCCGGTGAGCCGCTCGCCGAGTGGGAGCAGGAGCTGCTTGCTCAGGCGACCCCGTCCGCCGACGAGTCCGCTGAGGCCCCGGCCGCCGAGCCGGCCACCGCCGAGAGCTGACAGCGTCCCGTGGCGGTAACGCTGGTGTTGCCGCCACACCGGATTTGTTCACCGTGCCGGCCCTTCCTGTTCGGAAGCGGTCGGCATGGTGGTGCTACGGCTATCACCTAATCCCCGTTAAGGAGGCTCGCCAGGATGGCGAACTACACCGCCGCTGACGTCAAGCGGCTCCGCGAGCTCACCGGCTCCGGCATGATGGACTGCAAGAAGGCCCTGGAAGAGACCGACGGCGACTTCGAGAAGGCCGTCGAGGTGCTCCGCATCAAGGGCGCCAAGGACGTCGGCAAGCGTGCCGAGCGCGCCACCGCCGAGGGCCTGGTCGCCGCCCAGGACGGCGTCATGGTCGAGATCAACTCCGAGACCGACTTCGTCGCCAAGAACGCCGAGTTCCAGGCGCTGGCCGCGCAGGTCGTCGAGGCCGCCGCCAAGGCGCGCCCGGCCGATCTGGACGCGCTCAAGGCCGTCGACCTCGGCGGCAAGACCGTCGATGGTGTCGTGCAGGAGCTCGCCGCCAAGATCGGTGAGAAGCTCGAGCTGCGTCGCGTCGTGTCCTTCGAGGGCCCGGTCGCGACCTACCTGCACAAGCGCGCCACCGACCTTCCCCCGGCCGTCGGCGTGCTCGTCGAGTACCAGGGCGAGGGCGAGGGCGCCGCCGAGGCCGCTCGTGCCGCCGGTATGCAGATCGCCGCCCTGAAGGCCAAGTACCTGACCCGCGAGGACGTTCCCGCGGATCTGGTGGCCAAGGAGCGCGAGATCGCCGAGGCGACCGCCAAGGAGGAGGGCAAGCCGGAGGCCGCCCTGCCGAAGATCGTCGAGGGCCGGGTGAACGGCTTCTACAAGGACGTCGTGCTGCTGGAGCAGCCCTCGGTCACCGACAACAAGAAGACCGTCAAGGCGCAGCTGGACGCGGCCGGTGTCACCGTGACCCGTTTCGCTCGCTTCGAGGTCGGCCAGGCCTGACCGGACCGGATCGACGCCGAGGGCTCCCCGTGCAGTGCGCGGGGAGCCCTCCGTGCGTCGATCCAGGGTCGGCTCACCATCGCGGCCCGGCATAGGGCAGGATGGACGCAGCTTTTTGGTCACCATCCCGTGCTCGTTGCGACACCGGATGGTCTTTTCGCGTGTGCATGGCGTTCCGCCGAGGAGAAGGAGACAGATGTCGGACCCGGAACCGGCTCGTAAGGGCTATCGCCGAGTACTCCTCAAATTGGGAGGAGAGATGTTCGGCGGCGGCAACGTCGGGCTCGACCCGGATGTCGTGCAGACCGTTGCCGAGCAGATCGCGGAGGTGGTCGCGACCGGCGTTCAGGTGGCGGTGGTGATCGGCGGCGGCAACTTCTTCCGCGGCGCTGAGCTCGAGGACCGCGGCATGGAGCGCGCCCGCTCGGACTATATGGGCATGCTCGGCACGGTGATGAACAGCCTTGCGCTGCAAGACTTTCTGCAGAAGCAGGGCGTCGACACCCGGGTGCAGACGGCGATCACGATGGGCCAGGTCGCCGAGCCCTACATCCCATTGCGCGCCAAGCGGCACCTCGAGAAGGGCCGCGTGGTGATCTTCGGTGCGGGGATGGGCATGCCGTACTTCTCCACCGACACCACCGCCGCGCAGCGTGCGCTGGAGATCGGCGCGGAGGTCGTGCTGATGGCCAAGGCGGTCGACGGCGTGTTCAACGCCGACCCGCGGGAGGATCCGGAGGCCACGATGTACTCCGAGATCACCCACAAGGAGGTCATCGAACGCGGGCTCAAGGTGGCCGATGCCACCGCCTTCAGTCTCTGTATGGACAACCAGATGCCGATGCTGGTGTTCAATCTTCTGACCAAGGGCAATATCGCCCGTGCCGTATCCGGTGAGAAGATCGGCACACTGGTTCGGTCCTGACGAGCGTCGGGAGCGGTGTCCTCGCGGATGCCCGCCCTCGTGATCCCGGAACCGACAACGACTAACGCTGTGGAGGAAACGGTCGTGATTGAGGAAGCACTCTTCGACGCCGAGGAGAAGATGGAGAAGGCCGTCACGGTGGCGAAGGACGACCTCGGCGGTATTCGCACCGGTCGGGCGAACCCGAGCATGTTCTCGCGGATCGTCATCGACTACTACGGCTCGCCGACCCCGATCACCCAGGTGTCGAGTATCAACGTCCCCGAGCCCCGGATGGTCGTGATCAAGCCGTACGAGAGCACTCAGCTGGGCGCGATCGAGACCGCGATCCGCAACTCGGATCTGGGCGTCAACCCGACCAACGACGGCAACATCATCCGCATCTCGGTGCCTCAGCTCACCGAGGAGCGCCGCCGCGAGCTGGTCAAGCAGGCCAAGGGCAAGGGCGAGGACGCCAAGATCGCCATCCGCAACGTGCGTCGCAAGACGATGGACGAGCTGAACCGGATCCAGAAGGACGGCGAGGCCGGTGAGGACGAAGTGGGCCGCGCCGAAAAGGAATTGGACAAGACCACGCAGAAATACGTGGCGCAGATCGATGAACTGGTCAAGCACAAGGAATCGGAGCTGCTCGAGGTCTGACGGCCCTGGGCGTGAGTGCCTGCCCGGGGCGGGGACGGAGTGGACGGATACGTGAGCGACGGGACAATCGTGGCCGAACAAGCCGCGGCCGGCGAGGACATGCCGGCGAGCGAAGCAGCCGGTACATCCGGCGCGCCGGACGAGGCGGTTCCCGCCGGTTCGGAGCAGGCGCCCGCCGAGGGCGAGCAGAAACAGTCCGAGCCCGCCGATCCCGAGGCGGCCAAGTCCTCGCGGGCGGGCCGGAATCTACCGGCCGCACTGGCGGTCGGCTTCGGCCTCGGTTTGTCCCTGATCGCGATCCTGCTGTTCGCGCCGAGGATTCTGGTCGGCGTGGTCGCGGTGGCCATCGCCATCGCCACCTGGGAGGTCGCCAAGCGGCTACGCGAGGCCGATGTGCTGGTGCCGCGTATCCCGCTGCTGCTGGGCGGGCAGGCGATGATCTGGCTGGCCTGGCCGTACGGGGCACAGGGGGTCGCGGGGGCGTTCGGCCTGACGGCGCTGGTGTGTATGGCGTGGCGGTTGTTCGATCACGGTCTGGCCGCGACACCGCGAAATTTCCTGCGCGACACCGCGATCACGGTGTTCGTCCTGGCCTGGATCCCGTTGCTGGCCTCGTTCGCGGTGCTGATGCTGTCCGAGCCGCGCGGCAATCTGCGGGTGTTGACGTTCATGATCCTGGTCGTCTGCTCGGATGTCGGCGGTTATGTGGCGGGCGTGCTGTTCGGTCGGCATCCCATGGTTCCGGCGATCAGCCCGAAGAAGTCCTGGGAGGGGTTCGGCGGTTCCCTGGTGTTCTGCATCATCGGCGGGCTGCTCACGGTAACCCTGCTGCTGCAGGCGAATTCGATGATCGGCGTGCTGCTGGGCGTTGCGGTGGTGCTGGTGGCGACCTGTGGCGATCTGATCGAATCGCAGATCAAGCGGGAGTTGGGCATCAAGGATATGGGCACCCTGCTGCCCGGCCACGGCGGCATCATGGATCGGCTCGATTCGATGCTGCCCTCGGCATTCGTTTCCTGGCTGGTGCTGACCGCGCTGCTGTGAATTCGTCAGTGCGGCGGGCTGTTTGCCCGGTTCGTATCGCATTCATTGAAACCTGTTGATTTCTGGGCGATTTCCGCGCCCATTGCCAGGTAACTCGAAGGCGACCGCAGTCTGATCGGGTGGTGGAGAACATCGCCGCCTGGAAAGGAATCAGCATGCGCTCGTTGATGATTGCCGCCGTGGGGGCCGTGATCGCGGTGGGGCCGGTGGTCGGCGCCGGCGCCGCATTAGCCGACCATCCGCCGACTGCCTGATCTCCCCGTGGCCGGGAAGGCTGAGTTCATCGCCCTGTCGGGTCTCGGTAATCTTGCGCGACTTGGATGAGTCGGATATCCGTTCCACTTCTCGGCGCGAAGGTTTCGATCATGCTCAACCCTCCCGGCCTGGCCCCGAACACCGGAATCCCCGCGGCCCTGGCAGCCCGGATGACGATGGACGAGCAGTACGACTGGCATCGGTCGTATCTGAAACGGCATGCGGTGAGCCGCCGTTCGTTCCTGCGCGGCAGTACCGCGGCGGCGATGGCGGCGGGTTTCTCCTCGTTCGGCGCGCTCGCCTATGCCGACGGGGCTCCGCTCGCGGTGGCCGGACGGCATGTCGGATTCGGTCCGGATGCGGCGAGTCAGCTGCGGTTCTCGGCGCAGTTGTCGCGTAATCCGGTCCGCGCCAAGGTATTTCTCGAACACGGTCCGACGCCCGCGCTGGGTGCGAGTGTCGAGGCGCAGGTGCGCAATCTGCTCACTCAGATCCCGCGCACCGACGGCGGTGTGCTCGCGGCCGAACAGTTCTACGTGCACGCGCCCGTGGACGGGCTGCCCGGACGGATTCCGCACTTCTACCGCTGGCGCACCTCCGACGGTTTCGTGAGCGAGGTGGCTTCGGCGGCCACGGCCATGCCGAGTTCGCGATCGGCGTTGCTGCCGTTCCGGTTCACCATGATGGGCGATCAGGGTATCGACGACACCCCTGCTCAGCCCGCTGGTTTGCGGCCCGGCGGCTACCGCAACAAATACGGTAGGGGCGATGCGCCCGGAGCGCGCAATGCCGCGGCGATCCAGCGTCAGATCGTCGCCTGCAATCCGGACTTCCACATTCTGGCCGGTGACATCAGTTACGCCGATCCCTCGCACGGCGGCGGACCGGACTGGTTCGTCCCGAGCGGCACCTCGAAGAACGAGAAGATCGACGCGTACAACCCGTTCGTCTGGGACAACTACTTCCAGGCCATCGAGGGCAGTGCCGCGCGGGTGCCATGGATGTTCGCCACCGGCAACCACGATATGGAGGCGGTATACGGCACGCACGGTTACGGCGGGCTGACCGCCCGGCTGGACATGCCCGACAACGGCCCGGCCGGATGCCCGTCGGTGTACTCGTTCCGGTACGGCAATGTGGCGGTGCTCTCGCTCGACGCCAACGAGGCCTGCTACCAGTATCAGGCGAATCTCGGCTATTCCGGTGGGGCGCAGAAGAATTGGCTGGAGCGGACGCTGGCCGCGCATCGCTCCGATCCGGCCGTGGACTTCATCGTCTGCTTTTTCCACGAGTGCGCCTATGCCACCGGTGTGGGCGGGGCCAGCGACGGCGGGGTGCGCGGGACGTTCGCGGAGCTGTTCGACCGCTACGACGTGGATCTGGCGTTGCAGGGGCACAACCACTGTTTCGAGCGCACCGACCCGATTCGCCGCGGTCGCGCGACGCGGGTCGCGGCGGACAATGCGATCGTCTATCCCGAAACCGATGGCACCGTGTACTACGTCGTCGGCGGGGGCGGCGCCGCACACGGCGAATTCGAGTTCGGCGAGAGCTACCGCGGCCATGAGCTGCCCGATACCTCGGTGGCTCGCAGCGGGCTGTGGGATGCCGACGGGAAGACGCGGTACGAGGCGGTGCAGTGGTCGCGCGTGCGTTACAGCCGGTACTCGTTCATTCGCGTGGACGTGCGGCCCGGGGTGTTCTCCAGCGAGATGGATGTGATCGCCGTCGACGAGTTCGGTCGCGAATTCGACAAGGTCACCTATCGGCGTCTGGTGCGCCGATAGCGTTCAGGCGCGTTTGGCGGCGCGGCGCAACTGTATGATGCGCCAACCGCCAGCCAGCGCCATCACCAGTGTTCCGGCGATCAACGACAGCAGAATGGTCACGCCCAGCGGCAGCGAGAAACTCCAGAAGAAGAGCGTGACCTCCACCCGATTCAGATTCTGCAGAATGAAGATCATCAGAATGATGCCGATGATCGCGGCGGCGACCAGCGCGACCCAGGCAGACCCGGCACGAGTCCGCAGCGACCGGTTGGCCGGGGCGCGGCGCGCGGTGCTGTCCGGGGCGGTGCGCGGACTCGAGTCGGCGGCAGGGCCGGCGGTGGTGGCGGGTTCCGGGGCGGTGGGGGAGTCCGGGCGCTCGGGGGATCCTGAAGCGTCCAAGGACTCCGGGGTGGCAGACGTCCGCGAGGGAGTGTCCGGGCCCGAGCTCGATGCGGCGTCGCTGGTCATACTCCGATGATTACCCATCGCTATGGGTTCTGCACGTAGGTTGGCGTCGAAGAGTGCTGCGCGCGCAGGTCGAGACTCGAATTTCGTGCGCTCGTCCGAGCTGGATTTCGCTGCCGACTACACTGGCAGGGCTATGGCTACCCCCCTCCCGCTCGTTTTCGATGCCCCGCGTCGTGGCATGCCGCCGCGGCATCTCGCCGACCTCGATGCCGACGAGCGTCGCAAAGCGGTCCAGGACCTGGGGTTGCCCAAGTTCCGGGCCGATCAGATCGCCCGGCAGTACTACGGCCGTTTGGTGGCCGACCCGGAGCAGATGACGGATCTGCCCGCGCAACTGCGGTCCGCGGTGGCCGATTCGCTGTTCCCGCCCCTGCTGACCGAGGTCCGGCACGTGGTGTGCGACGACGGCGCCACCCGCAAGACACTGTGGCGCGCCGGTGACGGCACCCTCCTGGAATCGGTCCTGATGCGTTATCCGGACCGCAATACCCTGTGCATCTCCAGCCAGGCCGGTTGCGGCATGGCCTGCCCGTTCTGCGCCACCGGCCAGGGCGGCCTGAACCGCAACCTGTCCACCGCCGAAATCGTCGACCAGGTCCGCGCCGCCGCAGCCGCCCTCCGCGACGGCGAGGTGACCGGCGGCCCCGGCCGCCTGTCCAACATCGTGTTCATGGGCATGGGTGAGCCACTGGCCAACTACAAGCGTGTGGTGAATGCGGTGCGCCGTATTACTTCTCCGGCTCCGGATGGTTTGGGTATCTCGCAGCGGAGCGTGGTGGTCTCGACGGTGGGTTTGGCGCCGGCGATCCGGAAGCTGGCCGATGAGGGCTTGTCGGTGACTTTGGCTGTGTCGCTGCATACTCCGGATGATGAGTTGCGGGATACGTTGGTGCCGGTCAACAATCGTTGGTCGGTGGCCGAGGTCCTGGACGCGGCTCGGTATTACGCGGACAAGACAGGCCGTCGTGTGTCGGTCGAGTACGCACTCATCCGTGATATCAATGATCAGCCGTGGCGTGCTGACTTGCTTGGTTCGAAGTTGCGCAAGGCTCTCGGCTCTAGGGTGCACGTGAACCTGATCCCGCTCAACCCGACTCCGGGTTCGAAATGGGATGCATCGCCGAAACCTGTTGAGCGGGAGTTTGTTCGGCGGGTGGAGGCGCAGGGTGTTTCGTGTACGGTGCGTGACACGCGAGGTCAGGAGATCGCTGCCGCCTGTGGGCAGCTCGCCGCCGAGGGCTGATGGGTCGAAGGGGGCGGCGGCCCGGCGTTGCACAGCAACCGGACCATGGCATGAGTCTCAGGCGATCAATGCGGCAAGTTCGGTGCGGAGGCGGTCGAGTTCTGCGCTTCCGGTGGTGGGGAAGCGCAAGATCGGGATGTCATATGCGGCGCAGATGGTGTTCTTGATGGCATCGAGTTCGAGTTGGCGCGGGTCGTTTTCGTGGTAATCGAAACCGTCGACCTCGATCACGCACAGGCGTTGCTTGGTGATGTGGTTGTAGAGGTCGAAATCCACTGAGGCGGATCGGGATCGCGTGAATTGGAGCTGCCGCCGGTCGAGTCGGTCGGTATCAGGCAGGAGGTGCCTGACGTGGACCTGCTCGTTGTACCAGAAGCCCTGGAAGTCGGGTTCGCTCAGGACCTGTTCCAGAGCGGCTCGCATGATGTTCTCCGAGGGATGTATCGACTCGTTCCGGATGTGGTTCGCGAGTGTGGACAGCACCGCCGAATAGTCTTTATAAAGCAGGTCGAAGATTGACACGACGGGGCTGTCGAAGAACTCTTTGTCCGGAAACTGGTAGCGGATGTAGCCTATCAGATCACGCAGGTTCCTGCTCTTCGGCTGCAGATCGTGGTGGGTGACCAGGATGAAGCGTTTCCGTGCGCGGGATACGGCCACATTGATCAGCTCCGGGGAGTCGGCGAATTTCAGCGCGTTATCGATGTCGGGTCTATTGTCCAGCACCGTCGTCATGATGATCGCCGCTTTCTCCCGGCCCTGAAATTTGTGGACGGTGTCGGATTCGATGCTCGAGTTCAGCGCATCGGTAACTCGGTTCGCCTGCGGCCGGTACGGCGTGGTGACGCCGACCTGGTCGTCTGGAAATTCGGCGCAGTACTGCGGCAGCACATCCTGGCGAATGATATCGATCTCGCGTTGGTTGATTCGCCCGCCGCGCTTACCCGTTCTTTCGTCGAGCCAGCGCATATGGTCACCCGGTGGCGTGCGGACAACGACCATGGATTGGTAGCCCGGGGTACTGCGGGTGAAAGGAACGAGGTTGTCCTGGTAGAACTTCTGATTGCAGAAGCCGATGATATTGGGATCGGAACGGTAGTGTTCGCGCAGCAGGACCCGCGGCAGCGAGGTGCCGTAAATATCGGTCAGCGACGAGAGAATGCTCTGCTGCCGATAGTCGTACGCTGGATCGGGGGCGGTGACTGATTCCGGAATGTTCACAACTGGCTGCAGCTGCCGCAGATCGCCGACGACGATCAGGTTGCGGCAGTGAGCCAGCGCCACGGCGGCCGCGACCAGGTCTACCTGCGAGGCCTCGTCGATGATGAGGTAGTCGACGAGTTGTCCTGCGCCGATACTATTTTCGAGGGAATGGCAGGTGCTCAGGATAACGGGATAGTCGCGGGTGAAGTGCCGCCAGTCTCGCCGGTATCCGAAGTCGTACAGCCGCGGGGCGTGTCCCGCATAGCGTTGACGCAGGCTCTCGGTGAGCCAGGCAACGGAGAGTTGCTGCTGCTGGGCGGCGAGATCGCTGAAGTTGGATACCTCCAATGACTTTCGTGCCCGCTCGATCTTGCGTTCGATTTCGGCGATCTTCGCGTCGTAGTAGAGCTGATGCAGCCGGAACACGATATTGATGTCCTGGGCGTCGGCGCGGCGCATAGAACGATATTTGAAGTATTTGCTGATCCGGTCCACCACGCCCGCGATTCCGGTGGCCCGCGCCAGTTCCGGATCGGTGTCGGCGATGAAGGCGAGAATCTTGGCCGGCCGCCACCGCAGTACCGGTAGCAGCTCCTGGTCGGGCAGTTCGTGCCTTTCCAAATAGGCGCGGAAGTGGACACGTTCCAGTTCGTAGGCGGCATGCTCCGTATGCAGGTCCGCGAGATCGCGTTCGATTTCACGCAGCCGTAACAGGTGCTGATCCAGGGTGGTCATCTCCCCTGCGCGGGGCAGGGGCACCGATGCGGTCGCCCCCAGTTGCTGGACAACCAGATTTCGCGCGGGCTGCTCCTGGAAGAACTTCGCCTTCTTCTCCTTCTTGCCGAGATTCGCAGTGACATAACCGAATCCTGCGTTTACGAGTTTGGTGTGCACATTGTCCACGGCCGGATTGCTCGACGACACGACCACCACCGTCTTGGATTCATCGACAATGATATTGGCGATCAGATTGAGGATGGTCTGCGTCTTGCCGGTGCCGGGCGGGCCATCGATCACCGAAATCGGGTGGCGCAAGCAATTATCGATCGCCGCGCGTTGGCTGAGATTCGTATCGAAGGGGTACAGCGGCGGCGACACCGGGCGCTCGACCTGCTCGATCTGGGTTCGATGGAGATAGCGATGAAGCGCGCTGTCCGGATGCACGAACAACGGCCGCTCATGTGCCTCCCGGAGCGTCTGTCCTTCCTCCGGCAGCCGCGCGGCGACTGCGCGCCAGTAGGCCAGTACCTGGTCGGCCTGCGGATGATATGCCCCGGCGTGTACGACCTGTATCCGATCCCCGTGGTACGCCGAGAAGGAGTGCTCCTCACCGGGGAATATGTGCCACCAATCCTGCCCGACCCCTTGGAATCGGTAGGCTGCGGTCACTCCGTCACGAGGTCTGCCATCGACCAGGATCCGCTGATGCGGACCGAGGGGTACGGCCTGCGGGTTCTGCAATACGAGCACTCGTTTCTGCCCGTAGGGAAAAGTTCCGCCCGTTTGAAACGTGATCTGAGTACGAGCCGCCGTGGGTCGCACCGCCGCCACGTCCGCGGTGCGATTCTGGAACGGCTCGTCCGCTGATTTCCGAATCAGCACGGCCAGCTGAGTTGGATCAACCATCGAAAGGCCCCTGTCGATCGCCGGTATTGTGAGGTTGTCATGAGGGAAATCGTTGTACCGCAGTATTTCTGGTGCCTAGCGGCCGGTTAGGGCGAAGCGGATGTAGCTGAGCTGGGACAGGTTCCTGCGATGGATGGTCGCCGCCGCGATCCGCTGATCGAGTGCGGCGAGTTCGGCCGGGGCGTGTTGCAAAGCCAGGAGGCGCTGGGCGAATTCCTGCCGCTTGTTCGCAGCGAACGCCGTAGCGCTGGCGGCCTCGGACGCCAGCTGGGCCGACTGCGCCTCGTACTGTTGTTTGGCCCGATCCCTTTTCGGTCCGACTTCGTTTTCCGTCGTTTGCTGCCGCAGAGCCAGCCTGCTCATCTCACGCTCATGGTCGGATCGTATGGCGTCGGCATTGGACGGTTCGGTGCGCGTGAATCGCGCCTGGATTCTGGCGGCGTGTGTGGCGCGCCAGTTATCCAATGCGGTGGCTTTCACCTCGCCGATGCCCTTGACATAGACCGATCCCACGGCGGTCTGGAGGTAGGCGGTCACCGAGTTGTATGCGCCGCCGGGTGCGCTGAGGCTGATGCCGGTGAAGTCGGCAGCTGTTCGAATGCCCTGTGCGGCAAGTTCATTGGTCAGACGAGGGCCGATTCCGGGGATATCGGCCGCCGAAATCGGGAACCGCTTCAGCTGATGCCAGACGAACATGGTCCTTTCTGCGGCGAGGGCCTTGTCCAGTCGGAGTCCCAACGTGTTGCGGAGATCGTTTCGCTCACGGTCGATGGCGACGAGCGTGCGCTGTTTTTCCTGTTCTATGGCCGCGAGGTCCGCGTTGTACCTGTCCTGCCAGTACTTTCGCTGAGCGGGCAGCTGCTGCAATCGGACGTCCTCGAGCTGATCCAACTGCACTTGTTCGCTGTGCACGACCGCCGCGGCCGTGGCAACGTCGGCAACCTCCGCCCGCCGCTGCCGGAGTTCTCCGAAATGTCGCCGCAGCTCGGCGGTTTCGGGTCTGGCGCGCTGTGCCGCCCGTACGAGGAGCGCGGCGACCAGTGGCGGAATGACGGCCAGCGGGGGAGTCAGGATGAGCAGGGCGGGCAGGGCGACGGCGATCAACAACACCAGCAGGATCAACGCCATGACGTCTCGGGCCCCGCGTACGGCGAATCGCCGCAGGGGCGCGGTGGCGGGCGCAGGTCGGTGGGTTGGTGGGTGCGCCGCCGACACCTGCCCTGTCATCCAGCCCGGCAGCCCCTGGGTGGTGGTCGCGGATGTGGCGATCGGGGCAGCAACCTCGCCGGTCATGGCGGTCGCCAGCACGGGCAGCGCGGCCAGCGGTTGTGCGGCGAGCGATCGCAGCTGCTCCGCCAGCTGCCGGACCTCCGGATTCGCATGCGTGAGCAAGGCCGGAAAGCGTTGTGAAAAGTCAGGATTCGTGAAATCGTTTTCGGCGAGCAAGAGGTACTCGCCCTGTGGTTCGTGCAACTGCCGCCACAGGTCTGGATCGATCGCGATGGCTTTGAGTGCCCCGTAGATGACCCAGGCGGAGAAGCGATCCAGGTCGGTGCCGAAGTCGTCGTTTCCACGCTGCGGCGACTGATAGTTGCGATGCCCGCGCTCGGTTCCGCCCAAACTGCCCAACGCGGGCACGTACATTCCGTCGTAGTCCACTAATCGGAGCGTGCAGTCCCCGGTGACCAGGAGATTGCCGTGCTGTAGATCACCGTGCGCGATGCTGTGCGCTTCGAGATCGGACATCAGACCCGCGAATCGTTCGGCGAGCCGATCGACACCCGGCTGGTCGTCGTGATGAAGGTCCAACCATGCCGACAGGGTCATGCCCTGCGCCCACTCCATTTTCAGGATGGGATATCTGATCCCGCCAACCAGGATGGCGTCGGGTAGGTACTCGAAACCGATTTTCCACGGTTGGGAGAGGTTGGCGGCCGAAAGGGTGGCCAACTGCTCGCTGATCGCGCGGTATCGCGCTTGCTGGTCCGGGATGTAGCGGGTGAAGCACTTGATGGCGTACCGGGTTCCGCTGGCCTGGTGGGTCACCGGGAAGACACTGGCGAAGTTGCCGGAGATCCCGCGGGGCTGACGCAGTGTGGTGAGCTCGGGGACCGAGGTTCTCAGCTCGGCGTCGGTGAAGCAGATGTCCGGATGTTGAAGGGCTTCCTGATAGGCGCCGGCGGTCGGAAATTCCCGGGGTGTGGTCGTGGCCATCGGCGTTACCGGCCCTCGAAATCGATTCGAATCAGCGCGACATCGTCGTTTCGTACCTCTTGCCGGTCTCGGCGGGTGTCCAGCCAGTCGGAGAATCGGCTCGAGTCGTGCGGACCGCCGAACTCCAGCAGTTCGTGTAGTGCGGCGGTGGGATCGGAGGCCGCCAGGAACCAGGCTGCCAATGCGTCGGACATGAGCAGTAGCCGGTCACCGGGAACGCATACGCCCTCGGTGAGCTCAGTGCGCTCCCACAGCAGCGCGGTGTCGTGGTTGCGGCTACCGAAGAGATTCGGGTCCGTCCCGAACTCCTCGGTGGTGTGCACCGGAAACGCGTTGAGTGGCAGTTCGTCACGGATATGGAATAGGCAGGTGTCCCCCAAAGCGGCTGCCTGCCATCGCCATTCGGCTACGCGTTCCGGCGTGACCAGCACACAGAGCAGGGTCGCGAAGGTGCTGCCCGCCAGCTTCGACTGCTCGTACCACGCCAGCGGGCGGCCTGCCGCGGCCCGATCGGACGAGTACTCGGCCAGCCACGGATTCCATCGGGCCACCACTTCGGCGGCGAAGTCCTCGAATGCCGCGCCGGTTCCGAAGAACTGCGGATCGGACAGGGCTCTCGTGGCCGACGCGGCGGCGAGCATTGCGGCCCAATCCTTGGACAACATGCTCTCGGTCGCTCCGTCGCACACACTCGCGGCGATAGGGCCCGAGACAAGTTCGTCGAAGGGGACCTGTGGCAGTACGCACACCGCGTCCTCGCACTCCGCCCCGGTCAAGCCGCGCTTGGGCACTACCAGATGGGTGACGTACAGGCCCGGTGTCATCACCGCAGTTCGGTCGCGCGGGTCCCGATGTCCAGGAATTGAACGACCGAGGTGATGTCCGCGTTGTAGACGAATCCTCTTGTGGTTTCGCCGATCTGGTGCCCTTGCGCTGCGGCGTATGACCGCATGTGGCTGGGCAGCACGCTCGACATCGCGAACAGTGTTTGCGCGTAGGTGTCGGGCAGACCGACGTCGGAGCCGGGGAAGGTCACCGGTGAGCCGCCCGTTGCAGAGACGTGCAGGTTGAACAGTAGGACCGCACCGTCGGCGGTTGCCTGCGAGGTGATGGCGGCGGCGGCTTCGGTGGGGGCGCCGTCGGTCGATTCACCATCGGTGAGATTGATGACGATGGGTGGGAAGCCGCCGGGGTGTTGCCCGATCCAGCCTCGCACCAGGGTTTCCGCGTATCGGAGCGCGCGATTCATGGGTGTGCCGCCACCGATGACGGGGTCCATCCATACCGGGAACTGCACCGTGGACTCGACCAGTCCGCCGGCGCCGTCGGGGATCTTCTTCGACCGTTCCTCCACGCGCGCCGGGTTATCGGCAACCTCACTGAGCGGCACCAGGTCACGGCCGGTGAGCGAACCGGAGAAGGCCGATCCGACGGTAGCGCCGTACCCGATCACCGCGACATGGAAGTAGTCCCGGACCCCTTCCTCCTTGGCGCATTTGACCGCCAGCTCGGTCAACAGCCGGTTGATCGCGTCGGCGACGACGTCGGCCTTCTTCTGCGGGACTTCGCCGCCGATCAGGTCACCCATGGACGTCGACTGATCGACGAGGAAAATGAAGCAGGTTGGATTGGTGCGGCTGATCTCCGCCGTGTACGGCATGTGTACTCCCCATTGTGTGAACCCCGGACACGACAGGCGTGCGCCCGAAACCGTGTCTACCGTAATGAAATCGGACCGCCGGGACGGTGTCAATCGGAACGCTGTCGACCCCTGTAACGGGATAGTTGCCAATCGATGAGTCGATCAATGACGTTGTGCGTGTATGACTTTCGCGAACCACAGCGCGATCGCCCCCGGGATCGCGAACGGTGGAACCAGGATGAAGACGCCGTGGGTCGCCGCCGCTATCGCGGCGATAGCGTAGAGGACGGCCACCAGCACCAGAACTACCGCGCCGCCGGCTCTTCCGGCGCGGCGCGAGGGCGGTTGTGCAGGTGCAGGTTTGGGCGTCGCCACGGGGCCGAAGGTCGGTGGCGGTGGGTAGGAAGGAGGCAATGGCGCCGACTCGGGATGTCCCCATGGTCGCTGCCGACCGCCGATGACCGCGGTGTCGTCGATGGCGCCGGTATTCGGCGGGCGCGGGCGTAGCTCTTCCTGCCGGTACTGCGGGGGGACTTGGGGTGGACGATTGTCCGTTGATGTCGTGTTGCTCGTGGGCGTGGGCGTGGGCGTGGGCGTGGGCGTGGGCGTGGGCGTGGGCGTCGGCTTGGGTGCCGATGTCGGTTGCTGCGTTGTGGCGCGGGGCTTGTATCTGTGGCTCAGGTTCGCGTGTAGTTCCGCATTGGACCAGTGGGCCAGTGGGGATGGACTCGTCGGTGTCGGTGTCGGTGTCGGTGTCGGTGTCGGTGTCGGTGTCGGTGTCGGTGTCGGTGTCGGCTGCCGCGTTGCTGTGGTCGGTGGAGGGGATTCTGGTTCTCCCGCAATGTCTTCCGTGTGGGCGGTGGCCGCTTCGCGATGATTCGCCTTGTCACGAAGGTCCGCGTACTGGTCCTCGTCGAGGATGTGCAGGAATGCGGCGTGGTCGAGCTCGATCTGTGGAGTCAGTTCGTCGGAGTATTTGCTCTCGTACAACCAGATCGTTCCCGTGACAGCGACTTTCCTGCCTTCCAGTGAGAGCAGTCTGTCGGGCCGCGAATTTCGGCCGTACTCGTCGTATAGGTCCTTCGCGACCTCACCGAAACCGACGATGGCGAATTCCGCATCCTGGTAGCGACCCAGGTTGATCAGGGCGACGCCTTCGAAGGGGACCTTCGTCCCCGCCACTGTGCCGAAAACAGTGACCGTCTCGCCTTCGAGCTGTCGCAACAGCTCGGTGGTCCCGGCTCGGGCTTGCACAACCAAACCTGTTGCGGCAGTACGTGGTCGAGTGCTGCGTGCGGTTGTCGTACCCGTCAGTGCGGTGGCGGTCTGGGAATATCCGGCCCGGCAGGCGTTCCGGAAACGCTCGACGTGTTTGGTCAGCTCGCCGAGCCGCAGCAACTCGCCGAATATCGGTGCACTGTCCGGTTCGATGAAATCGGTTGCCTGGAACAGGATGTTCTCACCGGTCTTGCCGTACGTCTCCCACAACTCCGGTCGGCGGGCGAGCGCGGCCAGCGACATGCGAATGCCGTAGGCGGAGAACTTGTCGAGTTCGGCGTCGTAGTGCCGGCCACGATCGGGATGCTGGTAATTGCGGTGTCCTTGCTCGATTGCGCCCAGTTCCGCGAGCTCGGGAAGGTACATGCCGTCGTAGTCGATCAGCCAGATCTTGTGATCCGGCCGTACCAGGATGTTGCCGTGTTGCAGATCGCCGTGCGCTGCGCCATGCGATTTCAATTGCTGTTCGGCCTCGCGGATTGCGTCGCAGACCTCGTTGATCCGGTCTGGATTCGGCTCCGCCGCCCACCGCTGTAGCCATGTTCCCAGCGGCACTCCTTCGGCCCAGCGCATCCGAACCGTCGGAAACGGGTTGCCGTTCACCGTGATTCCATCGTCCTGGTATCGGACCGGAACCATGAAGTCGAGTTCGGGATGTATATCGATGAACTGTCCGATAGCGCGATATCGATCGGGTAGGCGCCGGTTCTGGTTGTCGTTCTTGTGGAAACAACGCACCGCCCACCGTCCGGAGGCGCTGGTGATATCGAACGTAACGGCGAATCCGCCGGAGGCGGCAACCGGCAGACGCAATGCATTCGTCCGCGCCTGTCCGTCCCGCAGTGTCGGGTCGCTGGCGAAGGCGCGTTGTGGATTCTGTACGGCCAGTTGATAATCGCGCGGCGACGGTAGCCTGCTCACAGTTGCACCACGCAGACGGTTGTGTCGTCGTTGTCGAGGTCGTCGTGGGCGCGGGCGTCCGTGACCCACTGGGCGAACGCCTCCTCCGTGGCGAGGTGCTCTCCCATGTCAACTTTCCGGCCCTGCTCGTGAGCGCGCAGTAGGTACTTCGACAGTGCGTCGGTTGCGAGTAGCAGCGTGTCCCCCGGCTGATATGGAATGGTGAAGCGCCACAGTGACTTACGAAACGTGTCGGCATCGCCGAACGGTGACCGTATGGACGGTGGGTTACGGCCGAAACGTGTGCAGCCGTCCACTGGCCCGGCCGTAACCAGGCTTTCGTCCCGGAAGTGGAGCAGGCACGAATCCCCGACGGCGGTGACGTCGTAACAGGCGCGATCGGGGGTGAGGCGTACCCCGACGAAGGTCGCCCCCGCGCCCCGCGCCAGTTTCGATTTCGCGTGCCACGGCAGCGTCGGCAGGTACACCTCATCGCGCCACAGGCGGCGCAGCCGGGTTAGCTCTGCGGCATCCCATGGCTCGATGTGTTCTCGGACATACGCTTTCACCAGGATGTCGGCCCACACCTCGGCACGCGCCGAGTCGGAGGTGCCGTCGGCGATCGCGAACCGGTCCGCGCTGGCATCGGCGCGGTCCTCGTTCACGGGTTTGTCGGCTTTTGTTATCGACCACAGCGTTGCAGTAGCGCTGGGCATCACAGGTTCGTATCGCCCTCGGAATCCTCGTCGACCGGGTCGTGAGGTTCGGCGTGGGACGAGTCGCCCGCGGTCAACTCCGCGAGTCCGGTCGGCGTCACCGACCGGGTGCCGATGTCCAGAAAGTCGATCACCGCCGTCGCGTCCGCGTTGTACAGGAATCCGCGTGCACCGGACTGCACCGGGTATCCCATCGCCGCCGCGGCTTCCAGCATCGCGGGTGGTAGTTCGCTGGATAGTTCGTACAGCAGTGTGGCATTGGAATCGGACAGTGCCGCAGCGGAATTCGGAAGCCTGACCTGCTGGCTCTGCACTCCGGACAGGTGCAGGTTGAATACGAGCGCCTGGCCGTCGTTGGTGCCCAGTTTACGGATCCGGGCGACGACGTCCCGTGGGTCGCCATCGGTGCTCATCCCGTCGGTCACGTTGATCACGATCGGCGGAAAGCTGGATGGATGTGCGGCGCACCATGATTCCACCACCGGTTCGATCGCGGTGAAGGCCGCCACCATCGGTGTTGCACCGTCGGCGACCGGGTCCACCCACACCGGCAAGTATTGCTGTTCCGGAATCACCCCGCCCGCACCGTCGGGGACGCGCCGGGTGACGGTGTCCACCCGCAACGGGTGCTCGGCGATATGCCCGACCGGCACGATCAGCCGACTCTTGTCGGTGCCGTAGAGGGCACCGCCGACCTCCGTGCCGTATCCTAGGACGCCGACCTCGAAGTAGTCGTGCACCTGCTCGTCGCCGCGGCTGCACAGCAAGACCGCATTGCCCAGAAGATTGTTCACCGCCAAGGCCAGTGCCTGCGCCTTCGACTGTCCGGTCTCGGCCCACGGTTCGGCCATCGAGAACGATCGGTCGATCGCGAGCAGTAGCAGTGCGGGCTGCCTACGGTTGATTTCCGCCGAGTACAAGTTGAATCCTCTCCCCAGTTGATCCATGTCGGGCACACGCCGAGTGCTGTTCCCGCCGAGCCGTATTCGTGATACGGCGTTGTACCTTGGTCAGAGTAGCGGAGCAGGAACGGATTTCGTGTATTTAGTGTCGAGTTCCTTTGTGCGACATTGCAAATGAGATTTCACGACCGGCCAGCGGGTTGAGTTGTCAGAGGGCGGCAGCGGGATCTCGTCGGCGTCGTTATGATCAGACCCGAGTATTGCTGGATCTGAGGTCGGATCACCTGGTTCGGTTGTCGCGTGGCTGCCATGCTTCGAGCAGATCCGCAGGGGTGAAGACGGCATCGAGGTGATCGGCTGTCGCTCCGGAGCGGGTGACTGCGATCAGTGGGATCGGATCATCTGTCACTCGGTGGCGGTGGCGCTGGAGTGCGGTCAGGTCGTGGTTGTCGAAGGGGGAGTTCTCCAGCCATTTGATAGATCCCAAGAACGTCAGTTCGTGTGCGACGGGCTCTCTGTCAGCGCCCACGATGTCGATTTCGACGTCGTTGCTGCGGGTCCAATAGCCACCGATTGCGGGAACTGCGGGGATTCCGTGTACGGGCAGCAGGCGTGCCAGTGATTCGCGAATCAATGGCTCTACGGCGCGCCCGCGCCAGCTGGTCCATCCGCGGCGAATGCGTTCGAGGGTCAGGTCTGGGCGCATGCGGTCCAACTCGGCGAGGTGCGGGCCGAGGAAGGTCAGCCAGAAGCGGAGATATGGGTCGGTGATCCGATAGCGGCGTTCTTTCGAGGGAGTGAGGCTGATCGGGAGCTCGGCTGCGACGATGCCCTTGTCGGTCAGCAGCTCAGTGGCGCGTGACAGTGTCGAGTGCGCGATTCCGCCGGCTGCTCGGGCGATGTTGGTGAAGGTGCGTTCGCCGCTGCCGATTGCCGCCAGGACCTGGCGAGCTTGGGTCTGGTCCGGAAATTCGGCGGCCAGGGACAGTTGTGCGGAAACGACCAATGGGCTCACCGGATCTGCCAGTTCGCGGGAAAGGAATGCCTGGACATCCTCGCCCGTGTTCCAGCGCGCCGCGATGATGGGGAGCCCACCGGTGATCAGGGTGGCGTCGAAGGCGGCTGCCGGGGCGAGGCCCGTCATTGCGGCTACATCGGCCGGATTGAGTGGTCCCAGCCGCATTTCGGTGCCGCGTTGGTGGAATGGCCGTCCGTATGAGGTCAGTGCCTGCATCATGGCGAGATCGGAACCGATGAGGATCAGCAGCACGGGTTTGCGCGACAGTTCGCGATCCCAAGCCCGCTGCAGAATGCTCTCGAACGCTCCTGCGGGGTCCATGAGGTATGGCAGCTCGTCGAGCACCACGACACTTGGCTGGTTCTCGGGCAAGATACTTGCGAGCTGGCGGAACGCGGCAGTCCAGTTGCCCGGTATGGCGTCGGCGAAGATGTCGGCGTCAGGCAGTGACGAACTTCGTACGGCGTCGGTGAACTCGGTCAGCGGCTCGGTGCCGAAGCCGATCTCGCTGGTATGAAAGACGTTTGGTACCCGGTTTCGGTCGACGAACTCCTCCACCAATGCGGACTTGCCGATTCGGCGTCGCCCGCGCAGGATCAGACATCGCCCCGGCCTGGTCGTGCCGATCTCCGCTCGCACTCCGTCCAATGCGGCGGACAGTGTGTTCAGTTCGCGCTCTCGTCCGATGAAGTCGCCCAACCTGCACCTCCCTAGCGCTCTATGCTATCGGTGTCGATAGTATTGCACAAGATACTATCTCATTTGGGAGAATGTACGACGGTGCGGTTCGATCGACGTAGGAGGTGGTCGGGCGGCTTTGTAAGACGGTGGGCATGGGTGAGCCTCTTGCGAACATGAAGCGGGTTCTTGCTGCGGTGCAACGGATTACGTCGCCGTCGCCGGATGGATTCGGGATTTCGCAGCGGAGTGTCGTGGTGTCGACGGTGGGTTTGGCTCCGGCGATCCGGAAGTTGGCGGACACCGGGCTGTCGGTGACTTTGGCTGTGTCGCTGCATACTCCGGATGATGAGTTGCGGGATACGTTGGTGCCGGTCAATAATCGCTGGCCTGTGGCCGAGGTCCTGGATGCGGCAAGGTATTACGCGGATCGGACGGGGCGCCGTGTGTCGATCGAGTATGCGTTGATCCGGGATATCAATGATCAGCCGTGGCGTGCGGACTTGCTTGGTTCGAAGTTGCACAAGGCGCTCGGGTCGCGTGTGCATGTGAATTTGATTCCGTTGAATCCGACTCCGGGTAGTAAGTGGGATGCGTCTCCGAAACCTGTTGAGCGGGAGTTCGTTCGGCGGGTTGAGGCGCAGGGGGTGGCGTGTACGGTGCGGGATACGCGGGGGCAGGAGATCGCGGCGGCCTGCGGGCAGCTCGCCGCCGAGGAATAGAAAGTTGTTCGTCGGGCTGCGGCGATCGTGGCCTGACCGCGACATGACCAGGCCATTCACCATCCTCGGCCGCACCGGATGACGTTGAAACGGCCGTGGCGCTGACTCAGACGGAGTGAAAAGGCTGGAATATCAGCCGAGTGCTTGAATCTCGGTCGCTACAGTAGCTTCTCCTGGCTGGCCGCCCACGACGCCAATAGGGCTAGACCGTCCGCGGTCGCCGTGCCAGTGGGCGCGGTGTAGACGTTCAGATGCATGCCGGGGTCGGCAGGCAGTTCCATCGACTCGACGTCCAGATCGAGCTGGCCCACTACCGGATGGTGCACACGCTTGCGTCCGGACCGGTGGAGCCGAACGTCCTGAGACGCCCACCGCTGCCGAAATAGTTCACTGCGTGTTGATAATTCACCGACCAGGGCGATCAGCTCCTCGTCGTGCGGATTGCGGCCGGCTTCCATGCGTAGCTTCGCGGCCACATCGCAGGCGATTCGGTCATAGTCGACGAAGAACGTTTGTGCCGCCTCGGGATCCAGATACACGAACCGCGCGGTGTTCGCCGGCCGTCGCGTGTCGGCCAGCACCGGTGAATACAGCGCGCGGGCAAGGTGATTCATGGCCAGCACGTCATAACGGCCGTTGCAAATCCAAGCCGGCGCATCGGTGATGGCGTCGAGCACCCGCGCAAGCGCCGGACGCACCGTCGCGTCGGGTCGCCGACGGCGTGGACCGCTGGGCGCCCTGGACTGCCGCGCAAGGTGGAACAGGTGATCGCGCTCGGCCTCGTCAAGTTGCAAGGCAGAGGCCAACGCGTCGAGCACCCCGTCGGAGGCGCCGGTGAGGCTGCCGCGCTCCATACGCACGTAGTAGTCGACCGATACCCCCGCTAGTAGAGCTACCTCTTCGCGACGCAGACCTTTGACCCGGCGGTTGCTGCCGTAGGCGGGCAGTCCGGCCCGCTCGGGCGCGATCCGCGCGCGACGCGAGCTCAGGAACTCGTTGATCTCAGTGCGCAGATCGATCGTGGCCACCCCTTCACCGTAGGCCCTGTCCGCAGGCGAAGGGAGGTTCTGCTGGTACCCCGACCGCCGCGCACCCCCCTCACACCCGGCATGCGCCCAGCGTCGTAGCAGGAAAAGGCCGCGTCGACGCCTAGGTACCCGTTGCGGTCGTCGCGATGCCCCCGTCTACCGGGATGATGGTGCCCGTTAGGTAGGACCCGGCCCGGCTGGCGAGGAACACGGCGGTACCTGCCATGTCGTCGTGGCGGCCGAGCCGGCGCAGCGGGGCCTTCGCCGCGATCGTGTCGCCGATGGCATCGAGCGTGGACGCCATCATCTGCGACGGGAACGGTCCCGGTGCTACCGCGTTCACCGTGACGTGCCGTGGGCCCAGTTCTCTGGCAAACACTCTGGTGAGTTGATGGAGTGCCGCTTTGCTGCTGGCGTACGAGTAGTTGGGCGACTCGGCGACGTGGATGGCGGCGATACTGCCGATGTTGATGATCCGCGCGGGATCATCGGCGGTGCCCGCCCCGCAAAGTGCGGGGAGCAGCGCCTGCACCAGCCAGAACGGCGACTTGATGTTGAGGTCGATCACCGAGTCCCAGGCCTCGTCCGGGAACGTCTCCAGCGGCTCGCGCCACATCGCTCCCGCGTTGTTGATGAGGATGTCCAGGCGTTCCGAGTCGACTTCGACAAGATCAGCGAGGCGCTGACACTCGTCGTGCCTGGACAGGTCGGCGGGGATTGCTCGAACGTCGCCGAATTCGGACAGCAGATGCCGTGCCTGCGCGCACGTGTCCGCATTGCGTGAGCTGATAGTGATTTCGGCATGCCGGCTCACGTCGGGATGAGAAAGCGGTCGATCAGGAACGCCACATAGACAAGTCGCGACCGCCTCGGGGAGAGGTGAAGCCGGTATCCGCCCGCAGCCATTCACTGTCACCCTTGATGCCGACCCGACAAGTGGCTCAATCACTTTCGTGGTGATTCGCGAGCTCGAGCACGAAGAATTCCACGTGGACAGAGTGTCAGCCCACCGGAGAAGGGGGCATCGACAGTACCTGTACCAGGAGGGTCTCCCCGCCGCCCGCAAGGCGGGCCTAACCTGCTGTGACCGGTTCCGGCTGAACAGCGGGAGCAATGGGCCGGATGACCTCTACCGAAGGAGCATTCTCCAGTGCAGAAACGCAAACTTGGGCAGCACCTCGAAGTTTCAGCCTTGGGACTCGGTTGCATGGGCATGAGCTTCTTCTACGGTTCGCCCCCGGACCCAGCCGAGATGACGAGGCTGCTGCGGGCTGCTGTCGACCGCGGCGTGACTTTCTTCGACACCGCCGAGGTCTATGGCCCATTTACCAATGAAGAGCTGGTCGGTCAGGCGCTGGCGCCGGTCCGCGACCAGGTGGTGATCGCCACCAAGTTCGGTCTCGCGCACGGGGAGCACGGGCCGACCCCGGCGTCGGGGCTCGATAGCCGACCCGAGCAGATCCGTCGAGTGACCGAGGCCTCGCTCCGGCGTCTGCAAACGGATTGCATCGACCTTCTTTACCAACACCGCGTCGATCCCGACGTGCCCATCGAAGACGTGGCAGGCACGGTCAAGGAGCTGATCACCGAAGGTAAGGTCAAGCACTTCGGTTTATCGGAGGCCGGTGCGACGACGATCAGCCGCGCCCACCGCGTGCAGCCTGTGACGGCGCTGCAAAGTGAATACTCGCTCTGGACGCGAGACCACGAAGCCGAGATCATTCCGACCTTGGAGAAGCTGGGCATCGGTCTAGTGCCATACAGCCCGCTGGGCAAGGGCTATCTGACCGGCACAATCGACTCACGTACATCGCTGGCCGACAACGACCTCCGCCGCATGCTGCCGCGCTTCACTCCTGAAGCACGGCAGGCCAATCGAACACTGGTCGACTTGCTGCAGCGGATTGCCGAGGACAAGGGAGCCACACCAGCCCAGATCGCTCTCGCCTGGGTGCTGGCGCAGAAGCCGTGGTTCGTGCCGATTCCCGGCACGACCAAACTGCATCGCTTGGAAGAGAACCTGGGAGCGCTCGATGTCGAATTGACGTCCGGCGACCTGCAACGCATAGAGGCGGCCGCGAACCATATCCAGGGTGAGCGCGTCCCCGAGCGGTTGCAGTCTCTGTTCGGCCGCTGAGTCCCTCTATTTTTTGCGCCGGTCACCTCGCCAAGCCGATTTCGGCGCGACCCCAGAACAACTTTGGCGTAGCGGATCACGCACGGCCGTTTCAACGTCATCCGGTGCGGCCGAGGATACTTGGCTCGTTCTCCGGCAAGATGCCTGCGAGCTGTCGGAACGCCGTCGCCCGCACAGGGTCAGACATCGCCCTGGCCTGGTCGTGCCGATCTCCGCTCGCACTCCGTCCAATGCGGCGGACAGTGTGTTCAGTTCGCGCTCTCGTCCGATGAAGTCGACCGACGACGGGTAGTAAGTGGGATGCGTCGCCGAAACCCGTTGAGCGGGAGTTCGTTCGGCGGTTGAGGCGTGGGTGCGCACCCGGCTACTGTCATGTGCCACACCCACGGCGCCGCTTCGTTCGAACAAGTTGCGTTCCTGGACCGCGGCGCGGCGGCGTTCGTACAGCTGCTGTCTTCGCGAGAGGGTGAAGATGGGTGAGCCACTGGCGAACTACGAGCGTGTGGTGAATGCGGTGCGGCGTATTACTTCTGCGGCTCCGGATGGTTCGGGGATTTCGCAGCGGAGTGTGGTGCTCTCGACGGTGGTTTTGGCTCCGGCGATTCGGAAGTTGGCCGGTGAGAGTTTCTCGGTGTCTTCGGCCGTGTCGCTGCATACTCCGGATGATGGGTTGCGGGATACGTTGGTGCCGGTGACCAATCGCTGGTCGGTGGCCGAAGTGCTCTATGCGGCAAAGTATTACGCGGACACGTCGGGTCATCGTCCGGTTGTGATCATCGTGGATGCCGATGACGCGTTTTCGGTGGCTGGTGCCGCATGCTTCGCCGATGGCCGGTGCGGCGAACGCCGAGGGATGACGATCTCGGGTGGGGTCGCTGTGATGATCGAGGATGTGCGGCTGCCGGATGTCATTCCGCTCGTTGCCGAGCGGGTTGGGCGAATTCGGTTGGCCGGTTGAGTATTTCGTGCATCGACCCGATGTCGAGTCTCCGAATGTCCTGGGCGCCGGTGTGCTCGGCCAGCTCGGCCATGGCATCGCCGACAGCTTCACCGTCTGTCTCGAGCGCCCGCACAGCTGGCGGCGAACAACGTCGTCGATGATCTCTATGTCGTTGTGCTGGAGCATATTTCGGTCCGACGCGACGTGGCGGGATGGTTGCGAGGTGCGGCAACCCTGTCGCTCGCGCGGCATAGATCTCAACGGCGATTATCGGTTGTTATCGAACGTACGAACAACGGTGGATGGAAGGTCTCGCTTCATGAGGATTCCCACTGGGCGGACTGCTTTGACCATAGCGACGATCGCTGTGGCTGTTGGGGCGGCATGGATGCCGGTCGCGGGAGCGGTTCCCGGAACCGGCAGCGCCGGTGGTCCCCCTGCGTCCGGCGACGGCAAGCACCACGCCGGCGATTACTGCACGACCAGCGACGGCCATCCGGGTACCTACGGCTGGTCCGCCGACCACTGGTGGTCCGGGGTGGACTGGAAGCTGGTCTGCAACGAAGACACGACTCAGCAGCCGACGGCACCGCAGCGACAGCCCCAGGGGCATCAATCGGCGCCGGGTGGCGGACATCAATCGGCGCCGTCGGGTGGCGGGCATCAATCGGCGCCGTCGGGTGGCGGGCATCAATCGGCGCCGACGACAGAGCCGTCGGCGCCCAGCCATTAGCACTCGATGGAGTTCCGGTAGGAAGCTGTGATGAAGATCGCCATCGTTGGGCGGGCCCGGGTGATTCGTCCTGGCGATCGTTCCGCACCGGCACGCGCCCACTGCTGTCCGGCACGCATCCGGCCTGCAGCGGCATATCGCCCCGGAGAAACTGCACAGGGCTCTGGGTTCGCGGGTGCATGCGCCTGGGGCGAAGCGGGATGCTTCGCCGAAATCGGTTGAGCCCGCGTTCGTTCGGCGGGTGGAGGCGCAGGGGGCGGCGTGTGCGGCGCGGGATACGCGGCGGCAGGAGATCGTGGCTGCGTGTGGGCGGCTTGCGGCCGAGGGGTAGTCGGTGTCGTGGATGACATGACGCAGAAGTGGGGGATCGGTTCGGGGTCGGCCGGGCGTTGGTCCGTGCCCGGTACCGTGGATGACGGCCTGTCCGACCCCGACCACCGAACGGAACGATACGCATGCTTGCCCGGCGAAAGTTCTTGACCTCGGCATCCTCGGCCGCAATCGGCCTCGCGGTACTTCCGGCGGTGCGCGCCCGAGCCGCGGCTCTGCCTGCTGGTCGTCGCATCATTTATTCGTACAAAGGGGCCCAGCCTCCGGCGGAATTGCTGACGTTGGCGTCGAAGGGTCAGGTCGGGGGCGTCATCTTTTTCGCCGAGAATATTACGTCCGTGCAGCAGCTCGCCGGGGCTGCCGCGGAGCTGCGCAAGGCTTCGCCGGTTCCGTTGCTGTTGACCACGGATCAGGAGGGCGGGCAGGTCAACCGGTTGCCGGGCGGGCCGGCCGAATCCGCCAAGCAGGTCGGGGCCGCCGGTGACGTCTCCCGCGCCGCGGATGCCCAGGCAGTCGCCGCCGCCCGTGCGCTGGCCGCGGCGAATCTCGACGCCAATCTCGCGCCCGTGTGCGGTGTTTACCGTAGTCCGGGGGATTTCCTGGACCATTATCAGCGCAGCTATTCCAACCGGTCCGCGGTGGTGGCCGACTGTGTGGACGCATACGTCCGGACGCTGCAGGGCAATAAGGTCTCGGCCTGCGCGAAGCATTTTCCGGGCCTGGGATCCGCGCCCGCGGGGGCGAATACCGACGAAACACCCGTCACCATCACATCGTCGGCGCAGGAATTGACCGGGACCGATATGGTTCCGTTCGCTCGGGCGGTTCGAGCCGGAGTATCACATGTCATGCCGTCCTGGGCGATCTATCCGGCGCTGGATCCGAACCGTCCGGCGGGTTTGTCGCCGGTGATCCTGCAGAATTACCTGCGCCAGAAGCTCGGGTTCCGGGGATTGATCATCAGCGACGCGCTGGAGGCGGGAGCGCTCGCGCATTACGGATCGACCGGCAACCGGGCGATTGCCGCCAATCAGGCCGGGGTGGATCTGCTGTGCTGTTCTTCCCGCGATATAGAACAGGGCAAGGAAGCGGCGCAGGCGCTGCGCTGAATCGAAGCCGCCCCTGACAGGTCGTCGGACCACCGCGGCGCGCACGATGCGACGTCATAGTCGGCGACCCGAGGCCGCCCCTGTGTGGACGCCGGCAAGGCTCGTGCCGACATTCCTCGGTCGCGACCGAGAGGCAGCCCGACCATGCCTCGGTGCAGATCGGCTCACCGCTTTCGGTACTACGCCGCCGGGCCGGAACAGCGAATCAGTGTGCGGAGGACCGCCGCTACGAGTTCTCAGGCGCTGCGTTTCTCCTGAAGCGCCGGTTCCCTTGGGGAAGGCAACCGGCGCGGTCTTCGGATCGGCAGCACGGGCCTCGGCGTAGGCGAACAGCACGCGCTCCTCCTACGGGTGACCCGGCAATGTCCTGAGCCGATGTTGCGCCCGAGTAACTAGTTCGATTCACCCCTTGCGCTGCCGCATGCCTTCGGTCACACTCATCTGTATCCAAAACTGTATTCACTTTGAGGTTGGATATGACCCAGCAGCAGACGGTGGCACAGCGCCGACTCGCACCGAACGACCCGCGGTACGCGGAGGTCGTGGACTTCTACTTCTACGAGGCGGAGTTGCTCGACGACCTGAACGAGCGACAGTGGCTGACCGACCTGGTCAGCCCGGACATCGTGTATCAGGTGCCGATCCGCGAAACCGTCGAACGAGCTCGCGGCTTCGGCTTCTCCGAGACCTCCTTTCACCTGAACGAGAACCTGGGGTCGCTCGAATCCAGGGTCGCGCGGGGGGAGACCAAGTACGCGTGGGCCGAGGATCCGCCCTCGCGAGTGCGTCATTTCGTCGCCAATATCCGGGTGCGGGAGCACGAGAGCGGCGATGCGCAGCTGCTGACCGGACGCAGCAATATCCTTCTCTATCGGACCCGGCAGGATCAGACGACTCCCCAGATGCTCTCGGGTGAGCGCCGGGATGTCCTGCGCCGCGAAGACGGTCGCCTCAAACTGCTGCATCGCGTGGTCTATCTGGACTTGACGGTGATCGGCACCCACAATCTGTCTCTTTTCTTCTGAGCGACCTCGTTCAGCAGCTCGCTCGATTTCAGCCCAGGAGTACATCTATGACCGCGATACGGGAACCCTCGCTTTCACCGCGAGTCCGGACCTTGATGGACCGGATCGAGACGGGACTGCCCGACGGGCGGATTCCCGCGAATATCTTCGGAAATTCCGAGGTGCATCAGACGGAATTGCGCAAGATATTCGGCCGCGCCTGGGTTTTCATGGCGCACGAGTCCGAGATCGAGGCGAACGGCGACTACGTCGTGCGCCGGATCGGGGAGGACTCGTTCGTCGTCACCCGGGACGAGAAGGGCCAGGTCCACGTCCTGTTCGATGCCTGCAAACATCGCGGGGTCCAGATCTGCCGGGCCGATTCCGGCAATACCTCGCATTTCCGCTGCCCGTACCACGGCTGGACCTATTCCTCCGACGGCAGCCTGGTCGGTGCGCCGCTGTGGAAGAACGCCTTCGGGAATATGCGCAAGGAGGAGAACGGGCTGGCCAGGGTTGCGCAGATCGAATCCTTCCACGGGCTGATCTTCGCGACACTGGATTCGACGGCGCCGCCGCTGCGCGAGTACCTCGGCGGTATGGCCTGGTATCTGGATCTGTTGTTCGGGCTGGACAAGGACGGGGTCGAGGTGCTGGGTAAGCCGCAGCGCTTCGTGCTCGACGCGAACTGGAAATCCGGCGCGGACAATTTCTCCGGCGACGACTACCACCTCGGCACATTGCACAAATCGGTGTATGCCATCGGCGCGTTCCCGGTTCCGTTCAGCGAGAACATGATGGGCTACCACATCCAGGCCTCGCCCGGACATTCGCTGTCGTTCTCCATGGCCGAGGATGCCGACGAGCCCGGACCTAACTTCTTCGGATTCCCGGAAAGTCTCGCCGAGAATTTCGATACCGCGAATATCTCCGCGCCGCAGCTCGAGGTGGCACGGCGTTCGCGGGTGATAGTCGGAAACGTCTTCCCGAACTTCTCCATCCTGGCGCTGCCGATGACCGAGGACGGGTCGCATCATCCGCCGACCGGCGTGCTGACCGTGCGGTGCTGGCAGCCGAAGGGGCCCGGGCAGGTCGAGATGTGGAACTGGTTCCTGGGCTACAAGAACATGACGCCCGAGCAGAAGGATCGCGCCTACCGGGCGGGGCTGGGGACCTTCTCGCTCGGCGGCGCGTTCGAGATGGACGACACCGAGCCGTGGATCACGGTGGGACGTACGGGTCGTTCGGTCGCGGCGGAGTTGCTGGACTTCGAACTCAACTACGAGATGGGCATGCCCGGCATCGGCATGGCCCATCCGGTGCAGGACTGGCCCGGCCCCGGCAAGGTCTTCTGGACCCGCTACGAGGAGGGTGTTCAGCGCAACATGTACGCGTACTACGCGGACCTGATGCGCGCCGAGGCGGGGCAGTGGCCGGAGCACGAGTTTTGAGCCGCGACGACGCCGCGACGGCCGACGAGCAGGTCCGCGCCAGGTATCGGGACGGCGGCCTGCTCGGGACACTCACCCCGGGCGCGCGTCCCGCGCTCGTCGTGGTCGACCTGCAGTACGGATTCACCGAAGCGCGGTACGGTCCCGGTTTCGAGATGGACGCGGTGGTCGGCGCGACCCGGGAACTGGTGGACGCGGCGCGCGACAACTGCGTGCCGGTCTACTTCACGACCATCGCCTTCCCCGCCCACGACGACGGAACGGCCGGCACGTGGCTGCGCAAGATGCCCGCGATGCGGGAACTGCGAGCCGGTGACCGCAGCGTGGACATCGATCAACGGCTCGGCCGTCGCGACGACGACGCTCTGGTGGTCAAGCAGGCCGCCTCGGCGTTCGCCGGTACCGATCTGGCGCGACGGTTCACCGCCGCGGGTATCGATACCGTGCTCGTCGCCGGTGCGACGACCTCCGGTTGTGTCCGGGCGACCGTTGTGGACGCCTGCGCCGCCGATCTGCCCGCCTTCGTCGTCCGGGAGTGCGTGGGTGACCGCGAGGACGGGCCGCATCGTGCCGCCCTGCTCGACATCGACGCCAAATACGGGGACGTGATCCCACTCACCACCGCCCACGCAATCGTCAAGGGGCTGCGATGACCACCGCTGTGCGATCCTCACTCCACCTGGCGCCGGCCCTCGAGATTCCGGCCCGCGCGGTCGGCGACCTGCCCGGCAGGCTGGTCGTGCCAGGCGTCGAGGCTCCGGACTGGGGACTGAACCGGGAACGGGAGCTCGGATTCTTCGGACCCGCAATCGATTCCGGGAAATTCCTCGACGAATTGGCCCGGTCGGGTCTGCGTGGTCGGGGCGGCGCCGGATTCCCCGCGCACCGCAAATGGTCTGCGGTGGCGGCGAGTTCGGACAGTGTGGTCGTCGCCAACGGCCACGAGGGCGAACCCGCGTCGGGCAAGGATGCGTGGTTACTCACCCGTCGGCCGCATCTGATCCTCGATGGTCTGCTGACCGCCGCGGTCGTCACCGGATCCAGCGAGGCCGTCGTTTATGTCTCCGCACCCGCCGCTGTGGCATCGGTCCGCGCCGCCGTCGCCGAACTCGTTGCGGCCGAACTGGTTCCACCTGGCGTGGTGCTGCGGGTGCACGAAGCACCTCCCGGCTACGTGGCGGGTGAGGAATCAGCTGTGGTGGCGTCGATCAACGGCCGCCCGGCCAAACCGGTCAGCAAGCCGCCGCGCCCGTTCGAGGTGGGAGTGCGCGGCCTGCCGACGTTGGTGAGCAATGTGGAGACCTTCGCTCACGCGGCGTGGATCCGCCGGTACGGCGCCGCCGAATTCGCCCGCGCGGGCACCGCGGCCTCGTGCGGCACCGCGCTGTTCACCGTCACCGGCCGGGTGGCGGAGCCCGGAGTGTACGAAATGTCGCTCGGCGCAACGGTTTCCGAGCTGGTCGTCGCGGCCGGCGGAGGCGATGTACCGATGACCGGCGCGCTGCTCGGCGGTTGGTTCAACGGCATCTCGCTCGGTGATGTCGGCGCGCTGTCGTGCTGCTACGACGCCATGCGCGCGGCGGGTACCGGCCTCGGCTGTGGCGCGATCACCGTCCTGGGGCCCGATGACGATCTCGTCGCGATGGCCGCGGAGCTCGGTATCTGGTTTCAGAACGAGAGCGCGCTGCAGTGCGGTTCGTGTTTCACCGGCACCAAGGCGATCGCGCGGGCGTTCCGGCAGATCCTGCGCGGTGAAGACGCGGCCGGTCATCTGGCCGATCTGACCCGCTGGGGTGCGGATCTGCCCGGCCGCGGCGTCTGCGGCCTCATCGACGGCGCCGCGGCGCTGGCTCGAAGCGGCGCGGCGGAACTCGCGCGTCGCGACGCACGGAAGGAGCAGTGAGCATGCGGGTGATCGTGGACAACACCAAATGCGATGGGTACGGCACGTGTCTGGACATGTGCCCCAGCGTCTTTCGCTCCGATGACTGGGGTTACGCCGCGGTCGTCGGCGACGGCAGCGTCCCGGAGTCCGACGAGACATTGGTGCGCCGGGCGATCTCGCTGTGCGCGGAGAACGCGATTCGCGAGATCTGAACCCCGCGACGGCAGCACGACGATCGATCAGCTGAAGGAGTAAGTGTGTATCTGGGCCTGGAAAACGGTGTGGCGCTGGTGACGGCGGCGTCGCGTGGAATCGGGCGGGCGACGGCCGAACGACTCGCCGCAGAAGGGATGACGGTGATCGCGGCGGCCCGGACCGCCACCGGGGAGCCTGAGACCATCGGTAACGGGTCCGTCGTGCCGTTCGTCCACGATCTGGGCGACGCGGAGGCTACCGCGGCCCTCGTCGACACCGTGGTGTCGACGTACGGCGCACTGGACGTAATGGTGCTCAATACCCCTGGGCCACAGATCATTCCGGCACTGGATGCGGATTGGGACGACTGGTCCGCCGCCCACGACACCCTGCTGCGTCCGGTGGTGCAGCTAGCCACCTCGGCCGGACGGGTGATGCGCGACAAAGGTACCGGCGCCATCATCCTGCTGTCCTCGACCTGGGTGCGTCAGCCCGCCGCGGGTGGTGTGCTGTCCGCCTCGTACCGTTCGGCCGCCTCGGCGTTCGTCAAAACCCTTGCCGGCGAACTGGCGTCGTCGGGCGTGCGGGTGAACCAGATCATGCCCGGCGCTACCGGAACCGACCGGATGCAGGGGATCGTCGAGTCGAAGTCGGGCCGCAACGGCACCACCGTCGAGCAGGAGATCGCGCGGGTCGTCGCCGATATTCCGGCGGGCCGCTGGGCCGAGGCGGGCGAAATCGCCGACGCGGTCGCATTTCTCGCCTCCGCGCGCGCGTCGTTCATCACCGGTACCGCGCTGGCCGTCGACGGCGGAGCGGTGCGCGCCGCGCACTGAGCCGCCGCGTTGCGAGTGAAACACCCACTCGGAGCACATTTTTCAACGATCGAGAAGGAAGTGTCCATGCCCAAGACCCTGACCGAGAATTTCGTCGAACAGTTCCGGCTGTGCAAGGTCACCGCAGGTGAAACCGTGGCGGTCATCGCCGAACTGGGGCGCAAGACCGAGTACGTCGAATCCGCGGTGGCGGCCGCGCGACAGCTGGGCGCCGGTGTGCTGGTGTTGCACGCCTCCAGCCTGTCCAATCCGATGCTGCCGCCGTACCAGCCCGACGGCCGCGAGGTCGCGCCGCTGCTCGCCGCGGCGGGGGAGTGCGATTTCGTCGTGGACGTCACCGTCGGCGGGCTGATCCACTCCGACGTGCGCACCCGGATCACCGGGAACGGCAAGCGGATGCTGTTCGTCGCCGAACCGAACGACGTGCTAGAACGCCTGATGGGCGATGAGAACCTGCGCGCCACCGTGGAGGCCGGCGGCCGGAAACTGCGCGCCGGATCGACCCTGCACGTGAGCAGCGCCGCCGGCACCGATCTGACCGCCGACATCTCCGGCGCGGACCTGCCGATCACCCACCAGTGGGGTTATGTCGACGAGGCGGGCCGCTGGGACCACTGGCCCTCGGGCTTCGTCGCGTGCTTCCCGAACGACCGCACCGCCGAGGGCCGCATCGTGCTGCAGCCCGGCGACGCGCTGATTCCCTGGCAGCGCTACGTCCGGGACACGGTGACCATCGAGGTCGAGAAGGGCTACATCAGGAAGATCAGCGGCGCCGGCGCCGATGCCCACGTGCTCAACGACTACTTCGAAGCCTGGGGCGACGACGAGGTGTGGGCCACCAGCCACATGGGCTGGGGTGTGCTGCCGCACGCGCGCTGGTCGGCGTTCGACGTGTACGACCCGCGGTCGCTCTACGGTCAGGAATTGCGTTCCACCGCAGGCAATTTCATGTGGTCGACCGGATCCAACCGGTTCGCCGACCGGGAGACGCCCGCCCACCTGGACGTGCCGATGCGCGGCTGCACCGTGGAGATCGACGGTGTGGCCGTGGTCCGCGACGGCGCCCTCGTCGAACAGGAGTGAGCACCGTGGACAAGAACGCGATCGAACAGGCCGTGCTGGCGATGGCCCGCGATACCGAACTGCTCGAGCAGGTGAAGGCACAGCCCTCGCGCGCGCCGGAACTGCTGGGCGTCGATCAGGAATGGGCCGAGACGATCCTGTCCGGCAACCGGGATCGGTTGCGCGCCATCGGACTCAACGACGGCCTGACCATTCTGGTGAGCCGCTGGTTCAACGACGATCTGGGCGACGCCGCCAGCCGGGGCGGATTCATCGTCGACGACAGCCTGCCGCGCGCCGATCCCGACGTGCCCGACGGCGTGGTCTTCGCGGGAGGCTGCTCGCATGTGCCGGATCTGCTGGCCCGGCCCGAGATCGACCCGGCCGACGCGGTGTCCCGGCTGCTCGACGGCTACGAACGCCTGCGGCGCGATCTGGTCGCCGCCGACCCGGACGTCGTCCTGGTGACCGCCGATTGCCACTTCCAGAGCTTCGAGACCGGTCACACCGTGATCGGCACCGGCGCGGGCCACACCGGCTCGATGGAATTCTTCAAGCGCGGCGATCTGGATCTGAACCTCACCGGAATGCCCGATCTCGCAGGCGAATTGGCCGCAGCGGTGCGCGCAGCCGGGTTGGAGGTGGAACGGGCTCAGCGCGTCGACCTCGACCACGGGCTGATCGTGCCGCTGCGTCTGGTGCTGCCGCGCCCGGATCTGCCGGTGATCCCGATCATCACCCAGCCGCACCGCAGTTTCTCCCCGTTCAACGCGCGCCGCTTCGGCGAGGCGCTGCGCGGTGTGGTGACGCGGTCGGGTCTGAAGGTGGCGTTCCTGGCCACCGGCGGGCTGTCGCACTGGCTGGATCCCGGGCATTTCGGCGGCGTGGACGTCGAATTCGACACCTACATCCTGAAGCTGCTGGAAACCGGGCGCGGGCTGGATCTGTGTTCGCTCGAGCCGTATCCGCTGCTCGAACACGGCCAGTACGAGATCCAGAACTGGATGATCATGCTCGGTCTGATCGGTCCCGGCGTGCACGGCGACGTGTACACCTACGAGCCGATGGAAGCCTCCGGTGGCGGCTGGACCGTGGTGAACATGGATCTGGCTCGCGCCCGGAGCGAGGTCGCGGCGGCGGTCGCGGCGGGGCGGGCGTCATGACCTCGCGGACGCTGCGGGTGGGCGTGACGCAGTGGCACGCGACCACCGATATCGCCGCCAATCTGGCTACCGCCCTTCGGCTCATCGATCGGGCCGCGGCCGACGGCGCGCAGCTCGTGACGCTGCCGGAGAACGGCCTGATGCTGGGCACCAACGCGCAGATGCGCGCGGCGGCCCTGCACGAGGATTCCGACGAGGTGCGGCGATTGCGTCGCGCCGCGGCCACCCACGGCGTGGCGGTGGTGCTGGGCGGGATGAAGAACCGCACCGCCGAGGCGACCTACAACTCGGCGCTGGTGATCGACGCCGACGGTGAACTCGTCGGACGCTACGACAAGATGCACCTGTTCGACGCCACGATCGGCGGCCAGTCCTTCGAGGCGTCGACGGTAGAGCGACCCGGCGCCGGACCGGTACTGCTGGACCTGGACGGCATCCGCATCGGCCTGACCATCTGCTACGACGTGCGTTTCCCCGAACTGTCGCGGGCACTGGCCGCCGCCGGTGCCGAGGTGCTGCTGGTTCCGGCGGCGTTCGTCCGGTCGACCGGGGCCGCGCACTGGCACACGCTGCTGCGCGCGCGGGCCATCGAGAATCTGGCCTACGTGGTCGCACCGGCGACCGTGCATTCGCCGGACCCGGACTTCACCGACGCGTTCGCCACCTATGGGCATGCGCTCGTGGTCTCGCCGTGGGGCGATGTGCTCGCCGATCTGGGCGAGGACCCGGAGGCCGTGCGGGTGGTCGAACTCGATCTCGAAGCCGTCAGCCGGGCCCGGTCCACACTTCCGGTGCTGGCCGGCCGCCGCGGTGCCGACGAGTACAACGACGATCCGCGCGTGCTGGCTCTCGCGGGCCGCGGCGCGAGTGCGGAGGGTGCGCGATGAACGAGCCGAACTCATCCGAATTGCCGACCGGTGTGATCCGGGCCGACGAATGGTCCGGAGTCGGCAACGAATTCACCGGCGCCCGATTCCGCAAGGTGTGGACCCGCAACGGGGAACGCCTGGAGATCCACGTCCCGCGTACCGGAGCGCACATCCTGCTCGATGCCATGGCCCTCGAGGTCATCGCCGGTCAGGCGCCCGAGTTCTTCACCCGGCTGATCGCCCAGGGGCTGGGTTCGGCGGACGAATGACCATTTCACCACTCGACACGAAGGTAGAGAGTCGATGACGACCACACGGGTGGGCATGATCGTGCCCAGCTCCAACACCACCATGGAAACCGAGATTCCGGCCATGCTGCGGGCCCGCGCCGAGGTGCGCCCCGACGAACAGTTCACCTTCCACTCCTCCCGCATGCGCATGCAGCATGTGACCCCGGAGCAGTTGACGCAGATGGATGCCGACTCGCTGCGCTGCGCCGCCGAACTGGCCGACGCCCGCGTCGACGCGATGGCCTACGCCTGCCTGGTGGCGATCATGGCGCAGAGCCGCGGCTATCACGCCGTCTCGGAAGCCAAATTGGCGCAGGTCGCGAAAGACGAGAGCGGCGAAGCCATTCCGGTGCTCTCCTCGGCGGGCGCGCTGACCGAGGCGCTGGCCCACCTGAACGTTCGCAAGATCGCCGTCGTCACGCCGTATATGAAGCCGCTCACCGCGACGGTGTGCGACTACATCGAGCACGAGGGCTTCGAGGTGGTGGATTCACTGAGCCTCGAGGTGGCCGACAATCTGGCCGTCGGGCGCCTGGATCCGCGCGATCTGCTCGAACACGCCCGCACCGTCGACACGTCTGGCGCGCAGGCCCTGGTCATCAGCGCCTGTGTGCAGATGCCCTCGCTGCCGATCCTCGACGAATTGCAACAGCAGTTCCGGATACCGGTGCTCTCGGCCGCCGCGGCGACCACCTGGCGATTGCTGCGCAGCCTCGGCCTCGACCCGGTCGTACCGCGTGCCGGTGCACTGCTCGCCGCGTAACCGCCACATCCCCGCGACTCCCGAATCTCTCGAATTCCCCCAGCCCACATCACGAATCGAGATCCAATGAGCTTCGATGCTCTTTTCCAGCCGGGACACATCGGCCCGGTCGAATTCCGCAATCGCGTGGTGAAATCACCGAACAGCAGCGCGACAGCCAATATGGACGGCACGATCAGCCGGCGAACCGTCGACCACTATCGCCGTCTCGGTGAGGGTGGCGTCGGCCTGATCATGACCGAGTACACCTACGTCGACGACGATGCCAGCAAGGCGATCCACAACCAGCCCGGGATGAGCCGGCACGAGCACATCGCCGGATGGGGGTGGCTCGTCGACGAGGTGCATGCCACCGGCGCCAAGATCGGGCTGCAACTCGCGCACGGCGGTCGCCAGAAATTCCTGGGCACCGCGCCGATCAAATCGGCCACCGACAGTTCCTGGGACTATGTCGAGGCGGTGGCCGGGGTGATCCCGCAGCCGGTGACCGTCGCCGAGATCGACGACATCGTCACCGCCTTCGCCCAGGCCGCATTGCGTGCGTGGAAGGCCCGCTTCGATCTGGTCGAGGTGCATGCCGGGCACGGCTATCTGATCACCAATTTCCTTTCCCCGCACACGAATTCGCGTACCGACGACTACGGCGGCAGCTTCGAGAACCGCTCCCGCATCCTGATCCGCATCGTCGAGGCCATCCGTGCCACCGTGCCGCGCGATTTTCCGCTGAGCGTGCGGGTGTCGGTGACCGACTACGAGCCCGACGGTATTCCGATCGAGGAGACCGTCGAGCTGTGCCGGATGCTGGAAGCGCACGGTGTCGATGTCATCCATGCCTCCGGCGGCCACCACGCCACGATGGAGTGGGAGGTCAGCCCCTGGTTCAACGGTCGCGCACCGCATCGCTGGGGTTGGGAGAAGTTCCGTCCCGAGTTGTCGATTCCGGTGATCGGTTCGGGTTCGCTGGTCTCCCCGGAGGTCGCGAACGAGATCATCGAATCCGGGTCCGCCGATTTCGTCTCCCTGGGCCGGGCCATGCTCGCCGATCCGGACTGGGCGCGCAAGGCGCAGGCCGGGCGGGCACTCGAGATCGTGCCGTGTATCCGGTGTAACGACGGTTGCCTGCATCGCGGCGTGGACAAGGGCCGCTCGGTCGGGTGCACGGTGAATCCGTCCGTGACCGAGGAGGGCCGGTTCCCGATCACCGTGGCCGGCACCAGGAAGTCGGTCGCGGTCGTGGGCGCCGGACCCGCCGGGCTGCGCAGCGCCGCCATACTGAGCGACCGTGGGCACGAGGTGCGGCTGTTCGAACCCGGCGAGCTCGGGGGCCTGCTCACCCACGCGCTGGGATCCACGGTCAAACAGGACATCGCGGCATTGGTGGAACATCTCGTGCACGAGGTCCGGCGCCGCGACATCGCGGTGCTGCCGGTCCGGGCCACCGCCGCGGAACTGGTTGCCAGCGGCGTGGATTCGGTGGTGCTCGCCACCGGCGCGCCCCTGCGGGAACCGGACTTCCCGATCGCCGCGGACGTGGCGGTGATACCCGCTGCGCGGGTGCGCGCCGATGCTCCGCTGCACGGGCGGATCGTGGTGATCGGCGGCGGGATGCAGGGCTGCGAGACCTCGCTGCGCATCGCCGAGATGGGCGATACCTCGGTAACGGTTGTGGAGCAACAGGATTCACTGCTCACCGGCGACGAGGTGGTCTACGACGCGATGAAGCTGCCGCAGTTCATGCGGCAGGCCGGGGTGGGTATTCGCACCGGCGCGCGAGTGACCGAGGTGACCGCCGAGGGCGTATCCCTGCTCACCGCGGACGGCGTCGAGGTGCTGCCCGCCGACACGGTGGTGCCGGCCCTGGGCCGCACTCCCGCATCGAACGAACTCGCCGACGAATTGCGCAGCGCCGGAATCGATGTGCACGTGATCGGCTCGGCGATGCGGCCGGGACGGGTGTACGACGCGATCCACACCGCGTTCTTCGCCGCGCGGCTCGTGTGAGCGACTGCCGACCCGTCCTCAGGCCGACGGCTCCGGCGGCGCCATGAGAATCAGGTTGGAGGTGGCGAAATCCGGCAGCACCGGATCGGAATCGATCCAGTAGATCGGCGCGGGGCGTTCGATGCGCCCCTGCTCGTCGTGTTCGATCACGATGTCGCGACCGCGCATCGCCAGCAGCAGGGAATCGAAGCAGTGATCGGGATCGCCGTCGAGCACCAGCCCCAGCGCGGCATCGATCAGGTGGAACTCCATGATCCGGCGCGCCGACGCCGCATTGCGGTTGCTGATCGCGTCCAGGAAGTACTGGTCGCTGTCGATGAAATCGTCCGGGGTGCGGGCATGCGAGAGGTAGACGCTCTGATGCCGGTAGATCCGGGTGTGCAGCGAATTGGTGAGTTCGGCGAAATTGGACGGATACCGCGTCAGCGCCACGTCGTGGAAACGTTGGTGGGCATCTTGGAAACGGCGACTGTGCGAGCGATGAGTTCGCATGTCCTCGAGATGGTTTCGCATCTGCTCGATATCGTCCTCGCCGAGCAATTCGACGATCGCCCCCACGGTGGGCGGCTCCAGCAGCAGGCGCAGCGCATAGCTCTGCTCGGTTTCCGAATTCACCAGCGGAGCCACATGCATGCCGCGGTTGGCGTGCGCCACCACCAGGCCGTCCGCCTCCAGCCGCTGCAAGGCCTCCCGCAGGGGAGTGCGGCTCACCTCGAGCTCGGTGGCCAGCTGCTCCTGGGACATCCGCCACCCGGGTGCGTAGACGCCCGTGATGATGCGTTCCCGCAGTGTCCGGTACAGCGCGTCGACGGTGGTACCGGCGCGGATCTGTCGGGCAGAGGTAGTCATCAGCATCATCCTAAGGTCACCGGCGAACAAGGCATTCGGCCGTCGCCGTAAAAGTGTATCCAATTATGTGTACAAATTGGTGCGGCGGTGTCGCACCGAACTCGAAAGGAGTCCGATGGGCGCGTTGGATGGTCAGGTCGTCGTCTTCACGGGCGCGGGAGCGGGAATCGGGCGGGCGGTGGTCGAGCGATACGTCGCGGAGGGCGCGCGCGTGGTCGCGGTCGACATCGCGGACCGGGTGCTCGAATTACGCGACACACTGGGGGATTCGGTCCGGCCGATGGTCGCCGACGTCGCCACCTGGGACGGCAACGTCGCGGCGGTGGATGCCGCCGTGCGCGAATGGGGCCGGGTCGACGTCTTCGTCGGTAACGCGGGCATCACCGACGGCGCGCGGCCGATCGAGGACATCCCGGGCGACCGGTTGACCGGAGCGTTCACCGAGTTGTTCGGTGTGAACGTCCTGGCTCCGCTGCTCGGTGTGCGGGCTGCCCTGGAGGCGCTGGTGGCCACTCGCGGCAGTGTCATCATCACCGGGTCGTATGCCAGTACGAACGCCGCGGGCGGCGGCGTCCTCTATACCGCGTCCAAACACGCCGTCCACGGTCTGGTGCGGCAACTCGCCTACGAGCTGGCGCCCGATGTCCGCGTGAACGGGGTGGCGCCGGGAGTGGCTCCGACCCGGCTGCGCGGCACCACCGCACTCGGTCAGTCCTCCGCCGATTCGGTCCTGGAGGGAACCCGGGAAAAGCTTCCGCTGCAGGAGGTTCCGTCCGCGGACGCCTACAGCGGAATCTTCACCCTGCTCGCCTCGCGCTCCGATACGGCGGCGATGACCGGATCGCTCGTCACCGCCGACAGCGGTCTGTCGGTGCGGGGTATCGCGCGGCCCGGTGGCCGGGTACGCGAAGCCTGATCGTTTCCGTGACGCGTCATCCGAAGTTCACGTGACCGGCGGGGCCGCAATCTGTCGTTGACAAAGGGGTAAAGAGTTCGACCCGAAGTGGGCGGACGCTGACTGTTAATTGTTAACAGTTTCGAGTCACCTCGACGACAGGAGAGGGAGTTCGAGTGGGTTCTCCTAAGAAACGCCTGTTCACGGCCGCTGTGGCGGCTGTGCTCGCGGCCACGATGTCAGCTTGCGGCAGTTCGACCAAGGCCGCGTCACCGGCTGTCGTCGCGCCGCCGAAGAGTCTCATCACCCCGGGAACGCTGACCTACGGCACCGCGGCGACCTTCCCGCCGTTCGAATCCCGGGCGGTGGGCGGAGGTCTCGAAGGCTTCGACATCGACATGATCGACGCGCTCGCCGACTCGATGGGCCTGACCGCCAAGGCCACCGACATGGACTTCGACGGGCTCGTCCCGGCGCTGGCGGGCAAGCGGATCGACCTGATCAACTCCGCGATGTACATCACCGACGCGCGTGCGGCGAAGGTCGACTTCGTGCCGTATCTGGTGATCGGCGAATCGCTGCTGACGCCGAAGGACAACCCGAAGCACATCGCGCGGCTGCCCCAGGACCTGTCCGGCAAGACGGTCGCGGTGACCCGCGGCGCGATCGGCGAGACGTACATGAACGAGTTCAACGACCAATTGCGTCAGCAGGGTCTACCGGTGATGACCGTGATGAGCCTGCCCACCAACCAGGACGCGACGCTCGCCGTCCGTTCCGGGCGGGCCGATGCGTTCGACACCTCCACCCCGGGCGCGGCGACCACGCTGGCCAAGACCGGCAACACCTTCACCGTCGCGGCGACGTTCAAGAACGAGACGAAGATCGGCATCGCGGTGCGCAAGGGTGACACCGGCACCGCCACGGCGATCCAGAACGCGCTGAACCGGTTCGTGCGCACCGGCGCCTACGGCAAGCTGCTCGCGAAGTACCGGATTCCCGCCGAATCCGACTACCTCGAGACCCCGGCGGCCACATCGACGGGACGCTGATGATGGACATCGTCCACCGGACGTTCTCCGGTGCCTTCCTGTCCGCCACCCTGCTCACCTTCGAACTGACCGTGCTGTCGATGCTGCTGGGCATCGCCGGTGGTGTCGTGCTCGCGCTGTGCAAGGGCGGTCCCGCGCCTGTTCGCTGGCTGGTGGACGGTTATGTGTGGCTGTTCCGGGGCACCCCCGTGCTGCTGCAACTGATCTTCGTGTTCAACGTACTTCCCCTGTGGAGCTTGAACTTCAGCCCGTTCACCTGCGCGGTGATCGCGCTGACGCTCAACGAGATCGCCTATATGGCCGAGATCGTGCGCGGCGGCCTGCTCGGCGTGGACCGCGGTCAGCGCACCGCGGCCCACATGCTCGGCCTGTCCGAGCCGAAGATCCTGCGTTGGGTGGTGTTACCGCAGGCGCTGCGGCTGATCCTGCCGCCGACCGGAAACCAGTTCATCGGCATGCTCAAGACCTCCGCGCTCGCGTCGGTGGTCAGTGTGGGCGATCTGATGCTCACCGCCCAGCGGCAGGCGGCGGCCGACTTCGACTACGTGTCCGCGCTGTGCGCTGCCGCCATCCTCTACTTGGTGCTGACCAGCGTGTTCACCGTCGCCCTGCGACGGCTCGAGCGCCGCTTCGATGTGAACCGCCGCGCCATGACGCGCCGCACCGAGCGTCCCGTCCCCGCAGCAGCCTGACCGGAAGCAGAAGATGAACGACCTCGAACTCGCCCCGACATCCACCCCGAACATGACGAACGTGCTGGAAGCGCGCGGACTCGGCCGCAGCTATCACGGCAAACCCGTGGTCTCCGACGTGAACCTCGCGGTGCCCGCTGGCCAGACGGTCGCAGTACTGGGCCCGTCCGGCGCCGGCAAGTCCACGATGCTGCGCTGCCTCGCCGGGCTCGAACCGATCCAGACCGGCAGCATCGGTTTCCAGGGCCGGCCGCTGTCGGAGGCCGGTGGCAAGCCGCGCTCCTTCGGGGGTCGGATCGGCATGGTGTTCCAGCAGTTCAACCTGTTCCCGCATCTGACCGCGGTACAGAACGTCGCGCTGGCGCCCCTGCGGGTACGGCGGTTGCGCAGGGAGCAGGCCCACGCGGAGGCGGTCGCCCTGCTGGACCGGGTGGGACTGCCCGAACATCACGACCATTACCCGTTCGAGCTGTCCGGCGGGCAGCAGCAGCGGGTGGCGATCGCTCGCGCGCTGGCGATGCGGCCCGAGCTGATGCTGTTCGACGAGCCCACCTCGGCCCTGGACCCGGAATTCACTCGCGAGGTGCTGGCGGTGATGCGGGACCTCGCCGAGGACGGCATGACGATCGTGGTGGTCACGCACGAGATGGACTTCGCGCGGCGCAGCGCCGACCGGGTGGTGTTCATGGCCGAAGGCCGGATCGTGGAAGACGGCCCGGCGGCAACGGTTTTCGACAGTCCGGCGCAGCAGCGCACACGCCGGTTCCTCGCCCAGGCGCTCGGGGAGTGAACCCCGTGCAGAGCACTTCTCCCGTCACACCGCTGAGCCTGCGCAAACAGGACTGGGCCTACCGGTATCTGCGCGAGCGCATCCTGACCGGCGCGCTCGCACCCGGCGAGCAGCTCAGCCAGGAGCGCCTGGCCACCGAACTGGGCATCAGCCGCGGGCCGTTGCGAGACGCGTTGTCCCGGTTGGTGATCGAGAATCTGGTCGTCGACCGGCCGCACCAGAAGTGGATGGTCGCGGATGTCTCCGCCGCCGACGCTCGCGACGTCTACAACGGGCGCGCGGCGCTGGAAAGCATGCTGGGCGCGGCCGCGGCCCAGTCTCCCGGCGAGCGCCGGGACGGCTGCGACGATCTGCTGGCCGACCTGCTCGACCGGCAGCACACCGCGGCGTCGGCCGGAGACCTGGCCGAATTGCGCGCACTGGACCGCCGTTTCCACGACACCATCTACGGCCTGGCCGACATGCCCGCCTCGATGGCGGCGCTGGATCAGCTCAGAGCCAAGAGCGACCGGTACATCGCGCTGTACCTCGCCGACTCCGGGCGCGCGCACGCGTCGCTGGAAGAACACGGCCGGATCCTCGCCGCACTGCGCGACGGGGACCCCGAGCAGTCCGCCGCGCTCACCAGGGCGCACGTGCTGGGCGGGCTCGGCCCGCTCATCGGCTCACTCGACAACCAGCCCGCGAACCTGACCGAAACTTCGAACCCGAAGAACTGAGGAGCGACAGATCGTGCTTCACCTGCCCGAGGCCATCACCCGTCTATCCATGCCGGAGCTGTCCGGCACGCTCGGCATGTCCCTGCGCGACGCCGAACGCGAGCTGGAGACCGCCCCCGGGCGCGGTCCGCTGCTCGACGCGACCTACGCCGACACGCACCGTTTCCCCGCGCCCGAATGGGCCCTGCCCGCCTTCACCGCGGCGGCGTCCGGCGGCGGGATGACGTACACCCCCTACCGTGGTGACCGTCCGGTGCGAGAAACCGTGGCGCACAACGTTTCCACTGTGCTGGGCGTGCCGGCGACCGGCACCGCCGACGTGATCCTGACCCCCGGCACACAGGGCGCGCTGTTCGTCGCACTCGCCGCCGTCCTCTCCCCGGGTGACCTCGTGCTGCTACCGGATCCCGATTACCTGTCCACCGAGCGGATGCTGCGTTACTTCGGCGCCCGCGTCCGTCGGATCCCGATGATCTGGCCCGACGAAAGCGAAACCGGCCGGGGCGCACGGCCCACCCTCGACCTCGACGAGCTCGAGCGCGCGGCCGCGGAGCAGCCGCGACTGATGGTGTTCTCCCACCCGAACAACCCGACCGGCGCGATCTACGGCGAGGAAACGATCGCGGCGATCGCCGCCGCCGCCGAACGGCACGACTTCACCGTGATCGCCGATGAGCTGTACTGCCGGCTGGTGTACGAGGGCGAGCCCTTCCACCATCTCGCGGCACTGGACGGGATGGCCGAGCGCACGGTGACCCTACTGGGCCCGTCCAAGACCGAATCCCTTTCGGGCTACCGGCTCGGGGTCGCGGTGGGTCCGAAACCGCTGGTGGACGCGATGGAGGACGTGCAGTCCGTCACCGCCCTGCGGGCGCCGGCCTACGCACAGCACCTGCTGTCGCACTGGATCGCCGAGGACGGCGACTTCCTGGAGCAACGACTGATCGAGTACCAGGCCCTGCGGGACGCGACGGTCAAGAAGATCAACGCCTCGTCGGTGCTGCGCGTGAATGCCAGTTACGGCACGGCGTACGTCTTCCCGAAGGTACTCATCGGCGCGAGCGATCAGGCGATCGCCCTGGCGCTGAAGGAGCAGGCCGGAGTGGTCGTGAACCCCGGCTACCAGTTCGGCGGCGCGGGCTCCGGGCGTCTGCGGTTGTGCTTCGCGCAGGACGAATCCGCCTGGGACGCGGCATTGGACCGGATCATCGACGTCATCGGTTCGCTGGCGTGACGATCGTCGAGGCCGGCTACCGGGTCGCGCGGCTGCCGCTGCGCCGCGAACTCCGCCACGCCGGCGTCGACACCGGTGAGCTGGCCGAGGTCTTCGTGCGGGTCCGGCTCGCGGACGGGCACGTCGGCTGGGCGGAGACGCGCGGCAACGGCGCCTACGCGACGGGATATTCCACCGAGGCGATCGTCGCGGCGCTCGACGCGCCCGGCTGGTCGAAGCTCGACGAACTGTCCCGCCGCTGTCCGCCCGCGGCCATGCTCGTCGACATCGCCCACCGCGACGCGGTCGCACGATCGCATGGAATCCCTTTGTGGGCAACGCTTTCCGAGATTTCCGGCAAAACCGCGCCGACCCCGCTGCCCACCCATGCGGCGATCGCCTTCGGCACCGAGGAGCAGGCGGAGGAACTCGCGGCGCGGGCGGCGCAGGCCGGTTTCGGGCGGATCAAGATCCGGATCGGCGGCGATCCCGCCCTGGACCGGGCCCGGGTCACCCGGGTACGCAAGGTCGCGGGCCCGGCGGTCGTCCTGGCGGTGGACGCGAACGGCGGCTGGGACACCGCGACCGCCACCGAGGCCGCGCGCTGGCTCGCCGATCTGGGCGTCGCCTGGTTCGAACAACCGGTGCCGGACCTCGCGGCGATGGCGCGGGTGCGCGCCGGGTCGCCGATTCCGATCTGGGCCGACGAATCCGTGCGCGACGCGGAATCCGTTCGCGCGGTGGCCGAATGCGGCGCGGCCGACGGCGTGCACCTCAAACTCGAGAAGGCCGGGACCGTCGACGCGCTGGCCGCCGCGATCGACGCGGCCGGGCGGCACGGTCTCGATGTCGGCCTCGGCCAGATGGATTGCGGCCGACTCGGCTGCGCCATCACCGCGCAGTTGGCGGCCGGACTCGACGTGGCGGTGGCCGAACTGTGGGGCTGCGCCAACGTCGCACGCGACGTCACGACCGGGCTCGAAATCACCTGCGGCGCAGTGCCATTGCCCACCGGCCCCGGCCTCGGCCTGCGCCCCGACCTGGACACCGTGACCCCGATGAGGATCGATTCATGACCACACCCGAAGTCGTCGGCCTGCTCAGCGCGCTGGTCGGCTGTGACTCGACCACCCCGACCGGCGAGGAGATCTCCACCGCGGCGATACTCGCGGATCATCTCGCCGCCGCCGGATTCGAGACCGAGACCGAAACCCTCGCGCCGGGACGGGTAAACCTGACCGCGCGACGCCGCTTCGGCGACGGCCCGTCGATCATGCTGAACTCGCATCTGGACGTGGTCCCGGCCGGTCCGGGCTGGACCAGCCCGCCGTTCGAACCGTCGGTTCGCGACGGACGGCTCTACGGCCGCGGCGCGGCGGACGCCAAGGGCCCGCTCGCCGCAATGGCCTGCGCCGCAGCGGAACTCGCTCGCGAACCGGGTGCGCTGACCGGGGAGATCGTGTTCTCGGCGGTGTCGCGGGAGGAAGGCGACTCGATGGGCGCGCGGCACCTGGTGGCCGCTCTCGCCGAGACGGGCAGGCTGCCGGACGGGGTGATCGTCGGTGAGCCCACCGGGATGCGATTGCTCATCGCGCACAAGGGTTCGGTACGTCCGGTGATCGAGATCGCCGGTGTGGCAGCGCATGCCGCGACGCCACAGCTCGGGGTGAACGCCATCGACGCCGCCGCCGACGTGCTGAAACTGCTGGCGGGTTACGGCGAAGGGCTTGCGGGGCAAGCGCATCCGCTGCTCGGGGCCGCGACCTGCACGCCGGTGCTGATCGAGGGCGGCGAAGCGCCGAACGCGGTACCGGAACTCTGCCGCATCACAGTGGATCGACGGCTGCTGCCCGGTGAGTCGGCGGAGTCCGTACTCGCCGCGATCGACGCGATCCTGTCGGGGTACAACGAAACCGGTCCCGCCAAGGCATCCGTTGTGCACTGCGCGCCGAGCACGGGCGGCCCTTCGGAGACTCCGGCGGACCATCCGCTCGTCGAGGCGTGCCGTCGCGCGCTGGCCGCGAACGGAGCCGACGACACCCTCGGCGGACTCACCGTGAACTGCGATATGACACATTTCCGCGCCGCCGGGGTGCCCGCGCTGGTGTGCGGGCCCGGCAGGCCGGAGGTGATGCACGCGGTCGACGAGCACGTGGTGCTGGACGAACTGGTGGCGTCGGTGGGCCTGTACCGGGCGATGCTGACCGAGGCGCTCGGCGGCCGGGCATGAGGATCGCACTCGCCCAGCTGGCCAGCCTTCCCGGCGACGTCGGCGCGAACATCGCGCGCGCGGCCGCCGTGGTGCGTGCTACGGACACCGATGTGCTCGCGTTCCCGGAGCTCTACACGTGCGGCTACGACCCGGCAGGCATCGCCGCGAACCCGCGGTGGTCGCTGACGCCCTCCGCGCTGACGCCCCTGGCCGATGCCGCGGCCGAAGCCGGGACGTGGGTGCTGCTCGGCGCGTCCGTTGCCACGAGGAACCGACCGCTCAACGCCGTGGTGGTACTCGGTCCGGATGGGACCGTGCGCGGCCAGTACGTCAAGAATCACCTGTGGGGCGCGGAGAAGCGCGTCTTCGACCCGGGCCACGGCCTGCTCCTACTCGACCTCGGCGAGGTCTCGGTGGGTGTGGGCGTGTGCTACGACGCCGGTTTTCCCGAGCCGGCACGGGCCTACGCCCGCGCCGGGGCGCATGCCGTGCTGTTCTGTTCCGCCTTCGCCGCCGGCCCCACCGAACACCGTTACCGCGTGTATCACCCGGCCCGCGCGCTGGAGAACACCGTGTACACACTCGTGGTCAACGCCGTCGGCGACGTCGCGGGGGAACGCTACTTCGGCGCGAGCGGCGCGTGGAGCCCGGCGGGACAGCCGCTGGTCACCGCCGGTCGCGGTGAAGAAGTGTGCATCGCGGAGATTTCCCCGGCGGAGGTCGCCCGCACTCGTGAACACCTGACCTATCTCACCGATCTGTCTTCAGGAGCCAGTCATGTCGCCCGTCTTTCCCGAGTCTGAATACGACCAGCGCCTGGCCACGCTGCGTGAGAAGTTGCGGGCCGACGGGCTGGACGCCGTCGTGGTGCACACACCGGAGAACGTGTGCTATCTATCCGGCCACGCGACGCCCGGTTACTACACGTACCAGTGCCTGGTGGTCACCGCCGACGGTGAGGCCGCGCTGCTGATGCGCCAGACCGAGACCGAGAACGCGCTCGCCACAACATATTTCAAGCGAATCAACGGTTTCCCGGACAGCGCGGACCCGATCGCGGCGACCGTCGAACTGCTCGCCGAGCTCGCGCCGGGCGCGCGGGCGGTCGGCATCGAGGCCAGGTCGTGGTTCCTGCCGCCGGAATCGTTCCTGCGCCTGCGCTCCCTGCTGGCGGATGCGGGCGCCGCGGTGTCCACGATCGACAGTGCGCTGGCGGCGGCACGACTCATCAAGTCCCCGGCGGAGATCGAGCAGATCCGGCTGGCGGCGCAGAGCACCAACGCGGGCATGGCGGCGGCCGCCCGCGCCGCGGTCCCCGGAGCGAGCGAACGTGCTGTGGCGGCAGCGGCTTTCGCGGGGTTGATCGAATCGGGGTCGGAGTACTTCGGGATGGAGCCGTTCGTGGCGTCGGGACCGCGTGCGGGCACGATCCACGCGAGCTGGTCCGATCGGGTCATCGAGCGGGACGAGGCGGTACTGCTGGAGATGTCGGCCGCGCGCGGCCGGTACAACGCGCCGTTGATGCACACCGTGTGGACGGGCGAGCTGCGCGGCGAGGCGGCCGCGATGGCCCAGGCCTGC
>NZ_BDBQ01000040.1 GCF_001613065.1 Nocardia miyunensis NBRC 108239
CAAGGACCGTCGAGAACTGTGCTGCCCATGAGTTTCCTCCCGATCGTGTCGGTTCCGGGAAGGGATTCGCCGAGTTCGGGGGGTAATCGCACCGCATTGATCCCGGATATCTTGCGTGACACCGCGCATCGCGGAGCGGGGCCCGATACAGGGTTCGCGCATCGTTGCTCGAACGGAAGAACTGTCTCGACGAGACCGTGGGTGCGAGTCTAGTTTCGATCGCGGGTTCGTGGGCCGGGCCGAGAGTTACAGCTCGTTAAGTGTGTGCAAACAACCGACGCGGGACACTCCTGGGGGACCGAAGGTTCATCTCGGAAAGGTCCGCGCGGCCATCGCGGACAGCAGTTCGTATGCCACGTGGGCAGCGGCGATACCGGTGATCTCGGCGTGGTCGTAGGCAGGGGCCACCTCGACGATATCCGCGCCGACCAGGTTCGCCTCGCCGAAAGCCCGGAGCATGTGCAGTAGCTCGCGGCTGGTCATCCCGCCTGCCTCGGGCGTTCCGGTGCCGGGGGCGTGGGCCGGATCCAGCACGTCGATGTCGACCGAGACGTACACCGGCCGATCCCCGATCCGCGCGCGCATCCGCTCGACGGCCGCCGCGATGCCGTCGATCTCGATCTCCGGACTGGTGACCGCGGTGAAGCCGAGGCCGCTGTCGGCGGCGAGATCCCCCTCGCCGTAGAGCGGCCCGCGAATGCCGATGTGCATACTCGCCTCTCGGTCGATCAGCCCCTCCTCCGAGGCACGCCGGAACGGGGTGCCGTGCGTGTGGGACGCGCCGAAATACGTGTCCCAGGTGTCCAGGTGAGCGTCGAAATGCACGACCGCGACCGGGCCGTGCCGCCGTGCGGCCGAGCGCAGCAGTGGCAGGGCGATGGTGTGATCGCCGCCGATGGTCAGCAGCCGGGCTCCGGATCCGGTGAGAGCATCTGCGCCGCTTTCGATCTCGGCGATGGCCGCGGCGATGTCGAACGGATTGCAGGCCAGATCGCCCGCGTCGCAGACCTGCAGCGAGTCGAACGGTGCGACGCCGACCGCGGGGTTGTAGGGGCGCAGCAACTTCGACGAGGCGCGCACATGCCCCGGCCCGAACCGAGCGCCCGGACGATAGCTGACCCCGCTGTCGAACGGGACACCGACGATCGCTACGTCCGCGGCCCCCACCTCGTCGATGCGCGGCAGCCGCGCGAACGTCGCGGGCCCGCCGAAGCGCGGCACGGTAGTGGCATCGACCGGTCCGATCGTCATGGTCGGGATCTCCTCAGCGATAGTAGGTTGGGCACGGCGCAGGCGAATTCAGTCCGCGTAGCGCGGGTCGATCCGGTCGAGCAGCCGCAGCAGCGCCGCCCAGGCCATGTCGTAGGCGGCGGGGTCGGTGAAGTCGTCATCGATGTCCGCACCGGCCAGTTGCCGGGCACTGCGCTCGCAGACATCCGCAGCAGGCAGGTTCAGCGTCCCGGTGGCCGCCGCGCTCACCTGGATCTCGCACGCCCGATTCAAATAGAACATGCGCAGAAATGCCTGTGCCGCAGTCGTTCCCACGGTCAGCAACCCGTGGTTACGCAGGATCAGCGCGGGGTGCACACCGAGATCGGCCACCAGGCGAGCCTGTTCGTCCAGGCTCAGCGCGACGCCCTCGTAGTCGTGGTAACCGACCCGGTCGTAGAACTCCATCGACATCTGGTTCACCGGCAGCAGCCCCTCGACGGTCGCCGCGACCGCACACCCGGCCCGGGTATGGGTATGCAGCACGCAATGCGCGTCGGGCCGGGCGGCGTGCACCGCGGCGTGAATGACGAACCCGGCCGGATTCACCGGATGCCCGGTCTGCCGCTGCGCAATCCCATCCGGGCCGACAACCACCAGGTTCGAGGCGGTGATCTCCTCGAACAGCAGACCGTACGGATTGATCAGGAATCGTGCTTCGGGTCCGGGCAGGCGCAGCGAAATGTGGGTGAATATCAAGTCGGTCATCCCGAAGTGCGCAACCAGTCGATACACCGCCGCGAGCTCGCGCCGCAACCGCTGTTCGGTTGCGGCGCCGGACGGGGACTCCGCGTGCATCAGTACCCTCCCATCCGCTTCGCCACGCGCTGCTGGAACAGCGCGGTGACCTGATCCCAGTGCGAGACGAGGTTCGTCGCGTCGGCGGCCGGTGAGTGCCGGCCGGCCTGCAGGCGTTGCAGGATCGGCAGATCCTGCTCGTTGACCCGCCACAGCACCTCGGTCAGTTGCTCGCGCGCGGGCTCGAATTCCGCACCGGCGGCCGCGGAGTCGACGAAGACCGCCATATGTTCCACGGTGCGATCCGGCGCGAGCGGGTGATATCCGATCACCTGGAACCAGTCGGCCTCGAGGAACAGCAGTGCATTGGGAAAGACGCAGAAGATGTCCTGGCGCTCGAGCCGCTCCGCGGGCACATCCCCCAGCCATGGCAGTACCCGATCGGTCTTGTCGGCCTTGCCCACCGCCCCGCGCGGATAGCTGCCGCCCATGATGTCCGGGTGCAGTGCCACATCGTCCACGTCCAGCGCGGCGGTCACGGCACCGACCTGCGGGTGCACGAACGGCAGATGGTAGAAGTCGAGGAAGTTCTCCACCACCAGCTTCCAGTTCGCCGCCACGTCGTAGCGACGCTCCCCGGCCAGGTTCAGGCGGCCGAAATCGATATGGTCCCAGCGGGTCAGCAGCGGCGCGAGCCGCTCTCCGAAGTCCCGCGCACAGACTTGCGGGTCGGTGTGCGCCGCCGACAGATCGACGAAGACCATGCCCGCCCAGACGTGGCAGGCCACGGGCAACAAGCCGAGCGTCGCGGCCACTTCCGGCTCCACCTTCGCCCCGCGCTCGCGCCCGTAATACGGTGCGGTGGACAGTGATCCGTCCAGCCGATAGGCCCAGCAGTGATAGGCGCACTGCAGGCGCCGGTGCACGACCAGCGGCTCCTCGGTCAGGGCCATCCCGCGATGACGGCAGGAGTTGTGGAACACCCGGATCCGGTCGTCGTCACCGCGAACCATCAGCAGCGGTTTGCCACCGATCGTGATCGGATGCACCGCACCGGGTTCGGCGAGCCAGTGCGCGTAGCCCGCCCACACCCAGCCGGCCGAGAAGAGGCGGTCCTGCTCGAGCGCGAACTCCGCCGCGCCGGTATAGGCGCGGGCCGGCAACAGCGCACGGCCGTCGGGCCGATCCGGCAGCGGGCCGTCGACGACGACGTTCCCCAGCGAAGTGGTCCGTCCGGGCAGCGGACATACCGTATCGCTCGTGTGACTGGACATATTTCTCCTCAGGACGAGATCCGCCCGAGGTGCGCGGCGGCGTATGCGGCCATCGCGCGCTCGCGCAGGGTCAGGGTGTCGGCCCACCGATCGGACAGTTCACGGCCGTCGCGGTCGGTGATGGCGTAGGGGGTGGTGCCGAGTTCGGTGCAGAACAGCACCGGTTCGGAGTCGGCCGTGCTCGCGCGCCGCTCCAGGATGGCGTCGAAGGCCCGGACCCACCATTGCTCGAACAACGCTTCCCATTCGCGGTGCTGCGGGAAGCCGAGCGGTATCTGCACCTGGCAGCGGGTGGCTATGCGGCCCTGCACCGATTCCGCGCGCGCGAACAGCCGCTCGAGGTGGCCCTCGATCTCCGCGGTGGGCGGCACCGGGAATTCGCTACCGCAGACGTAGTGCGACAGGTCGATCGCGAGCCGCACCTGCTCGTCGAGCTCGCCCAGCAGCCTTGTGGTGCGGCGCATGTCGTCGGTGAGCGTGTTCCGGTGCGTCTCGAGCTGCATCGCCACGCCCGCCTCCGCACATCGGCGGAACCAGCGGTGCACAGCCCCGGCGACGGCGGCGTCCTCTCCGAAAATACAGCCGCACACCACCATCCGGTACGCGCCGATGCATTCGGCGTAACGCAGCGCGGCATCCAGATCGACATCGCTGGAGACGAAGGCGAAAACCAGCGCACCCAGCCCGCGTTCACGCAGCAGCGGAGCCAGGGCGGCCGCCTCGGGCCGGCGGCGAGCACCCAAGTCCACCGCTGCGCCATCGAATCCGGCCGCCGCCAGCCGGTCCAACTGCTCACCGAGCGTCCACGGCTCACCCCGGTACGGCAGGTCCTCCATGGCCCACAGCGAGTTGTAGATCTCCAGCGCGACAGTCATCGAGGCCCCCGCGGACTCACACCGCACCGGATCGCGGGCGGCTCGAGCGGACGTCCGGTGCGCTGCCAGTGCACAACGTTGCGCGCCTGGGTCAGGATGTAATCGCGGGCCGTCGCGTCGGACAGGTATGCCACGTGCGGGGTCAGCAGCACATTCGGATGTTCGGCGAGCCGGTCGCCGGCGGGGGGCGGCTCGGTGCCCAGGACATCGAGGGCCGCGCCGGCGAGGTGGCCGAGGTCGAGCGCATCGGCCAGCGCCCGCGCGTCGACGATGCCGCCACGCGAGACGTTGATCAGCCAGGAGCCCCGGGGCATCCGTCCGATCAGATCGGCGTCGAAGAGCCCAGAAGTGGCTCTGGTCAGCGGTAGATGGATGGACACCACATCCGAGCGAGCGACCAGATCCTCGAGCGACGTCCCGGTGACACCGGGCACGGACCGGCCCGGCCGGTCGAAGCCCAGGACGGTCTCGACCGAACCAACCGCGAATTCGGCGACCTCGGCGCCGATCCGGCCGAGACCGACCAGCCCCAACGTCAGCTCGGACAGGCGTCTCGGACCGTGAACCGGACGCTCCAGCCAGCCGCGCCCGCGCCGTGCGAAGAAGTCCAGCCGCCGCACCGCGGCCAGGATCAGAGCCCAGGTGTGGGTGGCCACCTCCGCGGTCGCGATGTCCCCGACGGTTGCGACCCGGATGCCTCGTGCGGCAGCGGCATCCACGTCGATGCTGTCGTGGCCGCGGGACAGGACCGAGATGATGCGCAGCCGCGGCAGGCGCGCGAGCAGGGCGGCATCGATCGGCGCGAAGCCCGCCAGCAACGCGGTGGCCCGCGCCGCCGAGGCGGCGATCTCGCCAGGATCGTGGGTTTCGAGCACACGGACCTCGAATCCCGCGGACTCCAGAAGCGCCACCCCGGGGGCAGGATCGAGGTCGCTGAGGTCGGTGTAGACCGCCAGTGGTCTGTCGGGCATGGGTATCGGTCCTCGCGGGAGTCGACGGTTTCGGGATGCACGTGAGGCAATGACGCTGCGCGTCAATGGATGTGGGACAGGAACGCTCGGGTGCGCTCGTGCGCGGGCTGGGTGAAGAACTGCTCCGGCGCGGCCTGCTCGACGATGCCGCCCGAGTCGAACAGCGCCACCTCGTGCGCCACCCGGCGCGCGAAACGAGTCTCGTGCGTGACCACTACCATCGTCATCCCTTGTGCGGCAAGATCTTCCATCACGGAGAGCACCTCGTTGACCAGTTCCGGATCCAGCGCGGAGGTCGGCTCGTCGAACAGCATCACCGACGGCTCGAGCACGAGCGCCCGGGCGATGGCGACCCGCTGTTGCTGCCCGCCGGACAGCTCGGAGGGATAGTGGCGCACATGCCCGGCCATGCCGACCCGCTCGAGCATCGACCGGGCCCGCTCGGCGGCCTCGGACCTGCTCAGCCCCCGCACCGCGGTCAGCCCCAGCATGACGTTGTGCAGCACGTCCAGATGCGCGAACAGGTTGAATCGCTGGAACACCATTCCGATATCGGCGCGCTGGCGAGCCAGTCGCCGCTCGGGCATCGGCGCCCGGTTCCCGCCGCGACCCGTCTCGACGCCGATCTCTCTGCCGTGCAACAGGATCGAACCTTCGTCGGCTTGTTCGAGCAGCGACATCAGCCGCAGCATCGTGGATTTGCCGGATCCCGAGGGGCCCAGCACGGCCTTCACCTGCCCGGGCGCGATGGCGAAGTCGACACCGTCCAGAATCAGGTTGTGGCCGTAGCTCTTGCGCAGACCCACGGTCTGCAGCAATGGAGTGGCGTTCAAACCTTCACCGCGTCTTTCTGTGTAGCAGTCTTCCGTTCGACGGCCCCGGGCGCGGCGGACCCCGTGGACACCCAGCGATACCGGCGCTCGATGAGGCTTTGCAGGCCCATCAGGGCGCTGACGATCACCAGGTAGTGGACGAGCGCGGCGCTGTAGTACTCGGCGTAGCGAAAGGTCGCCGAGACCTCGTTCTGGGCGCTGGTCAGCAGTTCGCGCAGCGAGATCACCGAGGCGAGGGAGGTGTACTTGAGCATCGCGATGAACTCGTTGCCGGTCGGCGGCAGCGCCACCTTGACCGCTTGCGGCAGAACGACCTTCAGCAGCACCCGATGGGGCGGCAGGCCGATCGCACGCGCCGCCAGATGCTGCCCCTCGTCCACGCTCGACAGCGCCGAGCGCAGAATCTCGGCCATATACGCGGCCTCGACCACGGCGAATCCGAGGAATCCAGCGATGAACGGAGTGAACCAGCTCTCCCGCAGGCTCGGGAACAGTTGCGGCCCGGCGTTCCAGATGATCAGCAACACCAGCAGCGTCGGAATCGCCCGGAAGAACCACACGTAGGCGCCGCCGAGCGCCCGCAGCACCCGGTTCCGTCCGATCCGCATCAGCGCCACCCCGAAACCGAGCAGGGTTGCCACCACCATCGAGACGGCGGCCAGCGCGAGCGACAGCCACGCGCCGTGCAGGAATTGTGCCGAGGTCAGCGCCGTCCAGAAGATGTGGGTGTCGAACGTCATTACGCGCCACCGCGGTGGATCCGTGCTGGGTCGAGCCCGTACTTGGCGGCCAGAGCACCCAGCGTGCCGTTGGCGGCCAGGGTGGCCACGGCCGCGGCCACCGGCTTGCTCAGCGGCGAGCCCTTGCGGGTGAAAACACCGAATGTCGTTTCCGCGGAGAAGATTCCGGGTGCGGACACCAGCGCGCCACTGGACTTCGCGACCATGTCGACGGTCGCGACATCGGTCTCTATCAGCGCATCGGCCTTGCCGTTGGTCACAGCCGCAACGGTTTCCGCTGTCTTCGGATACGCCTGTACGGTGATCGGCGCCTTGCCCGCCGCGGTGAACCCGGCCGAGAGCTGGTGCAGGGTTTTCTCGTTGGCGCCACCGCCCTGCACGGCAACGGTCTTGCCGGACAGATCGTCGGCGGACTTGATCCGGGAATCCCCGGTCCGCACGATCAGGCCGGGGCCGGTCCGCAGGAAGGGCGCCGCATCGGCCACCGCGGTGCGTTCGGGGCTGACGTACAGCGCCGACCACAGCACATCGCAACGCTGGGCCTGCAGCGCGGGCATGAGCCCGTCGAAGGCGGTGACCTGCCAGCTCACCTTCACCTTCCACAGATCCGCCAGGGCCCGGGCACCGTCGGAGTCGAAGCCGGTCGGATCGGTGGTGTCTGCGCCCTTGAAGTACTCCATCGGCGGATATTCCGGATCGGTACAGAACCTGACCTCGCCGCCGCGGATCAGCCCGGCGGGCGCCGCGCCGCTGGCCGCACTTCCGGCGGATCCACCACCGCAACCGGCGATCAGCAACGCCATACCCGATCCCATCGCCACCAGACCCAGCTTTTTCATCTGCTCAATCTCCTGCCAGTGCTGCGGCGTTATGGATAAAGTTCCCGCGCCGATCCTGCTCATCTCGATTGAGTAGCACCATAGAAACTGCGATAGGTTCGGTCCATAGGGGAAACCGGGATCCAGACATCGCTAATTGATTTTTGGACAAGATGATCGGCACACCCTCGGAAGTATCAGCATCGAAGGGAGAGTCATCTTGACGATAGGAAAATCAACACCGCTCCGGTCGGCGATTGTTAAGTTCCGATGACCGGGTCCGCGACATCGGCGGGGCAGGATCTGGATGCCCGCATCCTCGACGAGCTCCGCCTCGATGGGCGCATCGGCCGCAATGAACTCGCCGCCAAACTGGGCGCCTCCAGGCCGACCGTCTCCAAACGGCTCAATGCGCTGCTTACGACCGGTCGGGCCCGGGTGGTCGGCGTTGTGCATCCGGCCACCATCGGCCTGGAAGCCCTTGCGCACGTATCGATCAACGTCGATCAACCGGTGCGGCAGGTGGCCGCGCGGCTGGCCGCGCTCGCCGAGGTGCCGTATGTCTCGCTCACCAGCGGCCGCTATCCCCTGCTCGCCGAGATCCGCACCCTTGGTCCGGTCCAGCTCGCTGCCGCGCTCGACCGGATCCGCGGCATCGACGGTGTGCGCGAGACGAATACGCTGACCTACTCCGATCTGCTCATCGATGTGGGCCGGCCGGAGAGCGTCTCGGCGGCGTCGATCGACGGGCTCGATATGCGGCTGCTCGAGGTGCTGCAGGCTGACGGCCGCGCCTCCTACGCCACCCTCGCCGCGGCCGCCGAGACCTCACCCGGCACGGCACGGCTCCGGGTCAAGCGCCTGATCGAGGAGGGGGTGGTGCACATCGGGATGTTGTCCGGTGTGGCCCAGGGTGATTCGGAGTTCGCGGTGGGGTTCGGAGTGCGCGCGCGTGGGCACACCGCTAGCCTGGCGCCGCTGCTCGCGGAGATTCCCGGCCTGCATTTCCTGGCCGCGGCGATCGGGCGCTTCGATCTGGTCGGGACCGTGCACGTAGCGGCTCCGGAGGAGATCGTCGCCGCCCTCGATACCGTGCGCGCGCTCCGGCCGGTGCTCGAGGTCGACAGCTGGGTCCACCTGGTGACGGTCAAGGAGCGTTACGCGAGCGTGCCCATACTCACCCGGATTCGCAAGGAGAAGTGAAGGTTTCCGCCCTCGGCCAACCCCGGAGACACGCCTCGGTTCAGCGCGAATTCAGCGCGAACCGGTCCGGCGGTAGACCACCATTGCGGCAGTCGCCGAACGTGCACTCGATCACCTTGTAGCCCAGGACGTCGGGTCGATCATCTGATCGGATCGGCCCGCTGGGCGATGGCGTCGGCCGTTTCGGACAAGCCGAAGGCTGATCACGGCGGTGAGCAGGAATACGCCGATTTCGTAGGCCATGGCGTGGCCGAATGCGGCAGTCGGGCTCGCGGCCGGCAGGACGAAGACCAGTCCGGCCAAGCTCACGCCGATCGTTCCCCCGATCTGCTGCGCGGTAGGCAGCAGTCCGGAGGCCGAACCGGTGGCCCCGGGCTTGACGTCGGTGAGCACCAGGGAGAACACCGACGCCGTGAAGGTGCCGAACGCGGCGCCACCGACCGCCATCGCAGGCAGCGCTGCCCACCGGTGGCCGTCCCTGGTGATCACGACGGTGAGTGTTGCGATGGCCAGAGCCAGTAGTACCGCTGACGCGGGCAGGAGGGTGCCGCGATAGCGGCGGGCGAGTGCAGCGGCGGCACGGCTGCCGACGACGGCCGCCGCAGGGTAGGGCGCGGAGGTGAGCGCGGCGGCGAGGGGGGTAAATCCGAGTCCGGATTGCAGGTAGAGGAACAGCAAGTAGGTGAAAGACGGGACCCCGGCGTTGAAAACGAACACCAGGAGAATGCCGGATCGGGCGATTCGATCACGGAACACGCTGGGGTGCACCAGCGGCTCATCGTGGCGGAACTGGGTCAGAACGAACAGACCGAGAACCACTGCCGCGCTACCGAAACAGAGCCATGTCCAGGCCGGCCATCCGGTATCGGGGCCGACGCTCAGCGGAAAGACCAGCAGCCCCAGCCCGGTCATCGCGAGCGTGGCACCGACGACGTCCAATCGGGGTCGAGTGGTAGCGCGCGTGCTGGGGAGCAGGACGGAGCCGGCCAGCGCCAGCAGGCCGACCGGAACGTTCACCAGAAAGATCAGGCGCCAACCGAGACCGAACAGATCAGCCCCGAGGAGAATCCCGCCGAGCAGCGGGCCTGCCAGCGACGCGACCCCCATGGTGGCCCCGAGGAGCCCGAGCGCGTGGGGTCGTCGGGGGGCGGGCACTGCCGTTTGAATGATCGACAACACTTGCGGGGCCATCAGACCACTACCTGCCCCCTGAACGAGTCGGGCCAATACCAGAGCACTCGCGGTTGGTGCCGCGGTGCAGGCCACGGAGGCCAGGGTGAACAGGGACATTCCTACGGCGTAAAGCCGCCGGTAACCGTACCGGTCGCCCAACCTGCCCGCCGTGATCAGCAGGCAGCCGTAGGACAGTGTGTAGCCGGCGAGGACCAGCGGCAGGATGTCCTGGCTTGCCCGCAGATCACGCTGTATGGACGAGAGAGCAACCTGGGCGATCGTCACGTCGAGAAGTTGCATGAAGGTGGCGGTGAGCACCACCGGCAGGATGAGGGGGTGCGCTCGCAGGGCTGACACGGTCAACGTGAGTGTTCCAATCGGGGTGCGGTCTGCGGCCGTACGAAACGACTCGGCAACGGCGTGGCGTCGGATGAACCGCGTGGCCGAGACCACCAAGGCCGCGCGAATGTCGGCTCGCTGAACGCGCAGCTCCAGGCCGCGTCAGCGCTCGGTGGACAGCAAGGCGGCGGCAAGTTCTCCTGGGCGGGCGGCGAACGGCGTGTGGCTGCCCGGCAGGCTGCGGACGGTGAACGGATTGTCCGGAACGACCGCGTCGGCCTCCGCGATCATCAGATCCTGCAGCGCGGGCGTCGCAGCGCGGTCGTCGGTGCACCGAATGAAGGTGCGCGGGATACGGCCCCATCGCTGCCGAGTTACCGTGACCGGAGTGGTCGGCATCGCGATCGGCAGGTCGGGGCTCAGGGCGAGGCGCCAACGCGCGAACATCTCGGCAGGGATGTCGTGGTAGTGGGTCTGTCGCAGTTCCTCGACATACTCCGGATCGCGAGACATCGGGTTGATGCGGACGGCCCCGAGCGTTTCGGCATCGCCCAGCGGCAGGCCCCCTCCGAGCGCGGTGGCGGTCTGCTCGGTGGAGCCGAGGTAGTCGACGAAGCGCGGGCGACCGGCCGGGCAGAACGCCGAGAGGTAGACGATCCGGTCGACCAGGTCGGGGGCCTGCTCCGCGGCCAGGGACGCGGGTCCGCCGCCCGCGCTGTGCGCGACGAGCACGACTTTGCGGTACTGGCGTACCCCACGCAACGTGGACAGGATGGTGTCCGCGCACTGGTCCATGGTCAGCTCGGCCAGCACGGACTTCTGCGTGGTGAGCCCCGGTTGGCCGGGATCGAGGTAGCCGCGGGGGAGCGGCGCGTCGAAGCCGTGCCCAGGCATGTCGACCCCGACACTGGCCGCGCCGAGCCCGGCCAAGGCCCGTTGGGTAGCAGTCCACTGCCACGAGGAGTGCCAGGCGCCATGCACGAGCACGAACACCGTGACCGCTGTGGACGAGTAAGTCATGCGGAGATCACCTTCACCGATGGTTCCTGTTGATTCGTCGGAACCAGTTCACCCGGCTGACGCGATATCGTGTCATCTCATATCTGGGAGACCCCTCGGTGATATCTCTAGGGTATGGCCGTCGCGGACCGTAGGGTTGTGAAGTGGAGGCACGACATTTGCGCTACGCGCTCGCCTTGGCCGAGCACCAGCACTTCGGCCGGGCCGCGGCCGCCGTCGGTATCGCGCAGCCCCCGCTGTCCAAGCAGATCGCGGACCTGGAACGAGAAGTTGGCGCGCGGTTGTTCGACCGCACGCCGAACGGTGTACTACCAACCGCCGCAGGCGAAGCTTTTCTGATCAGGGCACGTCGGGCACTGTGTGAGATCGGCGCCGCGGCGACCGACGCAGGGCGAGCCGCTCGGGGCGAGACGGGTCGGCTCAGGCTGGGATTCATCGGCTCCGCGCTCTTGGGGGTGCTGCCCACTGTGCTCGGCCGATTCGTCCGTGACCACCCCGAGGTTCAGCTCGGGCTGCACGAGATGTCCACTGCCCAAAGCGCGTCGGCCCTGATCAGCGGCGAGCTGGACGTGAGCATCGGCTGGGGTGCGCCTCGGGGAGCCGGTGCCGAAGACCTGATGTCGGTCACGATCGCGCGAGACCGTCTGATCGCTGTCGTGGGCACTGCCCATCCGTACGCGGGCCAGGTCCGGGTCGGCCCGGAACAGCTCCGCGAACAGCACCTGATCGTGGCCCCCGCCGACGACGAACCGGCTATCATCGCCGGGCTTCGGGCACTGCTCGGCGACGTGCCCGCACTGGCCAGGGCTACCGAGGCGAGGGACGTGCACACGATCATCGGGCTCGCCGCGTGCGGGGTCGGCGTGGGCCTCGGCCCGGCGTGCATGGGAGCCGCCGCCCGGCCCGATACCTGGTTCTGCGAGGTGAGCCCCCGCGTTGAGCTGCCGGAACTTGTCATGTCGTTCCGCGCGAAGGACCGGTCGCCCGTACTCGCGGCGTTCCTGGAGATCACCCGGGAGCTTTGCCCCGGCGTGCGTGCTTCGCTGGACCGGCACAAGGCCCACTGACCGGCCCGGCGGTCGAGCCGCGGACCTGGGCACGGCGAATCCGGCGCAGCTGCGCGTCTCGTCCGAGTCGTCGATCACCCCTGGCCCGGCGAGCCGATTGCGCAGCCGCCCAACACATCCCGGCGCGTCCGGTTGGCCACGATCGTGTCGAACCAGCGATCGATACCGGCCATGGCCCCTGCCGAGAACATCGGAGAACGTCGGTCCACAGGGCTGGGGAGCGGGCGGGCCGTTAGCGCGTCCGACAGGTCCGATAATTGCGCGAAATTGCCTGCGGCACCGGTGGTGCCAGATTCAGCGTCGGCGTTGGTGGCCGGGTCCACCGCGGTGGCGGTGTGAGTGCTCTGATGTCTGTACCACACCGGCCGACCCGGTATCCACGTAGGATCGCCTCGGCACGGGCTGGGTTACTGGCTGGGTTGAGGGACGTCGACGTGGCAGTCGGCGATCTTCGGGTTTACTCCGAGGTAGTTCAGGGGGCCGGCGATGATGGTTACCGCTATGGTTCCGGTGCTTGCGCAATTGGTGGGGGCGCTGTCGTAATAGTGGCGCTGCCAGCCTGCAATGACGCCGATCACCAGCCATATCAGGACTATGGACATGACCAGCCGGGCGAGTGGGGACCTGGCGCCGTACATCGCGCGGCGATCGCTTGTGTAGCTTCTCATTTCAGTCACTTCCGGAAGGTATCTCTGATCTTCTCGGCCGTAGTCTTCAGATTGGACTTGACCTGGTCGGCCTTGCCTTCGTTCCGCAGCCTCGGGTTGTTGGTCATCTCGCCGATTTTTTCCTTGACCTGACCGGCGAGTTTGTCGGCCCGGTTCTTCGCCTTGTTCGTGAAGCCCATTACGTTCACCTATCGGTGTTGCCCGGCCGCCGGATGCTGCCGGTAGTTCTAGCAATAGACCGTTTCCGGGCTTTCAAACGGCGGCCGGCAGATATCCGACTCTCGCGGCGATCACAGAGATTCTCCGGCGTGCGCCCGAGATATCGTCAAATACTGTGGACCGGGCCAAGTTTCAGGTGGTTCCTTCCTTGGCTTGTAGTAGCGGTTGTTGGTGAATTTTGTATGTCGGGTGTCAATGGCCGTCCCCGGCTGTGGGGGTGCCGGCCAGGGCTGTGATCACTTCTTGGGTGGTGAGGATGTGCTCGGCGAACAGCGGGCCGTTGAGGTGGTGGGCTGCGTTCATCAGCTCGTTGCTGTAGGCGGCGGTCGCGTCGGTGACGAGCGTGACCAGGTATCCCAGTTCCATGGCGTGGCGGGCGGTGCCCTCGACACAGCCTGGTGCGGTCATTCCGGCGATGATGACTCGTTCGATCCCGCGCATGCGCAGCTGCAGATCCAGGTCGGTGTTCGCGAAGCCACTCATGCCCCAATGCTCGTAAGCCACGACATCGCTGTCCCCGGGTGCCAGCGGGGCATACCATCGGCCGCCGAAGCTGCCTTCGGCGAACAGGTGTGCCTGGACGACCGCGCCGTGCGGGCGGGGGGTGTGCTGCCAGCCTGCGCCGTCACCGGGGCGCCAACGCCGGTGTGGCGCATACATCACCGGTATGCCCGCTTGCCGGGCCGCGGTGAGTAGCTGTTCGAGATGCTCGCGAGTGCCGACTCGTTCGGCAACCTCGCGCAGCCGCGGCCAGACCTTGCCGCCCTCGGCGAGCATCTCGTTGTAGGGATCGACCACGACCAGCGCGGTCCCGGTGGCGTCGTAGTGCATCGCTCGCCTCATGAGGTGTCGGGCTTCTTTGACAGCTGATGCCAACTCGAGCACGCGGCGGGGTATTCCGGCCCGGACCTGCGTGCTGATCCGACCTGTGAGGCAACCTCCGTTCCGGTGGCGTCGGCCGGGCCGGTTGAGGCCGCCGGTGTGATGTCGCGGGGGCGTTCGAGAAGCTTGGGCAGCCTCGATCTACTTGTAGGCCATGGCGATTCCCGCTGCTCGCGCGCCAGGTCCCATGGTGACCTTGGTCCGGAGGCGTACGAACGCGAAGTCGACTCGATCGGGTTCGTCGTTCTCGAATGGATCCAGTGCTCGGCCGGGTAACGGTAGAACTCCATCAGCACGTCGAGTTCGTCGGTGATCTTCGCGACGGCTTTGGGATATTTTGCGGCGTAGTCGATTTCGAATGCTTTCACCGCCAGCTGTGCCTTGTCGATATCCGGCCATGTAGATGTCCTTCAAACGCGATCGCACCGGGATGCGCCGATTTCGGCAGTGCAGCAAGAACATTCGCCGATTTGTGGAACCAGCAGCACTGCTCCCGGGTTTCGGGCAAGACGTCCCGCAACGCTTTCCGGAACCCGAGCGCGCCATCACCGACCGCCAGCACCGGAGGTGCGAAGTCGCCGGTCGACAGACCGTGCAGATACAACAGCGGCAGCACCTCGGAAATCCGCGGCGAGCGGCGACACCAAGCTGGCAGGATCACCGAGGAAAACCGCTGGCGCTCATCGTTTCCGAATCGGTCCGCTTGTCGTTCACCCGTGGCGCACGGATGCTCACCGCGCCAGCAGAGCTCACGACCTCGCGTTCGACGTGGTAGCCGTTGCGCGCCACCAACCGGCGGCCCGCCTCGTCGACCTGGTCGGCGAACTGGTCGATGTGGGCGGCGACCTCCGCCTGCAACGCAGCGGCCAGCATCCGCCGAGCGTCCTCGCGCGGTCGACGTACATCGAGAGCGAGCTCGAATCCGAGTGTCGGCCTTCGGTGCTCGAGAGGACGCCGTCGCCCACAACCGTCCGTGGCCTGGGCATGAGCTTCGACCGTGTTTGCGGTCGTACTTGCCGGGTATTGCCAAGAACTAGGAAACACCTGTCCACCGGTGTGCATGCGTGGAGGAGATGATAGGTCACCGGCTGGATTGGTCTTGTGGCGGTCGTCGCGGGCGGCTCATCTGCGGTGCCTCAGCAGGGAGGCGTCGCCGTCGAGACGTCTCATCCTGAGCGAGGCAGATTTCAGTGTACAGTTGTGCACAGAAAGGGGATCTTCTGTGGGACTGCTGAAGTGGAGTAAACGTCCGGCCGCGGGTGTCGACGCGAACACTCCCGGGGGCAATGTCGTGCGCGGGCTGGTGGCCCGCGCAACCACACCGCTACTTCCCGACGACTACCTGCACCTGCTCAATCCGCTCTGGACCGCCCGTGAACTTCGCGGCAAAGTGCTCGACGTAGTGAAGGAGACAGAAGACACCGCCACGGTGACCATCCGCACCGGCTGGGGCTTTCCGGCAGCATACAAACCGGGCCAATACGTCGGTATCGGACTGCAGGTGGACGGCCGGTGGCGGTGGCGCTCCTATTCGCTCACCTCGATCAGCTCGGCCGAGAAGAAGACCATCGCGATCACCGTCAAGGCCAACCCCGACGGCTTCTTGTCCACCCACCTGGTCGATGGCGTCACGCCCGCCACCATCATCCGGCTGGCCGCGCCGCGCGGCGATTTCCATCTGCCCGAGCCCATTCCGGGCAAGATCCTGTTCGTCACCGCGGGCAGTGGCATAACCCCGGTGATCGCGATGCTGAGATCCCTCGCGGCACGGGGACAGCAGGCCGATATCTGCCACGTCCATTCCGCGCCGACCCGCGACGACGTCATTTTTCTCGACGAGATGGAAGCCCTCGCCCACAGCACGCCCGGCTATACCCTGAAACTCCAGCTCACCAGGGAAATGGGCAAGTTCACCGTCTGCCGTCTCGATGAGTGGGTGCCCGATTGGCGCGAGCGCGACTGCTGGGCGTGTGGACCGCCGCGCCTACTGGACGCGATGGAGTCGCATTACGAGCGTGGCGGCCTGCGGGAACGGCTGCACGTCGAACGGTTCTCGATCGCCCGCACCGACCACGGCGGCGAAGGCGGGACGGTGCGATTCGCCCTCTCGGACAAGAAGGCGGAGATCGATGGCGCGACAACACTTCTCGAGGCCGGTGAGAAGCTGGGAATCAACATGCCGTTCGGCTGCCGCATGGGCATCTGCCAAACCTGTGTCCTGCCACTCGCGGGTGGGTATGTCCGCGACCTGCGCACCGGTGAGGAGCGCCGTGAAGGAGAACGAATTCAAACGTGCATCAGCAGCGTCTCTGGTGAATGCACTCTCGATATCTAGGAGGCCGGGTGGCCATCACCGACATCGACATCTACGCGCATCTGACCCCGGCCGACATCGAGGCGCTCGGCGCCGAACTCGATGCCATCCGCCGCGATATAGAGGAGTCGCGCGGCGAGCGTGACGCCCGGTACGTCCGGCGCACCATCACGCTGCATCGCGCGCTGGCCGCCGGCGGCCGAGTCGCGCTGATGTTCAGCAACCGCAAGGCCGCATGGCTCGCCGGCACGGCGATGCTCTCGCTGGCCAAGATCATCGAGAACATGGAACTCGGCCACAATGTGATGCACGGCCAGTGGGACTGGATGAACGATCCGGAGATCCACTCGTCGTCGTGGGAGTGGGACACCACCTGTCCCAGCGTGCAGTGGAAACACTCGCACAACTTCGTTCATCACAAATACACCAACATCGTCGGAATGGACGACGATGTCGGTTACGGGATCCTGCGGGTCACGCGTGACCAGCGCTGGGAGTGGTGGAATATCGGCAACCCCGTATACAACCTGCTTCTCGGGACCCTTTTCGAGTGGGGCGTGGCACTGCATCATCTCGAGGTGGAAAAGCTGCGCGGGGGCGAGAAGACGTGGCGCCAAGCGTTCAAGGACCTGCGCATCATCGGAACCAAGGTCGGCAAACAGGCGGCCAAGGATTACCTGATCTACCCGGCGCTGGCTGGACGGAATTGGAAAACGACGCTGACGGCCGACGCCACGGCCAACTTCGTGCGCAACTACTGGGCTTATATGGTGATCTTCTGCGGTCACTTTCCCGACGGCGCCGAGAAATTCACCGTCGCGGAATTCGAGTCCGAGGACCAGCCGCGCTGGTATCTGCGCCAGATGCTGGGATCGGCCAACTTCCGTGCGGGGCCGCTGATGCGGTTCATGAGCGGCAATCTCAGCCACCAGATCGAGCACCACCTGTTCCCCGACCTGCCGAGCAACCGCTACGAGCAGATCGGCGTGCGAGTCCGGGAACTGTGCGACAAATACGACCTGCCGTACACGACCGGTTCGCTCGGCGGCCAATATCTCCAATCGTTCCGGACGATCGCCAAGCTCGCACTGCCGAACGCACTACTCGAAGCGACCCCCGACGACGCGCCGGAAACGGCATCGGAACTGCGGTTCGCGATCCGTGAAGGCATTCAGTCGCATTTCGGTGTAGATCCCGAAACCGGCAAGCGTCGCGGGTTGCGAACCGCGTTGCGCGAGTTGAAGAACTCTCGGGTTCGCAACGCGAACTGAGCTGAGGATTCTCCCGGCCGACTCACGCGGAACGGGACCTCGTCGGCCGAAGGATGTTGCTTCCCTGCGAAGCGGACCCCGGTCTATGCGGTACTCCCAGATCGCGCGCCGTCCGTCGGTGAAGAATCCACTGGGGTGGTGGTGCTGCTCGTCGGGGGTGCGGGCGAGGACTTCGGTGCGACATACCCCCGGCCCGCCGAGGATGTGGGCGGCGACCGGGCTCTCGAGCGTCGCGTCCGAGCCGTAGCAGGCCAGCAGCGCCTCTGGGGCGTGGCTCGCCAAGACCGTTTCCCATGCCCGGGTCACTCTTCGATGCCAGCCACGTCGCTTGTCTCTGTGGTGTTCTTCGCTGTTCCCACGTCTCCAGTGTGCGGTCCGGTATGCGATTCGCCGGAGCGTAATCGGGCATAGCTGAGTCGGCAGGACGGACCGCATCATCGCGTCGGTCCACACCGACACGTCGGCTGAGAGGAGACCTCATGATCCTGTTCCGGAACACCTCGCCGAGCACCGCGAGCCCCTCGCCCGTGGGACGGGCGATCCGCATCGCGATGGCCGGGGCGACCATCGGCTTCGTAGGCGGATGCGGTCAGGGAGCGCACTCGGCGGGCCCGGCCGAAGGCATGGCACCAGCCGCCGCTGTCGAAGCCAAGGCCGGTTCTCCGGCTACGGCCGACCCGGCCGAATACCACACCGATTACGGTACGACCTTCAAATCCCCGAGCGGTAAATTCCTCTGCGGAATGGACGCCGGCCGCGCGAGTTGTAACGGCCAATTCCCGCCCGACGCCCCGGCGGTCTCCGATTGCACCGGCAAACCGCTCAAACCCAATACCATCTCGGTCGGCACGGGCAGGAGGGCGTCGTTCGGCAACGCCTGCTCTCCGGTCGCGGGCCCGGATTCCAAGGTCCTGCCGTACGAGGTCGCCCTGCGCGTCGCCGACACCGAGTGCACCGTCCACGAAGCCACCGGCGTCACCTGCCGCACCGGAGACGGTCACGGATTCACCGTCTCCGACACCACCTATCACCTCACCTGAGATCGGTCGGCCCCATCGGCCCGTCCGTACCAACCGTCACGCAGCCCGGTGATCGATGAGCGGACCGCAGGACTGTCCGGGTGCGCGCCTGCTGTGCTCGGCGTGGCCGCTCGCGCCTTGCCATTTCATCGCAGACCGGGCCGCACGGCGGTGTCCCGATCGTGCGGTGCGTTGCCGAGGTGGGCGTGACCTGCGGGACAGGTGAGTGCGGGGCCGCGCCGGAGGACGAGACTCTCGATGCGATCCACGATCACAACGAGATCAGGGACGCGGTCGCCGAAGTAGTGCGACACCAGGTCGGTAGCGACGAGTGGTACGCGGCCGTCGCGGCGGCGAACCTGGCCAACAGCGATCATATGGCCGAAGAGAACGTGAGGGACTCACCGACTTCCGCCGCCTGGCCGGCCTGCAACGGCGACACCAACTGGCCGTCGCCTTCGCCGCTTACGAGGCACGCAATTACGCCGGTGTCGAGCCTGTGGACAAGGATCCGGCCGACTACGTTCGCGCGGCAGAGGCGACGATGCGCCGCGGGGTCAACGGATCGCTCAGTGTCGGCAGCCTGAGGCGCATGCCACCGAGCTGAGCACTTTCGGGCACATCTGGCGCCCCGGGGACCCGGCGGCGCTGTGGTTCGTGCGGATTCCGCGCGAACCACAGCCCGGCACCCGCGCTGACATCGGGTCGGGCGTGCCTGCCCGCACACCTGGTGTGTCTACCGTGCGGCGGGTGGCAAATGCGGTTCAATAACAGTGAATGACGAGTTCTACCTGCATGCTCCCGCCGGTTCTGAAGGCCATCCGGGCGAGTGGTCACGCCGGCATCACCCCAGCATCCGAGAGGACAACGAACGTGAGCATGGTTCTCGCCGCACATGAGACGTACACAACGGTGCTTGCCCAGATCGGCAACCCCACCCCGGAGACCCCTCCGGTGGCGGACAAGTTGCTCAAGATGGTCCATTACTTCACCTGGTTCACTCTGCTCTCCGGGGTCAGCGCCGTCACCTATGGCGGCGGCCGGTTCGCCTGGGAGAAGTGGAACGGCGGCAGCCTCGAGTCGCCGAAGATGGTGGCGGGCGCGATGATCGGCGGCGCCACCGTCACCAGCGCCGGAACCATCATGAACTCCGTCATCGGCAGCTGAGCCGATCCGCTCGTGCCCGGTTGATCGAGCGCGAGCGGGGTCTGCGCGCCACCGCCCGGGCGCCGCCTCGGCCACGCGCGCTCAGCCGATGATGTCGCTCGGATGAAGGTCCCGGTTGCGGGGACCTTCATCCGAGTATGTGATCAGGCTGTACGTCAGGATGCTCTACATCTGTTGGATCTGCGCCTGCCGGGTAGTGAGTATGCCCCGGCCACTGCCTTGGCGTCGGTGTTCATGCCGCTGGCCAGTTCGGTGTTCGACATCGTGATCGCCCCTTTGTGGAGGTCGATCATCATCGGCAACCACATCCTGTCGAAGGCCCAGCATCGCGTCGCTGCGCTGCCGTGTAGCCCATCCTGGCCAGCAGGGCGCCGAGTCGGTCGTTTGGTGTCCTTCTCGCGTAGGCCACCAGACATCAACGGTGGCAATCGGATTCACAAGTTTCCGCGCCTGGGTTGTCCATTGTAATCCTCTGCGGCACATGGTCTTTCGATCACTGATACCCTCGTACGGAATAGTAGTGCACACCACCGATTCCGGAGTTCCGTCAGTTCCATCCCATCGGCGGATCCGAGCTCGCGGGTTCGGCGGTCGCGGCCTGTACCGGAGCCACGCAGGGCACTTCGGTTGCCGCGCAGACCACGACGACCCGATGACGAAGGCTCATCACGCCGCGACGTCGCGCGGGCGGAGTGGGAATGGTGCCATCGCCAGCGCGGGCAGGGGTCCGTTCGTTACCCTGAATTGATGCGATCCTGGGTTCTTCGGATTGTCTCGGCGGTGTTCGTTGCTGCTGTGTCGGTGTCGCTGGCCGGGACTCCGGCACTGGCGGGGCCGCCGCGGGCGGCCGCGCTCTCGTCGCTGGGTTCCGGATTCCTCTGGGGGGTTGCCAGTTCGGGCTTCCAGTCCGAAGGTCGTGCGCCCGACAGTAATTGGACGCGTTATATCGCTCGGGATCGGGGATCGGAGCCGCTGGGGAATTCGGTCGACTTCGCCGATCGCTACCAGTCCGACATCCGGCTGGCCGCGGACATGGGGATGCGGGTTTTCCGTATCGGGATCGAGTGGGCCCGGCTGCAGCCCGCGCCCGGGATGTGGGACCAGCGCGCCTTTCGTTTCTACGATTCGGTCGTCGACAGCATCGTGCGGGCCGGCATGCGGCCGATGATCACCCTGGACCACTGGGTGTACCCGGGCTGGGAAGCGAGCCGGGGCGGCTGGCGCAATCCTGGAATGGTCGGGGACTGGCTGGCCGATATGCGTGCCGTCGTCGATCGGTACTCCTCGCGGAATCCGTTGTGGGTCACCGTGAACGAGCCCGTCGTATACATCCGAAACGAGGTCCGCGAGGGCGGCGCCGACGCCGACCGGATGCTGAACGAGATCGTCGATGTGCACAACGCCAGCTACGACTACATCCACAGCAAGCAGCCCGGCGCCCGGGTCACCGCGAACGTCGGATATGTTGCAGGTGCGGAGGACCAGGTCAACGGTGCGTTCGTCGACCGAATCGCCGCCCGGCTCGACTACGTGGGCGTGGACTACTACTTCGGCTTCGACCCGGCGCAGTCGCTGTACGGGGCGATCGGGCGGGCCACCGGTTCGGCGCTGCCGACCCTGCCGGGTCCGCGCATCTGGGAGATGCCACTGCGCACCGAGGGGATCTACTATGCGCTGCAGCACTATTCACGCCGCTTTCCGGGTAAGCCGCTGTACGTCGTGGAGAACGGCATGCCCACCGAGAATGCCCGGCCCCGCAGCGACGGCTACACCCGCGGCGACCATCTGCGCGACACCGTCTACTGGCTGCAGCGTGCGAAGGCCGCCGGTATGAACCTGATCGGGTACAACTACTGGAGCCTCACCGACAACTACGAATGGGGCAGCTACACACCGAGATTCGGCCTCTATACGGTCGATGTACGCACCGACCCGTCGCTCACCCGCCGCCCCACCGACGCTGTGGGCGCCTATGCGCAGATCGTCGCCGCGGGTGGAGTCCCCGTCGGCTATCGCCCCACCCGTGCCCCGGCTCTGTGCATTTTCGTCGACCCGCCGGCCAGCTGTCTCGACCCGGTCGCGGGGCCGTAGACCCGGAATCCACCTGATCGTCGGTGCAGTTCGGGATACCAACTGGCAGAAGATGATTCGGCTGTTCCGGTCGTGGCTCGAGATCAGGTTGCAGCGGTGTCGATGCGCGCGGTGACGGTGCCGGCCAGGTCGGTGGGATCGTAGGTTTCGGCGTAGCCCCAGTCGAGTTTGTCGATGTCGGTGAATACCAGCGTCCAGCGTGCCGGGTCGGGGTCGTGGGCGTCCCGCAGGCAGTAGTCGTCGCCGAAAGATCCACCCCCACTGGATCAGCGTCGCCGGATCCAGCGAGACCCCGTCCGGTACGTCGGCCGGGGGCTCGCCGAATTCATTGTCGCCGAGGGGTTCTCGCGCGGCGGGGGTGACCTCGGCCAGGTCCAGCCACGGTTCGGCGGCGGGCCGGAACAGGCGCAGCGCGTTGCAGAACCGTACATTCCCGTACACCGCCAGCAGTTGCGTGTAGTCCTGCGGCAGGCCGGTGACGCTGAGGCGTTGTTCGACTGTGGTCCAGTCGAACGATCGCCCGGCGTCGGGTGGGGGTGGCAGCAGCGTGGTCAGCTCCTGCAAGGCGGTCATCGCTGAGGTGGCCTGTCGTGCTGGTCGGAAGTTTCGGACGCTGCAGACGATGATGCGGCATGTTGAGTGAATATGGCTGTGGCCATCACGTTTTCGATGGCCGCCACACTGGAGGCGAAGGGTACGTGCCCCTGAAGGATGAACAGGTCAGGGTGCGCGCGAACGCCCGAACGATCCGGTCGCGCGTCCGGGCTCGGCGCCGAGTGCCCGTGCGTCAATGGGGATTACAGGTGAACAGGGTGCGACGTGCCGCTCCATGGATGCCCGCGATTGTGCGAGAACAGGTCTGCCGTTGTGCTCAACGATGTTGTGCCGCAGCATCATCCGTGGCAAGCGACGGACGGTCTGGTCGCACCGACAAGCTCGAAAGATCGGCCGCATCGAAAAACAGAAGCTTTCGTTTGTCGACGGACTCGATCGTCGACTGTAGCGACATGCGAATCAGAGAAAGCTGTTGAAGCAGAACGCAAACCGAGCAGTTTCACCGGCGGTGGTGAGCGGCGGGGCGAGTTTCCCAGCGTGATCTTCGAACGCTTGGAGGTTTGCCATGATCGAGGGCGCTGTTACTCAGCTCTCTGTGTGTGATCTTCGATCGTGTGCGAGGTGGCAAGCCTATTTCTCCTTTGGCCTGACGCCCAGTCCTACGACTCTACGAAACTGGTGGAGCATCAAACTCTCCGCGGAAACGGGAAAACCTCGAAATTCTGGCTGGCTGGCCTCCTCCTCGTTCCGATGGCCGCCGCACATCGCCGCCCGGGTCATCACCGCGCTCGCGCAGTTCACCGAGGGGAAACCGAGTCCCGGGGCAGTCGCCAATGGATCGCCGGGTCAGAATGGCTCGATGATGTGTCGGTCGATCGATGAACTCGACGGGGCGGTGGCCGACTGTCGGGCCTGTGCGCGTTTGGTTGCCTGGCGGGAGGAGGCCGCGCGCGTCAAGCGGGCGGCATATCGTGACGAAACCTATTGGGGACGGGCAGTTCCCAGTCTCGGACCGGCCGATGCTCGGTTGCTGGTGGTCGGGCTCGCTCCCGCCGCGCACGGTGGGAACCGGACCGGGCGCATGTTCACCGGCGATCGCAGCGGGGATGTGCTGTTCGCTGCGATGTACCGCGCAGGGCTGGCCAGTCAGCCCGACTCGACCAGGCGCGGCGACGGGCTCCGGCTGTTCGGCACGCGGATCACCGCCCCGGTGCACTGTGCACCCCCGGACAACAAGCCCACCCCGGACGAGCGCGATCGGTGCCGTCACTGGCTGATCACCGAGCTGGGCCTGCTCGCGCCGAGCCTGCGAACGATCGTCGTCCTCGGCGGCTGGGGCTGGCAGGCGCTGTTCCCCGCGCTGGCCGAATCCGGCTGGACCGTGCCCCGCCCGCGCCCCAAGTTCGGCCACGGCGTGCGCTGTTCGCTGGCCCCCGCGCTCCCCGGCCGCGCGGAGCTCACGATCTTCGGCTGCTACCACGTGAGCCAGCAGAACACCTTCACCGGAAGACTCACGCCGGCGATGCTCGAGGGCGTGCTGGTCGAGGCCAAGTCGACCGCTGGCCTGCGGTGAAGAAGACAACCCGGACGCACCCGTCCCGCAGGGGCTATCAGGTGGGAGGAGGCGGTGCTCCTTGCCGACCCGCGGGAATTCAGGACCGATCTGATCACCGATAGCGGTCCCGCAGCTTTCGCTTGACGAGTTTCCCCGTGGGGGTGCGGGGAAGCTCGTCGACGAAGTCGACACCTCGGGGCACCTTGTAGTGCGCGATCCGGTCCCGCAGGAAGGTGCGCAATTCCTCGGCGAGTTCGGGGGAGGCGGTGACGCTGGGGGCGGGTTGGACCACCGCCTGCACCGATTCGCCCATCTCCGCATCCGGGATCCCGATCACCGCGGAGTCGAATACCTTGGGATGCAACGCAAGTGCGTCCTCGATCTCCTGCGGGTAGATGTTCACCCCACCAGAGATGATCATGAACGCCTTGCGGTCGGTGAGGAACAGGAATCCCTCGTCGTCGACGTAACCGACATCGCCGGTGGTCGACCAGGCCGGGTGCTGAGGGTGGGTCGCCTCCGCGGTCTTGCCCGGATCGTTGTGATACGCGAAGGGCATCTCGTCGCGTTCGAAGTAGATCGTGCCGACCTCACCGACGGCGAGGTCCCGGCCGTCCTCCCCGCAGATGTGGACGACGCCCAGCGCCGGTTTCCCGACCGAACCCGGCCTGCGCAGCCACTGTTCGCTGTCGATCATGGTGACGCCGATACTCTCGGTGGCCGCGTAGTACTCGTACAGGACCGGGCCCCACCAGTCGATCATGGCCTGTTTCACTTCGACCGGGCAGGGCGCGGCCGCGTGTATGGCGACCCGCAGGCTGGACACGTCGTACGCCGAGCGCACGTCGTCGTCGAGTTTGAGCATCCGCACGAACATCGTCGGCACCCACTGGCTGTGCGTCACGCGGTGGCGTTCGATCGCGGCGAGCGCCTCTCGGGCGTCGAACTTCTCCATCATCACCACGGTGCCGCCGAGTGCCTGGACGGTGGCGCAGAACCGCAGCGGCGCGGCGTGGTAGAGGGGCGCGGGGGAGAGGTACACGGTCTCGGTGTCGAAGCCGTACATCGGCCCGAAGACCTGCGTGACATCGGTCGGCTGATCGACCTCGTGATCGCGAAGCGGCGGTTTGATGCCCTTGGGGCGGCCCGTGGTCCCCGAGGAGTAGAGCATGTCCATGCCCGCGGGCTGCGAGGCCAACGGTTCGGGGGAACTGCCCGCGAGTGCGTCCTCGTACGAGTCGTAGCCCTCGACCAGGCCCCGATAGGACAGCCGGATGGCCACCGCCGGGGTGTCGGGCACGATCTTCGCCGCCGTGTCCGCCAGATGCGCCGAGACGACCAGGGCTTTGGCGCCGCAGTCGTTCACGATGTACGCGATCTCGGCCGGGAACAGATGACTGTTGACGGCCGTGAAGTAGAGCCCGGTTCGCATTGCCGCCCAATAGACTTCGAACGTCCTGGGGTCGTTGTCGGTCAGCAGGGCGATATGGTCGCCGCGGCGCAGGCCCGCGGCATCCAGGTAGCGCGCCAGGCGCGCGGACTGCTCCTCCAGTTCGCGGTAGGTCACCACCCCCGTGCCGCCTGCGACGATGACGGCGGGTTTCTCCGGAAAATGCGCGGCATGGGCACCCGGGTACATACGGCCTCCTGAACTCACCGGACAGCGGCCGATCGATCGGGTCGCGCCGATCGCGAGGTTACCTGTTCGCAAGGCCACCCGGGGCGGCTCTCGGTTCTACATAGCTCGCACAACTTCGGGGTGGGGTAGCCCAGGATGGGCTACACCTCGGCGGTCTCGGTCTGCAGGTCCTCGACCGCTCGTGCCACGCCGGTGACGTCGATCAGTATCGTCAGCGATGATTCGGTCAGGCCGTCGATGTTACCTGCCAGTTGTCGAATCCGATTGTCGTGCAACGCATTCTACCAATTCCCGGTCCTGGTGACGCGGCCACTTCTCGGGCTCCTGGTCGCCTCGCAGGGGTGACGGGCGCGCCACCGTCACCGCCACCGAGCCGCGGTCCGTCATCCCCCGAATGCGATGACGGACCGGTCTCCGGTTTCTGCCGACGCCGGTGTCACATCCGCGACGACTTACCACGGCTGCGGAACACGAGTACTCCGCCGACGATCAGCCCCAGCGATACCACGCAAACCGCGATGACCAGGGCGAGGATCACCGGCGGCATTCCGTCGCCGGACTCCGCGGCCGCCGACACCGCCGACCGCCCGCCGGCACTGCCCGAGCCGGACGTGCCGGTCTGCGAGGGCGTCGCATTCTCACCGAAAGTGCCGTCCGCCGTGGATGATGCGTAATGCGGTCCTGGTTCGGGATGCCCGGCCACAGTGAGGTCCAGGCGAATCGGCACCGGGGCGCCCGCGCCTTCTGTTCTGGACGGGCCGACGGAGACGGCGATGTAGTACCAGCCGGGCAGGCTCTGTCCCCTGCCGCTGACGGGCCCGCCGTCACGATTGCTGTACCGCACGGGCAGGGTTGCCAGTGCGGGATGACCACTCGGCATCCCATACGGGGCACCGTCATAGGAGCTGAAAGCGTTATCGATCTCCTGGCGTACCGGCGTGTACAACGTGGACGTGACAGTCGACACGCCATCGAGGCCGTTTCTGTTCGATTGGAGGAAGTTCACCCGGTATGCCAGGCCCTGTCCCCAATCCAGCTTGACTCGATAGAACACGAACTCCCCGCGCTGCAACGTATCGGAGTAGCTGCCGGAATTGTTCAATATCGTTGCGGCATTGAATGATCCACCGCCCACCACCGGCACTTCGGCGCCCGAAGGCGCAGTGAAAGCCGTCGGTGTCGTCGATGTCGGCGGGCCAGCATCGGTGACGCCCGGCTCGATTCCGAACAGCAGTTCCATCGGCATCCGCTGGGGCATATTGTCGGCGGCGCGGTGCCATTCGGGAGCGAAGTAGTAGCGGCCGCCGCCGCGGCACTTGTCCGCTGATCCGTCCTCGGCGGACTTCGTCGCGCCGTCCCAGGCCTTCGTGACGGTGAGAGCCACGCCGCTACTGGTGTTCACCGCCTGCTCGAAGGTGAATTGGTTGCAGTCCCGGCCGTCGGCACCGTAGACCCGCAAATAAAGAACGCTGTTGTCGTTGGCGAGAGCCGGCTGCCGAATATGGGGGAACGCCGTCGTCGCACTGAAGTAGGCCATCGCGCCCTGCGGCACATCGATTGCGTAGTACCTGGTCTCGTGCTGGCCGATCGTATCCAGATACTGACCGGGTGCCGCGACCGGTGCGTCGCGATAGGTCGGCGTACCGGAAATCGGCGTCCCGATCGGTTCATAGGTCCGCAATGCCGTTTGAGTGACGCGTGGAAGTATGCGTTCGAGGGATTTGCCGTCGACCGCGTCGGTGTAGGTGCCGCCGGTCGTCTGGGCGATACATGTCAGCTGTTTCCGCGATGCCGCGTCGACGCCGAATCCGATGGCGTGGACGACGATTGCGACGCCCTGACGATTCAACTCCTGGGCAACCTCGCACGGATCCGGTGGGGCGCAGGTGTCTTCGCCATCGGAGACCAGCACGATCGACCGCGGACCCGATGTCGGCAGCGCCTTCGCGGCCGCGCGCAGCGAGGTTCCGATGGGCGTGTACCCGCTGGCCCGAATCTCCTCGACCGCTGAATTCAGTGCTGCCTTATCGATGGTGTCGGCGCCACGAAGCGTCCGCACATCCTGACATCCGGCCGCCTTTTCCGCATCCGAGGATCCGGTCCCGGTCCCGTAGACGGTCAGGCCGACCTTCGCCGCTGCCGGCGCGGCGCCCACGAAGGTGTGCACGGCCGTCTTGGCGGCATCCAACTTGGTCCCGCCACCAGGGTCGGCCGCCTGCATGGATCCCGACGCGTCGAGCACCAGCATCGTCGGCGCATACTCCGGTCTCGCCTCCTGCGCCTGTACCGGCACCGCTGCCGGCGTCAGTGCCGCGATTGCGGCCGCCGTCGTCAGCAGCTTCCTAATTGTCGACATACTCTCCAACTTCGGTGGTGACCAAGGTCGATCGACCTTACGCAGCCGGAGAGCCCGATGACCCTATCCGATTCACCACCCATGAAAACGGACAGTGAGAACATATCGGGCTCGGGCTCGAGGGGGCAGTGCATCACCGCGTGGATGATCATGTCGGCATGGAGGTTCGGGTGCGGGACTACGGGTGCCGTGCTGGATCATGAGCGTCACCCTGGCCGGCGCTGGCGGTCGCCGGTTCCCGGCCTGTACCGGGACGGTCACGACTGTGATGTCAGCCGGTCGTCCTCGGCGATTTCGTTCAACTGGTCGCGAAGCTGTTCTGCCACCGGCGTTCCGAGCGCTGTGGCGACGCGGTCCTGGGCCGAGCGCCACAGCGCGCGCGCCTGCTCGAACCGCCGCTGCCCTTCCTCGGTGAGTGTGACGTTCACGCTGCGCCGATCGGTGGCGTCCTTGTCCAGCCGGATCAGGCCGTCGCGCTGGAGCGGGCGTAGCGAGTGGCCGAGGCCCGAGCGGTCCAGGACGAGGGTCCGCGCCAGCTCGTTGATCGTGATCGGTTCGCCGTCGACGAGTTCACCGAGGATGGCGTACTGCGTCGAACGCAGACCGGCGGGAGCCAGCACGTCGTCGTAGAGGGCGGTCAGCCGCCGTGACGCCTTCCGTAGTGCCGTGGCGTAGCAGTCTCGCGTTGTCGACGCTTGTGGCTTCATCGTCTTCGCTCCTCCCGTCCATGGCGACTCTGAGCCGGGCAGGCCCCGTCCTCGCCTACGCCCGACAACGTCCGTTTTCAAGCCCGCATGCCGCAAAATACGGGTATGTGCCCCTAATCACAATGGGCATATGCCCGTATCTTGCGGTGTTGCAGCAGGCAGTGATCGAACCATCCATTGTCGGAAGGGATCTCGTTATGACTCGCCAGATACTCGTCACCGGCGCCACCGGTAAGACCGGTGCACACGCCACGAGCACGCTCCTGGACCAGGGCCACCATGTTCGCGCGCTGGTTCATCGCGCCGACGGCAGGGCCGAGCGGCTCGTTCGGGCCGGAGCCGAGGTCGTCGTCGCGGATCTGCTGGATTTGGACGCGGTGAGCGCGGCCGCCGAAGGTATGGACGCGGCGTACCTCACCTATCCGATCGCACCGGGATTGCTGGAGGCTACCGCCACGCTTGTGCAGGCAGCCGAAGAGAACGGCGTCGGCGCCATCGTCAATATGTCGCAGATTTCGGCCCGGCGCGACGCCGTCAGCAACGCCGCCCGTCAGCACTGGCTCGCCGAACGCGTCCTGGACCACTTCAGCGGGACGGTGACCCATATCCGGCCTACTTTCTTCGCCGAATGGCTGATCAGCTTCTGGGATGCCCCGACCGGAGAGCTACGGTTGCCGTTCGCCGACGCGCGCCACGCACCGATCGCGGCCGAGGATCAGGGGCGCGTCATCGCTGCGATTCTGGCTGATCCTGGGCCTCACGCCGGGAAGATCTACCCGCTCTACGGGCCGGTGGAGCTCGATCACCACCAGATCGCCGCGGCTATGACCCGGACTCTGGGCCGGCGGATCACTTACGTACCCATCGAACTCGACGAATTCCGGTCCGCGCTCGAACAGCGAGGATTCGATTCCCACTTCGTGCAGCATCTGGTCAATGTCGCGGTCGACTACCGCAACGGGATATTCGCCGGCACCAACGACATCGTCCGCGATCTCACCGGGGTGGAGCCGCTCACTGTCGAAGCCTTCATCGACCGGAACAGGCGGTACTTCGACGGCAGTGAAAGCTGGGGCAACCGCTAGTCCCGACCGCAGGAACTCCGCACTACTCCTCGCGTCGAGTGCCGAGGCTCTGGAGCGACCTCGGCGTCGCTTTTCGCTCGTCACGCGTGTGGTGTCGTGTGGGGTGAGGAGGCGTTCCGCGGTGTCCTCGACGGTGGGCATTGCGGCGATCTCGGCGGCGAGTCGGTCGGGCTGTCACAGATCCAGCACGATGTCGCTGTCCGGGCGGGCACAGCAGATCAGTACCCGACCGTTGTCGGGAGCCTCCAGTGGGTCGGGTAGGTACGTGGTGGCGCCGGCCAGGAGCGGGGTGATGCGTGTGTGGCACACGCCGGTGCGGCACGACCACCTGGTGGGCACGTCACAGGCCTCGGCGAGTTCGAGCAGTGATCCCGTATCGATCTGCCAGCGCGTGGACAAGCCACTACGACCGAACGTGACCATGGGTTCGAACTCGGCCTCACCGATCCGGTACCGGTCGCCGATGCACACATCCTGGTCGCTGAGCCCGTCCACGGTGAAGTTTTCGCCGAACTGGCCGAACTCGACCCCGGCGTGACCGAAGTAGTGCTGCCAGAACCGGATCGAGTCGATCTGGTACACGAGCACGGCGCGCTGCTCACCGCCGTGGCCGTCGAGGTCGCCCTGGCCATCGCCATCGATATTCAGTTTGCGCACCATCACCGAACCGCTGACCGGCGACTTGAATATCCCAGTGTGGACCGTTCGTCCGCGCCAGGCGACATCTTCGGGCATACCAACGTTGACCGAGAGCAAAGAAGCCATGGGTTTCGTCTCCGCGGTTGTTGTCGTATTCAAGCTACTCCGGCGCACAGTCATGTCCGAGGCTGTCGCGGATGCTCGGCGCCGACGACAATCGGCCGGATTACGCTGGTAGCCGCACCGGCAGGCCTGGAAGGTGCGGCGAGTCGAGCGGGTCGCTCGGGGACCTCACTGCGAGCATCAGGGCGGCGGAAACGGCTGAGCGGCCGATTGCCCGGCCCCATCGGCAGTACTTCGAGCGCGTCCGAGTGGAGGGAGCCGAGTCATGGGACTGTCATAGCAGCAGATCTCGGCACGACTGCCTGGTCCACCGTGACGACCGAAAGGTCAAGGGCAAAACGATCATCCGGGTTCGTCGGTAGCGACGCGGAGACAACGGAGACCCCTCAACGCCATAACGGGGGTAGGCGAGGACTGATACTGAGAGAGGTAGTCGGATGAAAGCGATCGTGGTGACGGACCGGGCCGCGGGAACTGCGGGGATGACGCTGGTGGAGCGGCCCGAGCCGGACGTGGCGAGGCTCGCCGGTCTCGAGGGCGCGAACTACGGCGACGTCGTCGTTGAAGTTCATGCGTCGGGATTCACCGGGGATGAGCTGGAGTGGCCCTCGACCTGGATCGATCGCCTCGGCCGTGACCGGACGCCGTCGATCCCCGGCCATGAGGTGGCCGGGGTGGTCACCGCTCTCAGCTACGGAACGACGGGGTTGTCGGTGGGACAGCGGGTGTTCGGCCTTACGGACTGGACTCGCGACGGCACACTGGCGGAATACGTTGTCGTCGAGGCGCGCAACCTTGCGCCACTGCCGGGCGACGTCGACTTCACGGTGGGCGCGAGCGTCGTGATGACGGGCCTGACCGCGTGGCAGGGGCTGTTCGAGCACGGCCACATCCGGGCGGGGCAGAGCGTCCTCGTGCACGGTGCGGCCGGCGCAGTCGGTTCGATGGCGACACAGCTCGCACGTGAGGCCGGCGTCTACGTCATCGGTACCGGACGCGCCGCCCACCGTCAGACGGCGCTCGATTACGGCGCGCAGGAGTTTGTCGACCTCGCGAACGACACGATGGAGGATGTCGGCGAAGTCGATCTGGTGTTCGACGTCTTCGGCGGCGACATCGGAAGGCGGTCCGCGGGTCTGGTTCGAGCCGGCGGAACACTGGTGACCGTCGCCGGTCCGCCCGAGGCACGGCCGGCCGGCGGACTGGCGATCGATTTCGTTGTCGTCTCCGATCGGGCGCAATTGAGTGAGATCGCCCGGCGGGTGCGGGACGGACGTCTGCGGACGCACATCGGACAAGTCGCGACTCTCGACGATGCTGTCGATGCTTTCAACCCGACCGAGCGAATAACGGGGAAGACGATCATCCGCGTTCGTCGGTGAGGACTCAGGGACAGGACGCATGCGCGATCCCAGGCCCCTTACGGAAAGCCGGTACGAATGTGAAGACCTTCGTGCGAGTGCCCGCGTCTGCACGACCAGGCTGGCTTTACCGAACAGCTGATGGAGACCAAGCTCTTCGCCGAAATCAAAATTCGGACTCCCCGCGCCGCGTCATGAGAAGCCTCTGTTTCGTGCTCCTTCATGACGCGTCAGCGCATCCCCGGCCGTCGGGTTGATCGCTGCGGTCCTGGAAATCCCCGCCGCCGGTGTGCGCGAAATACGGTGACCAACAGTAGTTTTCCCGCCAGCAGTGCGGTCATCGCGCCGAGAGCGGCAAGGGGCCGGTGCCACTGTGTGATCGCGTAGCCGATGCCCCCCAGGTGTATCGCCAGCACTGTCGCGAGGATTGCGGCCACCACGCCGTACGGTCCGGTGAACGAGTGCAGGTGCCGTGCCTTCACCGTGAACCGGCCGCCGGGGTGTCGCTCGGTGTCCATTCGATGATGAGCTCATTGCGTCCGAATCGCTCGAGATCACGGGTGACGATGTCGCGGATGCGTTGCAGCGCTTCAGCATCGGTGGCATCGATACGCACGCTCAGTACATTCGACGCCGCGTGCAGGACGCAGGTTCCCCACGGGGTGAAATGGGCGGTTACCTGATCGTCGTCCTGCTCCACACGCAGCATCGGCTCGCTCGTGGCATGGGCGGCGGTGTCGTGCATGCGCATGCGATGCCCTCGCGGTCCGGTCATTGCGGTGGCGTGTTCGCCGAACTGGCGCAGGTATCGTTCGGGCCGGTCGGTGCGGATGCGGGTGTGCAGGACGGGCATCGCGGTCACCTCCGGGTGGCGGTGGTCAGCCAGGCGGCCAGGCCGTCGGGTGCGGGGATGGTTTCCAGGCGGGCCGGTTCGATCGAGTCGATATGCCAGTCGCTAGTGAAGGCGGACTCGATGTCGGTGCGGGCCAGTCGATGTGGTCCCCATCCGCCGGGTTGCTGGTCGCTGAAGCCGAGCATGTAATAGCGGCCGCCCGGACGCAGTGCCGTGGCGACACCGGCGGCGTAGGCGGCGCGGGCGTCCGGGGCGATGACGTGGAACAGGCCGCAGTCCAGCACGGTGTCGAACGTTTCGCCGAGTTCGGACAGCCGCAGGGCGTCGTGGCGGCGGAATCGGACGGGCAGGCCGCGGTCGCGGGCTTTGCGTTCGGCGGCTTCGATGGCCTGTGCGGACTGGTCGATCCCGACCGCGTCGCATCCCAGCGACGCCGCCGCAAGCGCGTGTTCGCCTGTCCCGCAGCCGAGATCGAGCACGCGGCCGCGAATGTCTCCGGCCGCAGCCAGGGCGGCGAACACGGGCTGCGGGTGGTCGATATCCCACGGCGGTTTCGTGGTGTACAGGTCCAGGGTGGCGGCCGCTCGCGATACGTGTGCCCGAGCCGGGCCTCGAACCGGCTCACCGCCGCCGCCCCGGTCTCCGACCAGGCGAGCAGGACGAGACCCAGGACCAGCGCTGTCGCCGAGAGGATGAATTCGCGCGCGTGCACAGCGCCGGGACAGGATATGTCGTGGCTGATGAAGGCGGCTGGGCCGTGACCCGACGAGGGGGCGGCGATCGAGTGTTCGGGTCTCCCGGGCTGCCGGTCCAGCGACCGGAACGGTCCACAGGCGCGAGCGTGCAGTCGTGCGCCGGACCATCGCTGTCCTCAGTGGCTTGCCCTTGACGCGTGAAGACAAGAGTTACAAACTGTAACAATGGTCATACGTTACAAGCTGTCACAATAGTTGCCACGTGGCGTGACGCGGTGAGACGGGAGAAAACAGTGAGGTTTCAGTTACTGATCAAGGGCGGGACTGTGGTCGATGGGTCCGGGGCTCCGGCCTACGCCGCGGATGTCCGGGTGAGTGACGGTCGGATCACCGAGATCGGCGCGAATCTGCAGGCCGGCGTCGGCGAACGAGTGATCGATGCGACCGGCTGTTTCGTGACGCCGGGTTTCATCGAGACCCACAACCACTGGGACGGCGGGGTGTGGTGGTCGCCGAATATGGAGCCACTGCCCGCCTACGGTGTGACGACATCCATCAACGGCAACTGTGCCTTCTCGATGGCCCCCCTGCCGGACAAGCCCGAAGATCGGGAAAATCTCATCGAGATCTTCAACTTCTTCGAAGATATTCCCGAAGAGCCGATGAAGAAGCTCGTCCCCTGGGACTGGAGCAGGTGGAGCGAATACAAGCAGTCGATGCTCCGGAATGTTCGGGTGCCGGTCAACTACGCGGCATTCTGCGGCCATATTCCGATCCGGTTGTCGGTCATGGGACAGGAAGCCTGGAAACGCGCTGCGACACCGGACGAGATCGAACAGATGTGTGTCCTTCTCGATGATGCGCTGGCAGCCGGCGCCATGGGGCTGTCGTCGAACCAGTTGGATTACGACAAACATGATCGCCCGCTGCCCTCGCAATTGGCCGACGACGCGGAATACGAGGCGCTGTTGCGCGTCCTCGCTCGGTACGAGGGCGCCACCTTCCAGGTGATCGTCGATCACTTCATGCGCATGACCGGGCCGGATCAGACGGAGCGACTGGGCCGAATCGCGAAGGCGACCGGAGTCAGGATGCAGTGGGCCGGGCTGCCGACGCTGAAATTTCAGGCGGAGATCGGCAAGCGCTCCAAGGTTCTGCACGAGCGGTTCAAAGCCGAAGGGCTCGACTTCTATACGGGCTTCCATCATGTCTCGCCGACCTCGGTGATCAACTTCAGCCGGTCGCTGGTATTCGCTCAGAACGGTAATCAGGTGTGGCAGAACATGGTTGACGCCCCGACCTGGAACGAAAAGAGTGCGATGTTGTCCGATCCGGCGTGGCTCGATCGCGCCCGTGTCGCATGGGACGGTTCGTACAGCCACTCCTACCTTCACGATCCCTCAGCGCTCACTCTGCGGGAAAGCGAGTCCGGCTGGGGCCCTGTCGGACTCACCCTTGCCGATCTCATGGAACAGACCGGTACGGCGCACCCATCGGATGCTCTGGCGCGCTGGGTGCTCGAGAACGGAGCCGAATCGGTTGTGCACAAGCGCTCTTGGGAAGCCGACGAGGAGGTGCTGGTCGACCTGTTGCGCGACCCCAACTCGGTGGGCAACATCTCCGACGCGGGCGCGCATGGCAAGATGTTCTGCGGTGCGGGTGACAATGTCTACCTGCTCACCGACTTCGTCCGAGACCGTAAGTTGCTCACCATCGAGGAAGGCGTGCACGTGCTGACCGGCAAACTCGCTGCCTTCTTCGGGTTGGAGCAGCGAGGGCTGCTCCAGGTCGGGAAGGTCGCCGATATCACCGTGTTCGATCTAGACGAGATCGAGCGACGCCCGGAAGAGAAGATCTGGGATGTCTGGGACGGGCGTGGCGGTCGAACCTATCGCTACACCCGGGCCGCGGCGCCGATGCGGCTGACCCTGGTCAATGGCGTCCCGACGTTCGACAACGGAGCGTTCACGGGCCGCTTCCCCGGAGAATTCGTGGGTCCCGAGAAGAGCGGCGTGCTCACCGCCGCAACGGGATAAGGAACATGGCGGCCGAGTCGGAATCGGATCACGCGGCGTCGCCGGGTGACACCCCGGATCCACGCGTTGCGGGCTTGGCCGCCTTCCATCGTCGGCGTAAGCAGGACAGTCACGCTCGGATCGTCGACGCCGCGACCGAAAACTTCTGTGACCGTGGCTATCTGACGGTTTCCGTGGAGGACATCGCGGCCTCGGCGGGAGTGAGTCGGATGACCTTCTATCGGCACTTTCGCGGCAAAGCCGACCTCGCCGCGTTCTTGTTCAAGACCGCTGCCGCCACCGCGATGCCCGTCTACGCGAGCATCACGACTGTGGACTACACCCAGCGCAGGGACGTAACCGACTGGATCACAACGATATTCGAAGCAGATAGAAAAGAGAGCCGCCTACTGAAGGTGTTCGTCCAGGCCAGCGTCGACGACGGCGACTTCACTCCCCGTGCGCAACAGTTCATTCGAGATCTCATCAGTCGGCTGGGTACCGCGATACCGGCCTTTGCCGTCGACCCAGACAAGCCCGGCGAGCGGCGCAGATGGCTGGAGGCTTGGCTTCTGCTGTACGAGATCCTGGATCAAAGCAACCATGCGGCACTGGCTTCGGGCGTAGCCGGGGACCCGCTGATGATCGAAATCCTCGCGGATAGATTCCTGGGATTCGTAGAAGCCGGCTGAGCACACCCTGAGACCGGAGATTTCGATCGACAACGATGTAGGGGCGCAACGTAATTCGCGCTTTGGAATAGGCGACGCCCGCATCTTTCAGCTCGTCCTCGAGCAGCCAGGGTGCGCTCTTCGCGAACCGGTTGAGTAGTCCTCGCGGTTGGACAGGCCGGGTCATCCGGTAGCCGGCGAAAGGGGAGCCGTCGGGGGCGGTCGCGGCGAGAATCGCGGCCGGTGCGTGGCGCAGCAGGGAAAGCAGCCCACCGGAGGTCTCGTCATAGGCGAGGTCTTCCATCGGGCCATGACCGCCGGGGTAGACACGACGTCGAAGGCGTCCGGATCGACGCGGTCCAGATTCCGGTGGTCATCTGTGAGCTGGAGAGCTGATCGCGACTCTGCGACCCGATGATTCAGGGGGAGTCGCATGCGGCGAATGCCGATGCCGGCGGCACGATGGCGCTGGTGCTCATCGCACCGGCGATGGTGACCGGACCCCGCTACGCCGGCCGCTGGTCACCGCGTTCGCCGGCCGCGCCGCCGTGGTTCGGCCGAGCGCGGTGGCGTCCGGCGCATGTGGTCTCGCGCGCGGCCGAGGATGTCGGCGAGCGTCTCGATGTCGGTGCGGGACAGCGGGGTGAACAGCAGGTCGTCGATGACGGCGACGTGACCGGGGAAGACCCCCGCGAGGACGGCGCGTCCCTGGTCGGTGATGGTGACGGTGGTGCTGCGCTCGTCATCGGAGGACAGCGTGCGGGTCACCAGGCCCCGTTTCTCGAGTGTTTGGGCCTGGTAGGTCAGTCCGCTGCGGCTGTAGACGACACCGTCGGCCAGATCGGTCATCCGCCGGCTGCCGGTCGGGGAGTCGCCGAGGGTGGCCAGGAGCTGGAACTGCACGTAGCTGAGGTCCCCGGCCTCCCGCAACTGCTGTTCGACGGTGTGCTTGAGCAGGCTGCTCGCCTCGATGAGGGCGAAGTACGCGCCCAGCTGCGTGGCATCCAGGGACGGCGGCAAAGAGGGCATGAGCCGAGCCTATCAGTACTTCGAACTCGAAGCACTTGCTTCGAGTTCGAAGCAGTGCTAGCGTGGTCGGGAGTTGCTTCGAATTCGAAGCAAAATATCGAAGGGAAGACACCATGAAGGCAGTACGGTTCCACGAAACGGGCGGTCCGGAGGTTCTGCGCTACGAAGACGTCGACCAGCCGGTCCCCGGTGCCGGCGAGGTGCGCATCCGGGTCGCGGGGTCGGCGTTCAACCCGGCCGACGGCGGAATCCGCGGCGGCTTCCTGCCGATCCCGGTGACGCTGCCGCACGTTCCGGGCTACGACGTCTCCGGCACGATCGACGCGATCGGCCACGGGGTGGACGGCCTCGCCGTGGGCGAGAACGTCGTCGGGTTCATACCCATGAATGCCGACGGCGCGGCAGCGCAGTACGTCGCCGCCCCGGCGGAAGCGCTGGTGAAGGCTCCGACGAGCATTGCGCTGGCCGATGCCGCCGGGTTGCCGTCGGTCGGGCTCACCGCCTCGCAGGCGCTCTTCGAGGCGGGCGAGCTCGCAGCCGGGCAGCGGGTGCTGATCAACGGTGCCGGCGGCCCGGTGGGCGGGTATGCCGTGCAGCTGGCCAAGCGCGCAGGTGCGCACGTCATCGCCACGGCGAGCCCGCGCAGCAGCGAGATCGTCACCGCGGCCGGTGCGGACGAGATCATCGACCACACGGCCACCTCTGTGCTCGACGCGGTGACCGAGCCCGTCGATGTGCTGCTCAATCTGGCCCCGATCACCCCTGACGGGTTCACCGCCCTGGTCACGCGCGTGCGTGATGGCGGCGTGGTCGTCTCGACGACGCCGACCGTGACGACGCCGGGCGACGAGGAGCGAAACGTGCGCGCGGCCACGATCTTCGTGCACCCCGACGCGGAGACACTCTCGCACCTCGTCGCCCTCATCGACCGTGGCGAGCTGCACGTCGAGATCGCCCGGCGCGTGCCGCTGAGCGAGCTGCCCGCGATCCATCGGCAGGCCGACGCGGGAGAGATCCACGGCAAGGTCGTGGCCGTCCCGCCCGCAGTCTGACGCCGACACCTGAGTCGGGCCGGGAACTTCCCGCATGCGCCGGTTGCCTGGTCGGTTGTGCGTCCCCCGGTGTCCCTGGCGGGCGGTCGCCTCTCCAGCCCCGCCGCCTCGAACCGTGCATGCGGTCCTCCGGCACATGGCTCACCTACGCCGTTCACCGCCGGTATTCGGCTTCTCCCGCCAGGGCTTGTTCGCCCTGGGCGCGTTCACAGCTCCGTTCAGGTTCGCCACATTGCCACGGTGTCGGCGTTCCTGCGCGGGCCCGGCCAGTTCGGCGATCGCCCCGCAGCCCGAGAACGACTTTCTACCAACCGCCGGTCGCTGGCCGGCTGGGGTAGTGGCCGGTGAACGGGTCGGCGGACTTGGTTGCTGAGGACCCCTCGCGCGTGGTTCCGGGCAGGCGCGCCGATGGCTGCACGGCGATGCCGGCCGACATGTTTGTCGAACATTGGCACGGTTTGTGGGGCCGGGTGCCCCGAGTGCGCCCTCCGGCCGGTTCGGCACGCCGAAGTAAATACGCCTCCGATTCCGCCGATCCCGGGAGATCGAACGAATGGAGGGCTCTCCTGTGCAATAAATAAAATCATGTTGATTTCAACGAAGCATTCACGTCCTGAATCCTCGTCCGAGGAGAGGTCTGTATTTTAAAAATCATCATGATTGCAATGGCCGGTGGGTGAGATTTCACGCCCCCGCAGCCAGCCGCAGGTGCGGTGTGAGCAGTGGGCGCAGTGCGTCCGCCGCAATCGCCGCCGTCGCCGTCGGCAGACCTGGTCGAGCGCCCACAGACAGGCGCAACGGCTTCGCGGCGGGCAGGTCGGAGCGCGGGACGAGTCCCTCCGGCGTCTGTCCGAGCGTGGCGAGCAGTGCTACTCCCACGCCGGTCGCGACCGACGCGTGCACGCCGCCCAGCTGCGGTGCCTCGGCGCGGATCGACGCCGGGAGACCGGCCCCCGACAGGGTTTCCAGCGCGCGGCTGCGCAGTGCGCAGGGACTGTCGAAGGCGACTATCGGCACGGGATCCGGCCGGGGCGGGAGCTGCCAGCCCGGAGCGGAGTACCAGGTCAGCTCCAGTTCGCCCACGCGGATCGCGCTCGGATCATCGCTGTTGAGCAGCAATGCGAGGTCGATCCGGCGGCTCGCGAGACCGTCACGCAGAGCCATACCGCGGTCGATTCGGAACCGGACCGAGAGCTGCGGGGCCGCACGCTCGAGCGCGGTCGCGAGGGCTGGCAGCAGTTGTGCCGCGGCGTGCTCGGTCGACCCGATCGTGATGGTGCTCGTGGTCTCCGCGCCGAAGCTGCGCAGCGCGTCGTCGTGCAGGTCGAGGATCCGGCGAGCCACAGCGAGGAGTTCGTCGCCATCCGGCGTGAAGCGCGAGCCGCGGCCGTGGCGCTGGAACAGTTGCCGGCCGACCGCATCCTCGAGTCGGCGCACGTGCTGGCTGACGGCGCCTTGGCTCAAGTGCAGATGTGTCGCCGCTCGCTGGAAGCCGCCGCAGTCCGCGATTGCGACGAAGCTCCGTAACGGAGCAATGTCGAGGTTCTTCTGCATGATTCTTACGATTATGCACTCTCATCACGAATCATGATGGTTCCGATCACGAATGCTCGTTGGATAGGCCGCGGGAATTCCCGTAATTTCTATGGCGCAGGAAAATAATCGGACGGAGTGGCGTGCTGAGCAGACGGCAGATTCATCTGGGTTCCGTTCCCTATGGAACGGGTGGTCCGGGCAGCCACACCCTCTGGCTGGATCCGGACATCCCCGGCGACGCGAGCGTGAACATCGACTGGTTCACCGACGTCGCGCGGCTGGCGGAGCGCGGTCTGTTCGATCTGGTGTTCATCGTGGACAGCCAGTTCATCACGCCGTATTCGCCGCCGCACTACCTCAACCGCCTGGAGCCGTTGACGCTCCTGAGCGCGCTGGCGGTGCAGACCAGCCGGATCGGGCTGGTCGGCACGGCGACGACGAGCTTCAACAGCCCGTTCAACCTGACGCGAAGGTTCGGCTCACTCGACCTCATATCGCGCGGTCGCGCGGGGTGGAACGTCGTCACAACCGGTGACGCGGGCACCGCGCGCAACTACGGGCTCGACGAGCACTACGACTACGACACGCGGTACGGGCGAGCGCAGGAATACGTCGAACTCGCTCGGGCACTGTGGGATTCGTACGAGGACGACGCCTTCGTGCGGGACCGGGAGACCGGGCGGTTCCTCGACCGAAGCAAGCAGCATCGGCTGGACCACGACGGCGAATTCTTCCGGGTGCAGGGTCCGCTCAACCTGGTCCGCTCGCAGCAGGGGCACCCCGTGATCTTCCAGGCGGGCGACTCCGACCAGGGGCGGGACCTCGGGGCTCGCGTCGGCGAGGGCATCTTCACCCATGCCGCCGACATCCCCGCCGGCCAGGCGTTCTACGACGACATCAAGAGCAGGGCGGCACGGTACGGCCGCGATCCCGACCATGTGCTGATCCTGCCCGGTGTCAAGGTCGTGGTAGGTGACACCGACGCGGACGCTCGGGAGATCGAGGCCGCGAACAACGCGGCGGACCACACGTTCACCGCGGCGCTCGAGGAGTTCGGCCGACCCTTCGGGTGGCACGACTTCACGCGCTACGACCTCGACGCTCCGTTCCCCGCCGAGGCGCTGGTACACGGTGAGCGCTCCTTCTACACCCAGGCCAAGGCGATCACCGAGCGAGCCCAGCGCAACGGATGGACACTGCGGCAGGCCGTGGAGGCCACGCGCGAGCGGCGCAAGAGCGAGTTCGTCGGCTCCCCGGCGACGGTCGCGGACAAGCTCATCGAATGGTGGGAGGCGCGCGCGTGCGACGGCTTCAACATCGCCGTCGACCACCCCGCCAACTTCCGCCGGATCGTCGAGGAGGTCGTGCCGATCCTCCAGGAGCGCGGCGTGTTCCGCACCGAGTACACATCGGAGACCCTCCGCGGCCACCTCGGCCTGCCGATCCCGCCGAACCGATACAGCGCGGCCGTCTGACCACGCCGGTTACACCCGTCGCCCCCCGAGAAGGAACCAGCTCCGTCCATGTCTCTCAGCGTTCAGCGGACCGATCGCGCCGCTCCCGTCACCGTCAGCCGCCGGGCGATGCTCCGCCTGGGCCTCGGTGCCGGCGCCCTCTTCGCCCTCGGGGCCTGCAGCGATGCCGGCGCGGGCTCCGTCGGCGGCGGCGGTCCGGGCACCGTCTCGTGGGCCTGGCAGCTGCCGACCACATGGGATCCGGTGACCTCCTCCGCCGGCTCCGACGTCACGATGCTCGCGCTCGCCTACGACGCCCTGACCGCGCTGGACGGCGACGGCAACGCGGTCGGCTGGCTCGCCGAGCGGTGGGCCTACAACGAGGACGGCACCCAGGTCACGTTCACGCTCCGCCCCGGGCTGAAGTTCTCCGACGGCTCGCCACTGGACGCGACGGCGGTGGCCAAGTCCATCCAACGTGGGCGATCCGCACCGGGCTCCCTGATCGCCCCGCAGATCGCCGACCTCAAAAAGGTTGCGGCGCAGGGAGATCTGGATGTCGTGATCGATCTGAACGGGACCAACTACCAGTACCCGCTGCTGCTCGCCGGGAAGACGGGCATGGTGGTCAACCCCGCGGTGTTCGAGAAGGACGCGCACGCCCTCGCGACCCGGCCCGCCGGGTCGGGGCCGTTCACGCTCACCTCGTATGTCGACAACGACCACGCGGAGCTGCGCAAGAACCAGCATTTCCACCTGGCGGATCAGATCGGGATCACTCGGTTCCTGCTCTACCCGGCCGCCGACCCGGCGACCGTTGTCGCATCGGTGGCGTCGGGACAATACGACGTGGCGAAGATTCCGCCCTCGGGCATCAAGGCGGCCCAGGCCAGTGGCCTCGAGGTGCAGGTGCTCGACTCGATGTACGTCGCCGTGCTCGACGTCAACACCTCCAAGCCGCCGTTCGACAACCCCGCGGTCGTCGAGGCGCTGAAGTACGGCATCGACCGCGAGGCGATCAGGAAGATCGCCAACTTCGGCATCGGCGACGTCGACTACCAGCCCTTCCCGGAGGGATACGTCGGCTTCAACCCGGCGCTGAAGCGTGCGTTCGCCTACGACCCGGCGAGGGCGCGCAAGATCCTCGCCGATGCCGGGCTGTCCGGTAAGGTGCGCTCCACATTGTCGGCGGCGGCCCCGATCCCGGCCGCGGTGGAACAGATTCAGGCCCAACTCGCGGAGATCGGGATCGAACTCACCATCGACCCGGTGCCGATGTCACAGTGGACGCAGATCGTCTACCTCCATCGCGGCAAAGCGCTCGGCTACGACGGTTTCGCGGGCCGGGAGTCGCCGGTGCAGGCGTTCCAGGTCCTGTTCAGCTCCACCGGGCTGATGAATCCGGCGCGCTCCGGCGACCCGGAGCTGGTCGCCCAGTTGGCGAAGGTCGCCGCGACCCCGACCGACGCCCCGTCGTACGCCGCGACCCTGCAGGAGGCGACGCGCATCGCGGTCACCCGGTTCCCCAACACATTCCTGTACGAGGTGCCGAGCATCCTCGCGCGACGCAAATCGCTTGCGCCGCTGAAACAACACCCGAGTCTGCTCCGCTGGGAAGGAGTGCCCGCATGACGGCAGTGACGGCGACGCCCGGCGATCCCTCGGTCGCACCGACGCGCACGCCCTTCGGCCTGCTGGCGGCCCCGGTCCGCAGGTTCGCTCGCCTGCTGCTCACCTCGGTCACCGTGCTGTTCCTCGCGTCGGTGATCACGTTCACGCTGGGTGCGCTGAGCAAGAACAACCCCGCCGCCGTGGTGCTCGGCGAGACCGCGACGCCGCAGGACATCGCGCGGCTCAACCACCAGTTCGGGCTCGACCGGCCGCTCATGGTGCGCTACTTCGATTGGGTGTGGGCCGCGCTGCACGGCGATCTCGGACGGTCGTGGTTCACCACGGTCCCCGTCGCGCGGTCGGTTCAGCTCGCGTTCCCGGTGGATCTCTCGATCGCGTTGTACGCGTTGGTACTCGCGCTCGTCCTCGGTTTCGGCGCCGGTATCGTCGCCGCCGCCAGGCCCGGCGGAGTGGCCGACCGGATCGTCACCGTCGTCTGCTCGGTGCTTGCCACGATGCCGCCCTTCGTCATCGGTATCGCGCTGATCGTGCTGCTGGCGGTGAAGGCCCGCCTCTTCCCGGCCGGCGGCTACTCGCCGTACGCCATCGACCCGGTGCACTGGTTGCGCTACGCCACGCTGCCCGCACTCGCTCTGGCCCTCGAGGTCGCGGCGAACATCGCGCGCCAACTGCGCACCTCTCTGGTGACCGCACAGGCGGAGAACTACGCCATCGGCGCGCGCATGCGCGGATACAGCAGGGGGCGAGTGCTTTTCGGCCACGTGCTGCGCAATGCCGTCGCGCCGACGCTCGCCGTCGTGACCAACGCGCTCCCGCTGATCATGGGCGGCGCGGTGATGACCGAGAAGCTGTTCAACCTGCCCGGGGTCGCCCAGTTGGCGTTGCAGTCCGCCCAGCGCGGCGACGTGCCCGTCGTGCTCGGCACGCTGCTGGTCACCTCCGCTGTCGTGCTGCTCGGCACCGTGGCGCTCGCGGCGCTGCAAATCCTGCTCGACCCGGCCGCACGCCGCGGCGCCACCTCAGGAGGCCGACGATGACGACGTTGCGCAGACTCTTCTCGATCCCCAGCGCGCGGATCTGTCTGGTGATTCTCGGCGCGGTGTTGTTCCTGGCCGTCTTCGGCGCCGCGCTGGCGCCCTACGACGCGCTCCGCCAATCCCCGGACATCCTGCGGGGCCCCAGCGCCGCCCATCTGCTCGGCACCGACTACGTCGGCCGCGACGTACTCAGCCGCCTCATGGCCGGGACGCGGCTGTCGGTCGTCGGTGCGCTGGAAGTGGTCCTCGTCGGAATCTGCCTGGGCGTGCCCACCGGCCTCGCGTCCGTATGGGCGGGGCGGGCCGGCGAGTGGTTCGCGCTGCGCATGTCCGAGACGTTGACCGTGCTGCCCTTCACCGTTTTCACGATCGCGGTGGCCGCGACCCTCGGAAATGGCATGAGCCAGGCTATGATCGCGGTCGGGATCCTCTCCGCCCCAACATTTTTCCGCATCAGTCGCGCCGTTACCCTCGGCCTGCGCAGCACCCAGTACGTCGAGTCCGCCGAGCTGATGGGCGCATCCACCTGGTGGATCCTGCGCACGCACATGTGGAGCAAGGTGCTGCCGAACGTCGCGGTGGCTGCGGCGCAGGCCACCGGTGCGGCGCTGCTGATCATCGCCTCGCTCGCCTTCCTCGGGGTCGGTGTCACGCCGCCGACCCCGACCTGGGGCGGCATGCTGTCCTCGGACCTCGGATACCTGGAACTGCAGCCGTGGGCGCCGCTGTTCCCGGGCATACCGATGTTGCTCACCGTCGGTGCTCTCAACATCCTGGCCGACTGCGTCCGCGAGGCGGGCTCCGATGCGCCCCGCGCGCGGCGCGGCCTGTTCACGCGGCTCCTCGGGCGCAGTCCGTCGACCGCGGCTGTCGCGGCGAATCCCGCATTCCCCACCAAGGAGCTCGACCGTGTCACTGTCTGATGATCCGACCCCCGGCACCGACCGCTCGGTGCTCCGCGTCGACGGCCTGAACGTCGATGTCGGCGCCGGCCGCCGCGCCCTGCGGGACGTCTCCTTCGAGATCCGGCGGGGTGAGACCGTCGCGCTGGTCGGCGAGTCGGGGTCCGGCAAGACGCTGACCTGCCGCGCCGTCCTCGGGCTGCTGCCGCCCGGCGTCACGATCGAGGGCGGCGCCGTCAGGTTGGGCGCGGGCGAGTCCTCGATCGAGCTGACCGGCGCCCGGCCCGCCACCTGGAAACGGTTGCGCGGCAACCGGATCGCCGCCGTCTTCCAGGACCCCGGCTCGTATCTCAACCCCTCGCTGACCATCGGCCACCAGGTCGCCGAACAGTTGCGGGTGCGCGGGGGCCTGGCCCGTCGGGCCGCTCGGGACCGCAGCCGAGAGTTGTTGCGCGAGGTGGGGATTCATGATCCGGAGCGCGTCGATCGGCTGTACCCGTTCCAACTCTCGGGAGGGATGCTGCAGCGGGTTCTGATCGCCATCGCGATCTCGCTCGGACCGGAACTGCTGATCGCCGACGAGGCCACGACCGCGCTCGACACGGTCGTGCAGGCCGAGATCCTGGACCTGCTCGACCGGCTGCAGCGCAGCCATCGGCTCAGTCTGCTGTTGGTGACGCACGACCTGGCTGTGGTCGCCCGGACGAGTCACCGCGTCATGGTGATGTACGCTGGTGAACTCGTCGAGAGCGGGCCGACCGAGGAGGTCCTGCGCGATCCGCGCCACCCGTACACGCAGGCGCTGCTGCGTGTCGCGTCGCTGGGCGACTGGTCGCGGCGCACTCTGGAGACGATCGACGGGCAGCCACCGGCCGCGGGCGAGGAGATCACCGGCTGTCGTTTCGCCGCGCGGTGCGCGCATTCCGGGCCCGGCTGCGCCGAGGGCGTGATCCCGTTCCGTGAGGTCCATCCCGGGCATCTCGCACGGTGTGTCCGGGATCAGGTGGCCGCATGAGCACCGCACCACTGCTCCGGGTCACCGACCTTTCGGTCACCTACGGCGTACCGCGGCGGGGAGTGGGCCTGGGCACCGGCGCGGCATTGCGCGGCGCGAGCCTGGAGGTGTACCCGGGTGAGATCGTCGGGATCATCGGCGAAACCGGTTCGGGCAAAACGACATTGGCCCGCGCGACCGTCGGGCTGACCGCCCCGGCGGGCGGAACCATCGAGTTCGACGGCCGGGACCTGACCAGTTTGCGCGGCCGCGAACTGCGCAAATTCCGGCGGCAGGGCCGGATCCAGTTGGTGTTCCAGGATCCGCTGCGCTCGCTCGACCCCGATCTGACCGTCGCCCGGCTGGTCGGCGAGCCGCTCGAGGTGGCGGGCGGCCGCGACACCACCCGCGGCGAGCGGATCGACCGGGCGCTGCGTGAGGTCGGGCTGGATCCCGGCGTGGTGCGTGATCGCCGCCCGCGCGACCTGTCGGGAGGCCAGCGGCAGCGGGTGTCCCTCGCGCGCGCCATCGTCACCGAACCTCAGTTGCTCATCTGCGACGAGCCGGTCAGTGCGCTGGATGTTTCCAACCGCAACCTGGTGCTCAATCTCCTGGATCGGTTGCGGCGCGACCTCGGCCTCGCGGTCGTGATCATCGCGCACGACCTGTCCTCGCTGGCCGGTATCGGCGATCGTGTGGCGGTGTTCTACCGGAGCCGACTGGTCGAGCAGGGAAATCTGCACGAAGTCCTGACCCGGCCGGCCCACCCGTACACCGCGCTGCTGGTCGCGTCCGCACCGAGTCTCGGGGAACGGTCGGCGATCCGGCCCGACGACGTTCGCCTCGACCGCGAGGTCGCCGGTGCGGCGGACCCCGGCGGATGCGTGTTCGCCGACCGATGCCGGTTCGCGTTCGCCGACTGCGCGACACAGCCACCGCTGCTCGAGGTGGGTGAGCGCTGGTCCGCCGCCTGCCACATCGCAGCCCGGTGGCCTGACGAGATATCCGAGAACACTCCCATCCGGACGGGTAACACCGGCACACTCACGAAGGGCGACCGATGAGCTACGACGATGTCGAGATCCTGGGCATGATCGGCACCGCCGACGCCTCCGAGACGCGGGCGGGCGACGGAGCGGTGATCGACTCCGACTACACGATCCGGTTCGCCCGCGCCCACGAGGACGGGGGATTCGACCGGGTGCTGATCGGGTACGGCTCCGGCTGGCCCGAGGGCTCCCAGGTGGCGGCCGCCGTGGCCGCGCACACCGAACGACTCGGCCTGCTCGTGGCGCACCGGCCCGGCGTCGTGCACCCCACGCTGGCCTCACGCATGTTCACGACCCTCGACCAGTTCTCCGGCGGGCGCGTGGCCCTGAACATCGTCACCGGAAGCACCGACGTGGAGCAGCGTCGCGAGGGGGACTTCCTCCCGCACGACGAGCGTTACGCGCGTACCGACGAATACCTGCACATCCTGCGTGCCGCATGGGACACCACCGGGCCGCGCGACTTCTCGGGCGACTACTACCGATTCGAGGGATTCCACCCGCAGGTCCATCCCCACGAGGGCAGGCGCCTCGAGCTGTTCTTCGGCGGTAGCTCCCCGGCGGCGTACTCGGTCGGCGCGCGGCACGCTGACACCTACATGCTCTGGGGTGAGCCCCTGCGCGAGACGGCCGAGCAGATCGCCACCGTCGCCGACCGCGCTGTAGCAGCGGGCCGCGACCGCCGACCCCGGATCTCGGTGTCGCTCCGGCCGATCCTCGGGGCCACCGACGACGCCGCCTGGGAACGGGCACACCGCATTTTGGATACCATCACCGCCGGCATCGGCGGGGCGCACAACCTGCGCGCCAACCAACTCCACCCGCGCGGCGCCGAACCGCAGAACGCGGGCTCGCAGCGCCTGCTGGCCGTCGCCGAGAAGGGCGATCTGCACGACCGGTGCCTGTGGACCCCCACCGCGAAGGCGGTCGGCGGTGGCGGCAACTCCACAGCGCTGGTGGGGTCGCCCGAGACGGTGGCGGCCGCCCTTCTGGATTACATCGAGATCGGGGTGAACACCGTCCTGATCCGCGGGTACGACCCGCTCCAGGATGCGATCGACTACGGCCGGGACCTGCTGCCGCTGGTACGGCAGGAACTGGCCCACCGCAAGGCGACCCGCCCCGACCGGGCGGCGGTCTAGCGAGCTTTCCGGGATCCTCGACGCCCGGACTCCCTATCGCCTCGATCCCACAGTGAGGAGCTGGAATGACCCGACCTCCGATCGTCTCGGTGCAGACCGACAGTCCCGAGTCGGCTACCTTCGCCGACACCGCCGGGCGGCTGATCGACGACATCCCCGACGAGCGTGCGCTGACCGCCGCGATACGCGACGAGCTCGCCGCCGTACCGGCCGCCGGATTCGCCCCGTCCGCCTGGGCGGGAGGAGCGACCGAATGACCACGATGCGGACACACGCCGTCGCCGGCGCCTGGGACGAGCCCGAGGGCGCCACGCCGCGCGGCACCGTCGTACTGCTTCCCGGGCGTGGTGAGACCGCCGCGTCGTACGCGCGTCTGGGTCGGCGGCTATCCGCCGACGGGTACCGGGTGCGGTACGTACGGGTGGAGCTCGCGGACGTCCCCGGCACCCGCGCGGCCGTCGAAGAGCTGTTGGCGCAGGAGTCCCTACCGACGCCCCGGGTCTTACTCGGGTCGGACAGCGGTGCCGCGCTAGCGGCACGGTTCGTGTCGGAGCTGCCCGTGGAAGGCGCTGTGCTGGCGGCGATCGCGCTCCCGTCGTCCGCGTTGCGAAGTTCTGCGGCCGACACGGTGGATAGCGCTTGGGCAGACGAGATCGACGCGCGCACCGCGTGCCCGGTGCACCGCGCCGTGCTATCGGCGGACGAGGAGTTCGCGCGCGGCGCGATAGCTTCGCCGGTGCCGTGGGAGACCGTCGCCATCGGAGCACAGGACCGGCCGACGCTCGCTCTGCACGGCACCGACGATCGCGTCACGCCGCTCACCGCAGCCCTCGACGCGTACGGGCAAGCGCCCCGCACCGATGTCCGCCTCGTGCAGGGTGGGCGACACGACGTGCTCAACGATGTCGCGCACCGATCTGTCGCGGCGACGATCGTGCTGTTCCTCGAGTCGCTGCGAGTGGGGCCTGGTGCCCCGCCGATCGTGACCGGCCTGGGTTGAATGCATGACTCAGGGGTAGGTCGCCTGCGATCGGATGCGGGCGCGCGGACCGTGAGCCGACCAGGACCGCAACGGCCGAGTGCCGGGCGGGATCGGTGAGCGGCTCCGTTGCGGACTCGCTTTCTCCGGCCTGTCGAACTGTCCCGATCAGCGGTGCTCCTGCCCTCGGTCGTTCCGGAGGTTCTCGACGGTGACCGGCTCGATCCTTTCCGCAGCCGGTAGTTCGAATCCGAATACCTGTCCGTAGAAACTCAATTCGGAGTCCAGTGCCTTGCGGATGTTCTCGGCTCGTCGGAACCCGTGCTGCTCTCCGGCGAAGAGGAGGTAGGCGACCGGGATCTGCCGTTCGCGCAGCGCGTCGACGATCATCTGTGATTGATTGGGTGGCACCACGGCGTCCTCGCTGCCCTGTAAGACGATCAGCGGGCTGCGGAATCGGTCGATATGGTGGATCGGTGACCGTTCACGGTAGAGGTCACGTTCGGACGGGTATCGGCCGATCAGTCCGTCGAGATAGCGGCTCTCGAATTTGTGGGTCTCGGCGGCGAGGGCCTCGAGGTCGCAGATTCCGTAATGGTCGGCGCCCGCGGAGAAAGGTGTGTCCGCTCGGGCCAGTGCGGCCAGCGTCGTGTAGCCGCCGGCCGAGCCGCCGCGGATGGCGAGTCGGCGCGGATCGACGCGTCCGTTGTCGGCGAGCCATCGGGCGGCTGCGATGCAGTCGGCCACGTCCACCACACCCCAGGCGTCGCGCAGCAGTTCGCGGTAGGCGCGCCCGTAGCCGGTGGAGCCGCCGTAATTGACGTCCGCGACGGCGAATCCGCGGCTGGTCCAGTACTGGGTACTCGGTGCGAGCACGGGCAGCGCCTGCGAGGTCGGGCCGCCGTGGATGATGACCAGCAGCGGCGGCAGTTCCCCGTCGGGACCGCGGTATCGGCTGCTCGCGGGCGGGTAGTACAGCGCGTGCGCGGTGCGTGGTGCGCCGGTGCGATCTGTCGAAGGGAACGAGATCGGTTCGGGGACAGAGACATCGGTAGGTTCGAGACCGAGATCGCGTGGAGCGCGCAGGGTTTCGAGTTCGAGGGATGAGCCGGCGAACGTGATGCGATAGATGCCGGGTTCGGCGGTGGGTGTGCCCGCTACCACGATCACGGCGTTCTGGTCCGCTCGCTCGACCGCGGCGATCGCGGAGAAGGGGAGCTCCAGATCGGTCACCGATCCGTCCGGGTGACGCATGGCGAGTCCGTCGTAGCCGTCGCGCCAACGGGCGAACACGATGCGGTGATCGTCGAGCACCGCGTAGCGTGCCGAGCCGAGTTGCCATGCGGGCACACCGATTTCGGCACCCACCTCGATGACGGCCTCGATGTCGCCGCGGGGTGTCCATCGGTGGAGATTCCACCATCCGTTGCGGTCGGACAGGAACAGCAGAGAGCCGTCTTCCTGCCAGCGCGGTTCCTGCACCGACTCACCCGGGCCGCCCGCCACGACGGTGTCCGTACCGGTCGCCAGATCACGCACGCGCAGGACGGTGTCGTCCCATGGCATCGACGGGTGATCCCAGGTGACCACGGCGAGCAGGGCCTCGTCCGGGCTCAGTCGCGGTGCGGCGACGAAATCCGTTCCGCTGAACAGGATTTCCGGCTGTGAAGGTCGCTCGGCGGACAGCCGGACGATCTCGTTGCGTACATCGATCGCGCCGCGTCCGCCGACTGGATGGCTCTCCCGGATCGCCACGGTGGTGGCGCCGTCCGGACCGACTGCGCCGTCGCCGTAGCGGTCACCGCGCGGTACGGCGGGTTCCGGGCTCAGCGCGACGGGCACCCCGCCCGGCGCGATCCGGTACAGCCGCTGATCGGCCCAGTTGACGAAATAGAGCACTGCGTCGCGCACCCACCATGCGGCGCCGCCGTATTCGTGGACCGCGGTGCGGGCGTTCATCCCGTCGGGCAGCAGGTCGGTGCGCGTTCCGTCGGTGGCGCGGCGCACGATCTGGGTCCGGCCTCCTTCGTCGGGCCGTCCCTCCGACCAGTACACGTCGGTCCCGTCCACCCGTACCTCGCCGAGGCGCACAGCGGCGCTGACGACACTCTCGGAGGTGATGGAAGTGGGCCAAGACCCGAAGGGCAACTCGGTGATCGTCACCAGGACAGGCTAGTCGCCGTCGACGGCGCATTCGGGTGCCCCACAACCACCGCAAGACACCCATCGGGATACACCGACATCGTGCGGCGGGTAGATATCTCTTCGAGCTTCGGAAACAGTTTCGCGGGTTGCCGCCCCGGCAGGGCACATCGAACATGGGACCGGAAGTGACCCGCGGTTTTCGCGGCAACCCACGTGGTCCAGGTTCGGTCTCAGGCGCGGCGCGGGGCGTACATGATGACCGCGACGCCGATGAGGCAGATGATCGCACCGGTAATGTCCCAGCGATCGGGGCGGAACCCGTCGGCGGCCATACCCCACAGTAGAGATCCGGCGACGAACACGCCGCCGTAGGCGGCGAGGATGCGCCCGAAGTTGGCGTCGGGCTGGCCGGTGGCGACGAAGCCGTAGACACCCAGGGCGATGACACCGGCCCCGATCCAGACCCAGCCGCGGTGTTCGCGCACGCCTTGCCAGACCAGCCAGGCGCCACCGATTTCGGCGATGGCAGCCGCAACGAACAGCAGGATCGAGCGCACCACGGTCATCGGCGAAGTCTAAATGCCTGGTTGCGGCAAGACCCGGTGGCGCCTCGCCGGCCCGAGGCTCGCACAGGAACTCGCTGCGGGCCCACCAGCGGCGGGCCGTGGCCCGTTCAGCAGCCGCAGCTGCCTCCTTCACCAGTGCCCTCGGTGTCGAGCGGCACAGGGCAGATAGGAGATTCACCGCAGCCGAACCTCTTTCATATCGGCTGCACTGGTGGCGCGGACAGTGGCGCCGATTACGCTCGAAGAAGGTCGGTCGAGACCGCCCAGAGATGCTCCGCGGCAGCGGGATCGAGCGCCCATTCCTTGACGCCGTGCGGGTGCTGTGCGAGCTCGGAGTCGTTCGGCACGGTGTAGGCCTCCTGTGCGTCGTCGAGGTAGTGCCCACCGGTGTGCGCGAATTGCGGGGCGACGGCTGCGACGATGCTGGTTGCGGCCCCCTGCCCGACCGTCTTGTACGTGAAGACGCCGGCGGCCTCGGCCGCGTCGAGCGACTCCCTCTGCTGGGTCGTGAAGTTCCGTTGCAGCCCGGTCGCGACACCGCCCGGGTTGACCGCATTGGCGACGATGCCGTCGGACGCCCAGAGCCGGGTCGCTTCGACGGTGAACAGGGAGTTCGCGGTCTTCGATTGGGCGTAGGCGATCTGGGGATCGTAGCTTCGGCGCTCGAAGTGGAGGTCGTCGAAATCGATTCCGGAACGCATGTGCGCTGTCGAGCTGACCGAGACGATCCGCGCCCCGTCGCGCTCCGCAGCCCCCCGCGCCAATGCGTCGCGGAGCCCCACGGCGAGGCCGAAGTGGCCGAGGTGGTTCGTCGCGAACTGCAGCTCCCAACCCTCGGCGGTGCGCTCGAGGCCGCTCGTGACGACCCCGGCATTGTTGATCAGGAGATGCAGCGGGCCACTCCACGCATCGACGAAGGCGGTGACCGTGTCTCGGTTCGCAAGATCGAGTCGAACAACGCGCGGCCGGATCGCTCCGGTCGACCGCTCGATCTCGTCCGCGACGGTGTTTCCCGCATCACGATTACGGACCGCAAGTGTCACCTCAGCACCGGCTGCAGCCAGCACGCGGGCCGTCTCGGCACCGAGTCCGGAGGACCCGCCCGTGACGATCGCGCGTAGTCCGCCGAGGTCGATGCCGTAAAGCGCCTCTTCGGCGGTGGTGGCAGCGCTGAAAGCGGTGGTGATGAGAGCAGGCAAGGTCATATCGCCAACTATACGGAGTGAACGATACTTGTAAAGTTAGACTACTCCTCTTAGGCTCGACTCATGAGCAATCGGGAAGCACGCAGCGAGAGTGTGGCGACCGTCGGAGCGGATCGTCGCGTGGCTGTCCTGGATTCGGCGCTCGCCACATTCGCGCGATTCGGATACCGCAAGACATCGATGGAAGACGTCGCCCGGGCCGCACATATCTCGCGCCCCGGTCTCTATTTTCTGTTCGCGTCCAAGGAGGATCTCTTCCGCGCCGCCGTAGGCCAGGCTCTAGAGCAGGACATTGCTGAGGTGGAGCGGATTCTGGGGGAGTCCGACCGATCGCTCCGTGACCGACTTCTGGATTCGTTCGACCGCTGGGCTGGTCGTTACATCGGTCCGATGACCCGCGACGTCGCGGCAGTGATCGAGGGCAATCCCGACCTTCTCGGAACCATCGTGGAGACCGCGCCGCGACGCTTCGAAGAATTGATCACGGACGCGATTGCCGTCGAGTCGGGCGGAGAGGCGGCCGCCAAGGTGGCGCAGACGATGATCAGCGCATCGATCGGCATCAAGCACCAAGCCGGCTCACGGGAGCTCTACCTCGAACGCCTCGAGGTCGCTCTGGATCTCCTGGTGCCCTGAGGACGGCGTGCGGCCGAGCCCTCCCGCCGCCCTCCTATGGGGCTCCTTCGGGCGCGGCGAATGGATCGACGCCGGTGAGCATCGAACTGGCGGACCACAATTCGGCGGCGGTGCCGGGATCGGTCAGGTGCGCTCGGGGCGTCTCCCGATGTGCTTGTCCGCGAAGGCCGAAAATCCTTGGCCCCCACAGTTCCCCACCGGTGATGCCGGTGTCCAGGACCGTTCGGACGATGGCTCGGGCCCCCGCGTGCTTGCCGTGCAGCACGATGCCCGCGGGCAGTCCGCGCATTCGCTGGGACGCGGTGCGGACGAACAACGGTGGCCGAGCAGGAGTCAGCGAGTCCAGTGCGCCGCCGGGATGGACGACGATGCTGGCGGTGGTGGCACCGCGTGCTCGCAGCCGCCGATCGAGTTCGAAACCGAACAGCATCTGAGCCAGTTTCGATCGGCCGTAGCTGCGCTTGGCTCGATAGTCGTGCTCCGATTGCAGATCGGCAAGCTCCAGCCGCTCCGACCGCGCGGCGAAACTGCCCACGGTGATCACCCGGCTGTTCTCCGCCGCGGCCAGTACGGGCTCCAAGTGAGCGACCAGGGCGAAGTGTCCGAGATGGTTTGTCGCGAACATCAATTCGTGGCCTCGAGAGTCGATGCGGCGGTCCGGGCCCGAGGCCATCACCCCGGCGTTGAGTACGACCGCGTCCAGGCGCTCGACTCCGAGGTCGGCCACCGTCGCCGGCAGCGAGGACAGATCCGCCAGATCCAGGCGCACCCACCGGAGTCGAGCGTCCGGAACCCGTGCGCGGATCGTCTGCGCCGCGAGCTCGGCCTTGGCGGTGTCGCGGCAGCCCAGCACCACGGTGGCGCCGCCGGCCGCGAGTTGTTCGGCGACGAAGTACCCGATGCCCGCGCTGGCTCCGGTAACCAGAACCGTCTTCCCCTCGGCCCGCCGGCCGATATGCCATGTCATGCCCTCGAGCCTCACCTCCCGCGCTTGCACCGCGCTCACATTCCGCTGGCGCCGCACCTCCGGGGTTCGGCGCCAGCCGCGACGTTTCCGTACGCAGCTCTACGACGCGACCGAATTCGGTTCGACGTGGTGAATTGCTTTGACCGACGAACGTGGTGCGAGTTTCGTTCAGGCCGGATCGGCTACCCAGCACCGCCCTGATCGGTCCAGGCGACAACGCGTAACGGAAACGAGCCCATCCCGCGCACCGGCGCCGGCAGCGCGACCAGCCTGGCGCCGATGTCGGGAACCGCGTCCAGGTTGGTCATCTGCTCGATGATCGGAATTCCCGCACCGAGCAGAGCGTGATGGCACGGCCGCGTCGGCAGCGACGTGTCGTCGATGTCGAGCGAGTCGATTCCGACCAGCGCTACGTTGGCGGCGACCAGTGCATCCGCGACCTCGCCCACCAAGAAGGGATGGCCGGGGCCGCGGTACGCCGGCGAACCCCACCGGGCCGACCAGCCGGTGTGCACGAGTACCGCCTTGCCCCACAACCGTGCGGGGTCGCCGAGCGTATCCGGCCCCACCGCGCGGGCGCCCACCGCGCGGATCATCACGATCGCGACGTTGAACAGCCGTTCCAGCGGTAACTCGGCGATATCTGCGCGGTCGGCGTGGAATTGAAAGGGCGCGTCGATATATGTCCCGGTATTGCCGACCATGTTCACGCGCGCGATGTCGTAGGTCATGCCGATCAGCCGCGACCGCTCACGCGAGAGCTCCGTGGTGATCCGCGGACCAGGCAGGCCGGCGCAGGTGAGCATGCCGTCCGAGATCGGATGGGACAGCTCCACCATGACCTTGCTCATACCAGCGACCGTACCGGCCGACGCTCCGCCGTGGACTTGCGGATCTCGATGTCGTGATCGCGTTCGCCGGTCCCGGCCGGTATTCGAGGAGAATCATGGCGGTCACGGCGTTTTCGATTGCTGAACGGTAGCTGGGGCATATTATTGCTGAATGGCCCAATGTGAGGTTTGTGGCAACGAGTACTCGATGGCATTCACGGTCGAGGCGCAGGGCGCCCGGCACGTATTCGACAGCTTCGAATGCGCTATTCACAAGCTGGCACCTATCTGCGAGCACTGTCAGTGCCGGATCATCGGCCACGGAGTGGAGGCGGACGGGCGCTTCTTCTGCTGCGCGCACTGCGCGTTGTCCGAAGGCGCCAAGGGGTTGGTCGACCATATTTGACGGCGCGAGCGACTCCGCGGACTCCTAGGTCGGGGTATCCAGCACAGCGCGCAGCGGACACAGCACAAGGCGATCATCGCATCGTCGCCAACGACCGAGGGTTACAGCACGTTGTCTGCCCTCGGTCGTCTGGCGCTGTTGCCGTGCTGTTCATGGGGCGGGGGTAATCCGGGGTGAGATCGTCGATCGGCTCTGCCAGGACGGAAACACGTCGTTCCAGCACCGGCAATGTGTGAGTCCGGGTGTCGGGCAGAATAATCAGCGCACTAACCGCGTCCATCCGAATCTGCTGAGCCGATCGAGGTTTCGCATTGAACTACGACGAATGGCATGTGACCGGCGCCGCCGAATGGACCGAGCTGGCCAACAGCATCGTCCCGATGGATCACCGATATCGAGATCGGGATCGGTGGCAGGTCGATCTGATCATGCAATGGTCGGCCACCTACAGCCTGCTGAGCTGGGATCAGCCGGGCGACCGTGTCGCCTTCCGCACGCCCTCGCATATTCGCCGGGTACCTGCCGAGCACTTCTACTGGCTGGTCGTCCCGGAGCACGGCGGGTTCTCCGTCGGGGATGACGACGAAACCAACAGCATCGCACCGGGGCAGGCGCTGCTGCTGGGATTGGACCGATCCTGTCGGCTGCGGGTGCCCGGCTCGATGGCCTATGCCATGCAGATCCCGCGCACCGATGTCGACCACGCAATCTCGCCGATCGGAAGGCGGCGGCCGCATCTCGATCTGAGGTCCGGTCTGGGCCGGATCGTGCATGGCATGATTCGCGACCTGCATGCCGAACGCTCGCAGCTCACCAGCCGCCAATTCAACGCGGTCTGTGATCGGATCACCGAACTGGTGTGCATGATGGCCGTGGGCGATAACGGCCCGCAGTCGGCCCATCTGGCGGAGATCGCCGAGACCGTGCGCCGGTACGTGCGCGCCAACATCGGAGTCGCGGACCTGCGGATGCCCGCGGTGGCGCGGGCGCTCGGCTGGTCGCCACGACAGTTGCGCATTGCGTTGCAGCAAGCCGGGACTACGTATCGTGAAGTGCGCCAGGACGAATCACTGCGCGTCGCGCGCGATCTGCTCGAAAACTTGGATACGACAATGACGGTCGGTGAGATCGCGGTGCGAAGCGGATTCACTGTCACCTGGTTCTCGGCCGCGTTCAAGGTGCGATACGGCGAAACGCCACGAGAATTCCGCAGGCGCCGGCTCGCCGAGGGGCTCGGGCGGCCGGCGCCGCCGGTCAGTCGGCCGGATACAGCCGCACCGGCAGGGCGAGTGGGCCCGCGGTCATGATCTGCGGACTGATCGCGAGCAGTGCCGAATCTTGTGCCAGGCGCAACAGCGGGAAGCGGTTGAACAAGGCCGACAACGCAATACGCGCCTCCAGCCGGGCCAGCGGAGCACCCAGGCAGACGTGCGGGCCACGCCCGAAGGCCAGCTGACCACGGTGGTCATGATCGATGTCGAAAACATCGGCCTCCGGGTAGCGTTCCGGGTCCCGTCCGACATTGCCGTTCCAGATGACGATGGCGCCCTTCGGCAGGTCTACACCCGCGATGGTGACATCGCGCTGCGCGTACCGGAGATTGGCGCTGTACACCGGAGACCGGTAGCGCAGTGCCTCCTCCACCACATCCGCCCAGCGGTCCTGGGTCAGCGCCTTGTCCAGCTGTTCGGGATTGTCGCTCAGCGCGGTGATCGCGTTGGCCAGCAGGTGCACGGTTGTCTCGTGTCCGGCCATGATCACCAGCCACAACATGTTGACCATATCGTCGGTGGTGAGGTTGTCGGTGTTGGCCGCCAGCATCGCCGAAGTCAGGTCGTCACCCGGTTCGCGCCGTTTGGCCTCGAGGAAATCTCCCAGGAACGCCAGCATCTCGCCCATGGCCGCCTGCATCTGCTCAGCGGTGCTGGTGTGCGACATGAGGATGGCAGCCCAATCCCGCAACCGCGACTGATCTGCGTCCCGCACCCCGTACAGTTCGCAGATCACCCGCACCGGAAACGGAAGTGTGAAACGTGGAATGAGATCCACTTCGCCCTGCTCGTCGGCGAAGCCGTCGATGAGTTCCGCCGCGATCCGTCGGATCTGCGACTCGAGTGCGGCGACCCGCGCGGGTGTGAACGCGGCGCTGATCGTCTTGCGTAACCGTCGATGGTCTTCGCCGTCCTTGTTCAACATGTGGTCGATGTCGGTAAACGCGCGCATCGGCCAATCGGCGGGAATGGTGCCGTCGTGTAGAGCCGGACACTTCTGAGCATTCTTGCTGAAAACGGTGCCGTCGCCCGCGAGCACTTCGCTCACGGCTTGATAGCTCATCGCTGTCCAGGCCGCGACACCGCCGGTCAGTTCGACTGGAACCAGCGGCCCGCGCCGAGCGATCCGCTCGTAGGTCTCGAGTACTGTTTCTCCTGCGGTGGGTAGCTGGATGACCGAATCCGTCATGATGTCTCCGATGATCTGATCGAACGAGAGCGCCGGACCTTTCCGGTCCGTGCCTCGCTCAGTGTCGATCACCACCGCAGCCCTGGCGGGACGAGTCCAATTCTTTGCCTCGCAACGGAATTCGCAGTCTTCGGAACGTAACGCCCGAGTGTGGACGCTGTGCCGGGCGGGCGCGCACGCCGAGCCGCAAGTCCTTCGCGTCGAGAACGAAAACGGGAAAATCGGCGAGCGTCGAGCTCGGTGCAGATCCGGAAGTCGGAGTGAGTCGGCATGTCTGGCCTCGAGTTGCCGAAATCCTCAGCAGCACAGGCGAGTTCGAACGGTACCTGCGCAGGCCGACAGCCGATGACCGTTCATGGCAAGGGACTGAGCCTAGCCTCTAGCGCACTCCGGAGTCAGGCGCAGCAGCGCCAGGCCGTGGGGCGCGACGCCGAACTGGCTGACCAGACCGGTTGTCGTCGCCGATGTGTGGGCCCACAAGTCGCGCACCGTATAGCACTGTGCGCTCGGCAATCCGGCCGCAGAGGCCGTAGTGCTGATGTCGGCGGGGCGGTCGTCCGGGTTGTACAGGGCGACCGCGACCGAGCCGTCGGAGAGTGGTTTGACCATGACATGATCGTCGGTGGGCAGGAAGGTTCCCTGCACCGATGCCGGGTCCTGGTCGACGGCGATGACCTCATGGTTGGTGAGTATCGTCCGGGTCTGCTCGGTCATGGCACGTACGTCGTTGCCCGCGATCAGGGGCGCGGCCAGCATGGCCCACAGCGAGAAATGCGTGCGCTGTTCCTCGGTTGTCAGGCTGTACTGCGGATCCCGCAGGGCCGCAAGCTGTTCCGGGGTCAGCGTCAACAGCGATGTCGCGCGTTTGACGGCCGCGCGGGCGGAGATCCGCTGTTGCAGAGTCAGCGGCAGCGCCTTCAGCGCCGCGCTGGGCACCGTACCCGGGTGCATGCCGAGGAACTCGGCCAACTGGGTGCCGACGACCAGCATGTCGGGATCGTTCCAGTAGCCAGGACGGCTGCGCGCGGCGACAGGAGTCGCAGCGGCCAACTGATCGGTGATGCCCAGAAACTGCTCCGACGAGAAGTCGTTCACCGCGACGACCGGAGTTCCGTTGTGCCAGAACGGGTACAGATCGTGGGCGTTGCGAGTCAGGTCCGCGATACGGGACCAGTCGTAGTCCCGCGCCGCGTGCAGTCCGGCGGAACTGTTCGGGTTGATGCTGTAGAGGATGTGGCGGCCGGTGGCGCGCAACGCATCTCGCATCGCCGTGAACACGCGCACCTGAGTGGTCAGGTCGTCGTCGTTACGGCACCAGTCGTATTTCAGGAAGTCCACGCCCCAGGCGGCGAAGGTCCGCGCGTCCTGATTCTCGTGCCCGGCGCTCGCGTTCAGCAGGGATTGACCGCAGGTTTCGTTGTACGGGCTGGAGTACAGCCCCAGCAACATCCCCCGGTCGTGGGCGTAGCGCGCCAGCGCGGCGATTCCGCTGGGGAATCTTTGCGGGTCGGCCACCAGGTTCCCGGCGGCATCGCGAGCGGCTGCCGCCCACCCGGCGTCGAGATTCACATAGCGGTAGCCCGCATCCCGCATTCCCGAACTCACCAGGGCGTCGATCATCGTGCGGATGTTGGCTTCGGTCAACGGGATTCCGGAGTTCCACGAGTTCCATCCCATCGGCGGGCCCGCGCTCGCGGGTTCGGCGGCCGCGGTCGGTACCGGAGCCACGCCGAGCACCGCGGTCACCGTACAGACCGCCACAACCCAATGAAGAATCCGCATCGCGCCGCGACGTCGGGTGGCGGCGAACTTCACCGTTGTAGACCGGAGCATGACGTCATGGTCGCAGCGTCTCGCTGATGGGAAGGATTTGTGATCGCTCACATGGAGCCAGGGGAGGCGTTGACCGACGCCGTGATCGGTTTGCTGCCGGCGCCTCGCGCCGCGTCAGTCGACAGGCCCCCGGGCGGTCAGCACGGTTCTGAGCACGTGCTCGACCGCGGACTCGAACAGCGCTCCCCGTAGCTCGTTTCGTTCGGCGAGGTTGCGGGTGGCGAGGTCGAGCATCTGGTCGGGCGTCATGCGGCGAACCACCAGGGCGGCAACGTCTTCCAGATCGAGGTCGCTGTTCGCGTTGTCCAGTCTGGTCAGGGCGAACGCGACCACGATTTCCTCGTCGGTCATACCTCGCCTCCCGCCGTTCGCTCGTGCGGCAACCCCTTGGTAGCCAGGCTCAATGCTACGGCGTCGGTCCTCTTGCCTCCCATATGAGCGGGCACACACGATGCTGCGGCGGGCGGCGCAGCCCAGGTCATTTCGGGGCGAGACTTACAGGCGGTGGAACCCCCCGCGATGTGGTCAGGATCGCCCTCGACTTCAGCGGCGGCGTGACATCGGTGCGCCTGTCGCTGGTGATCATGTCGGCGCGGCGGCTCAGATCCCGTTGATCCGTTCAGGCTCGATGACGAACATGACCCGCACCTGGTCGCGGCCGCCGTACCACGGGTACGGCCCGCCGAGATAGCGCTGGGCGAGCTCCTCGATGTGCTGGGTCGCGCCCTCTTTCCGCACCTCCCGCACGCGTCCGCGTACCTGGAAGTACCGGCGCTGCTGCGCGGGATCGGTGACCGTGAGCGCCACCCGCGGATCGCGCTGGATGTTCTTCGTCTTCACGTGTGTGAGCACGCTGTTGATCAGCACATGCTCGCCATCGGTGTCCACCCAGGTCTGGGTGACCTGCGGCGACCCGTCCGGCATTGTCGTGGCCAGATAGCACAGCACGGGTTGCTGGAGCAGGTTGATGAGGTCTTCAGGCATCTTCACATGCATCACTCTATGAGCGCGTCTCGGCAACCCGCCTGTGGTCGGGTCGATCGCTGCCGATGCGGGTCCGTCCTCACCCACGTCCGAACCGTCTCGGGATGCCCTACACCCGACAACTCGGCGACCGCGTGCATCGCCGCCCACTCCGACCGGTGCCGCTCGGAGATCGGATGGTTGTGGATCGCCGAAATCTACTGGCGTGAGCGGGTTCTCGCCTCAGTGGTGTTCCGGGGGTACACGTCTCGATCGAAGGGCGGCGACGATCGGCACCCGGATTGGCACCGCGATCTCCAAGCTCATCCGGATGCCGAACCGGTGATCTACGCGCGTCGGCGCAGGGTGCGCACCCGCACCTGGGCCGACTTGTCCATCGGGCATGAGGTAGGGCGGCAACGTTCTGGAAGTCATTGCCTGACAGTGGAGTTCGCTCGCAGCGCCTCGTGTCGTCCGTCCATCGGTTGTGTGCTCGGGGTGGTCGGTTCCTGGTGCTCGGGTGAGGTCGCGGAGTGTGACGTCGGTGTGCTGCGCCCGGCTGAGGTGTCCGCGTGCCGAGCCGCGGTCAGGCGCGCGAGCGCGGCCTCGGTGAAGACCGACAACCCGAGATCGGGGTTGTATCCGTGAATCTCCTTGACGTCGAGCTGGGCCAGAAAATACAGGATGGCCCTCGAGATCACCTGGCCCGGGACGAGTACCGGGAAGCCCGGCGGGTAGGGGACGACCAAGGTGGTGGACACCAGGGGCTTTCCGTTGGCGAGGCGTCGCGCGGCGTCGCCGAGCAGGACGTGTTCGCGGTCGGACTCCTCGTACCCGGCGTAGAAGGCCGTTCGCATGTCGCCGAACGAGCTGGCGCCATCGGGACGGAATGCGCTGTCGAACTCACTGAAGTCGGGCAGCGGCGGCAGATCCTTGGTGATCTCGTCGACCCGGCGCTGGTGCAGGGCGCGATCGGCCCTACCGGCCGCGCTCTGGCCGCGTTCGAAGTCGGTTGCCACCCGGCGCAGCACGTCGAGCAAGTAGTGCACGCTCGACCAGGTGACGCCGATCGTGAAGATCAACAGCACACTGTTGATCGAGGTCTTGTTGATCTGGATGCCGAACCGGTCCATCAGGATCTTCTCGCGGAAGTCGTACCCGTTCATGCCGGTCTTGCCGATGAACAGGGTGACCCGGGTCGGGTCGAGCACGAACTGATCGGACCGCCACGCCTCGTTCCACTCTGCCAAGCCACCCTGCCTGACCTGCCGGTACGAGCTGACTTCGGACAGCCGGAACTCGTCGGGCACCAGGTCGGCCTCGTCGAGGATGCGGAACCACTTGCCGATCAGCCGGTCTTTGCGGACGCGGTGACGGAAGACCAGCGCCATGTTGTAGGCGTGCCGGACCATCTGGAAGCCTTCGAGGTCGACCTGCCGGCGCGCCAAGTCCAACGAGGCAAGGAGTTGCTGATTCGGCGACGTCGAGGTGTGGGTCAAGAACGCCTCACCGAACGCCTCGCGGGCGAGAGCATTGAAATCCTGGTCGCGAACATGGATCATCGACGCCTGCCGAAGCGCCGACAGTGACTTGTGGGTGGAATGTGTCGCGTACACGCGTACCCGCGCGCGTGCGGGGTCGGGAAGCAGCCGGTGATCGCTCCACTCGGCGCGGTCGACTCCCCGCATCGACGCACGCCACGCACGGTACTGTTCGGCGTACCCGGGCGAGGACAACGTCGATTCGAGTTGCTCGGCGGCGACCATCGCGGTCCGCTGCCGCGCCCACGGGACCGCGGTCGCGAACGCGTACCACGCCTCGTCCCACAGGAAGCAGATGTCCGGCTTGATCGCCAGGACCTCCTCCATCACGCGCCGGGGGTTGTAGACGATGCCGTCGAATGTGCAGTTGGTGAGCAGCAGCATGCGCACCCGGTCCAGTTGCCCGGCCGCCTCGAGGTCCAGCAGTGCCTTCTTGATGGTGTGCAGGGACACCGCTCCGTAGATCGCGAACGGCTCGAGCGGGTAGGCGTCCAGGTACATCGGGTATGCCCCGGCGAGCACCAGGCCGTAGTGGTGCGACTTATGGCAATTGCGGTCGATCAGGACGATATCGCCCGGCCGGGTCAGGGCCTGCACGACAATCTTGTTCGCGGTGGATGTGCCATTGGTGACGAAGTACGTGTGATCGGCACACCATGTCAGGGCGGCCTTGTCCATCGCCGCCCTGATCGTGCCGTGTGGGTCCAGCAGCGAGTCCAGCCCACCGGATGTGGACGACGTCTCGGCCATGAAGATGTTGCGGCCGTAGAACTCGCCCATGTCCTGCAGCGACTTGGAGTTGAAGATGCTGGCGCCACGAGCGACGGGAAGGGCGTGGAATTGGCCGACCGGCGCGGTGGCATAGGTACGCAGAGCGTCGAAAAACGGTGTGGCGTAACGGCTTCGGATGCCGGCGAGTATCGTGCTGTACAGGTCGGTGGCATCGTTGAGCCGATAGAACGTGCGGTCGTAGACGTCCAGCGCGTCCTCGGTCTCCGCGCCGATCGACTCGGCGGTGAGCAGATACAGGTCGATGTGCGGCCGTAGCTGTCTGATCCACTCGCCGCATTCGATCCAGTCGTGGGTTCGGTCGGTCACGACCGCGTCGTCGTTGACGCCGAGCAATGTGGTCATCAGCGGCACTCGGTCGCGTGAGCGCAGCGGCAGGTCGTGCCGGATTATCGCCGCCTGAATCTCGCCGTTCAACGCGACGGCGGTGATGGCGTCCTCGATGCTCGCCACGACGAGCAGCTCGAACTGGACATCTTCGGACGGGTCACGAAGCGCCCGCAGGCTCTGCGCCAGGCTCTCGGGAGCCTCGGGAGGGGAGTCGTCGCCGAGCAGGACGGTGTAGAACTGCTGCCGTTCGGTCCGCGCCACGAGTTCCTGATCGGGCAACGGCGCGGATGTGTCGAACACGGCCGCGTGGTCGCCGTATTCGGCAAGCAGGCGAACGGCCAGCGACACCTCCTCGGCGAGCTGTGCGGTGGCATGGTCGGCGAGATATCCGCGAAACGCCGCTACTCGCGCCGCGCCCGGATACAGCCAGTACCGCTCGTACGCCCCGAGACGATCGAGCAGCCGCCGCACCTGGGCGGCTTCGTGGGTGGTGTCCAGTCCGGCACGGTTGACATCGGCGAGCTGACGGCACGCATCGTCGAGCAGATTCCACGTATCGATTCGCGAGTACGACGGGTTCGCCACCGTCGCCAAGGCGGAAACATCGAGCCGTCTCGGGCGCGCGTCGTCTGGGTGCATGTCGTCGGTTTCGCCTCCGATCAGTGCGGGCGAAGCATATCGACGACGGCGGATCGACCCGGGGACATTCCTCCCTGCGCGTATCGCATCCTGCCGTCGAGCAAATTCCTGGCATACTCCGCCTGAAACATATTGTAGATACCTGGTCGTCCACCGGGAACGAGCAATCACCGCTCGCGAATCCGAGGCATGACAGGTCGAGGGCTCGGCGTAGCGATCATTTACCGGAAAGATCCAGGGGACCGCCGATGATCAAGGTCGCGACGATGGATCCGTCCGGGTTCGGGGCGCCGCGCACGAAAATCGTATAGCCGACGGCGATATCGGATATCCCTCTGACACCCAGTGCCAGCACCTCGGTGGCCGGGGTGCTGTGCACCACGACTGTGCCGCCGAGCAGCGCCTGCACGGTCAACGTCGTCCCGTCGGTGGCGGCGACCTGTCCGAACGTCATGTCGCGATCGGATTGCGCGGCGGCCGGGGGCGCGGCGGCCGGGGTGCTCGCCACCGGACGCGACGGCGCGGAGGGACGGTTGTCGCTGCGCAGGCAGGAGGACACTACCGCCAGCACCAGCAGCAGGCACAGTCCGATGACGACGAACGACGAGGGCGACATCTCGCGTATTCGCCGGCGCACGGCGGTCCACCGTGCTGGTGGCGAATGAACGACCTCGTCGCGCAACGGCTCCAGGGCATCGCCGGGTTCGGGCAGACGTGACCATGGTGTGCTCAGCTGCCGCATGACTGGAGGTTAGGCGCAATCACGCCGTGCCGCGCGAGACCTATTTTCACCACTGAGGTGGATCCCGCGCACCGGCGACTCCAGCGTCCGGTAACAGCATCCGATGTGCTACGCCGGGACGGGAACGTCGCGGGCAATGGCGATGTCCTCGACCATGATCGGAGATGTTGAGGCGCAATGCATCTCGCCCACCGATTACGGTGAATTGCTCATGGCGGTGCTCTTCCCCCGGCGCTGTTCGGTTCCGCGCGGAATGCTTCGATCACAGGGGCCAGCTCGCGGGCGTTGGTGATCAGGTCGACGTGCCCGCCCGCGTGCAGGCGCACGGTCGCATGGGGCAGCAACCGGGACATGATGCGCGCGTTGGCGATCGGGACGATCGGATCGTCGGTACCGGCCAGGATGAGTGTGGGCTGGCGGATCAGTGGCAGCGCGAACAGGCTGGTCCATACCGATCCGGCAAGGAGTTGATGCAGATAGCCGATGCGCGAGCCGGCCATCAGTTGCCGGTCGAACAGTTGCGCGACGCGACCGGAATCGGTGCGAGCGGTGCCGCCGTAGAGGTCGCCGGCTACGCGCGCGGCATACTCGTGGTCCAGAAAGCGTTGCGGGGTGAGCATTTTCAGCAGGATGCGTGGCCGACCCGGGATCATGAGCACGCCGGTGCCGGTGGAGACCAGGATGAGGGCGCGGCATCGGCGTGGATGCTGGAAGGCGAACTGCTGGGCCAGCGCGCCGCCCCAGGACAGGCCGAGGACATCGACTCGCCCGGGCGTGCCGAGTTTGCGCAACAGCTCGCCCAGCACTGCCGCGAGGTACGGGAATCCGTACGGCAGAAGCGAATCGGGCGACCCGCCGACCCCCGGGACGTCGAATCGCACCACGGTGGTCCGTGGTGCGAGGGCGGCGACCAGCGGATCGAGTACCTCGAACGCGGCCCCGATACCGTTGCACAGTACCAGCGGAACGCCCTCACCCCAGCGCACTCGGACCCGGATCTGTTGTCCCAGAACGGGGATGAGCCGCTCCTCGGCGGCGTCGTCGGGCAAGGGGGAGCTCACGGGTAGAGCACCACGACGTCGGCGACACAGGCGGGGCGGGTGCCGCCGTCGATCTCGTAGGTGAGCCCGAACACCGCCTCCACGCCGGAGGTTTTCTGCTGCGCGGCATTCAGCGTCACCACCGCCCGAATTTTCGACCCCACCGGTACCGGCGCGGGGAAGCGCACCTTGTTCAGGCCGTAATTCAGCGCCGCGGTGAGTTCGCGGATCTCGAGCACGTCGGCGATGATCTTCGGCGCGAGCGAGAGCGTGAGGTACCCGTGCGCGATGGTGCCATGGAAAGGTCCGGTGGCCGCACGCTGCGGATCGGTGTGGATCCATTGGTGGTCGCCGGTGGCGTCGCCGAATCGATCCACCTGTGACTGGGTGACTTCGATCCAGTCGGTGGTGCCGAGCTGTTGTCCGGTCAGTCCGATCATCTCGGCCGGTGCGGCGAGTTGTGTTGTCATGGAATGCCTTTCAGTGGGCGAGGACATAATTGCCGGGGGCCGGGTCCAGTGGCGGCAGTTCGGGGGAGCCGAGCGTCGCCGGGGCGGGTTTCTGCGGTCCGCTGCGGTCGGCGAGCCAGAGCGCGAAATCGGGCCACCACGAACCCTGTTGCTGCGCCGCGTTGTTCACCCAGACGCCCGGATCGGCCTCGTCGGGCGCGCCGATGCGGTAGGCGGCCTTCGGATTTCCGGGCGGATTCACCAGCGCGGCGATGTGGCCGCTGGTGGACAAGACGAACCGCGGATCCTTGCTGCCCAGCAGCCGGGCGCTGCGATAGCAGGCCTGCCACGGCGAGATGTGATCGGCGAGCCCGGCCACCACATAGGTGTCCGTGGTCACCCGCGACAGATCCACGGGGGTGCCGAGCATGGTCACCGAGCCGGGGACGGTCAGCGAATTGTGCACGCCCATGAGCACCATGTCGCGGTGCAGTGCGGCGGTCATGCGGGTGGTGTCGGCATTCCAGAACAGCACGTCGAAGGGTGAGGGCGCGCGGCCCTGCAGATAGTCGTTGACCCAGTATCGCCAGACCAGATCGGTCGGCCGCAGCCAGGCGAACACCTCCGCCAGCGCGCGACCGTCGAGATAGCCCTTGCGCTGGGAGACCGCAATGGCGATCTTGGCGGTCTCCTCGTCGATGGCGGCCGCGGCGAATCCGGCGCGGGACTGATCGAGGACGGTGACCATCAGGGTCAGCCCGGCCAGCCGATGATCCTGCCCGATCTCGGTGAGATGGGCCGCGGTCATCGCCGCCAGAATGCCGCCCGAGCACGACGCCTGCAGATGGGCGCGCTCGCAACCGGTGATCCTCTCGACGGCATCGAGCGCGTCGAGGATGGCCTGCCCGTAGGTGTCGAAGCCCCAATCCCGTTGTGCGGCCGTGGGATTGCGCCAGGAGATCGCGAACACCTGCTGCCCCTGCGACAGGAAGTATTCGATCATGCTGCGGTGCGGCGCGATGTCCATGATGTAGTACTTGTTGATCACCGGCGGCACCATCAGCAGCGGAATCGTACGCACCTGCGCGGTCTGCGGTGCGTACTGGATCAGCTCGAAGGCCTCGGTGCGCAGTACCACCGAGCCCGGCGTGACGGCGACGTTCTCACCAACGGTGAACGCGTCCGGCTCGACCATGGCGGGAACCCTTGGTGCACTGGCCATATCGCCGATGAAGCGCCGCAGGCCGCGCACCGCGCTGGCCCCGCCGGTGTCGACCAGCGCCTTCCAGCTCAGTGGATTGAGCAGCGGGTTGTTGCTCGGCGACAGCCCCTCCAGGACATTGTCGATCACGAAGTGCATCCACTGCTCGTCCTTCCAATCCAGGTGCGCGTCGGTGAGCAGTTCCTCGGCGGTGTCGCTGGCGGCCAGGTACGCTTGCATGCTGCGCTTCAGGATCGGATTGCCCTGCCAGGCGGGATCGGTGAAGCGCTTGTCCGACTTGGCCGGAGCTCGTTCGGATCGTCCGCGCACGATATCCGACAGCTCGTGCCGCAGCGCCGACACCCGTTCGCCGACCACGCGCGGTCGCCTGGCCAGGTGCACGGCCAGCCGGCTCCAAGAATTGTTGGGCAGCATACGGCGGCCGATGCCGATGGCCGAACTGGTCAGCAACAGGTCCAGCGGCGCGGCCAGTTCGTCGGCCTGTGCGAGGTCGTCGGCGTATTGGGTATTCGTCACCATGACTCACATCTCCTGTAATTGGGAAAAGAAAATCGGGGCGTTCGACCGCATGCCGTCTCCCTTCATGGTCGGGCGGCGCTGGTCCGGAGTCGATGTGTCGGCGCACAATGTGACCTCCGGGAGCGTGTGCGGCCGGACAATCAGAGCAACCGGCGCTGCACCTCGAAGGCGAAGACCAGTTCGGCCAGGTCTCGTGGTCGTGACAGCGACCGGCCGGTGCGCTCCTCGATGCGGTGTAGCCGGTAGCGCACCGTATTGGGGTGGCAGAAGAGCAGTTCGCCGGTGGCGCGCAGAGAGCCCTCGTGCTCGCCCCAGACCCGGAAGGTCTCGTAGAGCACCTCGCGTTCCTCCTCGGCCAGTTCCGCGAAGGAATCCAACAGGGGCGCAACAAGTTTCGTCGTCACCTCGGGTGCGCTCACGGCGGCGCTGCCGAGTATCGAGTTGTCGAAGATCGTTACGAACTCACCCGGTTCCGCCCGGCCGCGCAGGGCGATGCGGGCGTAGCGCAGGGCTTGGGCGGTGTCGCGCAGATCGTCGAAGCGGGGGCTCACGCCCACGCGGGCGGTGGCCGCGCGCGAGAGCAGGGCCAGTGCATTGCGCAATTGCGTATCGGTGCGGAAGCTCACGATGCCGACGCTCATTTCCGGCAGCCGCCACCAGGCCGAGAAGACATCGAGGCTGCGCAACTTGGGTTCGATCTCCGGCAGCGGCTCGGCGCCGAGCGCGGGCGCCCACGCGGCGATCACCACGAACGGTCCGGTCGTGGGCAGCCGTAGATGGTCGGCGGCTTCCCAGACGCTCCACTGATCGAACAACCGGCCGTGCAGCAGCGCGTCGACGAGGTCCGTGCGGGCGCAGGACTCACGCTGGATGCGGCGGGCCTGTTCGGCGCGGTAGCCGATCGCCATGGCGTCGGTGTAGCAGCCCTGTGCGGCCAGGACTCGCGTGGTGGCGGCGAGCCTCGCCTCGGCGGATGCGGACTCGGCCGCGTCGAGCAGGGTCTCCCAGAAGCGGTGGAACCCTACGCGGTAAGCCTCCAGCACGGCGGCCAGCGGCACGTCTTCGCGGGCGCGTTCGACGCCGACGACGGTCGCGGGGGCGGTATCGAAGTCCGTGCCGTTTGCCAGACCGTCCAGAACAGCACGCAGGTGCTCGGCGACCGCGGCGGCCACGATCGGGAACGACACCGGGACCGAACCGCTGTAGAGCACCACCTCCTTGGCGATCGCGCGGGCCAGTTCCGCGGTGAGTTCATCGGCACGCAGGGCCAGGGTCCGGGCTGCTGTGGCGATCTCGTGTACTGCTGCGCGGTCGTTCATGGCGAGAAAGGTAGGCCCTCGCCCGGCGGTTGCCATTGTCTCGCGGAGACGAAGATGTGGGCCGGTCTTGTCTTCCGCGGGGCGATCCGAACTCGGTGCTCAGCCATGATGCGGGCGCAGGACCGCTGGGCCGTACCAGTGGCAGGCCAGCAGCGCGAGTTCGACATCGAGCCGATCGGCGGTGATCGGCCGGCCGCGGCGCTCGATGGCCCGGCCGACGCGGTACTTCACGGAGTTGAAATGCAGGTCCAGTTCGGTGGCCGCCGCCTTGAAACTCGAACCGGCGCACAGGAATACGCGCAGAGTTTCGCGCAGCCGTTCGTTGTTGTCGGTGTCGCGGGCCAGCTCTCCCAGCACTTCGCGCACCCAGTCGCGGGTTTCGGCGAGATCACCGCCCAGCAGAGCCGCCGTGGCCAGGCCCGGGTCGGAAGCCGCCAGCACCGGATCCGGCGATCCGCTCGCGAGGGCCACCCCTTGTGCCCGCACGGCCTGCCGGTGGGAGGTTCGGAAACCGTCGAGGCCCGGCCGCGCCGGGCCGATGGCGATAGCGGGCGTGCCGGACTCGGCTGCGACGCCGGCTCGAATGCGCACGACCGGCTCGTGCGGGTCGGCGCGATAGGGCAGCCAGGCCCACGCGCCCGCTGGATCGGTGGCGACGAACAGGGGGCTCGCGTCCAGGGCCAGCTCCTGGCCGAGCTTGCGCACGAACTGCTGCAGCCGCGGGAGCCCGTCGTCCTGGGAGTCCCGATACCACAGCACCAGTGCCACATGATGCCAGCGCAGCGGGTAGCGGATGGTGGTGGAGGCCGTGTCGACGTCTACGGTCTTGCGGGTGGTCAGCAGTTCGCGGACGCGTAACGCGCGCAAGCTGTTCCGGTTCTCCAGCCATCGTTCGCGTTCGTCGTCGTAGATCGCCACGACCTGCTCGGTGATGCGATCGATGTACTCGAACAGGGTCGCGGTGATGCGCTCGATGGCGGTCACGCGTTCGTCCGCCGGGATGTCCATGGCGTGCAACTCGGCGAACACCATCTCGGTCATCCGGCGCTGCCCGAGCCGATAGGCGCGTACCAGCGCATTGGATGGAACGCCTTGCTGGGCAAGACGTCTGGCGTACTCGACGGCAGCTCCGGGGGCCTGGATGTGCGCTACCGGAATGTCGTGGCGCAGGGCGTGCAACAGGGTATCCACATTGGCTTCGACGCTGGCGCCGAGCAGGTCCACCATGCGGGGGTCGCCGCGCAGATCGACGATGTCGTCCTCGAGCGCGGCGCGAATGGCGGCGCTGACCTGCGTCACCCTGGCGTTCATCCGGGCTGCGATCGCTTCCACGTAGCTACCCACCGCGGCATCGATGCCGCGCCGCGCAATCGTCACATTTCCACTCTAGATCCGGGCGGCTCGATGGCGGCCCGATTCGCCGGGCGAGGTTTTGTCTTCTGGCGACAAGTGCGGGCCGGAACTTCGTTCGCGCACGACGGTGACCCGCGGATCGGCGCTTCCTACCGTGGTCAGCACCATTTTCCCTCCCATAAGGACACCGCTGATGAATCTCCCGGCACTTCCCGATCGCAGGGCAGCCCTGCGGCCGGACGCCCCAGCCCTCACCGACGACGGGGTCGATCTGTCCAACGCTCGTTTCCTCGAGGCGGTGCGCCGGGCAGCCGCGAGCCTGCGCGGCCGCGGCGTCGGCGTGGGTGACGTGGTCGCGGTGAGGTTGCCCAATACCGCGGATCTGGTGGTGACACTGTTCGCCGCGTGGCGGCTGGGGGCGGCGCTCACTCCCGTCAATCCGTCGCTGACCCTCGACGAGGTCACCTACCAGCTGGCTGACGCCGGCGCGAAGGTGCTCGTCACCGACAGGCCATTCGACGGCCCGGCGTGCGCGGTCGTGCCTGTGGGTGAGTTCGCCGATGGCGCGGGCGCCGACATCGAGCCGGTCGACGCGGACCCGGACGCGCTGGCCCTGGTGATCTACACCAGCGGCACCACGGGGCGGCCCAAGGGCGTCATGCTCGACCACGCCAACCTGCGCGCCATGTGCGGCATGGTCATCGACGCGCTGGAGCTGACCGAGGCCGACCACAGCCTGCTGATCCTGCCGTTGTTCCACGTCAACGGGATCGTGGTGAGCGTGCTGGCGCCGCTGCTGGCGGGCGGGCGTACCACCGTCGCGGGCCGGTTCGATGCGGGCAGCTTCTTCACCCGGATCGAAAACGCCCGGCCCACATACTTTTCCGCCGTGCCGACCATCTACACGATGCTGGCCGGGCTGCCGGAGGACGTGCATCCGGACACCTCGTCGGTACGGTTCGGCATCTGCGGGGCCGCTCCGGCGAGTGTGGAGCTGCTGGCGAGATTCGAAGCGCGCTACGGCATCCCGATCGTCGAGGGTTACGGCCTGTCCGAAGGCACCTGTGCCAGCACGCTCAATCCCGTTGCCGGTCAACGTAAGCCGGGCACCGTCGGTCTGCCGATGCCGGGTCAGAGCATCCGGATCCGGAGGGCGGACGGGGGTGACGCGCCGGCGGGGGAGACGGGCGAGATCGTGGTTTCCGGCCCGAATGTCATGCGCGGCTATCTGAATCGGCCGGAGGAGACCGCCACCACGGTGCTGGACGGCTGGCTGCGCACCGGCGATATCGGGCGACTGGACGCGGACGGCTATCTGATCCTGGTCGACCGGGTCAAGGACATGATCATCCGCGGCGGCGAGAACATCTACCCGAAGGAGATCGAAACCGTCGTCTACCAGCTGCCCGAGATCCGCGAGGCGGCGGTGGTCGGCCGGCCGGATCCGGTCTACGGCGAACAGCCGATCCTGTTCGTCGCTCTCGCCGCGGACTCGTCCCTGGATGAAGAGGCCATTCGCCGGTACGTCCGTAAGGGACTGGCGAAATACAAACTGCCGGTATCCATCTCGATTCTCGACGAGCTGCCCAAGAATGCGGTCGGCAAGATCGACAAACCCGCGTTGCGCCATCTCGACGCGCAAATGCGTTGATTCCCAACATTTTTCAGTAAAAGGAGTATCGTCATGGGATTCATCGGACCCGATCTGCCCGCCGTGGAGCCGGAGAGCTTCCTGCGGCTGCCGCTCATGGAGCGGATGCGGATTCTGGCCGTCAACTGGGCCGAACACGGCTTCGGCTCACCGCGCATGGTGCACACGATCTACATCCTGAAACTGATCGTGCTGTACGCCCTCGGCGGCATCGTCGTCGCCACCACCACCTCGCACCTGCCCGCCTTCTGGCACGTGGGCCAGTGGTGGAACCAGCCGATCGTCTACCAGAAGGTGATCCTGTGGACCGTTCTGCTGGAGAGTATCGGCATCGCCGGTTCGTGGGGCCCGCTGGCGGGGAAGGTGAAACCCATGACCGGGGGCATCCTGTTCTGGGCGCGGCCACGCACCATCCGGCTGCGGCCCTGGAAGTGCGTGCCGTTCACCGCGGGCGACCGCCGCGGCTGGTTCGACATCACGCTGTATGCCGCCCTGCTGATCAGTGTGGCCGTCGCCCTGTTCTCGCCTGGGGCGCACAGTGATTCGCTGTCGGCGGCGATGCCGGGCAATACCTCGGGCCTGGTGAACCCCGCGCTGCTCATCGCGCCGATCGTGCTGCTGGTCGTGAACGGGTTGCGGGACAAGACCATCTTTCTGGCCGCCCGGGGCGAGCAGTACCTGCCCGCGTTGTTCTTCTTCGCCGCGCTGCCCTTCGTCGACATGATCATCGCGCTGAAACTGCTCATCGTCGTCGTGTGGGTGGGCGCCGGTGTGTCCAAGTTCGGCAAGCACTTCGCGCTGGTGGTGCCGCCCATGGTGAGCAACAGCCCGTCGGTGCCGTTCGCCTGGTTCAAGCGCGCGCACTACCGGGACTTCCCGCGTGATCTGCGCCCGTCCCGCATCGCTGATGTGATGGCGCACGTCGGCGGCACCACGGTCGAGGTGATCGTGCCGCTGGTGCTGCTGTTCTCGACCGACCGGTGGCTCACCCTGGCGGCCGTGGCGGTAATGGTGATCTTCCACCTGTTCATCGTGTCGACCTTCCCGCTGGCTGTGCCGCTGGAATGGAACGTGCTGTTCGCCTACGCGACGGTGTTCCTGTTCCTGGGCTTTCCCAACTGGCACGGGTACGGCGTCTTCGACATCTCCTCGGCGTGGCTGGGACTCGCGTTGATCGCCGCACTGCTGGTCTTCCCGATCCTCGGCAACTTCCGGCCCGACAAGGTGTCCTTCCTGCCGTCCATGCGGCAGTACGCCGGGAACTGGGCCTCGGCGGTATGGGCCTTCGCCCCCGGCGCGGAGGGCAAACTGGATCGGGTGACGCGCACCGCGAGAAACCAGGTCGACCAGTTCGTCGAATTCGGCTACGAGCCGGAGTGGGCCGAGGTGACCATGCAGCAGGTCGTCGCCTGGCGCACCATGCACAGCCAGGGCCGCGGCCTGTTCTCGGTGCTGCTGAAGAACCTGCCCGACATTGATGCCCGCACCGTGCGCGAGGGCGAATTCCTGTGCAACTCGGTAATCGGCTTCAACTTCGGCGACGGCCACCTGCACAATGCGGATTTCATCGCCGCCGTGCAGCGCGAAGCCCACTTCGAACCCGGTGAGGCGGTCGTCGTGTGGGCCGAGTCGCAGGCGTGGGGCAGCCGGGTACAGCATTACCAGGTCATCGACGCCGCACTCGGTGTGATCGAGCGCGGCACCTGGAAGGTCGCCGATGCCGTGGCGGAGCAGCCGTGGCTGCCCGACGGCCCGATCCCGCTGACGGTCGACTGGACCCGGCCACAGCGAGAAGCGTTCGGTCCGAAGGAGATTCGCGACGAGCGGGATCACGATCGCGGAGCGCTGGCATGACCACCGCAACTGTCGTCGGCGGCGGGCCCAACGGACTCGCCGCCGGCGTGGCCCTTGCCCGGGCGGGCGTGCGGGTCACGGTGCTCGAGGCCGACACGGAGATCGGCGGCGGCGCCCGCACCGTGGAGGCCATCGTTCCGGGACTGCTGCACGACCAGTGCTCGGCGGTGCATCCGATGGCGGCGGGCTCGCCGTTCCTGCGCGAGCTCGGCCTGGATCGGTACGGATTGTCCTGGTGCACACCGGAGATCGACTGTGTGCACCCGCTCGCCGACGGCCGGGCCGGCGTCCTGCACCGGTCGGTCGAGCTGACGGCCGCTGGACTCGGCCGGGACGGGCGGCGGTGGAAGTCGTTGTTCGGCAAGCCCTCCGCCCGCTACGACACCCTGGCCGAGGACATCCTGCGACCCCTGCTGCGGGTGCCCCGGCATCCGCTGACCCTGGCCCGCTTCGGCGCACCGACCCCGTTGCCCGCTTCGGCGCTGGTCCGGATCTTCCGGACCGAGGAGGCGCGGGCGCTGTTCGGCGGTGTTGCGGCGCATGCCTTCCGGCCACTGCACCTGCCGATGACCTCGGCCATCGGCATGGGCATCCTCACCGCGGGTCACCGCTACGGCTGGCCCGTGGCGGCCGGCGGCTCACAGGCCATTACCCGGGCGCTGGCCGCTCTGCTCGTCGATCTCGGCGGCAGGATCGAGACCGGCGTCCGGATCCGGGCCGGCGCGCAGCTGCCGCGAGCGGACGTCACGATGTTCGATCTCGCCCCGGAATCGGTGGCCCAGATCCTCGGCGACCGGCTGCCGTCGCGAATCTCGCACGCGTATCGGCGATTTCGGCGCGGACCGGGTGCCTTCAAGGTCGACTTCGCGGTCGTGGAGGGTGTGCCCTGGGCCAATCCGGACGCCCGTCGCGCCGGGACGGTCCATCTGGGCGGCCCGTACCGCGAAGTCGCCGCGTCCGAGCGCGACATCCATGCCGGTCGCCTGCCCGAACGACCGTTCGTCCTGGTCGGTCAGCAGTATCTGGCCGACCCGCAACGCTCGGTGGGTGATGCTCACCCGATATGGGCCTACGCACATGTCCCGTACGGCTACACCGGCGATGCCACCGAAGCGATCATCACCCGCATCGAGCAGTTCGCTCCCGGTTTCCGGGACCGTGTCATCGGTTACACCGTCCGCCCGACTCTCGAGTTCGCCACCCACAATCCGAACTTCACCGGAGGCGACATAATGACGGGATCCAAGGATATCCGCCAGCTCGTGTTCGGGCCGCGAATCACCCTGTCTCCGTACGTGATCGGGATTCCCGGCATGTATATCTGCTCCGCCGCGACCCCGCCCGGGCCGGGCGCTCACGGAATGTGCGGCGCCAACGCCGCCGGGGCGGCCCTGGCCTACCTGGAGACGATGTGCCCTGGGACAACAGACGAGGGGCTTCGTTGTCGACCGTGACATTGTGAGGCCGCCGGTCCGGGCGCACCCTGACGAGAGTGATGTGGACCATACGTCCACGCTGGATGATTCTCGCGCATGGAGGCCGAAATGGATCTTCGGATCGGTGTCGCCGATGCCCTCGGGACCGACTACTTCTACTTGCAAGAACACCTCACCCCGGCGCAGCACGAGGTCCTGTTGCGGACGCGGGAGTTCGTCGCCGAAGAAGTCCGACCGGTCATCAACGACTACTGGGAGCGGGCAGAATTCCCGTTCCCCCTGGTGGAAAGGCTTGCCGAGGTCGGCATCATCGGTGACGGCATCGTCGGCTACGGGTGCCCGGACCTGGATCCGATCTCGGTCGGGCTGGCGTACATGGAACTCAGCCGCGGTGACGGCAGCATCGGCACTTTCGCCGGTGTGCAGGCCGGACTGGCCATGCAGTCGATAGCCCAGTGCGGTTCCGAGGAACAGAAACAGCGATGGCTGCCGGAGATGGCCCGGCTACGCAAGATCGGGGCGTTCGCGCTGACCGAACCCGAACACGGTTCCGATTCCATCGGACTCGAGACCAGCGCCCGTCGCGACGGGGACGGCTATGTCATCACCGGCGCGAAGAAATGGATCGGGAACGGCAGCATCGCCGATGTGATCGTGGTGTGGGCGCGCGACGCCGAGGACGGTCAGGTCAAGGGCTTCCTGGTGGAGAAGGGCACCCCCGGTTACCACGCGGAGGTCATCACCGGAAAGGGCGCGCTGCGCGCGGTGTGGCAGGCGCAGATTCGACTCGACGACGTGCGGGTACCGGCCGAGAGCCGGCTGCCCGGCGCGAACTCGTTCAAGGACTGCGCCAAGGTGCTGGTCGGTACCCGCAGTGCCTGCGCGTGGATGGCCCTGGGCCACGCCCTGGCCGGCTTCGACACCGCGCTCACCTACAGTCGACGGCGTACGCAGTTCGGCAAGCCGCTGGCCTCATTCCAAATCGTGCAGGACCGTCTGGTGAAGATGCTGGCCGATGTCACCTCCATGCAGTTGTACTGCCTGCAGATCGGCACGCTCGCCGCCGAGGGGCGCCTGCAACCGACCCTGGCCGGGCTGGCCAAGATGCACAACACCTCCACCGCGCGTTCGGTTCTGCACACTGCGCGGGACATGTTGGGCGGCAACGGAATTCTGCTGGACTTCCAGGTCATTCGGCACATGGCCGATGTGGAGGCGGTGCACACCTTCGAAGGCACCGAGACCATGCAGACCCTGATTGTCGGCCGCGACATCACCGGTATCAGCGCGTTCGCCTGAGACGCATCGCCGGTCGGCAGATTTCCGGGAGACGCGATGGCCGCATCAGCCGATATTCCGCCCATGTCCTCCGCTCGGGACAAGGTTGTCTCCGCCGCGGAAGCCGTCCGCCTCATCCGTGACGGTGATTCGGTCGCCGTCGGGGGCTTCGGGGGACAGTGCTTCCCCGAAGAACTCACGATCGCGCTCGAACGGCGCTTCCTGGAGTCCGGAACGCCGCACGATCTGGGCATCATCTTCGCCGTCGCCCAGGGCGATCGCAGGGGGCGCGGGCTGGACCGGATCTGTCACCCCGGATTGATTTCGCGCGCCATCGGCGGGCATTGGGGGATGAGCCCGGCCATCCAGAAGCTGGCCGTCGGCAACGAGATCGCCGCGCACAACCTGCCCCAGGGGGTGCTGTCGCAGCTGTTCCGCGACACGGCGGCCGGCAAACCCGGCCTGCTCACCCACGTCGGGCTCGACACGTTCGTGGATCCGCGGCTTGGCGGCGGCAAGGTCAACGAGCGCACCACCGAGGATCTCGTCGAACTGATCACCCTGGGCGGCAACGAGTTTCTGTTCTACAAGGCATTGCCCATGGATGTCGCACTGCTGCGCGGCACTACCGCTGATCCCGACGGCAACATCACCATGGAGCGCGAAGCGCTCACCCTCGAGGCGCTGTCCATCGCGACCGCCGCGCACAATGCGGGCGGGCTGGTAATCGTCCAGGTGGAACGGCTTGCCGAGGCGGGTTCGCTGTGCCCACGCGACGTGAAAATTCCCGGGGTGCTGGTGGATTGCGTGGTGGTGGCCGAGCGCGACCACCACTGGCAGACTTTCGGCACCCGGTACTCCCCGGCCTACAGCGGTGAACTGCGACGGGTGCCGCTGCACACCCTGGCGCCGCTGCCGCTGAACGAACGCAAGGTGATCGCCCGGCGCGCCGCGCTCGAACTGCGCGTCAACAGTGTGGTGAATCTCGGTGTGGGCATGCCCGAAGGCATTGCCGCCGTCGCGACCGAGGAGCGAATCGTCGACTACCTGACGCTGACCGCCGAACCCGGGGTGATCGGCGGAATGCCCGCCGGCGGAGCCGATTTCGGCGTGGCGGTCAATGCGCAGGCCGTGCTCGACCAGCCTTATCAGTTCGACTTCTACGATGGTGGGGGATTGGACGCGGCCTTCCTGGGCATGGCGCAGTCGGATCGGGACGGCAATGTCAATGTCAGCCGGTTCGGTAGCCGGCTCGCCGGATCGGGCGGATTCATCAACATCAGCCAGAACGCGAAACAGGTGATCTTTCTGGGCACCTTCCTCGCTCCCAGCCGCACCGCGGTGCTGGACGGGCAGGTGGTCGTCGAGCACGGGCCGGCCGCCGCCAAGTTCGTCGACGCCGTCGAACAGCGCACCTTCAGCGGGGCCCAGGCAGTGCGAACAGGTCAACCGGTGCTCTACATCACCGACCGGTGTGTGTTCCGGCTGACGGCCGACGGTCTGCAACTGACCGAGGTTGCGCCCGGCATCGACGTCGACCGAGACATCCTCGCGCACATGCCGTTCGAGCCGCTGCTCGAGGGGGATCCGGCCGTCATGGATGCGCGCCTGTTCACCCCGGATCCCATGGGGCTGAAGGACCAGCTCCTCTCGGTCCCGATGCCGGCCCGCATGACCTACGACGACACCCGCAACGTCTTCTTCCTCAATATGGAAGGCCTGGCTCCGGCCACCCCTGCCGAGGTCGAAACAATCCGTGCCGCAATCGAATCCCGCCTGATTCGGATCGGCAGGAAAGTGCACCTGGTCGCCAATTACGACAATTTCACCCTCCCCACCGACCTGCGCGACCTCTACGCCCGCTCGATACAGGACTTCGCCGAGCGCTTCTATCTGTCCGCGAGCCGCTACAGCACGAGTTCGTTCATGAGGCTCAAGCTTCACGACCACCTCGCCGGTCGTGGCGTCGCCCCGCACATCTACGAGAACCGCGCCGAGGCGCTGGCCAACCTGAGAGTGGATTGAGTCGGTCACCATGTCCGATGCCGGACGTGGCCGAGGTGTCCGCCGATCCGCAGTTGCGGGGGTCGCTGGGACGTCTCCGCACGCCGGGATCGGGGTTCAGGTATTGGTCGAGGCTGTATCCGGTTGTCCGGCAGGTAGTTCGATGGCCGACAGGTGCATTTCGAGGATCGGTCGGTAGAGGTCGACGTCGTCGAGTTCGCTGCCGAGGACGATTGCGTCGCTCGTGGTCACGAGGGTGTGCGCGGTGATGTCCGGGGCGGTAGCCGATTCACGGACACTGCAAGGTCGACTGATCGTCTTCGCAGTCTCCGACCACGGCCGGAATCTGCGAACAGTGATGGCTTGCCAACGATTGGTTGTAACTACTATGGTTACGACATGATCGGAAGGCCGGGGTGACGTGAGTGCCAACAGCAGGCTGACTGTCGCCGCGCATGCCCTGACCTGGATCGGGCTGTACCAGCGCCGCGGCAACGAGGTCGCCACCTCCGAACAGATCGCGACGAGCGTCAACACCAACCCGGTGGTGATTCGTCGACTGCTGGCCACGTTGCGCAAGGCTGGACTGGCCGACTCGCGGCGGGGTGCCGGCGCGGGCTGGACGCTGTCGCGAGATCTGGCGGCGATCACCTTGCTCGATGTCTACGACGCGATCGAGCCCGGGCCGATCTTCGCCCTGCATCCATCGACGCCGGACCCCGAGTGCGTTGTGGGCCACGGCATCGGACCCGCGATGGCTGCCGTCTACGACGGAGCCGAGGCCGCACTCCGCCGGGAGTTGGCGAAAACCACACTCGAGGACGTGCTGCGAGACATATTGCGGGTCGCCTAGCGTCGACCGGCCGCGCTGACGGCCTTCGACTCTGCCAACAGATGTAACAAAAGTAGTTACCTCGAAGATCGGAGAATCTCATGGGACAGCTGGACAACAAGACCGCCCTGATCACCGGAGCTTCCACAGGTATCGGACTGGCCGTCGCCCGCCGGTTCGCCGCGGAGGGAGCAACCGTCTACCTCACCGCGCGCCGCGAGGCCGAGCTGGACGCCGCCGTCGAACAGGTCGGCCACCGCGCCACCGGCATCCGGAGCGACGTGTCCGAACTCGACGACCTCGACCGGGTCTTCGCCGAAATCGCCGAGCGCAGCGGCCATCTCGACATCGTCGTGGCCAACGCCGGAGTCGGTGACTTCGGGCCGCTCGGTGAGATCACCGAGGAGGAATACGACCGCACCACCGCCATCAACCTCAAGGGCACCGTCTTCACCGTGCAGAAGGCCCTCCCGCTCCTGTCGTCCGGTGCGTCGGTGGTCCTGCTCTCCTCCAGTGTGGCCCTGCGCGCCGCCCCCGGCCTGGGCATCTACGCCGCCACCAAAGCCGCCATCCGCAGCCTCGCCCGCACATGGGCCGCCGAACTCGCCGGTCGGGGCATCCGGGTGAACGCCCTCACCCCAGGGCCGGTGACCACCCCCGGCGGCGACGAACTGCGAGCCGCGTTCCCACGAGACGATCAGGCCGCCGCCCCGGCCGAGTCCGCCGCACCCACTCCGCTCGGCCGCTCCGGACGTCCCGAAGAGGTCGCCGCCACCGCCCTCTACCTGGCCGGAGACCAGAGTTCCTTCACCACCGGCGCGGAACTGCTCGTCGACGGGGGCGTCACCCAGCTTTAGACCGCAGCTTGATCACCAATAGCCGCTGATGGCGGGCGGCGGGATCGTTCCGTGGATGCGGCCGATGAAAGTGGCGAAGTCCGCCATGAACCTGGTGGGGAACCGCGTGGTCGAGTCGTCGGGGACATCGCCGTCCGGGGTGAACACGTCCGGATGGAGCTGGATGCAGGCCTCGGGGGAAGTCATCCGCGGGGAATTGCGTCAGCCCAGCACGCTGCGCGGGCTGAGCTGAGCAATCGCGGTGCCGAGCTTGCCCGGCGAGGCGCCGATGACCGCGGACGGCTCGAGCGCGAACGAGTTGTGGCCCAGTCGATGGCGTTCTTCTGCGTGGGCACTTCCCACTCCCGGAGGGTGATCTGGCCAATACAGCCGTTGGCGTAACTGTGACACGGGACTGTGGCACGGGCGGCGCTGTTCGGTCGCCGGTATTTGCGATGCTTTCTGACAACCCGCTGACCAGCGGAAATGTGACCAGCGTGATCGCGTGAAGGCGGCCGGTCGATACCGTGCGGTCTGGGATAAACCGGGATACCATCCTCGAAATTACTGAATAAGGTTTTATTCGCGAACTGAGCGGTCGAAGGCCGTAGCAACAAGAATCCGGGAGGACTCATGCCTGGAGAGTGCGGTCGGCAGAACGTCTCGCCACTTCCGCCTGGTTTGACTGCCGATGTGCGGTGGAACCGGTCGATCTCGATCCGGTCGCCCACCGGGTCGGCGCACACCCCGCCACAACGGGTCCTGCTGACCGGCGGGACCGGGTTCCTCGGCGCCTATCTGCTGCACGAGTTCCTTACTCGTACGGACGCCAAGATCTACTGCCTGGTCCGGGCAGGGGGGCATGCCGAGGCATTCGATCGGATCGTGTCCGCGTTGCGCGGGTACAGGCTGTGGGATCCGCGGCACACCTCGCGGATCCTGCCGTTCGCCGGTGACGTGTCGGAGCCGGGGTTCGGTCTTCTCCAGCGAGAATATCGTGCGTTGTGCAGGTCGGACGTCATCGTGCACAACGCTGCCAGAGTCAACCACGTCGAGCCCTACTCCCGGCTGCGCAGCGCGAACGTGGAAGGGACTCGCCAGGTGCTCGAACTCGCGGCCGGCGGGGGGATACCGGTCCATTTCGTGTCGACGCTGTCGGTCGCCGCGGCCTGCGCACGACCGCCGGCCGGTCCGGTTCTCGAATCGGCCCGTCCGGGACCGGCCGAAGTGCACGGCAACGGTTATGTGTTGAGCAAGTGGGCGGGGGAGGAGCTGGTCGCGCAGGCGGGTGAGCGGGGATTGCCGGTGGCCGTTCACCGCCCCGACCGCGTCTGCGGCGGCGTGGTGACCGGAGCGGTGAGCACCGACGACGCCTTCTGGACATTGGTGCGCGCGGCGGTGATGCTCGGTGCGGTACCGCCGGAGTCCGCCGAATTCTCCCTGGTTCCGGCGGATTATGCGGCGGCCGCGATCGTTCACCTGGCCACCCACGGTGGCACGGGACGGACCTACCATCTGACGAATCGCTCCACTGCTCCGCTGACACTCGTGTGGGAAAGGTTGCGCGCCAGGGGATTCCCGCTGACCACGGCGACTCTGGCAGACCTGACCGCGCGTTTGACCGGTGCGGCCGCCACCGATCAGGGCCTCGCCCGCGCCGCGGCCATCCCCGTGCAGGGCTCGGTCGGCGAGGTGCGATTCGACGACAGCAATACCGTGCATGCTCTTGCCGGTACCCCGATCAGGTGCGCACCGATGAGCGCCGAACTCATCGACCGCCATATCGAGTACCTCGTCGACGTCGGTTTCCTGCCGTCGCCCCTCGTCGCTGCCGGGGCGAGCGCGTGATTCGAGCTGCGGGGATTTCATCATCGCTCCGGTTTGGGCCATAGGTCGGCTGTCCTCCGAGTTTTCCGGGTGTGGGTGCGCGGGAATGGACGGGAGCGGAACGCTCAGGACCTGGTCAGCTCCGGGCGCACAGCGCCTGCGAGAGCGCGCTCACGGTGATGTCGACTATCGCGTGGAGTTGCTCCTGACTCGCCCCGGCCCGGCTCATCACGGCCAGCGACTGGTTGACCGCCGCAATGTGCACGGCGAAGTCGTCGGCGTCGCTGTCGGCTAATTCCATGGTGTTCAAGGCGGTCCGCAGCCGCGCACGCTGAAAGCCCAGGGCTTCGATCGCGCGCGCGGCGATGCCGGGGCTCAGCACCGGTATCGCCATCGCGGTCTGGGCGACCAGGCATCCGTCCGGCACGTCGGGGTCGGCGATGCGCTTCAGTGTGACCTCGAAGAACTCCCGTACCGCTCGCAGTGGCTCCTCGGACGCAACTGATAGGGCCCGGTCGTACCTGTCCCCATAGCGCGTGGCGTAGCGGTCCAGACAGCGCAGATAGAGCGAGTCCTTGTCGCCGAGCGAGGAGTAGATGGAACTGCGGTTCAATCCGGTCGCCCTGGAGAGGTCGTCGAGAGATGTGTCGGCGTACCCGGCTCGCCAGAACTGAACCATCGCCGCATCGAGCGCGACGTCCACATCGAACTGCTTCTTTCCAGCCATCACGCACGCACCTCGTTCTCGGGTCCAGCCGTTGTGCCCTACATCGTATCTTGAACTAATCAGTTCAAGATGCGCTAGGCTCGAGACATGACCGACACCGCAACCACCGCGAACCGCTCGCACGAGCAGAACCCGATCTCCGGGTTGCCGCTGCACGACCTTGCGGGATTCACGCACCGCTGGGTCGACGCGGACGGCATTCGACTTCATGCCGTGGAAGGCGGCCAGCCGACCGGCCCTACCGTCGTCCTGCTCGCCGGATTCCCGCAGACCTGGTGGGCTTGGCGCAAAGTGATGCCAGGACTTGCCGACAGATTTCACGTGATCGCGATCGACCTGCCGGGGCAAGGCCACTCCGGCCGCCCGCGCGACAGCTACGACACGCACACCGTCGCTTCACGCATTCAGACCGCGGTGACGGCGCTCAACGTGCCGAAGTACTGGCTCGTCGCCCACGACATCGGGGCCTGGGTCGCCTTCTCGCTGGCCCTGAATTACGCAGAGCGCCTGCACGGTGTCGCTCTGCTCGACGCCGGCATTCCCGGAATCAGCCTCCCGGAGTCCATCCCAACGGATCCCGGCCGGGCCTGGAAGACCTGGCACTTCGCGTTCCACCTGGTGCCCGATCTTCCCGAGACATTGCTCGCTGGTCGCGAGCGTGACTACGTCGACTGGTTCTTGAAGGTCAAAGCATTGTCGCCGAACACGTTCGACAGTGCCGAGATCGACCATTACGCCGCCGCTGTCGCGGCCGAAGGAGGTCTGCGAGCGTCTCTCGCCTACTACCGCGACGCCGCCGAATCGGCGCGTAAGAATCATGACGCTCTCGGCCGACAGCACTTGACCGTTCCGGTCCTGGGAATCTCCAGCTCCCATGGCTCGATCCCCGACATGGCCGCTTCCATCAGCCCCTGGGCGGACAACGCGACAGGCGTCGTCATCCCGAACGCCGGGCACTTCATTCCCGACGAGCAGCCCGACGCGGTTGTGAACGCGTTGACCGCGTTCATCGATCACGAACGTGTGGGGTAGTTCGGTGATCACCATCATCGAATCCTCGACACCAGGCCGCCGCCCTCGTCTCGCACTGCGTGGAGTCGTCGCCTGAAGGTCCTGACGTAGAGTGGGTTTCGGGGGGACAAGCCGGGGATCCCGGTCGACGACCTGGACGGGCGGCCACGCCCATATGCGTGCCTCGATCTGCGATCGATGCTGCACCGCAGTCTATTTCGTGTCGCAAACCGCCCTGGCCTAGGTCATCGCGTCCGAGCTCGATCGGAGCTGCCCACGGTGCCGATCTTCTGCTCGAGCAGTTCGGCCAGCCGTAATGGGGTGCGGTCCTCGAACATCGGGCCGATGAGCTGCACTCCCACCGGCAGGCCCTCGGGGGACCGGCCCGCGGGGATGGCGGTGGCGGGCAGGCCGGGCATGGTCGCCAGACCGGCCCAGACCAGCTGGTCGAAGTACGGGTACTCGACGCCGTCGATGTCGATCCGGCGTTCCAGCAGATCGGGGTCGTGGTCGTGCGGGAACGCGGGAGTCGGCGTGATCGGGCACACCACGGCATCGAACTCGGCGAAGAACTGCCGCCAGCCGTGGCGGTGGAGCTCGCGACGGTTGTTCGTCTCGATCCAGTCGCGGTGGCTGAGCACCATGCCGCGCAGTCGCGCCGCGTCGAGACTCTGGTCGTCCGCGCTCAGTCCGTCGGCGCGGGTCCGTAGCTGCTCGTACGCGTCGACGGGAAAACGCGCGACGGAGCCCGAAAACAGCAATTGCGTATAGACCGTCCCGGATTCGGTCAGATCGGGCAGCAGCGGACTGTGCCGTTCGACGCGAGCCCCACCGGCGATCAGCGCGTCGGCCACCCGGTTCACGCCCGCCCGCACCGCGGACCCGGTCGGAATGAGCGGATGCTCGTCGAGGACCAGGACACGGAAGTCGCCGAGTCGCTCATGGCGCGCGGGCGGCAGGTTCGAGTCGTACGCGACGCCCTGCGTCAGCGGGTCCGGTCCGGCCATCACGTCGAGCAGGAGCGTGAGGTCGCGCGCGGTGCGCGCCATCGGACCGACGACGGCGAGGTCGAGATCGGTCGGCAGGGCCGGCGCGGTCGGCGCGACCATACCGCGAGTCGCCGCCAGCCCGACTGTCGGCTTGTGTGCGTAGACACCGCAGAAATGCGCGGGGGTGCGCAGCGAACCGGCCAGGTCGGAGCCGAGGGACAGCGCACCGAATCCGCACGCCAGGGCCGCCGCCGATCCGCCGGAGGAACCACCCGACGTGCGCTCGTGATCCCACGGATTGTTGGTGGTGCCGTAGATCTCGTTGAAGCTCTGGATATCTTGCAGCCCCAACGGCACATTCGTCTTCCCGAGCACCACCGCGCCGGCCGCCTTCAGTCGTGACACCTGTACCGCGTCCTCGGCCGGTACATAGTTCGCGTGTTGCGGCATGCCCCAGGTCGTGGGCAGCCCGGCCATGTTGTAGGACTCCTTGACCGTCACCGGAATTCCGAGCAGCGGCCGGTCCTCGCCGCGGGCGAGCGCCCGGTCGGCATCGCGCGCGGCGGCCCGCGCACGGTCGAAGTCCGGTACACAGATCGCGTTGATCACCTTGTCGTCCCGCTCGATACGCGCGATCGCCTCGTCGGTCAGTTCCACTGAGGTCACCTCACCGGCCCGCAACGCCGCCGACAATTCTTCTGCCGACCGAAGATTCCATTCCATGAATCCGACGGTATCGGCGCGCCACAGAAGCCATAAAATGGCGATTCACACAACGGGAAAGTCGAACCGTCCGCCGAAGTCACCCACCCGTTCTGCCTTCGTGGACGGTCTGCCCCAGGTCACGCTGCCGGCAGCGGGCCAACTCCGCCAGCACAGGCCATGAAATGCCGTTTCGCACAACGGGATACATGTCTCACTATTCGTCATGTTCGTCTCGGGCCGGAAGACTGTTCGCCTGACCGCCATGGCGGCGCGCGGCGAGTTTGCGACGACCGTCACCAACGCCCTGCCCAGTTCTCCGCGATACTCCTGTCCCGTTCGGCCATGCTCTGAACCCCGGTCGAGATCACGCGGGGCCGTCGTCGGTCCAGCGGATGCCGCGGGACCATCGTTTCGGGCAGTCCTGATCTGCCTCCGAATTCTGGTGCCGGATCGTGGATCAGTCTCGGAATCGTTCTCGCAGTGGGCGATCGGTGGCGGTGCTGGGATAGATGCCGCGGTCGACGAGGCGGGGCACGACCTCGTCGATGAACTCCCGGATGGCTGTCGAGCCCGTTGCGAACATGAGGTTGAAACCGCCGACGTTGCCGTCGGCGTGCCAGGCCGCGAAGTCGTCGACGAGGTCGTCGTAGGTGCCGACGAATTTGCGGTGCGTCGCCCCGCCGCGGCCGACCGCTTGTGCGACGACATCGCGCACCGTCACGTCGGGGTGCTGCTGAATCCAGTGGTAGAGCCCGACGTAGTTGCCGAAGGTGCTCTTGATCGTCTCCTCGACGTCTTGCGGGCGCGGTAGCAGATGGGCGGGGAACGGTTCGGTGATGTCGCCGAGCGGAATGTCGATGCCGAACTGGCCCAGCGCGAATGGTGCGAGGGGTTCCCAATCGACGTGACTGTCCAGTTCCCGCAGTTTCTCCTCGGCCTCCTTCGCGGTCCGGCCGAGGTAGGGGATGAGACCGGGGACGGCCGGGACCGAGCCCGGGGCCCGGCCCTGTTCGATGAGCGCCTTGTCCAGCGCCTCGCGGTAGACCGCGGCGCTGGCGCGGGTGGCGGAATTGGTGAACACCATCTCGGCATGTTTGGCGGCGACCACGATGCCGGGTCCCGACCCGCCGGCCTGCGCGATGAGCGGCCGGTGCTGCCGACTCGGCGCGATGTTGAGTGGTCCGGAGACGTGAAACAGGTTGCCCTGGTGGTCGATCGGTTCGGCGTAGAACCGGGGAAGGCCGTCGGGATCACGGCGAATCGCCCGGTTGTCCCACAATGCTCGCAGGACCTGGAGGAACTCGTCGGCGCGTTGATAGCGCGCCGCGCGATCCAGATGGTTGTTCAGGCTGTAATTCAGCGCGAACCGATCGATCACCGAGGTGACCGCGTTGTATCCGGCGCGGCCGTCGCTGGCCTGGTCGAGCGAGGCCAGCAGCCGGGCCAGGTTGTACGGGTCGTAGAAGGTCGTCGACGCCGTCGCGATCAGGCCGACGTGCTCGGTGTGCTGGGAGATCGCGGTCAGTGCGGTGATGGGCTCGGCCGGCCCGCCGTCGAATGCCGGAGACCCCTGCATGCCTGGGATGTCGCCGACGAACAAGGCGGTGAACAGACCCTCGTCGCCGAACGCACCGTACTCGAGCAGGCGCTCGAAGGTGCTTCGTTCGGGAACGCCCTGCGCCCGTTCGTATTTGTAGGCTCCCTGATGCAAGTTGAGGTCGTTGGCGACCAGGTTCAGATGCAGATGGCGTTGCTTCGGCATGGGCGGCTCCTGTCGTGGGCACACCCAGGGTATGAGGGCATCGTTCGCCGGCTACCCGTGAATCACGCATATTCGTGCCCCGGCACACCCACGCGGGTAGGGCGGCAAGGAAAGTCCATGATGCCGAATTGACCTGTGCGGCACCGACGATGGCTGCGGCAATTCGTGACGGCGCGGTCACGCCCCGCGTGAGCGCATCGGCGAGATCCGCCGACCACGCGTCCGCGTTGCGGAGACGCTCGCATGCACGCGATGCCCCGGCAGCGACTCGCCGGGGCATCGCATGCGGCGACCGCCCGAATAGGGGGTGTTACCGATGCAGGTCGAAGCGGTCGAGGTTCATGACCTTGGTCCAGGCGGCGACGAAGTCGCGCACGAACTTCTCCCCGGCACGGGCGGTGGCGTACACCTCCGCGACCGCGCGCAGTTCCGAGTTGGAGCCGAAGACCAGGTCGACGCGGCTGCCGGTCCACTTCGCCTCGCCGCTCGCGCGGTCCTTGCCGACGAATGTGCCGTCGTCGGCCGGTGACGGTTCCCATTTCGTGCGCATGTCGAGCAGGTTCACGAAGAAGTCGTTGGTGAGCGTCCCCGGCTTCGCGGTGAATACGCCCAATGGCGACTGCTTGTGGTTCGCGCCGAGTGCTCGCAGGCCACCGACGAGGACGGTCATCTCGGGAGCGCTGAGGGTCAGCAGGTTCGCCTTGTCGAGCAGCAGGTACTCGGCCGGGAGCCGGTTGCCCTTGCCGACGTAGTTGCGGAAGCCGTCCGCGGCCGATTCGAGCAGCGAGAACGACTCGATATCGGTCAGCTCCTGCGTAGCGTCGGTGCGGCCCGGGGTGAACGGCACCGTGATGTCGAATCCGGCGTCCTTCGCGCCCTTCTCGACCGCCGCGACCCCGCCGAGCACGACCAGGTCCGCGAACGAGATCCGCACGTTCCCGGACCGGTCGGAGTTGAACGACTCAGCAATGCCCTCGAGCACGCGCACCACCTGCGCCAGCTCGTCGGGTTCGTTGACCTCCCACCCGGCCTGCGGCTGCAACCGGATCCGGCCGCCATTGGCGCCGCCGCGTTTGTCGCTGCCGCGGAACGACGACGCCGCCGCCCACGCCGTTGAAACCAGCTGCGGCACAGTCAATCCCGAGGACAGGATGCGCTCCTTCAGGTCGGTGATCTCCGCGGGACCGACCAATTCGTGATCGACCTCGGGAACCGGGTCCTGCCACAGCAGCGTCTCGGCCGGGACGAGCGGCCCGAGGTAACGGGCCTTGGGACCCATGTCGCGGTGGATCAGTTTGTACCAGGCCTTGGCGAATTCCTCGGCGAGTTCCTCGGGATGGTCGAGCCAGCGCCGGGTGATCGGCTCGTAGATCGGGTCGAGTCGCAGCGCGAGGTCGGTGGTCAGCATCGACGGGGTGCGCGTGCGCGTCCCACCCTGCGGGTCGGGCACGGTGCCGGCCCCGGCGCCGTCCTTCGGGACATACTGCCAGGCTCCGGCCGGGCTCTTCGTTTTCTCCCACTCGTAGCCGTAGAGGATCTCCAGGAAGCTGTTGTCCCACTGCGTCGGTGTCGGCGTCCAGGTCACCTCGATACCGCTGGTGATGGCATCCGCGCCGACGCCGGTGCGGAAGCTGCTGCGCCAGCCCAGGCCCTGCTCCTCGAGCGGGGCGGCCTCCGGCTCGGGGCCGACGAGATCGGCATCACCGGCGCCGTGGGTCTTGCCGAAGGTATGGCCGCCCACGATGAGCGCCGCGGTCTCGACGTCGTTCATCGCCATCCGGCGGAAGGTCTCCCGGATGTCGACCGCCGCGGCCAACGGGTCCGGATTGCCGTTGGGCCCTTCGGGATTGACATAGATCAGGCCCATCTGCACTGCGGCCAGGGGGCTTTCCAGGTTTCGCTGGCCGGTGTAGCGCTCGTCGCCGAGCCAGGTGTGCTCGGGTCCCCAGTACACGTCCTGGTCGGGCTCCCACTGGTCGACGCGGCCGAAGCCGAAGCCGAAGGTCTCGAGGCCCATGGAGTCCAACGCCACGTTGCCGGCGAACACGATCAGGTCGGCCCACGACAGCGCCGGGCCGTATTTCTGCTTGACCGGCCACAGCAGCCGGCGGGCTTTGTCCAGGCTGGCGTTGTCGGGCCAGCTGTTGAGCGGTGCGAACCGCTGCATACCCCCGCCGGCGCCACCGCGGCCGTCGTGGATGCGGTAGGTGCCGGCCGCATGCCAGGACATCCGGATGAACAGTGGCCCATAGTGGCCGAAGTCGGCCGGCCACCAGTCCTGCGAGGTGGTCATGAGTTCCTCGAGGTCGCGGCGGACCGCGTCCACATCGAGGGTGGCGAATTCCGTGGCGTAGTCGAAGTCGGGGCCCATCGGGTCGGCGACCGCGGGATTCTGCGCCAGGATTCTCAGGTTGAGCTGGTTGGGCCACCACTCCCGGTTGCTGTTTCCGCCCTCGGCGGGGTACTTGAGACCGCCGGCGACCGGGCAGCCGCTGACGCCGGGCTCGGTGCTGGCCTCTCCGATGGGTGGGTGTTCCTCGGGCACGTCAATTCCTTTCGATAGCAAGCAAATTCGGGCTCTCGATCACGGATGATGTTGGGCGGAGGGAGAGTTCGAACAGGAAGGGCACAAACCCCAATAGACGACTTCGGCCTCGTCGATGACGAAACCGTGGCTGTCGGAGGCGGTCAGGCAGGGGATCTCGCCGACAGCGCAATCGACATCGGCGATCACGCCGCATTCTCGGCAGACGGCGTGGTGATGGTTGTCGCCGACGCGGGTCTCGTAGCGCGCCACCGAGCCCGTCGGCTGGATGCGCCGCAGCAGACCCGCCGCGGTCAGGGCCCGCAGCACGTCGTAGACGGCCTGATGAGACACCGCTCCCAGTGCCTCGCGCACCAGCCCGATGATCGAATCCGTATCCGAATGCGGCCTGTGATGCACCGCCGTGAGCACCGCTATCCGCGGTGCCGTGACCCGCAGCGCAGAGCTGCGCAGCATTGCCTCGAAGTCCGGGGGCGTGGACACACTCTGAAGTATGACTCATTCAATCAGGTGCATGGCAAGGTTCTGGCAAATCTTCAGAAATCCAGTGAGCTCGATTTTTTGATCTCGATCGCACGCTGTTGTGACCCTGGCAAACTACCGGACGCGACGGGCTGGCAGGTGGTGTTCGCGCGCCGGAAGGCCCTTCGGTGCACGTGCCGCGGGTAGTTCGACCCTGGTCGCGACCGGGGCCTCGGGGGTGTGCTGGAGGGTATGTCGAAGCATCGAAGGACTTACCGGGATCATCGCACGTTGACCCGGGCCGAGCTGGCTGCCGAACTGCGCCGCCTGGCCGACGACCTCGATGCCGGTGGGGAGCTGGGCTATGCCGGAATGGGCGGCGCCGTCAGCGTGCCTCAGCAGGTGATGCGGGAGCTGGAGATCGAGCGCAGCAAGGACGACACCGGCTGGAAGGTCGAGGTCGAATTCACCTGGGCCGACCGGCAGAGCGCGTTGGAAACGATCGCCACCCAGCCGGAACATTCCGCGCAGTCGCAGTAACCCGCGCAGGGGCCGGGCAGCAGCCGTGGCCGTCCGTCCGCCTCCGGCACCGAAACCCTTGCCGCACCACGAGCGAGCTGTCGTGGCGGTATCCGGATTCGCATGAACCGCCCGCGTCGTCGGTCCCGTCGCTGCCCCCGCGGGGCGTGGTGACCCTGCGCGAATGTGCCTGGCGTTGCGCGGATTTGGTTGATCAAGGCTCAGTGCCAGCGCCGTCGGCATCGTGTTCCTGGCCACCGCACTGGGGCGCCCGTTCGCGGGCGCCGCGGCGGACAGCGGCCGGGCTCGCACGGTGGTGAAACTCGGCGGGATTCTCACCGCGATCGGCGGATCGGGCATCTGGTGGCGCCCGATCCCGCCGTTCTGCTGTTGTCCAGGCTCTCCCGTCTCGGTCCGTCCGTAAATCGTTTTGATCACTGTGGTGCGAAAAGGGTTCCGGGGAAGGAGTGGGCCGATCGTGACGTTGTCCGAGAGCATGACACTCGGAGTAGCTCTCGCCGCGGACAATGCCGGCAACTACGTCGACGAGATCGTGCGGCAGGCACGGCTCGTCGCGGAGGCCGGCCTGGGATCGGTGTGGTTCGGGCAGCGAATGGATTACGATTCACCGACGCTGGCCGCGATCGTCGGACGGGAGGTGCCCGAGCTGCAGGTCGGCACCTCGGCGATCCCGGTGGTAGGACGTCACCCGCTGCTGGTCTCGTCGCAGGCGCAGACCGCGCAGGCGGCGACGCACGGTCGGTACCACCTCGGCCTGGCTCTCGGATCCGCCCTTGCCGCAAGCGCTTTCGGCGTGCCCTTCGACCGGCCGATCACCCGTCTGCGCGAATTTCTCACCGGGCTGCGGGAACTGCTGGAGACCGGGACCGCCGATGTCCACGGCGAACTGCTCACCACCGCGCCGCCGTTGCCGGCCGCGGTAGCCGGGGCGCAACCGCGGGTTCCGGTCCTGGTCGCCGCCATGGGCCCGCAGGCCCTGCGGGTGACCGGCGAACTGGCCGACGGCACGCTGCCGTATCTGGCCGGCCCGAAGACCCTGAGTGATCACATCGTCCCGGCGATCACCCGGGCCACCGCGACCGCTCCACGCGTCGTCGCCTTCGTACCGGGCGTGGTCACTTCGGATATCGACCGCATCCGCGCCAAGGCGGTGGAACAGCTGGCGTTCTACGAACAGGTGCCGTCCTACCGCCGCGTCATCGAACTCGAGGGGGCAACCCGGGCCGCGGACCTCGCCGTCATCGGCGATGAAGAGACCGTCGCCGCCGAAATCGAGCGCTACTACGATGCGGGCGCCACCGAGGTCGTGCTCACCACGACCGACCTGGCGGGTGAATCCGATCAGCACCGGACCTGGAAGCTACTCGGCGAGCTGGCGGCACGGCGGCGCGATTCGAACGGTCTCTAGGGTCCCGGGCACCAGCCCGTCGAGGCGTAGCCGCCTGCCCGCCTCGGCTGCCAGCGGGGACAGCGCCCGGCGCCCATCACTGACCATCGTGCCTCCCACGTAGACGCCGACGAGATTGCGCAGCCCGCAGGAGAGCACGTACGCGTCGACCGGTCGCCACAGCGGCCCGACGTCGGGAGCGGTGGGGTCGACGAGCACGAAATCGGCGAACTTGCCGGGCTCCAGGCTGCCGACGCGGTCGTCGACGCCCAGGATCCGGGCGGAACCGAGCGTGTGCATCTCCAGGACGCGCCGCATCGAGATCGCGGTCGGATCCCGCGTGCTCGCGCGCACGCTGTATGCGCCGATGCGCATGTTCTGCCAGGGATCGGCGAGGTCCGAGCAGGCCTGGTCGTCCAGGCCCATGCCGATCTCGATGCCGGCCCGTTCCAGCGCCGGGATGTCCGCGACACCCGAGCCCAGCCGGCCGTTGGCGGCGGCCTGCCAGCTCATCCGGGCGCCGGCGGCCGCGGTCCGCGCGATGAATTCCCTTGTCGGATGCACGAAATGGCCGAAGATGAAATCCGGCCCGAGCGCGCCCGCGCTGTCGTACCAGTCGAACTTCGCCCGCTGGCGCTCGAGAGCCACCGACGTCTCCAGGAAATGCGCCTGGTTGATGACGCCGAACTCCCGCATCAGCGCGACCTCGTGCCGGGCGGCGTCGCGGTTCTCGGCCCACTGGACCCCGCCCATGACGGCGGCGGCCAGCGCGTAGCGACGGTCCAGTCCGAGCACGTGGTCCACCGTTCCGCGGAACCGTTCGCGGATCTCGGCGAAGGTGCCGATGTCGGAGTCGGGGCGGGTGGCGTTGACGAACCGGATTCCGGCGTCGTACTTGGCGTCGATCTGACGCACGATGTGCTCGAGCGGTCGCAGGTGTGTGCCGGGTTCGGTGCGGTGACCGTCGACCATGTCCGCCCACGGTTCGCGCGGGTCGGTGAAGTCGAACGCCGTGGTGACGCCCGCGTTGAGGAAGTCGAAGGCACCGTGCAGCGTCGCCCAGTAGATCTGGTCGAGGGTGGCCTCGCGGGCCGCGCTCATCACGACGTTCGCCCAGTCGTAGAGCTGGTCGTCGGCGGCGAGCCCGCGCAGGCCCGAGGTCCACAGGTGACTGTGCGAGGAGACGAATCCGGGTGCCACGAACCGGCCCGCGGCGTCGAGCAGGGGCAGATCGCCGTGAACCGGAGTGCCTTCGCCGAATTCGGTCACGATCCCGTGGTCGATCCGTAGCCAGCCGTCGTCCAGGTAGTAGGGGAGGCCGGACTCCGGCGGGGCGCCGGTGATGAGCCGGGCGTGCACGATCAGCAGCGACGAGGTTCGCCGCGGGGTGTGGTCAGACATCGGATTCTTCCAGCATGGCGACGACGTCCTGCCATGCCGCGGTGAAACCGAAGCACTGGCGCACGTTGTAGACGGTGGCCTCGAGGCAGAAGGCGGGCGAGGAGGTGGTGGCCGCGCCCTCGACGAGCACGGTGTTGTAGCCGAGGCAGGCGGCGTCGGACAACGTGGCCAGCACGCATTGGTCGGCGTTGACACCGGCGAACAGCAGTGTGTCGACGCCGCGCAGACGCAGCACGCTGTCGAGTTCGGTGTCGAAGAAGCCGCTCATCCGGTACTTCGCCACCTGGATGTCCTCGTCTGCGACGGTCAGTTCGTCGACGACCGCGGCGCCCCAGCTACCGGCCGTGAGGACCGCGTCGCTGCGCCCGACCTGATCGCCGATGCCGCCGCCGGAGCCGTCCGGGTCGTACACGTGGATGACGTTCGCGGGCAGGTTCGCGCGATCGGGCCGGTTGCCCCAGTTGAGCCACACGACGGGAATTTCGGCGGCACGGGCCGATTCGGTCAACGCCCGGCAGGGCCCGATGGCCGCGCGAGGACCGGAAACATCCACACCGAGCGAGCCGAGCCAACCTTCGGGATGGCAGAAGTCGTTCTGCATGTCGATCACGATGACGGCGGCCCGCCGCAGGTCGAGGCCGAGTTCCTGGGGCCGGGCCGGGAGGCCGCGGATGCGCGGCGCGGGGGCCGGGGGATGCAGGTCGACGTGAGCTGCGGAACGAAGCCAGGATTGGCGGATCATGACTGTCCGAGACCGGCGAAGATCGCCTGCTTGTCCTGGTCGTCGAACGACGTCGGGGTGCCGGTGGTCACCAGGTGCTCGAATCCGTCCGGAAGTGAACCCTCGTCGTCCGTCGCCATGATCGTGACCGCGTAGAGGCGCTCGGTCGCCGAGGTGTTCCGGATCGTGTGCGTCGATCCCTTGGGCAGAACCAGTACGTCACCCCGGGTGAGCCGCACCACGTGCTCGTCGCTCGTGGCCTCGGCTTCACCGTTGAGGATCAGGAAGATCTCGACGGATTCCGGGTGGGAGTTCTTCGGTTGGGCTCCGCCGGGCTGCCAGATCTCGAAGAACACGCTCGCGGGCGAGCCGTCGGCGGGACCGGTCAACGGCACGAGTTTGACGGGGTCGGTGGGCGCGATGAGGCGTGCGACGAGGTCGTCGACGTGTTTCACCACTGGTGCTTCGGTCAAGGGAACTCCTCGATGGGGAAGGGGGCGACCGCGACTGCTCGCGTGTGGTTCATGGTCAGACAGCGCCATGACGGCGGAATTACACGACGTTTATCCCCGTGAAACGAATTCGGTCGGAAACAGGCGTTCTCATGAAGGCATGACCACGTCTCCGCTGTCTCCCGCCGTTCCCGTCGTCGCCGATTCCGAGTTGCCCGCGGGCTTGCTCGACGCGTTCTGGGCATACGATGCCGCCTTGCTGGCGAACGACACCGCGGCGATGGACGAGTTGTTCGTCGAGTCGGAGCACACGGTGCGGGGGGACCAGAACGGTGTACTCGTCGGGCACGACGAGATCGCGGCGTTCCGGCGCGCCCGCAACGATCGGCCGACCCGCCGCGTGCGCCGGCTCTGGACGCAGACGCCCGCTCCGGGCTGGGTGCTGACGCTGGCCGAGGTGGCCGGTGCGACCGGCGCGACCGGTTTGCAGACTCAGCTCTGGCGTCGGGACGAGTCCGGCTGGCGGGTGTACGCCGCGCACGTGATCCCACCGGCCGCGGCCATCGACCCGGCGGTGTGGCGAGTGGTCGGGGCTCCGCTGGTCACATCGACGGGTACCGGTGCGCTCGACGGTCACGGCATCGCCGTCAAGGACCTGTTCGCGGTGCGGGGGATCGCTCGTGGCGGCGGCGTCCGCGCCTACCTCGACGGGCAGGAGCCGCAACCCGCACATGCCGGCGCTGTGGCCGCGCTGTTGCGCGCCGGTGCGTCCGTCACCGGCATCACGCACACCGACCAGTTCGCCTTCGGCATCGGCGGGCGCAACGCCGACTTCGGCACCCCCGCGAATCTCGCGGCGCCCGCGAGGATTCCGGGAGGATCGAGCAGCGGTTCGGCCGTGGCTGTCAAGCGGGGCTGGGCCAGTGCCGGCCTCGGGACCGACACGGCCGGCTCGATCCGCATCCCTGCCAGTTACCAGGGCCTGTGGGGGTTCCGGCCGACGCACGGCGTGGTCGACACCACCGGGGTGCTGCCGCTGGCCCCGTCGTTCGACGCCGTGGGGTGGCTCGCCCGCGACGGCGAGACACTGGCTCGCGTGGGCGAAGTGCTTCTGCCACAGGACGTTACGCCGATCCGGCGCAGCCTCGTGCACAGCGACGACGTACTGGCGCTGGCGCCGGACCCGGTCCGTGCGACCGTCGAGCGGGCGTCGGCGCGGCTGGACATCGCGGGGAAGATCGGGCCGCTGCCCGACCTGGCACGGTGGACGGCGGCTTTCCGAGTCGTGCAGGCGTATGAGGCGTGGCAGCAGCACGGAGCCTGGCTCGAGTCGCATCCGGGCGCGGTCGCGGACGATGTGCGTCTGCGGTTCGAGGCCGGGCGGGATGTGACGGCGGGTCGGCTGGACGACGCGTGGGCGGTCCTGCGCGAGGCGCGAGCCGTGCTCGACGCCGCGCTGGAAGGCAATCAGCTCGTGCTTCCGGCCGCGAGCTCTGCGGCGCCGCCGCTCGACGCCTCGGCCGGGACGATCGAGTCCGTCAGACAACGCACGATCGCGCTGAACTCGCTCGCCTCGCTGGCCGGGTTGCCCGCCGTCACCATTCCCGCCCTGTCCGACGACGGCGCGCCACTGGGCCTGTGCCTCGTCGGCGAGCGGGGCAGCGACCTGTCGCTGCTGCGCATCGCGCGAGATGTCGCGACGCAGCTCGAGGCCGGGTGACCCGCGCGCTATCCGCGGCGCACGGCCCGGCGGACCATCCCGTACTCCAGGCCGTCCATCAGATGCAGCTCGTGCGCCCGGTAGAGGCGCGTGCCGTGCAGCGACGCTCCCACGAGCGTGATCGATAGAGCCGGGCGGGCGTCGTCGAGTGCCAGCACCTCACGCCACGCGCCCTCGGGGACCACCGCCCCGATCTTCGCGGACTCCCACTCCACCGACTCTCCCCGCAGCACCTCGACGGTCTCGAAGACCGAGTACTTCGTGTCGAAGACGACATCGTCGCGCCGCCGTGCGGGGATCACGTCCTCGGCGGCGATCCGCGGTGTGCCGTCGCCGAGCCAGCGCTTCACCACCCGCAGGCACTCCGATCCGGCCGGCACCGCGAGATCCGCGGCCTCGATGTCGTCCAGGGTGGACCATTCGACGCTGATGACGTCGACCTCGACCTCGAAACCAGCGTCCTCGAGCAGTTTCGACAGCTCGTAGGACTGGTCGATCCGCAGTGCCACGGAGAAGGCGCTCACGTTGGGGAACGTGCCCTGATGAGCTCGGCGGGCGACGAGCCCGTGCGCTTCCAGGCCCACCAGCGCCTCCCGCACCATGGGCCGGGACACGCCTAGACGCCGGGCCAGTTCGATTTCCGGTGGCAGGGGTGTGCCCATCTCCGCCGCTTCACGGCAAATGCGCTGCAATTGCTCGTGGAGCGAATCGGAGCCCGCCCTGTCTGCCATCGAATCTCCTGTTCGGTTGAAACGACACCTCTGGTGGTGAGAAAGCAGAGTAACCCGGCAGATGCGCCGGTGCTCGCCGAATCATCCTGTGACGCAACAGGAATGAAACCGCTGCGACCCGAGACCTTTACAACGCTGTCTTACCTTCGTGGTGTGCTTCTCCCCGTACTCCCGGCGTCGTCACGAAGGCGCGCGTTCGAGCCAGATCTCACCCGCCTCCCATGTGCACGTGTGAACGCCCGGCAGTTTCGTCCCGGCTACAGCTGTGCGGACCAGGTTTTCCAGCACCGGCGCGATCGCGCTTCGGATGCTCGCCGCGTCGTCGCCGACCGGTGTGAGGAATCCGTAGGTCGTCGCGCCGAGCCCCCGGGCAGCGGCCGTTGCCGCTGCGCCCGCCTCGTCGGCCGAATGCGCGACGAGGCCGCACCCGAAGTGCCGCACCAGGTGTCCGCCGGTGGCCGCGCCTCGGGCGGAGTCACGGAAATCGGGCAGGTGGACCACGACGACCGACCGCCGCTCATCCACAGCGGACACGCCCCGGACGAAAGCGGCCGCCGTTCGCCGCTGCGTCGGCACCGCGGGCCCCGCGACGAAACCGATCGGCCCCGCCGTCTCCGCCGCCGCGGCCCGGCCCGCGTTCTCCGCGCCCACCCACCAGCGCCAGTCCACGAGGGTGAGACCGGGCGGCGGCTCCGCGGCCCCGTCGGTGTACTCCAGCGGGACGTCGCTGAGGATCACCGACCGGACGGCGCCTTCCGTTCCGCCGAGCAGTTCGAGCGCCGCGTCGTAGTACTGGATGCCGTGCAGCACAACGACATCGGGCGCGGTACGGCCGAGCCATCCGCCAGGCAAGTCTCCGATCGCGGCCTCGACCTCCAGCCCGGTCGCGGTGAGGCGGTCGACCGCCTGCCACGCGCCGCCGATCCATCCTTCATCCCGGTCCGGTGCCGGGACCAGCACTCCGACCCGCGCTGACGACGCACTCATTCCGCCGCACTCTCCACAATCCGAATCGAGGACACCATGCAGACTGTGCTGCCCGTTCACCATAGCTGTCCCAAATCCATGAAAATCGGTCCCTGTGGCGGAGTATTCGCCGACGGCGGCTGTGAGACCGCGCCGGAGCACGCGTGCGTGTTCCTCGATCCGGGCCTGGCGACGCAGTACGCGGCGGACGAAACCACGTTCCTGACGAATCTTCCCGCGCCGGGCCCCGCCGGTGGGGGCAGCCGGTTCGAGCAGCGCCTGAAGTCGGGACGGTTCGCCGTGATCGCCGAGGTGAACGGCGCGGACAGTGCCGACGCGAGCGCGTTCGTCGAGGCGGCCCGCGTGGTGTCGAACGTCGCGGACATCGTGTCGGTCACCGATCACTCCGGCGCCAACGTGCACATGGGAAACATTGCGGCGGTAGCGCACCTGAAGGCGGCCGGAATCGAGGTGATGCCCACCTTCGGCTGCCGCGACCGCAACCGGATCGCCCTGCAGGGAGACCTGCTGGGCGCGGCCAGTCTCGGCGTCCGGGATGCGTTGCTGGTCACCGGCAATCATGTTCTGGTCGGTGACTCACCCGAGGCGACAGCGGTATTCGATCTGGACAGCCCGCGCCTGCTGGCGATCGCCGACCGGCTGCGCACCGAAGGCCGATTCGACAACGGCCGAGCGGTGGAGGTCAAACCCGACCTGCACCTCGGCAGTGTGGCCCACCCGTTCGCCCCACCACTGGGCGACCGCCCGCGACAGGTCCTGCGGAAGGTGCGTGCGGGCGCGGATTTCATTGTCACGCAACATATTTTCGACCTGCCCCGCTGGCGGGAGTTCATCGCCGGGGTCAACGCCCTGCGGGGCGACGAGCGTCCCTTCGCGCTGCTCGGCGGCGTCGCGATCATGCCGGATGAGCCGATCGCACGGGCGGTGAACGCCGGGCTGCGCGGGTTCTCGATCCCCGAACACATCCTCGAACGGTTACGCCACGCCAAGGATCCACAGGACACCGGGCTCGACATCGCCGCAGAGACCGTGCGGGAACTGCACGAGACCGACGGCGTGGCGGGATGCCTGCTCGCCCCGGTCACCGGCAGGCAGAACGCGCTCACCGCGTCCGCCGAGCAAGCCGAGCTGATCGCCGAGGTGCGGCGGCGCGCGGGCGTCCCGGTCGAGGCCTCCTCGCAGACCGGAGCGGTCGCATGAGCGAACGATCAACGCAGCGCGGTCCCGCGCACGACGAACTCCGGCGAGGTGGAGTGGTGAGTGCAGCGCAGCGGAACGAACCACGGGCACAACGTGTCCCGCGTTCGACGGAGTCGAGTGTCGGTGAGGTGGAGTCGTGAGTGGGAACGAGCTCAACGGGAAGACCGTGATGAGCGTGACCGGTCCGGTGGCGGCCACCGCCTTGGGCGTGACGCTGCCGCATGAGCATCTGATCGCGAACGCGGGTACGCAGTGGATCTACCCGTCCGATGTTGATTCGCTGGCGAGGTACACCCAGCCCTACCGGGCGGAGCTGCACGGAGCGGTTCAGCTGGAGCCGTTCTCGTACCGATCGGCGATGCGGCAGCTCGACTTCGACGTCGCGCGGGAGGAACTGGCCGGTTTCGCGGCTGTGGGCGGAACCACGGTCGTCGATCTGGGCATCCCCGGCTACGGCAGGGATCCGCAGGCGTTGCGCGCGCTGGCCGAACTGACCGGGATCACGGTCGTGATGGGATGCGGGGAGTACGTCGAGCACTCGCATTCGCCGTACGTGCGCCACTGCTCGGCCGAGGTGATCCGGGATGTGCTGCTGGAGGAGATCAGCGACGGCGCCGGCGCGACCGGTGTGCGTCCCGGTGTCATCGGCGAGATCGGCACCGGCAATCCGGCCACCGCGCAGGAGCGCAAGGTTGTCCGCGGTGCGGCACTGGCTCAGCTCGAATCCGGACTGGCATTGAACATCCACCGCACGATCTATCCCGATCCACTCGCGACGCTGCCGGTGATCGACGAGGTACTGGCCCTGGGCGTGGATCCGGCCAAGCTGATCATCAGCCACTGCGACGAGCGCCCGGAGCCGGAGTTCGCCTTCGAGGTCGCCCGGCGTGGCTGCTGGGTCGAGCTCGACACCTGGGGAATGGAACAGTGGGCCAGCTCCGCGCGCAGGGATGACGAGTATCCCCTGCGATCCTTCGACCACCATCGCGTCGACCTGCTGCTGTCCCTGCTGGACGCCGGTTTCGGGGACCAGCTCCTGGTGAGCCACGACATCGCGATGAAACCGCAGTTCACCCACTACGGCGGCTGGGGGCTGAGCCACCTGTCCAGCAACATCCGCCCCCGCCTGCTGGCTCGCGGCGTGGGGGAGAAGCAGTTCGACGAGCTGACCATCACCAATCCAGCGCTCGCGCTCGCGAGCTGACCCAGGAAGTAACCGAACCGGACGGTGTGAAACATCGACGCAATTGTCGCCGAACGATCGCGTTACACCGTCGTCTTACCTTGAGCCCGAACGAAGTTCACATACCTCCGCAACCCGCCAGCAGCCGGGCCAGGCGTCGAGTTCATCACCCCATCGAGGAGATCACCTTGTCGAAGATATTCACCGGATTGCGTGGCGTCGCCGCCGTCGCGGCCACCGCGGCTCTCGTCCTGACGGGCTGTTCGAGCACTGCGAGCACCCTCGCCAAGAGCACGGACGGGCTGACCAAGGTCACGGTCGTCCTGGGCTGGTTGCCCACTGCCGAGAGCGGCGGGTTCTACGCCGCACAGCAGCTCGGCTACTACAAGGCCGCCGGCCTGGACGTCACGATCGAACCCGGCGGCCCGCAGGTCTCCGGAACGCAGCTGGTCGCCAGCGGCAAAGTGCAGTTCGGCATCACCGGCTCCGGATCCAACGAGATCGTCGCCGCCCGCGAACAAGGTATCCCGCTGAAGGCCGTCAACGCGATCATGCAGGACAGCGCCACCGGCATGATGGTGCACGCGGACACCGGCATCGGCAGCCTGAAAGACACCGCCGGCATGACGTGGGTCAACTCGCCGGGTGTCCTCGGCCCGGAGTGGGCGAAGAAAACGCTCGGCATCACCTTCGCCCAGCAGCAGTACACCGGCAGCCTCGCCAACTTCCTGCATGATGACAAGCTAGTCCAGCAGGGCATCGCCTCGAACGAGCCATACATCGCCCACGAGCAGGGTGCGGCGGTGAAGTTCCTCCCGTTCTCCGACATCGGCTTCGACCCGTACAACACGGTCACCTACGTCACGGACAACTTCCTGAAGGCCCAGCCGGACATCGTGAAGAAGTTCGTGTCCGCGAGCAACCAGGGCTGGCACGACTACATCGGCGAGGTCGAGGTCGCCACGGACGTCAACACCCACTTGCTAGAGGACGTCGACAAGACGTTGGACGCCAAGCTGCTGTGGTTCGAATGGGACGCGCAGCGCAAGTACATCCTGGCGGGCGACGGCGCGACGAAGATCGGCGCGATGAGCCGGGAGCGGTGGCAGACGATGATCGACCAGATGACGAAGCTCGGTGTCGTGAAGAAGTCCATTTCGGTCGACGACGTGGCGGACTTCGGCGTGACCGGCAACCTGGCGCCCGCCGCCGAGAAACCGGCCGCCCCGAGCGGTTCCTACGACCCCATCACCTACTGATGACAACCAGCGCCGCCGAGACGGCGACCGCCCGGACCCGCGGACGGGCACCGATGCTCGAGTTCCGCGGGGTGGAGAAGGTCTTCCGCAACGGCTACCACGCGATCACACCCCTGGACCTCACGGTGAGCACCGGTGAGATCGTGTCCATCGTGGGGCCTTCGGGGTGCGGTAAGACGACGGTGCTGCGCATGGCCGCCGGGCTCACCGAGGTCAGCCGCGGCACGCTCACCCGGCACGCCACCGAGCAGGCGTACGTGTTCCAGGATCCGACATTGCTGGCGTGGCGCAATGTCCGCAGCAACGTGGAACTCGTCGCGAAGCTGAAGAAAATGCCGAAGCGGCAACGCCGCGCGGCCGCGCAGCAGGCGATCGAGACGGTCGGACTGACGGACTTCGCGAGTGCGCTGCCCCGTCAGCTGTCCGGCGGGATGAAGATGCGGGTCTCGCTGGCCAGGGCGATCACGAGCTCACCGAAGATCATGTACTTCGACGAGCCGTTCGCGGCCCTGGACGAGTTCACCCGCGCGCACATGTCCGACGTCCTGCTCGATCTGTGGCGGTTGCAGGACTTCTCGGCCCTGTTCATCACCCACTCCATCGCGGAGGCGGTGAACATCGGTCACCGTGTGGTCGTGATGGCCGCCCATCCGGGCCGGGTCGAGCAGGTCCTGACGTCCCCGAGCCCGCCCACGGCCGACCCCGCGGCGCCGCGTGACCGGGACGCGCTGGCCGGCATGGAACGCGAGATCGCCGGCATGCTCGCCGGCACGCATTAGAGGAATGGTTCGATGACACGCTCTGTCCATGTGGCGCAAGAGAATCCGGCCAACGTCGCGGCCGTGGTGGAACCGGCGGCAGAACACCCTGACGTGGCCGATGACCGGGAACTGGTGCGGCCGCCTCGGCGCAGCCGGGCGAAACAGCTGGCCCGCACCGGAATCCCGGTGGTCTTCGCGGTCGTGGCGATCGCCCTGTGGCAGTTCGCGGTCAAGGTGACCGGACAGCCGGCCTATCTGGTGCCGGGGCCGCTCGACGTCCTCGATGCGCTGCGCACGGGCGCGAGCGACCTCGTCGAGCCGACGGTCGTCACGATCAAGGAGGCATATCTCGGATTCCTGCTCGCCGCGGTCAGCGGTTTCGCCGTCGCACTCGTGATGGCGCGGTGGCGTGTCGCGGAGCTCGGCGTCTACCCGTACCTGGTGATCCTGCAGACCGTGCCGATCATCGCGGTCGCGCCGATCTTCGTGGTCTGGTTCGGCGCCGGCAATGCGACGAACATCATCATCGCGGCGATGCTGGCGGTGTTCCCCATCGCGGCGAACACGCTCCAGGGACTGCGGTCGACCGACCGGAACCTGGTGCAGCTGTACCGGATGGCCGGTGCGCCACCGCGCACGCAGCTGTTCTCCCTGCGGATCCCGCACGCTGTGCCGCAGATCATGACCGGACTGAAGATCGGCGCCAGTTCGGCCGCGATCGGCGCCATCGTCGGCGAGTTCGCCGCGGGCATCGGTGGCGGTGCCGGCGGCCTCGGCTACGCGATCACCCGGTACGCGAACCAGCTGCAGACCCCGCAGCTGTTCGCCGCCGTCATCGTCGCGAGCGTGATCGCCCTCCTGCTCTTCGGTCTCGTCACGCTGATCGAGTGGCTGCTGCTGCACCGGTGGCACGAATCAGCGACCCCGCAGGACGAGTAGGGCGGTTTGGAGGGTTATCGTGCGCTCCATCCGCCGTCCATGGTGTAGCTGGCTCCGGTCACCATGCGGGCCGAGTCGCCGCACAACCACCCGACGAGGTCGGCGACCTCGTCTGGTTCGACCAATCGCTTGATGGCCGCCTCGCTCAGGAAGATGCGTTCTTCGACTTCTCGCTCGGGAATGCCGTGCGCTTCGGCTTGCTCGGCGATCTGGTTGTCTACCAAAGGAGTTCGCACGTAGCCGGGGCTGACGCAGTTGCTCGTCACGCCGTGTTCGGCGCCTTCGAGTGCGGTGACCTTGGACAGGCCTTCCAAGGCGTGTTTGGCGGTGACGTACGCGGATTTGTAGGCCGAGGCTCGTGTTCCGTGCACGCTGGAGATGTTGACGATGCGCCCGTAGCCGTGTTCGTACATGTGTGGCAATGCCGCGCGGACGAGCAGGAACGGCGCCTCGACCATCAGCGTGAGCATGGTGCGGAACCGGTCCGGCGGGAAGTCCGCGATCGGGCTGACGGTCTGCACGCCGGCATTGTTGACCAGGATGTCGCAGTTCAGGCGCAGGGTCTCGAGTCCGCCCACCCGGCTGAGGTCGACTTGCCATGCGGTCCCGCCGATCTCGCCGGCGACCTGTTCGGCGCGCACACCGTCGATGTCGGCGACGGTCACCGAGGCTCCGCGGGCGGCCAGTTCCCGTGCGCAGGCCAGGCCGATCCCGCTGGCGCCGCCGGTGACCAGTGCGGTCCGCCCGGTGAGGGCGCCTCGGCTCGGGGAATACGTCCGGGTCACGCGGGACTCACTTTCGGCTCGGGTTCGGGTGGCAGGTGAGATGCGGCGGTCCGGTCGAGTTCGGTGAGATCCGCGCCCGCGGTCTCCCGGGCGGCCAGGACCGCGACGATGGTGACCACACCGGCGAGGGCGAGATAGATCGCGATGGGTACCGAGGACCGGTAGACCTCGAGCAGCCGGACGGCGATGATCGGCGCCAGTGAGCCGGCGAAGATCGCGGTCACCTGAGATCCCAGGGACACACCGGAGTAGCGCATCCGGGTGGGGAACATCTCCGCCATGATGGCCGGCTGCGCGGCATACATGGCAGCGTGTGCGACCAGGCCGAGCGCGATCGCGAGCACGATGACCACGCCGCGGCCGCTGTCCATCATCGGGAAGCCGACGAATCCCCAGACCATCGCCCCGATGGCCCCGGCGAGATACAGGGGCCTGCGCCCGATTCCGTCGCTGAGCCGGGCCATGCACGGGATGGCCACGAAGTGCACCGCGTTGGCCACGAGCAGCCACCACAGGATCGCGCCGGTCTTCACCCCGACGTGTTCTTTGAGGTAGGTGACCGAGAAAGTGACCAGTAGGTAGTAGACGATGTTTTCGGCGAACCGCAGCCCCATCGCGGTCAGCACAGCCCGTGGGTAGCGGCGTACCACCTCGAGCACGCCGGATGCGGCCGCGTCCTGCTGTTCGGATTCTTGTTGTGCCGCAACGAAGATCGGGGCTTCTCGCACCTTCGTGCGCACGTAATAGCCGGCCAGCACCACGACCGCCGACAGCCAGAACGCGACGCGCCAGCCCCACGAGAGGAACGCGGCATTCGACAGCGCCGAGGTCAGCACCAGCAGCACGACAGTTGCCAGGATATTGCCCAGCGGCACCGCGGCCTGCGGCCAAGAGGCCCAGAACCCACGGTTGCGGTTGGGGCTGTGCTCGGCCACCAGCAGGACCGCGCCTCCCCATTCACCACCCAAGGCGAATCCCTGAATGAACCGCAACAGCACCAGAAGTGCCGGAGCCCAGTACCCGACCTGCGGGAAGGTCGGCAGGCAACCCATCAGAAACGTGGCAGCGCCGACCGTCAACAGGCTGACCTGTAGCAGCGACTTGCGGCCGTGTCGATCGCCGAAGTGCGCGAACACGATCCCGCCCAACGGCCGAGCCGCGAACCCGACCGCATAGGTGACGAACGCGGCGAGTACCCCATCCAATTCACTGTGTCCGGCCGGGAAGAACACTTTGCTGAACACCAGCGTGGCCGCCGTGCCGTAGAGGAAGAACTCATACCACTCCACGACGGTGCCGGCCATGGAAGCCATTGCTACACGCCGCAACTCGCTCCCCAGGGGCTCGGAACCCGGTGGCCGCGCATCGAGCACGCTCATCGCCATCACTCCTTCGTGATTGCCGCCACATCACCCCTCATCTGTGATGCGGCACACAATTGGATCAGGGAATTGAGTATTCGTGCACATTCAATTCCGGATCAATGGCGAATCTCGCACCGCATGTCTGCAAGAATGCAGATATGGCAGGGGTGCATCCGAATCCTGATGATCTGCTTGTGCTCCTGGCGGTCGCCCGGACCGGGCGTTATGTCTCGGCGGCCGAGGAATTGGGCATCAACCACACCACCATCTCGCGCCGCATCACCAACCTCGAGCGCGCGCTCGGCGGCCGCGTGCTCAGCCGAGGTCCCGGCGGATGGGAATTGACCGACCGCGGCCGTGCGGCACTGACCGCGGCCGAGGCAGTCGAATCCGCGGTCCGCGCCCTCGTCGGCGACGAGCAGGGCGGGCGGGTTCTGCAGGGGGTGGTCCGCATGTCGGCCACCGACGGCTTCAGTGCCTATATCGCTGCCCCGGCCGTGGCCGAGGTCCGGCGCCGGCATCCAGGGATCACGGTGGAAATCATTGCCGCAACCCGCCGCGCATCGCCGCAGCGGTCCGGCCTCGACCTCGAGATCGTCGTCGGCGAACCGAGCGTGCGCCGCGCCCGCGCCATCCCGCTCGGCGACTACGTGCTCGGCCTCTACGGCACCCAGCCCTACTTCGACGCCCACGGCATCCCGCAGTCACCGGCCGACCTGGCCAACCACCCACTGGTCTACTTCGTCGATTCCATGCTCCAGGTCGACGACCTCGACCTGGCGCCCAGCTTCGTCCCCACCATGCGCGAATCCGTCACCTCAACCAACGTGTTCGTCCATGTCGAAGCCACCCGCGCGGCCGCAGGCATCGGCCTGCTGCCCTGCTTCATGGCCGACCGCCACCCCGACCTGATCCGCGTCCTGCCCGGCTCGGTCGCCGTGCGGCTCACCTACTGGCTCGTCGCCCGCCCCGAAACCCTCCGCCGCCCGGAAGTAGCCGTCCTCGTCGACGCACTTCTCACCCGCGTACGCGCCGAACGCGCCGCCCTGCTCGGCGGACCGTCGGCCAACCAGCGGGATTGATCCCTGCTGGCCAGAAGCGCACAGCGAAAAAGAAAGCGCGGCAACAATATTCGAGAAAGGAATCGAGCTCCATCCGCAGTCTGGCGTTCATCGATCACGGCAGTCACCGATTGCGAGCGACCTGACGAGGTGAAGCGAGATATCCAGGCCGACCGGGTGGTCGAGTGTCCCGGCGATCGAGGCGCTACGAAGGCGGGCGACGGTATTGATGGGTCCGCAAATTGTCGACCGGTCGCCTTGCCGAGATGCCGGTGGGTGTTTACTGGGGGGAGCGGTTCGATTGCTCTTGGATAGCTGGTCGAGGTGTGTATGTCGGTATGGCGACTACGCGAATTTCGTGACGCTGATCTGGATCAGGCGATTCAGATCTGGGAGCAGAGTCGTGCGGCCGGTGCGGACGAGCCGGTGTTCGCGTTGGCAGAGGTGCTGGGGTCCGCGCGGGCGGGGCAGCCGGCGGTGGTGGCCGAGGTCGGCGAGGAGATCGTCGGCATGGCGGTCGCACAGATTCAGGGTGAGCGTGCGTGGGTGCTGCTGGTGGCACTCGGTGCCCAGTGGCGGCAGCGTGGGATCGGCAGTGCGTTGCTGACCGACCTGGAGCGGCGGCTGCGCGCGGACGGCGTGCGGCGGATCTGCACCCTGGTCACCGAGGGAGCCACCGGATCGGTCGCGTTCGAGCACTCCGGATACCAGCGCAGGACTGGTTTGGTCTACTACGAACTGGTCGAGCCGTTGGCACCCGCGCAGGCCGGTCTGCTGACCGAATTGGGCGGGCGCCTGCTGCCGCCCGGGCTGTGGCAGTCGATGGCGGGAATGGACCGGGAAAAAGAGATCATCGAGCGACGGATCGTGCTGCCGTTGGCGAATCCCGATGTCGCCGAGCGCTATCGGGTTCGGCCACCCAAGAGCGTCATCCTGTTCGGGCCGCCCGGTACCGGTAAGACCAGCTTCGCCAAAGCCGTCGCGTCGCGGCTCGGGTGGCCGTTCGTAGAGTTGTTCCCCGCTCGACTGGCCACGACAGCCGGCGGCGGGCTCGCGGCAGCACTGCGTGAGGTGTTCGCGGACCTGGCCGAACTCGATGAACTGCTGCTGTTCATCGATGAGGTGGAGGAGATCGCCGGTGCCCGCGACGGCAAGGCGACCAGTCCGGCCCATGGTGTGACGAACGAACTGCTCAAGCTGATACCCGGCTTCCGGGAGAACTACAGCCGCCTGCTGATCTGCGCGACCAACTCGGTGCGCTCGCTGGATCCGGCGTTCCTGCGGCCGGGCCGTTTCGACTACGTGATACCGGTCGGCCCGCCCGACGAGCCCGCGCGTAAAGCGATCTGGCAGCGCTACCTGGGCCCCGCCGCCGAGACCCTCGACCTCGACCAGTTGGTCCGCGCTACCGATCACTTCACCCCCGCGGACATCGAGTACGCCGCCCGCGCAGGGGCGCAGTCGGCGTTCGAACGCGCGATATGCGAGAGAACAAGCGAACCCGCCCGCCTCGAGGACTATCTGGCCGCCATCGCCAATACCCGCCTGACCCTGACCCCGCAGATCCTGACCGCGTTCGACCACGACCAAGCGAACTACACCCGGCTCTGAAACCCAGCCGTCCCAGCACGAAACCGCCACGCGGGCGGGACGATCCCCGATCTGCATGTCCGGTTCGATGGCCGCTACGCCGCCGCGGGAGTCGAATCGCGCAGGACATGCGAATGAACTTGTCGTAGTCGATGTTTCGCGCGGCAGTCGACTGTTCGAGCATCTCGGCTCGTCGAGACGGGCCTGCCTCCTGCCGGTCGGCTAGGCTCGGTGATATGGCAGCGTGGGCCGATCCGCCGAGTGATGTCGTGGTCCGGCCCCCTTACAGTGCGGCCAAGCAGCGAACGGTCGATACGGCGCTGCGGTTGTTCGCCGAACACGGCGTCGGCGGGACGTCGTTGCAGATGATCGCCGACGCGGTCGGGATCACCAAAGCCGCTATCTACCACCAGTTCCGGACCAAGGACGAGATCGTTCTGGCGGCCGTCGAGTCCGAATTGAACGGGCTCGAGGCCGCGGTGGCCGCCGCTGAGTCCCAGGACAGCGCGGAACGCGTCCGTGAGGTGCTGGTCGAGCAGGTGGTCGGACTGGTGGTGCGGCGTCGGCAGTTGGTCGGAATGTTGCAGACCGATCCGGTGATGATTCGGTCCTTGGCGGAGAACGCGCCGTTTCAGCGAATGATCGAGCGGCTCATCGCCTCACATATCGGCGATACCAGTCACAGCGGCGTCAGGGTGAAGGTCGCGATGGTGTCGGCCGCTATCGGTGGTGCGGTCACGCATCCCCTCGTGACCGACCTCGACGACGAGGTGCTGTACACCCATCTGCTCGACATCACTCATCGGCTGCTACAGCTTCCGGACTGACGGCACCGCCGCGACCAGCGGCGGGCGTGACCCGAGCAGGTGGCTCCGCAAAGAACGGAGCCGGGTGTCGTGGCGCTCACTTGGCGGTGGTGAGGAAACCGGCTTGGCTGCGAGCGATGACGGCTGACCACAATGCCCACTGGCCGGTGGGGGTCAACGGGTCGAAGCCGGTGAGAGCCGCGACCCGTTTGAGCCGGTAGTCGACGGTATTGACGTGGATGTTGAGCCGGTGGGCGATCGCCTGGCGGCTCAGGACGCCGGGCAGGTGCAGGCGCAGGGTCTGCATGAGGTGCGTGGAGTCCTCTATCGGGGCGAGCACGGCAGCGAGTTGATCGCGCGCCGGTCCAGGGCGCGTCAGCTGGTATTCGACCGCCAGGTCGGAGAGCCGATACAACCTACCGATGCGGCCGAATACCATTGCCAGGTCGAGCAATTCGTGTGCGTGATGGACCGCGCCGGCGACGTCACTCGGTGCCGCGGACGTGGTGGCCGCAGTGAGTCCGACTCCGGCTGCCGACGACAGGTGCGTGAGCAAACGGTCCAGGACGGTGTCGTCGAGGGGGGACGGTACGAGCAGTGTGCCTCCCCGATTCGACAACCGTGCCAGCGCGGCACGGCTGGTCTGACGGTCCAGTTCCAGAACAACCCTGGTTCTGGAGTCGGTGCGCAGCGGCCCGTGCCTGCCCTGGACGGGAAAGGCCAGGGCCACCACCGCGTAGGACTGCGCGACGGCGATGCCACACTCGCGCGCGAGGGCGGTGGGATCCGCACCGTCGAGTAACGCGGACATCAGGCGTTGGCGCGGTGACTGCTGGTCACACAGTTCGGTCAGATACGCAGTCGAGATGGTCGCCAGAACCGCGGTCAGAGTCTCGACGACCGCATCCGGCAGTCGGGCACCGGCCGTGGGAACAGTGTCGCGACGAGCCGCGTTCATCACGCTGTCGGTCAGGTGTTTGTGCACCGTCTCCAGAGGGATTCCCGCCTGCGCCCATTCGATCGCGGCCGTCTCGGCCTCGTGTGTGATCTGGGTGGGGGACGGGTTGCGGCCGATGATCGAGTTGACCAGCACGCGACAGGCGCGCGTCAGCACCTGGTCGGAAAGCGCGGGCAGCGATGAGAGCGTGAGAGACATCGAACCACCTGGGTTTCGGAAGGGATCGACGAAGGAGATCGCGTGAAATGTCAGGTGTTTCGATCGGTGCATTCTCGTGTGGCAATGAAAGATGCCGATATCCACCGTGCTGAGAACCTGCGCAGGAATGTACGGGCAGTTCTCCTCGATAAACTGTGCCGGTTCATCTCGGCCTCCGCTTCTCATCGTCGAGTTGTGAACGGCACGCGAGGCCGAAATATCGCGCATCGCGAACATCGCATCGTCGGCTAGCCGATCAGCTAGGCTGAGGCTAGCCGAACGGCAAGTCGAGGGCAAGGCCCCCGTTGTCGTGGGTGGGCCCTACACCAGTTCGGTCGTCGAACGGCGGATTACGTCGGGTGATCCTCGGCCGGGAGTCGGAAGAGCCGTTGCGTCAGGTGCATAAGATGCAGCCGTAGGGTTGCGTTGTCGAAATTCGCGACCAACGGATGCGTGGCGGCGCCGCCGATGGCTGCCATCAGCATCGAGGTCGGTACCTCGGTCGTTCCTGTCGAATCGCCCGTCTCGAGCACCGCGAACAGTCGATCCATCACGCGATGAAACGGCTCGTAGTCGGCGAGGAATTCGGCGATGACCGGATCGGTCTGCAGCATTCCGACGAAGCCGCGCCGTTCGACGGTCAGGTCGATCATCCTGCTGAGCAGAACCTCGCGGGCGGTCACATCGCATTGCTGGGCTTCGGCCTCGTCCACCGCGGCCTCGAGCCAGGCCAATTCGCTGGTAGCCACACCGAGCACGATGTCGAACTTCGTCCGGAACTGGAAATAGATCGCCGCCTTGGTCACGCCGACCGCATCGGCGATCATCTGCAGCGAGGTCCCGCTCACCCCGTGCCGGCTGAACAACTCCACCGCCGCGGCGATCGTTCGAGCCTGCGCTGGGCTGTACGCACCACGATCCGCCGAGCTTGCCGACACCGTGTCCACGGAACTCACAGCACGAGAATAGGCGATCACTCATCGGGACAGTAGCCGATCGGCTAGCGCCTCGAACCGGATATCGCCGGGGTTGTTGTGGGTGAGGTCAGCTTCTTCGCTTGCGCGCCTGTTGAATTCCCGGAAACCCACTCGCCGGATCGAGTCTTCCCATATCGGCCACTAACGTCGTGTCCGCAGTCCGAATGGGTTTCATTTCTTCGTGCAACCCACATCGGTGCAGGTCATCCATTACTGATCCGTGGCAGTGCCGTGCGGAATTCGAGCGTTCTCGATTCTTCGCCGGTTGCCGCTCGTCGAGGTGAATTCGATGTCGAGTGTTTTCCGCGTGCTTTGGAGGTCGATCAATGTCTGTCATCACCCGTCGTTCATTTCTGGGTGGGGCGGTAGCGGCGGGGATAGCCGGTGCGGGGGCGAGATCGGGAACCGCCACCGCCGGTGGCATAGGCGCCGATATCGCCAGAGTGCGGGTCGTCCGTGAGGACCATCGGGTGATCGTGATCGGATCGGGTTTCGGCGGCGGGGTCACCGCGCTGCGGTTGGCTCAGGCCGGTGTGCCGGTTCTGGTACTGGAACGCGGATTGCGGTGGCCGGCCGGGCCGAACTCCGAAACCTTCCCGCGCGCAACAGCTCCCGACAAACGGATCCTGTGGTACAAGTCGGCGCCGCAGTTGTTCGGCAAGCCCGTCGCGTTCGATCCGTACGCCGGCCTGCTCGAAGCGGTCGTCGGGGAGAACATGACCGCCTTGTGCGCGGCCGGGGTCGGCGGCGGATCGCTGGTCTACCAGGGCATGGCACTCGAACCCGCGAAAGAGGTGTTCAACAGGCAACTTCCGGAGCAGTTGGACTGGGACACCATGCACCGGGTCCACTACCCCCGAGTGGCGAAGATGCTGCAGATCGCTGTGGCCCCTGACGAATTGATCAACACCCCCAACTACAGGGCCGTGCGAGTGTTCGCGGACCATGTGCGAAAAGCCGGGCTACCGGTGTCGAAGATTCCGATGCCGATCGACTGGAACTACGCGGTCGACGAGATCCACGGCAAGATGAAACCCTCGTACACCAACGGTGACGGCGCGCTCGGAGTGAACAACGGCGGCAAGCACTCGGTTGATGTCACCTATCTGGCCGCCGCGGAGGCCACCGGGCGAGTCAGCGTCGCGCCGCTGCACCATGTCACCGATGTCGAACGCGCCGAGGACGGGCGTTGGACCGTGCACGTGGACCGGACCGATGCCTCGGGCAGGGTCGTGGAGAACAAGATCCTGACCACTCCGGCGCTGGTGATGGCCGCGGGCAGTCTCAACACCACGCGGCTGCTCGTGCGCGCCGCTGCCACGGGCCGGATCCCGGACATGCCGGACGGACTCGGCGGCAGCTGGGGCACCAACGGCGACCGGATCTACACCTGGACTCCCTTGGACGCCGATGTCGGCTACCCGCAGGGCGGACCGGTCGTGTACGGCAGCCTGAACTGGGACAACCCTGCCACTGCCGCGACCGTGATCCAAGCATCGATTCCCCCGATGGGCATCGATGCGCGCACCACGATGCTGGTCGGCTACGGCGTCAGCGATGCCCGCGGACGCTTCGTCTACAAGTCGGCCTCCGACGAAGCCATCCTGCGATGGGCCGAGGAGGGCGACGCCGTCGCGCAGAACGGCCACATCGGACCATTGGTCCACAAGGTGGCGGGTTCGTCGAGCGTGCTCACCGACACCAACGCGGCATTGCCGTCCACTTGGCATCCGCTGGGCGGGGCGCCCATGGGCCCGGTGTGCGATCTGGATGGCCGGGTCCACGGACAGCGCGGCCTCTACGTGCTCGACGGTGCGCTCATCCCCGGCAACAGCGCGGCCTGCAATCCCTCGATGACCATCGCGGCGGTCGCCGAACGTGCGCTGGACAATCTCGTCCGACAGGACGTGGGCACGATCATCTGAGATGCGGCTGGTCCCAGGACCCACACTGGAGCCCCTGCGCCCGGCTGTCGAGCTCGGTGCGAGGGCGCGCTATTCACGGTCGGTCGGCAGCAGCAGGCCGGTCTCCGGGTCGTACCAGCGATGGGATTGCCAGGGGAGGTGGAGCGACAGCACGGTGCCGGGTTCGGCGCGGAAGGCCGGTGGCGCTTGGACTTTCACCGTCTGCCCGGCGATGGTGGTGGTGAGCAGGGTGGCGGAGCCGAGGGGTTCGAAAACCTGGAGTTCGGCGTCTACCGCATGGCCGGGGTGCTCGCCGTTCACGACGATGGACTCGGGGCGGATGCCGAGCCTGATCGTCTTCCCCGCGAAGGTGGACAAGGCGGCGGGTGCGGGCAGCGATTGGCCTCCCAGATCGAGGCGGGGGCCGGACTCGCCGGCCGCGATCGTCCCGGTGAGGAAGTTCATGGGCGGGCCGCCGAGGAATCCGCCGACGAATTCCGTTGCGGGATCGTCGTATACCTCGGTGGGCGCGCCGCACTGAACCACCACGCCCGCGCGCATGACCGCCACCCGGTCGCCCAGCGACAGCGCCTCCACCTGGTCGTGCGTGACATAGATCGTCGTGGTACCGAGCTCGGCGACCAGCTTCTTCAACTCGGCGCGAAACGACATGCGCAGCAGGGCATCCAGATTCGACAACGGCTCGTCCATGAGCAGGACGTCGGCGTCCATCACGATCGCGCGGGCCACCGCGACCCGTTGGCGCTGCCCGCCGGAAAGCTTCGCCGGATAGCGATCGAGATACGGTGTGAGCTGTAGCAGTTCGGCGGCCCAGGCGACCTTGCGCCGTACCTCCTCACCCGAAACCCCGCGCATGCGCAGCCCGAAACCGATGTTGTCGGAGACCTTTTTGTTGGGGAACACCGCATAGGACTGGAACACCATCGACAGGTTGCGCCGTCGCGGTTCGAGATAGGTGACGTCCCGGCCGCCGATCACGATCTGCCCCGAGTCCGGCACTTCCAGTCCGGCGATCATCCGCAGCAATGTCGTCTTGCCGCAGCCGGAAGGCCCGAGCAGCACCACGAATTCGCCGTCGGCGATCTCGAGTGATACCTCGTCGGTGGCGCGTCCCGTGCCGCCGGGATAGGTCTTCACCAGGTCACGAAGGACCACCTCAGCCATCGCAGATCCCTGTCGTCGGAAGGTCTTTCATCGAAGCGTCGTCCCCCACATGTTCACCAGATAGCGGCGCATCACCAGGATGAACAACAGCGCCGGGATGATCAGCGCGAACCCGCCCGCGAAGCGGTACGGCGCCGAGGCCTCCGACAGCGAGGTGAGCACCTGTGCCGGCAGCGTGCGGTGGCCCAGCGTCACGATCGTCGCGCCGAGGATCTCGTTCCAGGACAGCACGAAGGTGAAGATCGACGAGGCTGCCAGTCCCGGAAGCGCCAGCGGCACAACCACTTTGCGGGCGGCCTGCCAGCGCGTGCAGCCGAAGACCTGGGCGGCCTCCTCCAGATCGGCCGGCACCGCGACGAAGATGCTCGCAGTGATGAGCACGGTGGTCGGCAGGGCCAGTGTGGTGTGCACGAGTGTCACAGCCAGCACGGTGTCGTAGACGTGGGCGTGCAGGAAGATCGTCGCCAGCGGCACCGACAGCACCACGATCGGCAACGCGCGGACCAGCAGGATGAAGACCTGATAGGTGTCCTTACCGCGGAACGCGTAGCGCGCCAGCGCATATCCCGCGGGCGCGCCGATCACCAGGGACCAGAACACCGTGTAGAGCCCGACCAGCACCGAATTACCGAAGGCGGGCACCGTGCCCGTCGCCCGGAAGAACGACGACAGCGTTTCGCCCGAAAAGTGGTCGGGGATCAACGGTTTCGGAAACTCGTCGAGGGTCTCGCGGGAGGACACCGCCGACAGCCCGATGAGCACGATCGGCAACGCCATGAACACTGTCACCGCGATGCATCCCAGCTGGACACCTACGGCCCGCCACCGCCGCCTGCGCAGCGGTGTCCGGTCGACCGGCGGGAGGACGGTTCGCGACTCGGCGGCAACGGTGTTCGGGATCACCTCGCTCATCGTGCACCCTCCGGCTGCCGCACGGTCCGCAGATACAACACCGCGGTGCCGAGCGAAATAACCAGCACGACAAGGGAAACGCAGCTCGCGACCGCGGGATTCTGCAGATTCGAGTACCACTGATACGTCTCGCCGACCAGCAGTGGGAAATCGCGCCCGGTCAAGGCCTGCGCGACCGCGAAGGCCTGCAGCGCCAGGATGGTTCGCAGGATCAGCGCCGCCTGCAGGCTCGGTCCGAGCAGCGGCAGCGTGACGTGCCGCAGCCGCTGCCAGAGGCTCGCGCCGAAAACTTGTGCGGCCTCGTCGTAATCTCGCGGAATCAGCTGCACTCCCGCGACCACGATGACGAACACCAGCGAAGTGGCACGCCAGATCTCGGCGAGCACGACGGCCAACAGCATGGTGCCGGTGTGCTGGTAGCTCAACCACTGCACCCCGTCGTGGGACAGCCCGAGCCATACCAGCAGCGAATTCAGGTATCCGCGGTTGCCGAAGATCGACAGCCACACCAGGCCCGCGGCCAGCTCCGAGATCGCCAGTGGCAGGCACCAGAGATAGAAGTGCCCACTGGCGAATCCGGGCCGGGACTGCAGCAGCAGCGCCATCCCGACCGCGAGCGCCAGCTGGATCGGGACGACGATGACGAGCAGCAGCAACGTATTCCGCAGCGCTTTCAGGAAGTACGGATCACCGAACAGACGCTGCCAGTTGGCGAGCGTGAAGCCGTGACCGTTTCCGAAGGCGGCCAGCACGCCCTGTACCAGCGGCCAGCCGAACAGCGCCGCCATCAGCACCAGCGAGGGCAGCAGCAGCATCCACGGGGAGCGCGATCGTGCGGTCATGGCTACTCCACCCGACACAGTTCGGCGGCCGGGTCGGGGGCCCAGCACGGCACCTTCAGGTCGTCGAGGATGCCTTGCAGCACCCGCGCCTGCTGATCCAGTGTCGATCGAATATCGGCCCCGCCCAGCACGATCGAGCGAAAACTGTCTTGGAACACCTTGCTCACCTCACCCTCGCGCCGGCCCAGGCCCACCGGCGGCAGCGAGACGATCGCGCCGGGCGCCTGCTGCTGGCGTTGCACCGCATCGGCCTCGAGTTTTATCGCAGGGGGCAGATCTTGCGGGATCGCCGCGCTGACGGCAGGGAAGAAACCATTGGAGCGCAGCAGCGCGATCTGCTTGTCCGGCTGGGCGAATGCGGTGATGGTGCGCTGTGCCAGCTCGAAATCCGGGCAGCCCTCGGGAATTGCCAGCCCGGCCAGCACGGCCATGTAGCCCAGTCCGTGCTTGCCGCGCGGCGCGGGCATCATCCGCCAATTCTGCGGATCGCGTTCGGGTGCGTGTACCAAGCGCACCACGTGATCCCAGGCCATGCGCACCTCGCCGCTCTCGAGCGGCTCCTGCATGAAGTCGTAGGTCGTGCTCGCCGGGACACAGTTGGCCCACAGCTCGCGGAAATACTCCCAGGCGGTCACGGCCTCGGCGGAACGAAACGTGGTGATCTGGCCGCCGGTGAACGACGGCAGCAGATAACCCTGAGTGAACCTGTGCAGCAGGCCTTTCGGGCCCGCGGGCAGGCCCAGCATCGGGCGATTGCCGTTGGCGCGGCGCGCCGCGACGGCCCAGTCGAGAAACTGGTCGTAGGTCAGCGCCGCCGCATCGGCGCCGGAGGGCAGGTGCTCCAGCGCGTCGGCGTGTGCGGCGAGGACGTAACTCGCTGTGGCCCAGGGGATGTACCAGGTGCGGTCGGTGCCGGCCTTCGCGAGCTGCAGGTAATCCGGGGACCAGCCGCGGTTTCCGAGATCGATGAGCAACCCGGTCAAGTCCCGCAGGTATTTCGGGGCCAGCGGGGCCAGGTCGCCGTGCAGACCGGCGAGCAGCCCGATCTTCGTCGAACCCGCCCCCACCTGACTGCGCACCTGCGTCGAGAACGGGCCCTCCTCGACGGTCACATAGCTGACGCCGGGTGCGGTCCGGCCCAGCAGGGCCCGGAAGCGTTCGGCCTCGTCCGCGGGCCGAAACTGGGTGGACAGCAGGATCATCGCGCCACCACCGGTGGTGGCGAAGCCGGTGCATGCCGCCGCGGTGAGCGCCGCCGCGCCGATACCCGCCGCGTGCAGCAGGGATCTGCGCGTCGTTCCCAGTGGTGGCATCCCTTGCCCCTTGCAGCACTAGCAGTGACCTACAGCACGTTGCCAGGGTGGAACTTAAGTGCCGCAAGGGTGATTGTCAAAGGAACCGACAGGAAGGAACATGCCCGTTACATCACGGTTCGTGCCGATGCGGCCCCTGTGTGGCGGACTGGCCGATGCGAATGTCCTACGGCGGCATCGTGATACACTCGGGCGCGTGGTCGATGAGGCCGCGCGCGTACGTGAACACCGGCCACCGCTGCCCGAATCCGAGCCCGTCGGAAGCATGCTGGGTGCACGAGCCGGACGCGATGATATCGCCATCGCGAAAAAGGCTGTGGCCGAAATGCTTTCGGGGCTCACCGGAACATCCCTCGGTCGCGGTGAACGAGCGGGGCGGTCACGCGGACGTTCATCCGCCGCCGCAACCGTGGATGGTCGTGCGCCGTTGGAGTTCATCGCCGAACTCGATTTACCCGGCATCGACCCGGACTTGCTGGATCCCGGCGAGTCGTCGGTATTGCTGTTCCTGCATTGCTGTTCCTGCCAATGGCGCATGTACTCGGCCGGATCGTCGAGATCGCGGCGGCGTTCGCTCCGGTCCGCATTGCCCATGTCGGTGATGTCAAGAACGTCACCGCCGAACTCGGCGCCTTCCGTCCGACTCTGATCCTGGGTGTCCCGCGCGTCTTCGAAAAGGTCTACAACACCGCCCGAACTCGAGCTCAACTCGCCGCTCGCGGCAGAATCTTCGATATGGCGGCCACCACCGCCATCGATTACAGCCGCGCTCTGGACACGGCCGGGTTCCACTGTCCCTGCCGCATTCCAGGCAGCCATCGATAACGGCAACCGGGCCGTTTCCCAAGCCGAGGCCGTCCGCAAATTCCGCATATTGGATGCGGACCTCACCGAGGCGAACGGATATGCCACGCCTTCGCTGAAACTCGAGCGCAATATCGTGCTCCGAGACTTCGCCGCGGAGGTCACCGCTCTCTACGGCACATGAATACGGCGACAGCGGATCACCGAGCCGGTCCGGGACGCAGCGGTTTCAGCCCATTCCACGTGTGATCCCCCCTGAGTGCGCCGCCCCGGTATCCGCCGCCGCAGCCTTGCGCGGACATTGGGATGGTGTGCTCGGTGGCACGGGTCTTTCGGCCCTTTGGGGCGCGGAGGGTGGGGGGTGAGGCTGGGTGCAACGCATCATCCGGTGCGACGGATGGTGACCGTCCAGCGGGAGAGCCTGCGATGAATACTCACTACAGCGATGATGCCCGGCACCTGGCTTCCGCGCCGATCGTGGTGGGGGTGGACGGGTCCGTGGCCGCCGACACCGCGGTGGCCTGGGCTGCCGTGACCGCAGTGGATCGTGGGCGAGATCTGCGCATCGTGCAGGGAATGGACCTGAAGGGGATGCGCCGGGTGTTCGAGCCCTATTACGCGCTGGAACCGCCGGTACTCGACGCGTTGAAGGTGCACAGCCAGGAGACGGTGGACCGGTGTGCGCGGATGGCAGCGGATATCGCGCCGGGAATTCGGATCGAGACCGAGGTGTCCACGGCGGATCCGGTCGGATTGCTGTTGCGATGCGCCCCGACGGCGCATCTGCTGGCCCTGGGCGCGTCGGGCGCGAGTGGGCTTGCCGCACACGTGGGTTCGACAATGCTGGCGGTGACCTCGCACGCGGAAGGTGCGGTGGTGGTCGTGCGGACCGATCCCGATTCCGGTAGGCGGGTACGCCGGGACGGGCCGGTCGTGGTCGGCATGGACTGCGCCGGACCGGGAGAGGCCGCGCTCGGCGTCGCGTTCGAGGAGGCGTCCGAACGAGGCGCCGAACTGGTGGCGGTGCACGTCTGGAACGACATGAGTTTCGGACGGTATGCGGGCGATTCCGCCATACTGTTCCCGGCGCCGGACGTGGAGATGACCGAGCAGGCCCTCGTCGCCGAGCGGCTGGCCGGATGGCAGGAAAAATACCCGGAAGTCCTGGTGAATCGCCGCGTGTATCCCTCGGACACGGCAGGCACGCTGCTCGCCTGGTCACGGTCGGCTCAGTTGCTGGTTGTCGGCAGCCGCGGCCGAGGCGCCTTCCGGAGTCTGCTGCTCGGCTCGACCTCCAATGCGCTCGTGCAACACGCGCTGTGCCCGGTGATGGTCGTGCACGCCCACGATCGGAGCTCAGCATGAACGCCGGCCCGACGGCGCACTGCACGCGGCGAGGTGGAGTGACCCATGAGCGGTGACATTCGGCCGTTTCGGTGGATGCGGAAAGGACACCCCGAGCATCCCGCCGCCATGGTGGCCTATCCGTCGATACTGTTGCGGTGGTGGCGATTCCAACCGTTCAGCCACAACCCGCTGATGCGGGGATCGGACCGGGTCCAAGGGTTTGCACGAGCGATAGCGCTGATCGTGGTACTCGCGGCGATTCCGTGCGCGGCGGCGGCGGGCACTGCCGGTTATACCGCGGCCGCGGAGCATATCCGGGCCGATAACGCGACGAAGGTGGCGGTCCAGGCCACCTTGACGGCCGACCCGATCAAGGGTGTCACGGTCGGCTCCGGTGTGGCCGCTACCGCGGCACAGGCGCCGGTGAGCTGGGTTCGGAACGGACGCGGCGGGCAGGCGAATGTCGATGTTCCCGAGAATGCGGTGCGCGGCGACACGATCGAAGTGTGGCTCGGCCCGAGCGGCCGGCCGGTCGCTGCCCCGACGCCGTCGGAGACCGCCGGAGTCTTCGGTTTCGGTGCCGCCCTCACCCTGCTGGTGATCGTATGGGCAAGTGTCGCAGCCGTTCTCGGTGTGGTGCAGTGGGTGCTGAATCGACGCCACGGCGTCGACTGGGCGCGCGAATGGCGCCTGATCGGGCCTTCGTTCGGCCGGGACAACCGGTGATGGGACGGATACGAGCGACTCGACGGACGATCCCGCGGAGAACACCATGACCTCACCGGTCGCATCGTCGCAGCCCGATCCGAACCCTTCCGTACTGGCCGCGGTCGACGGCTCGGCCGTGTCCTACCAGGCTGCGGCATGGGCGGCGGCCGACGCGGCGCTACACGGATGCGGGCTGCATCTGGTGACCTCGGTGTCGCTGCCCGCCGGGTACGGGCCCGGGGCGATACTCACCGGAACCGACACCGACTGGCTGCGGACCGAAGGGGAGCGGATTCTCACCGAAGGCGCCCGAGCCGCCCGAGCCGGCGCACCGGGCTCGGTGCCGCCGATCAGCACCGAGGTGAGTTGGTCGCGGGTCATTCCGGATCTGATCGAACGATCACGCAGTGCCCGGATGCTCGTGGTCGGCAACCACGGCATCGGCGCACTGCGCCGCGGGCTGCTCGGATCGGTGACCACCGCGATGCTGCGCCATGCCCACTGTCCGGTCGCGGTCATCCACTATCGGCAGGCCGACGATCCCGCCGCGGCGAGGGGACCGGTCGTGGTCGGAGTGGACGGAAGCGCCAACAGCATGCCCGCGGTGGCCGTGGCGCTCGAGGAGGCGTCGTTGCGGAAGGCCGGCCTCACCGCGGTGCACGCCTGGAGCGACGTGCCGGTGACGTTTCCCATGTCGGTGGACTGGGAGGGCGCGTTGCGCGATACCGAGGACGCTGTACTGGCCGAGACCATGGCCGGCTGGGCCGAGCGATATCCGGACGTGCCGGTGCGGCGAATCCTGGTGCAGGACCGCCCGGTTCGCGCATTGCTCGACCAGGCCGAGTCGGCGCAGCTGATGGTCGTGGGCAGTCACGGCCGCGGCGGCTTCAGCGGGATGCTACTGGGAGCCACCAGCAACGCGCTGGCCCACTCCGTGGAATGCCCGATCGTCATCGTTCGCGAGCGCGGGTGAGTCCCGTCGACGGCAGGTGCGTGGCCGCATGGATGCTCAGTTCAGGTTCGTCTTCTCCGCACGAAGCTTCGATGCGTAGACCGCGGCCTGCGTGCGGCGTTCCATGCCGAGCTTGCCCAGCAAGCGAGATACGTAGTTCTTGACGGTCTTCTCGGCCAGGAACATCCGCTGGGCGATCTGGCGGTTTGTCAGGCCGTCGCCGAGCAGATCGAGCAGTTTACGTTCGGTGTCGGTGAGATCGGCCAGCGGACCGTCGGGCTCGGCGCTGCGGCGCAGCCGATCCATCAGCGCGGCCGTGGCCCGGCTGTCCAGCAGCGAACGTCCCGCGGCGATCGTCTCGACAGCCTGAGCCAGCTCCATCCCTTTGATGTCCTTGACGACATAGCCGCTCGCGCCGGCGAGGATCGCGTCGAGCATGGCCTGCTGGTCGGTGAAGGAGGTCAGGATCAGGCACCGCAGGCCCTCGACCTTGGACAGCAGCTCGCGGCACAGCTCGATGCCATTGCCGTCGGGCAGGCGCACGTCGAGTATCGCGACGTCGGGGCGCAAGGCCGGGATCCGAGCCAGGGCGTGAGTGACATCGCCGGCCTCGCCGACGACGGTCAGTTCGGGGTCCTCCTCGAGTAGTTCGATCAGACCACGTCGCACTATTTCATGGTCATCGACGAGAAAGACCCTGGTCATGGGGTATCCAATCTATCCGACCAGTATTGCCATGAACACTAACCCCGCACAGCGGTCACCGATGGGGCCGAAAGTCCCCACGCAAAGGTCGGCGCCGCTTTTCGAATGTCTCGGACAGTGGCCGACGACTTGTTGCCGGTCAGGTCGGCCGCTCGAATATCGACGACGAGGGCATCGGGCCGCCCAAAAACCTGTGCAGGGCACGGTGGGCAGCGGGACTCCGGTCCGTTCGTATTGTCCGGCGAAGGCGGCGTATTCGACCGAGTGGATCGAATCACGCAGTGTGGCAATCTTTTCCGGCACACGCGCAGTGCGGGAACGAGGCCGACGCTGAAGACCCAAACCGGTAAGGCGTTCAGTTCCGAGGCGTGGTGACGCACATATTCGTTGATGCTGCGCAGTAGGGCCATGTTGTGCACCGCGCTGCCGAGAATCACGGCATCGACGCATGACAATTCGGGAGCATGTTCGACGTCGGCGAATTCGACGGCTGCGCCGCGTCCGGCGAGGTCGTCGGCGATGAATTCAGCAATTTCGCAGGTGGAGCCTTGTGCGGTCGCATATATCACGGCGATTGCCATCCCGCGAGGCGTCGGAACCGCCTGCCTCGCGTCGGCCCTCCAGTACGGGACAGGTGCCGGGGTGACGGGGACTTCTGTCTCTAGGCCGACTCGAAGACGACAAGTTGAGTGGTATGTGCCGAGGTCTCCAGCGGCGTACCAGACACGACCGTGAGGGACTGACTCCGGACGGTACGACGACAGCGGGAGTGGCAGAGATGACCAAGCGTGGTTACGTTCGATTCTTCGACGAGTTCGGCATCGCGGATGTGGCGTCGGTGGGCGGAAAGAATGCCTCGCTCGGCGAGATGTATCGCTCACTGTCCGACGCGGGTGTACGGGTACCGAACGGCTTCGCGATCACCGCCGATGCCTACCGCGACATGCTGACCGCGGCCGATGCCTGGCAGCCACTCGCCGACATTTTGGACGGGCTCGATCCCGGCGAACTGCGCGACCTCGCACGACGTGGCCGACGCGCCCGCGAAATCGTCTACCGCGCAGGGCTTCCGGACATCCTCGTGCGGGAGGTGCTGCGCGGGTATCAGCGATTGCGGAACCAGTATGGTCCCGAGGTCGGTCTGGCGGTGCGAAGTTCGGCGACGGCAGAGGATCTTCCGACGGCCAGCTTCGCCGGGCAGCAGGAAACCTACCTCAATGTCCGGGGCGAGGAGCACCTGCTGGAGGCGGTTCGACGCTGCTTCGCGAGTTTGTTCACCGACCGGTCCATCCATTATCGCGTCGACCAGGGCTTCGACCATCTGAAGGTGGGCCTGTCGGTGGGTGTGATGAAAATGGTCCGCTCGGATCTCGCCTCGTCAGGGGTGATGTTCACCCTCGACACCGAATCCGGCTTCCGCGACGTCGTATTCATCACCGGCGCATACGGTCTCGGCGAGAACCTCGTACAGGGAGCCGTCGATCCCGACGAGTTCTATGTGCACAAGCCGACATTCGAGGCCGGACATCGGGTAGTGCTGCGGCGCAGGCTCGGCGACAAGGCGGTGAAGATGGTCTATCTCGAGGGGGAGACCGGCCGCACCACCCGAAACATTCCCACACCGCATGCCGATCGTGACCGGTTCTGCCTCTCCGACGACGAGGTACTCACCCTGACGGACTCGGCGTGCGCGATCGAACGGCACTACCGCCGGCCGATGGACATCGAATGGGCCAAAGACGGCATCGACGGTCAGCTGTACATCGTGCAGTCTCGGCCCGAGACCGTCGGCTCACGCCGGACGACGAACACTCTGGACAACTACGTGCTCGACGGCCGCGCGGAGATACTGACCGACGGGCGAGCGGTGGGGGAGAAGATCGCCACCGGCCGCGCCCGTCGCATCGACACGGTGGCGCAGCTGAATGAGTTCCGGCCAGGGGAGGTACTGGTAGCCGACACCACCACGCCGGATTGGGAGCCGGTGATGAAGACCGCCTCGGCGATCGTCACCAACCGGGGCGGGCGCACCTGCCATGCCGCGATTCTGTCCCGGGAGCTGGGAATTCCGGCGGTTGTCGGTACCGCGGAGGCCACCATCGTGATCCCGGCGGGCGAAGAGGTGACCGTGTCGTGCGCTGAGGGCGACACCGGGCGCATCTACCGCGGCGCCCTCGCCTTCCACGTCGAGCATCTGACGATCGCCGAACTTCCTCGTCCGCGCACACAGGTCATGGTCAATCTGGCCGATCCCGAACGCGCCTTCGCCACGGCGATGCTGCCCAACGACGGTGTCGGGCTGGCCCGGATGGAGTTCGTCATCATGGACTCGATCAAGGCGCACCCGCTGGCCCTGGTACATCCGGAACGAATCACCGACCCCGGCGTGCGAGCCCGGCTGGCGCGGCTGGTCCGCGGGTACGCCGACGGCGCCGACTACTTCGTGCAGCGATTGTCGGAGGGCATCGGAACCATCGCCGCGGCCTTCTGGCCCAAACCGGTCGTGGTCCGGATGTCGGACTTCAAGACCAACGAGTACGCGGGGCTGCTGGGTGGGCAAGACTTCGAGCCGCAAGAGGCGAATCCGATGCTCGGCTTCCGCGGTGCGTCCCGCTATGCGCACCCCGCCTACGCCGAGGGGTTCGCGCTGGAATGCGCGGCGATACGTCGCGTGCGGGAGAAGATGGGACTGACCACCGTGATCGTCATGCTGCCATTCGTACGCCGCGTCGCCGAGGCCGAGGCGGTCCTGGCGCGGATGGCCGAGCTCGGGCTGGCGCGCGGTGAGAACGGCCTGCAGATCTACGCTATGTGCGAGATACCGAACAACGTTGTACTGATCGACCGGTTCGCGAGGTTGTTCGACGGATTCTCCATCGGCTCCAATGATCTGGCCCAGCTCACGCTCGGCGTCGACCGGGACAGCGAGATCGTCGCGTTCGACTACGACGAACGTGATCCCGGAGTGCGGGAAATGATCCGGCTCGCCGTGGAAGGCTGCCGGCGCAACGGAATTCACTCCGGACTGTGCGGACAGGCGCCTTCGGACTACCCGGATATGGCCGAATTCCTCGTCGAACTCGGCATCGACTCCATCAGCCTCGATCCCGACACCTTGCTGACGACCACCAGGACCATCCTCGAGGCCGAGCAGCGCCGCGGTCCTGACTGCCGGCAGTCGGCGGCGGCTGATTCCGGCGAGCCGGTCCGGGCCGAGTCGCGGGGATCGTCATGACGATCCTCACTCTCACGATGAATCCGGCCATCGATATCCTCGCTCAGCCCGGTGAATCCTGATCGGAGACAACACGATGTCGCACACCCATCCCGATGCCGACACCCTGAGGTCCGCACTACAGCTGGCTGTGCGGGCCCCGTCGGTACACAACACCCAACCCTGGCAGTGGCGAGTCGGCGAGCAAACCGTACATCTGTACGCCGACCCTGCCCGCCGTCTCCCGCACACCGATCCCGATGGGCGCGACCTGCTGATCAGCTGTGGCGCGGCGTTGCATCATCTGTGCGCCGGCGTGCGGGCGTTCGGCTGGACGACTCGTGTGCACCGCCTGCCGAATCCCGCCGAGCCGGATCACCTGGCCGCTGTGGAATTCCGCCCCGAACCCCCGACGCCCGAGGCGATCCGCTTGGCGCAGGCCATCGAGAGGCGCCGCAGCGACCGCCGCCGGTATACCTCGTGGGAGGTCACCGGCTCGCACATCGCGGAACTCGTGGAGGTCGGCCAATCACACGGCGTGCTGGTACGCAATGTCGGAGGCGACTACGAACGCGCTCGGTTGCTGCGGGCGTTCGAACGAGCGGCCCAGGATCACGCCCGGGACTTCGAATACGGTGCCGAACTGCATCAATGGAGTGGCCGCCACGCCGCCGCGCAGGGCGTGCCCGCGCACAGCGCGGTGATATCCACCGACCCGACCGTACGGCGGTTCGCCGATCCCGGCCTACCGCAGGCAGTGCTCTGCGATATCGACGGCGAGGACTCGATGCTGCTGCTCAGCACCCCGGGAGACGAGCGGATATCGCAACTGCGCGCGGGGGAGGCCACCAGCGCGATAATGCTCACCGCCACGGTGATGGGCCTCGCGTCCTGCCCCCTGACCGAGCCGCTCGAGATCACCGCGACACGCGCCGCTGTGCGCTCGGAGGTGTTGCACGACAGCGGATTTCCGCAGATGATCATCCGGCTCGGCTGGGCGGCGCAGAGTGCCGACCCGCTCCCGGCCACTCCGAGACGTCCGATGGACCAGGTGATCCGGCCCCTGTGACTTCGGACCGAATCCCACCGGCCACACCGGATTCGGCTGTGGTCGCGCCGGTACACCTCGGCGCGACCAGCAATGCACGGTGAGTCGGGCCTTCGTCAGTTCCTGGAGACGAGCTGCAGGCGCCTCGGTGGCCGTCGTCCCCGGGCGCGGGCGAGCAGCACGGAGATCTCTGTTTCGATGCTCGCGGAGATCGTGTCGATGTCGGGTGTGCTGTCGTAGTCGGCGGTGATGCCGAAGATGAGTTGGTCGCGGTAGCTCAGGATCGCGATCGTGGTCCGCAGCCGCATCGCGGTGGGAATGCACGGCCATAGTTCGATGATCTCCCGGCCGCCCAGGGTCAATCGGTGGCGTGGCCCCGGGACGTTGGTCGCCAGCGTGCCGATCGCGCGCTGGGGGAAGTGGGTGACGACGCGCAGTGCGCTCGCGACGATCCCGGCCGGCAGCCGGCGGGCGAGCGTGAGCACGGATTTCTCTGCCTCGGCCTCGCCCCGGGTGCGGTGGTCGCGGATGCGGCGGTGTACGAGTGCGAGTCGGGTGCCCGGATCGTTCACATCGATCGGGAGTTCGGTGACTGTCGCTGAAATGCGGTTGTCCAGTATCTGTTTCGCATCTTTGGCTCGGGTGGATACGGGTATCACGACGCGCAGTTCCCCGGGGTGGGGAGTTTCGCCGCGAAGCAGTAGCAGGCGACGGTATGCCGCGGTGATGGCGGCGACCGCGACGTCGTTGACCGTCACTCCGAGGGCGGTGCAGATCTCCTGGACCTGCGGTAGTTCGGCTCGTGCCACCGCGTAGCGGCGCTGTTGCCCGATGGTGCCGTTCAGGGAGGATTCGGCGGTTGGCGCGATCGCTGAATACAGCACCGGGGCCAGCGCGCGGATGGTTCCGGCGGTGGCCAGTGGCACCGTCACCGGGAGTTCGAGGATGGCCTTCAGTCGATCGAAATATCCTGTGCGCCAGTGATTTCCCGGCCTCGTGCCGTGCTGGTGTGCCGTGCTGGGGCCGTCGCAGAAGTCTTCCAGGAGTGTGATGCCGGAGATCCCGTCGATCAATGTGTGGTGTGCGCGGAGGATCAGTGCCCAGCGGTCGTGGGCGAGGTGTTCGACGATCGTGATTCGCCAGAGCGGGTGATCGCGGTCGAGGCGTTCGGTGAGTTCGGTGGCGATCAGCTCACGCAGCTGTTGTTCGCCGCCGGGGCCGGGGAGTGCGGTCCGGCGGATGTGGTGTGCCAGAGCGAAGTGCGGATCGTCTTCCCATGTCGGTGCGCTCACGTCCAGGGGTGCGCGGCGCACGCTCTGTCGCAACCGTGCGTGGGATTCCAATCCTCTGTCGATCCAGATCCGCAGGTCCTGCGGGCTCGGTGCCGGGCCGTCGACTATCGCGGCCACTCCGATGGCCAGACTGACGTGGGGATCGGCATCCTCGAGTTCCAGGAAACCCAGCTCCAACGGTCCCAAATGTGTCATCGTGAGCACCTGCTCCCCGTGGCTGCCGCATCGGGAACCGAAGCCTACGAGAACAGCCACGCTTCACCATGACTTTCGCGCGTTCAGCGAGGACCAGGCGAGATGCCAAGGTAATCGGTCCAGAGGTCGTTCCTCCCCGGATCATCCCGGCCGCGCGAGATCCGTGGTCACCGCAGCGACGGAGCAGGAGACTCCATGGGCGCGATCATCGAGGGCCGGGATCCGCACAAGAATTTCGGGCACGTTCATGCCCTCGACGGGCTCGACCTCACCGTCGAGGAGGGCGAGATCCATGGCTTCCTCGGACCCGGCGGCGCGGGCAAGTCCACCAGCTTGCGTATCTTGCCGGGTGTTCTGCGCGCCACATCCGGCCGGCTCACGCTGATAGGCAGCGATCCCTGGGCCGACGCCGTGGCACTGCACCACCGGATCGCCTACGTGCCCGGTGATGTGGCGCTGTGGCCGTCGTTGACCGGAGGCGAGACCATCGACCCGCTCGGGCGGATGCGCGGTGGCATCGATACCCGACGCCTGGCAGAGCGGTTCGATCTGGACCCCCGCAAGAAGACGCGCTCCTACTCGAGTGTCACGCACCGCGATCACCGCCGAAATGGACAGCGGCCCAATCGATATCAGCGGCATCCCCGGAATCGAGAATCTGACCGTCGAAGGCTCGAACTCTGCACACCGGCGGCGGCGCGATGAGCGCGGGATGGGTGGCGGGAAGCGTTCGGGCGGCCGGGCTGTGCCGACGACGACGCGCACGGGGTGAGATGACATGGCCGCGTTACGATTTCCGCCCGGACGAGCCGGTCGCACATGGTTGCGCGAACGCTCGGCCGTGGCCGTCTCGGCGCTGTCGCTGCTGGAGAGCAAACGCGCGCTGCTCGAGGCGGAGTCACGACGGCTGCGCGCGCGCCAAGAGCGGACCGCACGGGACCTGGAGCTGGAAGAACGCGAGCGTGACGAGCGTGTCCAGACCCGTCGCGCCGGTAGGTGAATCCTCGCGGGGCCGATCGCTTCCGCCGGGTTTCCGGTGCGGGCTCGCATGGTGGGGCGCGGTGTGGCGTCGGAGGGGCTGGTTGTCGACCTGTGGCCCTAGTTCGCATCGAGGGAGTGGAGCACGCTGTGGTGGTGCGCGATGAACATCGGACGGGGCTCGTGATCGACTCTCGCGTCTTCGATGCGGTCATCTTCGATATGGACGGGGTAGTGACCGACAGCGCGTTGATTCACCAGGCGGCCTGGACGGAGCTGTTCGACACGTTCCTCGGCCCGCGCCGGGCGGTACCGGGGGAAGATCTGTCGCCGTTCACCGAGGACGATTACGAGCGGTTCGTCGATGGCAAGCCGCGCTACGACGGGGTCACGGATTTCCTTGCGGCGCGGGGCATATCACTGCCCCGCGGGGAGCGATCCGATCCGCCCGACGCGGTCACGGTGTGCGGTCTGGGCAACCGGAAAGACCTGCTGTTCCTTCGGCGAATCGCGAAAAACGGTGTCCCCGCGTTCGATTCCACCGTGGATCTGATCCGGAGCCTGCGCGCCGCGGGGATCGGCACGGCGGTCTTCTCCGCCAGCCGCAACTGCGTCGAGGTGCTGGCCGCAGCCGGTCTCGGTGATCTGTTCGGAGTCCGGATCGATGGAGTGGTCGCCGACGAACTCGGCCTGCGGGGCAAGCCGAATCCGGCGATGCTGCTCGAGGCCGCCCATCGGCTGCACGCTCAACCGGAGCGGACGGTGGTGGTCGAGGATGCCGAGGCGGGCGTGCGAGCGGGCCGCCGTGGTGGGTTCGGGCTGGTGATCGGCGTGGACCGAGTCGGGCACGCCGACCGGCTGCGTGCGGGAGGCGCCGACGAGATCGTCACCGATCTGGCCCAGGTGCGGCTACACACCGGGTTTCCCCGGATGTCGGAGGTTCCCGACGCGTTGGAATGCTGGCTGCGGATCGCGGACCGGCTGCAAACCGGGAAACCGGCTGTATTGCTGGATTTCGACGGCACACTGTCCGACATCGTGGACGATCCCGCGGCCGCGGTTCTTCGCGAGGATGCGGCGGATGTCCTGGTGAAACTGGCGCACCGGTGCCCGGTGGCCATCGTCAGTGGCCGTGAGCTGGACGATCTACGGGCCCGGGTGGGTGTGCCCGGTATCTGGTACGCAGGGTGCCACGGGTTCGAACTGATGGCCCCCGATGGCCGTCGGCACCCGCATTCGGCGGGCGCGTCCGCGCAAGCCGCTCTGGTCGGCGTGGCAGACCGACTCGACCGCGATCTGCGCGGCATCCCGGGGGTCGTGGTCGAGGACAAGCGCTTCGTCGTGGCCGTTCACCACCGCACCGTTCCCGAACAGTACGTCGCCGATGTCGTCGGCGCCGCACATCGCATCGGTCAGGCGGCCGGTCTGCGTGTCACGGCTGGACGCAAGGTCACCGAACTTCGTTCGCCGGTGCGCTGGGACAAAGGTCGCGCTGTCGACTGGATTCTGGAGCATCTCACCACGCCGGTCGTTCCCGTCTACGCAGGAGACGACCTGACGGACGAGGATGCGTTCGACGCGGTCGGCGCGGGCGGCATCACGGTATGTGTGCGTCACCGCGAGGCCGGTGACCGCCGGACCGCGGCCGAATTCGGCGTCGACGACCCGGACCGGATGCATGACCTGCTCGCCAGGCTCACCACCTTTCTCACCGAGGCGAACACCTCGGTCGCCCCGGAGTCGTGGATTCTGGCCTTCGACGGATACGACCCGTCCACCGAAAAGCTGCGCGAGGCACTGTGCAGCGTCGGCAACGGGTATCTGGGGGTACGCGGCGCCGCCCCGGATTCCAGGGCCGGCCCACACCACTATCCGGGCACCTATGCCGCGGGTATCTACAACCGCCTGCGCGATGAGATCGACGGACACGAGGTCGAGAACGAGAGCCTGGTGAACCTGCCGAACTGGTTGCCGGTGACCTGGCGCATCGACGGCGGCGACTGGTACGACGTCGACGCTGTCGAATTACTGTCGTACCGAATCGAATTCGACCTGCGATACGCCGTGCTGACCCGGAGCTTCCGTTTCCGCGATGCTGTCGGGCGAGTCACGGCGGTGCGCGAACGCCGGTTCGCGGCCATGCACGCACCGCACATCTGCGCACTCCGGCTCGAGATCACCGCCGAGAACTGGAGCGGGGTGTTGACGATTCGCTCCGGTATCGATACGGCCGTGCGGAACGAACTGGTGGAGCGTTACCGCGATCTGTCCGGATGCCACCTCGATGCCGCCGAGGTGGCCAGGCCCGCCCCCGATGCCGTCGTCACGGTTGTCCGCACCCGCCAGTCCGATATTCCGATCGCCACCGCGTCGCGGACCGCGGTGCACAAGCACGAGACCGGCCGTTCCGGTCCCTGGCGTGCGACCGCGGAATCCGGACTGTTCGGCCACCGGACCGATGTCGCGATGGCTGCGGGGGAGGCCGTGGCGGTGGACAAGCTGGCCACCCTGTTCACCGGCCGTGACCCCGCGGTCTCCACCCCCGCCGACCAGGCGTGGCGTGAACTCCGAGCCGTCGACGAGGTGGACACGCTGTTCGACCGTCACGTCCTGGCGTGGGAGCACCTGTGGGCGCGATTGCGAATAGACCTGGACACAAGCGCCTCTTCGGCGCGCACATTGCGGCTGCATCTGCTGCATCTGATCCAGACGCTGTCGCCGCATACCGAGGGCTTCGATGCCGGGGTTCCGGCGCGCGGCCTCAATGGCGAGGGGTATCGCGGCCATGTCTTCTGGGACGAACTCTTCGTTCTGCCGGTGCTGAACCTGCGATTCCCGTCGCTGACTCGGTCGTTGCTCGAATACCGTTACCGCAGGCTGCCCGAGGCCAGGCGCTCGGCTGCCGAAACAGGTTGCGCGGGTGCGCTTTTCCCATGGCAGTCCGGCAGCGACGGCAGAGAGGAAAGCCAGCGCCTGCATCTGAACCCCCGGTCGGGGCATTGGACTCCCGATCCGAGCCGGCGCGCCCACCACGCCGGAATCGCGGTGGCCTACAACGTGTGGCAGTACTACGAGGTCACCGGAGACCGCGAGTTCCTCGCCCGGACGGGCGCCGAACTCCTGGTGGAGATCGCGCGATTCTGGGCCGCCAGCGCCAGGTACGAGCGCGGCGACGACCGCTATCACATCCGCGGAGTGATCGGTCCCGACGAATTCCACTCGGGCTATCCGGACGCACCCGACGAGGGCATCGATGACAACGCCTACACCAACGTCATGGCCGCCTGGGTGATCCGGCGCGCACACGATGCGCTACGCCGGATCCCACCGCGGGTCCGCGCCGAACTCATGGAGTCGCTCGGGATCTCGCCGGAAGAGCCTCGACGCTGGAGTTCGGTCGCCGACCTCATGTACGTCCCCTTCCATGACGGGGTGATCAGTCAGTTCGCCGGGTACGACCACTTGTCCGAACTGGACTGGCCCGCCTATCGGCAACGCTACGGCGACATCGGTCGCCTGGATCGCATTCTCGAGGCCGAGGGTGATGATGTGAACCGCTATCGCGTCGCCAAGCAGGCGGACGTCCTGATGCTCTTCTACCTGCTCTCGGCTGATGAGCTTCGAGAACTGCTGGGACACATGGGGTATCGGCTGCCACCCGAGATGATCCCGCGCACGATCGAGTACTACCGGTCCCGGACCTCGCATGGCTCGACATTGAGTGCGGTGGTGCATTCCTGGGTAACGGCACGGGCCAACCGCGATCAGGCTGTGCGGTTCTTCGATATGGTGCTCAACTCCGATATCCACGACATCCAGGGCGGAACCACGGCCGAAGGCATCCACCTCGCTGCCATGGCCGGAAGCATCGATCTGCTCCAGCGATGTTTCACGGGCCTGGAGTTCCGCGCTGGTCGGCTGATCTTCAATCCGCGCTGGCCTCGGGCTCTCGGGCAGCTGAACTTTCCGATGATCTATCGCGGTCACCATCTGGCTGTGCGTATCGCTTCCGACATCCTCGAGGTCGCCTCCGAGCCGGGCATCGCGCCCGCGCTCACCATCGAATTCGACAACCACCGGCACAGGCTCTCGGCGGGTGGCACGATCCGGCTGTCGATCCCGGCTACCCCGGTGGCGCAGGGGTGAGGTTCTCGTACATCCGCAGCGCTCTCGCCGCGGTGTATTCCAGTGGTCCCGTGGTGTCCAGGACTATGGCGCCGGGCCAGGCCGCGCGATCGCCTGCCATGGCTTCGGCGACGGCCGATGTGGCATCGGATTCGGAGCCGGTCCGTGCCGCGATGCGGGAATGTGCGAGTGACCGCGGTGCGCTACAACATATTTCGATCAGCTCCGAGGTCGTATCGGATGCGATCCGGTATGCCCGGCGACGTTCAGCGTCGTCGATCCAGCTGGCATCGAGAACGACCGACCGTCCTGCTGCGAGAAAGGTCTGTGCCTCCGCCCGCATGACGGAGTAGACATGTTCGCGGGCTGCGGGAGCGTACAGGCCGCGGCCGTACTCCCCAGTCTCACCGGCCAGGACACCGTCTGCTCGTGCGACGGCGCGAATATGGTCGCTGGACAACAGGATCGCACCGGTGGCATCGGCCAGGCCCCGGGCGACGGTCGACTTTCCGGTGCCGGGCAGGCCCCCGATCAGCACCAGCCGGACCGCGCCCGACCTCAGATGCCGCAACGCGAGATCGACGTGTGCGCGGGCACCCTCGGCAGCATCGAGCGCTCCTTGACCGTGCCGAACGCAGTCGACCTTGGCACGCACACATGCCCGGTAGGCGATGTAGTGGTGGCGCAGCGACGAAGGCGCCGGATCGTGGGTGGTGCGCAGGTAGTCCTCGACGAATTCCGTGGCCGGCTCGGGCTGCCCGAGCCGTTCCAGGTCCATAGCGAGAAAGCAGATGTCGTCGAGCCGATCGACGTATCGGAGTTCGTCGTCGAAGTCGAGACAATCGATGACTCGCAGGCCTTCGTCGGTGACGAAGATGTCATCGGCGCGGAGGTCGCCGTGACCGTCGACGATACGTCCGGCGGCGATGCGCTGGTCGAACAGTGGCTTACGCCCGGCGAGGTAGCGCATCGCCGACTCGGTGAGACGGCGGACCGCGGTCGGCTCGATCGGTGGGCATCGGAGTCCGGACAGCAGCGACAGCCACCGGTCACGCACCGTGTCCACGGCTGCGGCTCGGTCGATTTCGGGCCCGGTGGGCGCTCGGTCGTGCCAGGCGGCCACCTGGCGCACGAGATGCCGCAGGACATCGCGGACGGCAGCGGGGTCGTCCAGACGTCGGGACAGGCGGGTGGCGTCGGGTAACCGGCGCATCACCAAGACCGGTTCTCTCGTTCCCGTGACCGGATCCTCGAGGTGCGCTATCCCCAGATAGACCTCGGGAGCGAATCGCCTGTTCAGTTCGAGCTCGCGGGTGCACGCGGCTTCCCGCGCGGAATATGTGGAGAAGTCGAGAAAGTCGGTCAGCACCGGCTTTTTGACCTTGTAGGCTCGATTTTCGAGCAGCACCACCACTGCCGAGTGCGTCTCGGCGACGCGGGCATAGGGCTCGGTGATGTCCATCGTTTACAGCGTGGCCGACCCGCGTCGGCTTCGTGATGGGCGAAGGTCACTCGACCGTGGACCATGCGGCCCGGCCGCAAGGCAGGTGACCTGCGAAGGCGGCCGATACCCCGAGCGCAGTCCACCGGTGACCAGTGTCACCGCCGGGTGCAGACTCGATGCCCTGTGGGCACGGCACATGGCGAACGATTCGAGCACAGATGACTTGTGGCTCTGGGGCTTCGCGTGATCGTCCGGTTGGCTCGAATGATCGAGGTATTCGACCACAGGAGGCGACTCGTCATGTATGCCCGCGATATCTTCAGCCGTCCGGTGGTGACGGTCCAGCCGCGGACGTCGCTGCGCGATGCGGCGGCACTGCTGAGCGAACATGGTTTCGCCGCCCTGCCGGTGGTCGATGACGAGGATCATGTCGTCGGGATGTTGTCGGAGTCCGATGCTCTCGTGGCCGATGATTCGCAGCTCGGCGTCACTGTCGATACGGTGATGTCCGTTCCGGTGGAGGTCATCGAGCCGGGCACCGATACGTCGTCGATCGCCGCCCGCATGCTCGCACTGCATATGCGCTCGATGCCGGTCGTCGAGGCCGGAGTGCTCGTAGGCATCGTCGCGCGCCGTGACCTGTTGCGTGCGCTGATCCGTGATGACGCCACGATAGAAGCGGAAGTTCGCGCGCGGCTGGACAATTACGCCGGCAGCCGACGGCAGTGGTCCGTTACCGTCGCAGACGGTCGTGCGAGCATCCGAGGACGATTCGCCGACTCGGCCGAGGAGCGAACCGTGTCGGCACTCGCCATGACCGTCGACGGCGTCGACGAAGCGGCAACCGGTCCCGAGACGCCGGCGCGGTCGACCAGCGCCGCACCGCCCCTGTCGGAGTGGTTGCAGCGCAAGGCGGATGAGGCCATCGGCTAGGCACTGCGCCGAGGCTCAGGTCTCGCTATGTCCGGTCGAGGTCAAGATTTGTCGGACGGTGTCCAGGACCGCGGGGACCGCGGCTTCGACGGGCGCGGAAAGGCCGGGGCCGGGGCCGAGATTCTCGGCCTCGACAGTGATCACGACGAGTTCGCGCGGCAGCCGGTCCAGTGCCCGGCCCAGTGGGATCGCATCTCGCAGGCCGAGTGTGTGGGAACTGGTAGCCGTGACGCCGGTGAGGGTCTGGATCGAGGTGCGCCGGATGCGTCCGGGGTCGGAGGGCTGGCACAGGACGGCGTCGATGACGATGGCCAGGTCGGTATCCGCCCAGCTGTCGAGCAATCTGGTGGGTTCGCCGTCGCACACGGTGACGCGGACTCCTGGGATGGCCAATTTGTCGAGCTCACGCGCCGCGATGACGCCGATCGCGTCGTCACGGCGGTATTCGTTGCCGATTCCGATCACGACGGCGCGGGGTCGGGTCATCGATGCTCCAGTTCGAGTCGCAGGAAATGTGCCGCGCAGGAGGTGCACGGGTCGCAGGGTGTAGCGGGCCGGCGACCCGGCGCGGATGTGCCTACTGTGCTGCGCCATCGGCTTTCCGCTGGTCGAATTCGGGTGCGGCGGCGGCGAATGTGTGGAATACCCGGTCGATTTCGGTCGCGGACATACCGTTGATGCGCAGAATGGGAAGCAGCGCACCGATATTCGGATCGGCCATGGGGCCGAAGCAGCCGTAACACCCGCGGTGGTAGGCCGGGCACAGCGCACCGCATCCGGCGTGTGTGACCGGGCCGAGGCACGGGATCCCCTCCGCCACGGTCACGCAGGTGGTGCCGCGTCGCTTGCACTCGGTGCAGACGCTGGTGTTCGGAATGTCGGGTGTTCGTCCCGCAAGCAGGGATTGCAGGACGTTCAGGAGTTGGCGGCGGTCGATCGGGCAGCCGCGAAGCTCGAAATCGACTGGCACGTGGGCGGATATCGGTGTCGATTCCGCCAGGGTCGCGATGTGCTCGGGACTGGCGTAGACGAGGGAGGTGAATTCGGCGACATCGGCGAAATTCCGCAGGGCCTGAATGCCGCCGTGGGTAGCGCACGCGCCGATGGTGACCAGAATTCTCGACTGCTCCCGGATCTCGGTGATCCGGCGCAGATCGGCGGGTGTCGTGATCGACCCTTCGACCAGGGAGATGTCGTAGGGCCCCGGTTCGACCTCGCTCGAGGCTTCCAGGAAATGCGCGATATGGACCTTGGCCGCGAGCATGAGCAGCTCGTCTTCGCAGTCGAGCAGGGTGAGCTGGCAGCCGTCGCAGGAGGTGAATTTCCATACCGCCAGGGTCGGGATGTCCATCACAACTCCCGTACGGCCAGTAGCGGTTCGGCGGTCGCGTAATCTACCACCGGACCGTCGCGGCAGATCAGCAACGGCCCCAGTTGGCAGTGACCGCAGCGCGCGACGCCGCATTGCATGTTGCGCTCCAACGAGATTCGGATGTCCGCGGCCGCAACGCCGTTGCGTCGCAGGCTCTGCGCGCAGAATCGCATCATCGTCTCCGGCCCGCACAGGAAGGCGGTGGTGCGCTCGGGAATCAAGCGCAACCGGGCCAGAGGTTCGGTGACGAATCCGACCTGCCCGGTCCATCCGGGCGCGGGACGGTCGACGGTCTGGTACAACTCGATCGCTCCGGTCTCGGCCCACCGGGACTGGTCGCGGCGGAACAGGATGTCGGTCGGCGTGCGGGCACCGCTGATCAGCACGAGCCGCCGAAACTCGGCGCGGGCCGACAGGGCGGCCAGCACCAGCGGCCGCAGCGGCGCCAGTCCGACACCGCCGCCGACGATCACCAGCTCACGCCCGGTCGCCGACTCGGGTTCCCAGCCGATCCCGAACGGTCCGCGTACTCCGATGCGGCCGCCGATGGGAGTGTCGTGCAGCGCGCGGCTGATCGGGCCGACCGCACGAATGGTGTGTTCGAGCAAATCGTCTGTGGCGGAAGGATCTCCGCTGATCGACACGGCGATGTCGCCGACGCCCCAGCGGTAGAGCATCATGAACTGTCCCGCCCGGAAAGGCTGTGCCGCATGCCGAATCGGTTCCAGCAGGAGCGTGACGGTGTCGCGGTTCTGCTGGGCACGGGCCACAACCCGATACGGCAGCATGGTGTCGGTGCTGACCGATGCCGCGCGAGGCGCGGTGATCACGAGCGATCACCGCTGTCGGACAGTGCGGTGCCGGGGGCGGCGTCGGCCGGATTCCGATAGAGATCGAGCAGCCGGGCACGGGTCCCCTGTAGTCGCTCCAGCACGGCATGGAACGCGATGGTGAGCAGCGTCCGGCCGAATACCGGATCCCTGGACGCCAACTCGATCAGTGTTGCGGCGTCGAATTCGATCGCTTCGACCGGCGCGAGGACCCTGGCGTCGAATCGCCAGCGGTAGGGAGGCGCGAGCCAGGACCAGCCGAGTAGCTCACCGCTGGTGAGTGTCTGCACGGCGATGTCGCCGCGACCGGGGATGTGCGTGTCGAGACTGATCAGGCCGCTGCGGATCAGCCAGCAGCGGTCTGCGGCTCGTCCCTCGGTGATCACCCGCAGGCCTGTCGGCAGGGTGACATCGCGCCCGGCCGTGGCCAGGATGGTCAACTCGTCTTCGGTCAGTCCGGCCAGATCTGGGAAGACCGAAAGGTCCTCAACCGTCGTCATCGGTGGTTCCCGGACGGAGTTCGGCCAACCGGGCGACCTCGGCGGTGATATCGATGCCGGCCGGGCACCATGCGATGCAGCGGCCACAACCCACGCATCCGGAGCTGCCGAACTGGTCGTACCAGGTGCTCAGCTTGTGGCTGAGCCACTGCCGGTATCGGCTCGCACCCGACTGTCGGACGCTGCCGCCGTGCAGGTACGAGAAGTCGGGCTCGAAACACGACGCCCAGCGCTGCCACCGCTCGGCATGGTCGCCGGTTAGGTCGGTGACGTCTTCGGTGGTGGTGCAGAAACACGTCGGGCACACCATGGTGCAGTTGGCGCAGGTGAGGCAGCGGCTGGCCACATCGTCCCAGTGCGGTGATTCGAGGGAATCGCGGATCAGTGCCCGCAGATCGAGGTCGGGCATCGCCCGTCCCATCCGGCTCGCGGCCGAAGCGACAGCGTCCCGCGCGCGGGCGATGTCGGTGGCGGCAGCGGTGGATGGTCTTACCGCCGTGAGGATTTCGGCTCCGGCGTCGGTGCCGATGTCGACCACGAATCGGTGACCGGCGGAATCGATGAGTTCGGTGAGGGCCAAATCGAATCCGGTCGACACTCCGGGGCCGGTGCCCATGGAGGCGCAGAAGCACACGGTGCTGGGTTCGGTGCAGTTGACCGCGACCAGGAACGGCCGCCGACCGGCGGGGGAGGATCGGTCCGGGTACACCGCATCACCCAGGACGTGTTCCAGGATGCCCATGGCCGCCAGATCACAGCCGCGTACGCCCAGGAATGCGGTGGGAACCGTGGATCGTGGGGCGGATTCGACCGTCAGATCGGGTTCGATGTCGCCGAGTTTGCGGTGTGGTGGATGCAGGAACTGCTTCCAGGAGCTGGGTCCCGCGCAGTGTGCGAATACCGCGTCGTCCTCGCGCTGTCGTACCCGGTAGCGGCCCGGGGCCGTCTCGACGCCCCAGCCTGCCGGCAGTTGCGCGCCGGACTCGAGCACATCCAGAATGATCGCGCCGTCACGCAGTACCGGGCCGATGACGCGAAGCCCGCGGTCGTGCAGCACATCGACCAGGCGGTCCAGGCCCGGCCGGTCGATCGTGGCAGTGTCTCCAGGAATCATCGTCGGGCTCGGTTCATCGAGGAAGTCGCCGTCGGCGTCACCGGGGATGGGAAAGTAACGCCGACCGAAACGAGTCTGCCGCGTGAGCCGACCCGGGTGCGAGAGACGAAGGTCACCGCTCGAGGGGTAGCGCGGCGGTGTTCGGCGGGGACTGCGTTCGGATCACGCGTTGGCTGAGCTGGGGGTCGTTGTCAGGTCTTCGGCCATGATGAGGTTGTGGGCCTGCTGAGCGGCACGAGACCGCTGCCGGGTGTCGAGTCCGTCCGGAGGCGATTCCATCAACGCCCGGGACAGCACGGCCACAGCGTCACCGAGTAGCCGGAGCCGGTGTTCGAGCCCGGAATGCTCGATGGTTTCGTCCGCCATTTCCGGGGCCGGGAGGTGTGCTGTCGTGCCGCGCAGGAGATCGCACAGATGGATCGGAAGTACGGCGAAGACATGATCGAGTTGGCCTGGTGAGCAAAGATCGGTGAGCGCGTCGGTCACCGCGCTCGCCAAGCCGGGCACTTCCCGAGTCGACACATTGGCTTCGTGTGCGAACTGGTGCACGAACGCGCCGGTGCTGTGATCTGCGGTACGAGCAGGAATCCAGCTCTCGTAGTAGAGGCCACGAATCAATTCCGGCAGCTGCGCTGTGAGGTGTGCCGATCCGGGAACGCCGATGCGGTCTCTGATGGCGTGCAGCCAGGCTCTCAGGACGCGGTAGGCGAAATGATGATCTTCGGTGCCGATCGCCTGCGCGACCGCGTTGAGCCAATGGTGTGCAGTGTGCACGGTGGGTGCGAAAGGATCGTTGGAATGGGACATGTCTGTCAGCATCGGCCGCGGTCAGTTTCCCTCGGTAGGGCCGGAGGTCCCGGTCCGCGCATGATCCGAATGATGTCGGCAGGGCAGGGCCGGCAGGCCCGGCGAACTGGTGAAACGGTACGTGTGTCGGGGTCGAACGGCCCTATCACCGGATGAGGTGACTCGCGAGGATCGGTGCTGTGGCCCGCGCGAGGAAGAGGTGCTGATCGTGCATGCGAAACCGGGAAACTGGCTGGTGGCGCAGGGGCGCTGTGTCGATGGCGTCGTCCGCCGCGGATTGATCGAGGAGGTGCACGGAGAGGATGGTGCACCACCGTACCTGGTGCACTGGTCCGACACCGGGCATCGGGCCCTGGTGTTTCCAGGTCCGGATTCGTACGTGCTCAAAGCCGACGAACTGCTCGAGGCACGGCCCGACCTCCGTGGGCGGTCATCTTCCCAACCAGTCGCTGAGAAGGCGGCGGATAGAACGACCAGTGGCGTGTGACGTACGCGTCTGAACTTCGCAGCACTAGAGCTTGTAACCGATGTGGCGCAACAGTTGTCTGCGGTCACTCTGGTCGGCCGGGCTTTCCACGCCCAGCGGCGGAGGACCGTCGATGACGCCGACGATGCCGCGCCCGAGACTGTTCTCGGCGATCACGATCTGGACGGGATTGGCTGTCGCGCAGAAGATTGTGCACACCTCGGGGACATGGCGTATCGCATTGAGCACATTGACCGGGTGACCTTCACGCAGGAATATGACGAAGCAGTGACCGGCACCGATAGCCATCGCGTTGCGGGTGGAGAGGTCGACGAGATCGGCGTCGTTACCGGAATGCCGAATCAATCGAGGCCCGGACGCTTCGCAGAACGCCAGCCCGAAGCGCAATTGGGGGCCGGTCCCGACGAGCGCCTCGTGCAAATCGTCGACGGTCTTGATGAAATGCGATTGCCCGACTATTACGTCGAGGTCGTCGGGCTTGTCGATGGGTACTGTGCTGAACTCCATGCTGCTGATGCTGCGGTGCGCCGGTCCGCTACACCAGGGCAGATCGGCTCTTGATTTCGGGAGGAATCGAGTGCCCCCCGATTCTCCGAGCGCCCGCCGGTTACTGTTTCGGCGGGTGCACGACCATGACGGGGCAGTGCGCGGGGTCGAAATCGCGGTACGGGCGATAAAGGGGGTCTTTCGTCCTTCAGCAGGGCCGCCGATACCTTCCGAATTCCGACCGTGCGGGTGACATTCGGCCGTGCTGGGCGGCGTGTGCGCGGGCAATGCTGAGATTCGGGGCCTTCGCGCCGGGAAGCAGCGGACACAGGCGATATGTGCGGAAAACCTTTGTGGCATCGGAGGACAGGAGAAGATTCATCATGTACGCGCGTGATATTCTCAGTCGTCCCGTGGTGACGGTACAGCCGCAGACTCCGCTCCGGGAGGCGGTCGCGCTGTTGACCGAGCACGGTTTCGCAGCGCTTCCGGTGGTCGATGACGGGGAGCATGTGCTGGGCATGTTCTCCGAGGCCGACGCTCTCGCCGCGGAAAGTACGCATACCGGGGCGAACGTGGCGGCGGTTATGTCGGTTCCGGCCGACGTGGTCGAACCCGGCACACTCGTCGGCGTCATCGCGGCCCGCATGCTGGCATTGCATCGGCGGTCCATGCCGGTGGTGGAGGCCGGGGTGCTGGTCGGCATCGTGGCCCGGCGCGATCTGCTGCGCGCACTGATCTGCGACGACGCCGCGATCGAATCGAAAGTCCGTGCCCGGCTGGATAATTACCTCGGCAGCCGCAGACAGTGGGCCGTCGCTGTAGCCGACGGCCACGTGAGTATCCGGGGTCCGTTCGCCGACGCCGCCGAGCAGCGCACCGTCTCTGCGCTGGCGATGACCGTGGAGGGGGTCGAAGAGGTGCGTACCTTGCCCGACCCGCCGCCTCCGGGTGGGGCGGTGCCGTCGTCGGAAAGGCTGCAGCGCGAGGCCGACCGAACTGTCGGATGAGCACGTCGGGCTGCCCAGGATCCGGGGCGCGAATGCCCGGTGTCCGAAACAGACCCGACGACCAGTGCTGGAGGTGTGTGCCATGACCACCGAATGCGGTTCGTACACAACAGAATCGAACTATCCCATGGTTGCCGTGGTGGACGGCTCCGCGGTGTCGTATCGAGGCGCGGTCTGGCCGCGCTCGACGCGGCCGTGCGTCACCGACGGCTGCACACCCGGTGACCTCGACCGTCATCTGGATATCGGATCTGACGCGGTGTGGATACGCGGACGCCCGTTGATGCGCGGGGCAGACCGGCGAGCGCTCGCTGAGGTGCGGCGGGGTCGGGGGACATAGGGCAACGATTCAGGGGACCGCTTTCCCTGTCGCTGTTGTCCTCCGGTTCGGTTCAGTGGGATCAGACTGGATTCGCGGGCCGGTCAGGAGGAACATGCGATGGCCCAGGTATTGACGAGATTCAAGTCGCGGTCGTGGCGGGATCGGTTCGCCGCGTGGTTCGAGCCGTCCCTGGTGGTGGTCACGGTGGTGCCGCTGGTGATCGGGGCGTTGTTGTGGATGCTGGGGTTGCGCGGTGCCGCGGATGCGTTGTGGATCGCGGCGACCGTGGCGGCGTTCGTTCCGGCTCTTTACTGGATGATTGCCACGCTGGTGAAGGGCCGGGCGGGTGTTGATCTGATCGCGGTGTTGTCCTTGGCGGGAACGCTTCTGGTCGGGGAATACCTTGCCGGCGCGTTGGTCGCGGTCATGCTGGCCAGTGGTCGTGCGCTCGACGCCGCGGCCGAGCGGCGCGCATCGCGGGATCTGCGGGCGTTGCTCGAACACGCGCCGCGTTCCGCACGTCGCCGCGTTGGCGACGATGTGCAGGTGATTCCGCTGGACCGGGTCGCGGTCGATGATGTGCTCGTGGTCGCCACCGGGGAGGTGGTGCCCGTGGACGGCCGCATTCTCGATCCCGTTGCGGTTCTGGACGAGTCGGTGTTGACCGGGGAGCCGCTGCAAGTGGAGCGGGCATCCGGCGAGCCGGTACGCAGTGGTGTGGTGAACGCGGGTGATGCGTTCGAAATGCGGGCCGGTGCGACGGCAGCCGACAGTACGTACGCCGGGATCGTGCGGTTGGCGCAGCAGGCAGGCGCCGAGAACGCTCCGGTGGTGCGACTGGCCGATCGGTATGCCGCATGGTTCCTGCCACTTGCGCTGCTCGTCGCGGCTGTCGCCTACGCGTGGAGCGGGTCGGCGGTGCGAGCTGTCGCGGTGTTGGTGGTGGCGACTCCGTGCCCGCTGTTGCTGGCCGCGCCCGTCGCGATCGTTTCGGGGTTGTCGCGCGCGTCGCGTTCGGGCGTCGTCGTGCGGGGTGGTGGCGCGCTGGAAACCCTCGGACACGCGACGACACTCCTGATGGACAAGACCGGAACACTGACCCGAGGCCGTCCACGGGTCGTCGATGTGGTTACCGCGCCGGGCCGCGACCCGGCCGAGATGATACGGCTGGCCGCCTCGGTCGACCAGGTGTCACCGCATGTGCTCGCCGAAGCGATCGTCAGCGAGGCGCTGGCCCGTGGCCTCGAGCTGTCGGCCCCGGCCGATGTGGCCGAACAAGCCGGGCGCGGCGTCTCCGGCACTGTCGGCGGGCACCGAGTGGATGTCGGCAAACTGCCGGAGGCACTCACCGCGGTGGATTGGGGGCGTACGGTCGTCAATCGCGCGACTCTGGACTCGGCCGCGATCGCGTGGATTGTCCTGGACGGTGCGCTCGCTGCGGCCATCCTCCTGCGAGATCCGCTGCGGCGCAACGCACCACGTACGATCCGCCGATTGCGGCAGGCGGGTTTGGACCGCCTGGTCATGCTCACCGGAGATCGGTCCGAGCCCGCACGCGAGGTGGCCACCGTCCTCGGATTGGACGAGGTGTATGCGGGGCAGAGCCCGTCGGACAAGGTGGAAGCCGTGCGCCGCGAACGCGAACGCGCGGTCACCGTGATGGTCGGCGACGGCGTCAACGACGCGCCCGCGCTGGCCGCGGCCGCGGTAGGCGTCGCGATGGGGGCGCGCGGGTCCACCGCATCCTCGGAGGCGGCCGATATCGTGCTCACCGGTGACAGATTGGATCGCCTCGCCGATGCGATGGACACCGCCCGCTGGTCGCGTCGTATCGCTGTGCAGAGCGCGGCCGTCGGCATGAGCCTGTCGCTGGTGGCCATGATCGTCGCCGCCCTCGGCTGGTTGCCCCCTGCCGCCGGTGCGCTGTTGCAGGAGGGCATCGACGTCGCGGTGATCGTGAATGCTTTGCGTGCGCTGCGCGGCAATCCGGCGCTGCGGGTCGAATTGACCGCCGACACCGAAGCGTTGCTGCACCGCTTCGCCGGGGAGCATGACACTCTGCGCGACACGCTTGCTCTGCTGCGCACCGCGGCCGACGGTCTAGCCGTCCGCGGTGGTGACCCGGTTGCGCTGTCCGCGGTCGAGGAGGCGCACAGGTTCCTGGTCGATGAATTGCTGCCGCACGAACAGGCGGAGGAAACCGAGCTGTATCCCGCGCTCGCCAAGCCACTCGGTAGCCCCGAGGCGACCGCCACCATGAGCCGCACCCACGCCGAAATCCAGCGCCTGACCATACGTATCGGCAACCACCTGGGCGTGGCCCGCGCCGCCGGCCGCATCGGCCCCGACCAGACCGACGATCTGCTGGCGTGCCTGTACGGCCTGTACGCGTTGCTGCAGTTGCACTTCCGGCAGGAAGAGGAGAACTATTTCACGCTCAGCGACGATGGGTCCGAATACGCTGGCGCGCCTGGGAAATCCGACTCCGGGACATCTGTGCAACCGTGACCCCGCCGGGCCCGTTACTCCCGGCCTGAGCGCGGAGGTTCGTGTCTGCACGGCCGCCGCCGCGTTGCGTCGCACTCGAACCGAGTCTGTTCTTCCTACTCTCCCGGCCGCCCCGGCAGGTCCTGTGACCAAGACCGCCCTGGCCGATGATACCCCTGGGGGTATATTGGGTGCCATTGACCAATATACCCGCGGGGGTATTCGAACGGAGAAGTGATGACCGACTCTGGGATTGTTTCGCCGCCCGAGATCACCTCGGGAAATGCTGGTGGACTGCTGGGCGGCATCGGTGCCACGATGGCCGGTCGGGCCCGGATCGTGTTCGGCGTGTGGCTGATCGTGCTGGTGGCGCTGGGGGCTGCGGCGCCGAGTGTGTTCAACTCGCTCGCGGGTGCGGGATGGCAGGCCGACGGGTCGGATTCGGTGCGGGTGCGTGAGCTGGCTCAGCAGCACTTCGGCGGCGATTCGTCGGCCGCTTTGCAGGTCGTGGTGCATTCGGATACTCAGGCCATCGCTGGCCCCGCGGTGCAGTCGGTGCTCGGGCGGGCCGCCGCGATCTTCGCGGCCGATCCGCGGTTCGGTGAAGTCGTCGCCCCCGAGCCGGGGGTCTCGATCAGTCGCGACGGGCACACCGGGATCCTCATCGCCGGTGCCGCTGCCTCACCCGATGACATGGTGAAGGCGGTCGATGCGCACAAGAGCGCGTTGACGGCGTTGTCCGGCAACGGGATCGAGGTCTATCCCACCGGCGCTTCGGCGCTGTGGAGCGATTTCAACAAGGCCAACCACGAGGCGATGCTGAAGGCGGAGATGTTCTCCTGGCCGGTGACCCTGGCGATCATGGTGATCGCGTTCGGGTCTCTGGTGGCTGCTGGGCTGCCGCTGCTGCTCACCCTCGCCGGATTGATCGCCTCGGCAGGCGGCTTGGTGCTGCTCAACCATCTCACCCCGATCTCGGTGTGGGCCATGAATTTCGCGATGATGTTCGCCTTGGCCCTGGGCATCGACTACGCCCTGTTCATCGTCGCCCGATTCCGCGGAGCTCTCGCGAGGACGCCCGATGCGCGCGCGGCGGTGGCCGAGACGTTGAGCACGGCGGGCAAGGCCGTCCTGTTGTCCGGACTGACCGTGCTGGTGAGCTTGTCGGCGGTGCTGATCGTTCCGGCGCCCGCGGTGCGGACGATGGCGGTCGGGATCATGTTCGCGGTGGCCTTCGTTCTGGCGGCGACGATGACACTGCTTCCCGCCGCGCTGGGAGCACTGGGCAGCAGGATCAATGCCGGATCGCTGCCGAAGGTCGGGCGGCAGCGTCATCGCTCGGCCCGGTTCGCGGCCTGGGGGCAGCGCCTGCACGACCGGCCGTGGCCCTTCGCGATTGCCGCACTGCTGGTGCTGATCGCCCTCGCGATCCCGGTGACCGGCTTGAAGGTCGCCATGCCCTCGATTCAGGTCGTGCCCTCGGACGCACCCGTTCGCCAGGGATATGAACTCGTGCAGGCGCAATTGGGCAAGGGCGCGCCCGGAGCACTGCAGATCATCGCACCGGCGGCCGAATCCGCCCAGGCCGCGACGACAGCGTCGGCGGTCGACGGCATCGCCGTGCTCACCCCGCCCCAGCCCGCTCACGACGGCAGCGGCCTGGTCATGATGCAAGCGCTGCCGACGGTGGACCCGTCCGATGCGCGGATGGGCGCCATCGTCGATCAGTTGCGTGCGCAACTCCCGGCCGGAGCGCTGGTCGGTGGCGCTCCTGCCGAGAACCTCGATCTGCAACACGCCTTGAATCACTACTTCCCCATCATCGTGGGGATCATCCTGGTCCTCGGTTTCGCGTTGCTGCTGATCGCTTTACAGGCTCCGCTGGTCGCGGCACTGGGAACGGTGGTCAGTCTGTTGTCGACCGCCGCGGCTTTCGGCGTGGCGAAGCTGATCTTCCAGGACGGGCATGGTGCGGGCCTGCTCGGCTTCACCCCACAGGGGTTCCTCGACGGCTGGGGACCGGTGTTCTTCTTCGCGATGATCTTCGCCATCGCGATGGACTACACCGTCTTCCTGCTCGCCACGGCTAAAGAGCACTACGAAAAGTCCGGTGATCCGAGCCGCGCTCTCGTCGACGGCCTCGCCCATTCCGGCCGGGTGATCTTCGCCGCCGCCGCGGTGATGGTCGCGGTGTTCTTCACTTTCGCGCTCGCCCAGCCGCTCCCGCCGAAGGAGATGGGCGTCATCCTCGGCGTCGCGGTACTGCTCGACGCCGCCGCCGTGCGACTGGTGCTGCTGCCGGTGCTGTTGCGGCTCACCGGGCATCGTGCCTGGTGGTCCCCGCGATGGCTCCGCGCGATATTGCCGCCGATCAGCTTCGCGCATGACTGACGCCACGGCCACACACTATACCCCTAGGGGTATAGTGTGTGGTGGGTGAACAACAAAATAAACGACGAGAGGGACTGTGGCCATGGTGGGCAATGAAGAGACGATCGCGCTGGTACTGAATCGGTTGCGTCGCGCTCAAGGGCAGCTCGGCGGCGTGATCGCCATGATCGAGCAGGGGCGCGACTGCAAAGAGGTCGTCACCCAACTCGCCGCGGTGTCACGGGCTTTGGACCGGGCCGGATTCAAGATCGTCGCCACTGGGCTGCGGGAATGCCTGACCGGCGAGGGCGCCGACGGAACTGAACCCATGAGCGAAGCCGAACTCGAGAAACTCTTCCTCGCTCTCGCCTGAACACGCGGGCGCGCAACCGATTACGGAGGTCAACTCATGCCGAACCTACCCCGTCACCAGGGCTGGTCCATCGCCCGTGTCGTCCCTCTGCTGGCAGGGTCCTTCGTGCTGATCAGCCTGATTCTGGCGACGACGTGGTCGAGCTGGTGGCTGGTGTTCACCGGGTTCGTGGGCGCGAATCTGCTGCTGTACGGCACCGCGGGCTGGTGCCCGGCGAGCCTGCTGCTGCGGCGGTTGGGTCTGCCCAGCACGGCTGGTTGTGCCGTGCCTCGAGCTTGACCGCTTGCCACATCCCACCAGCGAAAGGAAGTGCCGGTAATCATGAACATGGCCATCTCCACCACATTGCGCACCGATCGGTTCGCCGACGCGGTCGAACGAACTCGTGAGGCGTTGGGCGAGCAGGGCTTCGGCATCCTGACCGAGATCGATATGGCCGCGACACTGAAAGCCAAACTCGGCGAGGACATGGAGGACTACCGCATCCTCGGCGCCTGCAATCCGCCGCTGGCGCACCGCGCTGTCGAGGTCGACCGCCAGATCGGATTGTTGTTGCCCTGCAACGTGATCGTCCGTCGCGACCCCTCCGACCATGCCACTGTCATCGTCGAAGCCATGGATCCCGACGTCATGGTTCAGGTCACCGGTGAGTCGGACCTCGAGCCGATCGCGTCGGAGGCAACGGCCAAACTGCGTGCCGCCATCGACGCCCTGGGTGACCGCTGAAGATACCGCGGACGGGATCGACCGGGTGACCGTCGCTTTCGGCTCTCAGCCGGTGCGATACGCCGAACACAGGGCGGAGCCGGCCGCTGGTCTCGGCCAGGCGGCTACCGATGCGTCGTGTGGGCGAGGAGGCGGTCCGCGGTGTCCTCGACCGTGGGCATCGCGGCGATCTCGGCGGCTACCGCCTGAGCCGAGTGGGTCAGGCTCGCGTCGGTGATCAGCGTATTGAGGTGTGCCGCGGTAATTTTCGATGCCGGTACGGCGAGGCCCGCGCCGCGGTACCGGACCGATTCCGCGTTCCAGCGGCGGTCCCCGGGCGCGGGTGTGGCCAGTTGCGGGATTCCCGCGCGCAGCGCGGCGAGCACCGAGCCGGCACCGCCGTGGTTGACCATCGCGGTGCAGGTGGGCAGGGCGCGGTGCAACGCGATCCATCCGACGGTGTGGACGTTGCGAGGCAGGTGTGACGAGCGCGCGATCGCGCGGTTCGGGCGGACGATGATGATGTCCGCGTCCACCTGTGGGGCGGCGCGAAGCACCGCGCGCAGCATGGCATCGGGCCCGTCGCCGAGCATGGTGCTGCGAGTCACGACGATGCGTGGCCGCACCGGTGGGTCGCGGAACACCGGCGGAACCGGCGCGCCCGATGGCGCGTACGGGGTGTATCGCACGGACCAACCGGGCACCGACACGATGCTGGGCGGAGCGACCGACAGGGTCGCCGCGGCGGCGGGCTCGTCACGACCCCACAGCAGTCGTAGCAGCTCCCGGCGGATCAGCGTGCCGTCGTCGAGGGCGATGTTGTGCAACACGGCCGGGACACCGATCCGGGCCGCCACGATCGCCGCTGCCGCGGCGAAGGGTTCGTGCACGACGAGATCGGGGTGGAATCGTTCGGCGGTCCTGGTGAGCGGTGCGATCATCGGTCTGTTGGTGACCGCGAAGACATGGGCGCCGCCGCGGGCATCGGCCCTGCCGGTCGCCGATCGGGCTGCCAGGACGGGATGCAGGCCCAGCCCCCGCACCACCGACCGCACATTCCCGATGCTGGGCGCGATATCGACGGCGTCGATATCGCCGGTGACTGCGGCGACTGCTGCTGCGCCGCTGGCCACCAGCACGTCGTGTCCGCGATCGCGAAAGCATCGTGCCAGTGGCATCATCGGGAACAGATGCCCGATCAACGGTGTCGCCGCGAACAGGATCCTCACGACGCCCGGCCTCGATCGGGCCCGCCGGTAGTCGGCAGCCATCCGATTTCGACGTTGCGGTGTCCACCGTCCGGCATGGGCGCATTCTTCATGGTGTCGATAATGCCGCGACTCTAGCCTGGGCCCAGCAGGTGTACGACCCGGCGAGGCGGTCGCCTCCCGGTGGCGCGATTTGAGGCAAACGCCTCATGCGACCACGGAGGCGGCGGACCGATGATCAGGGCATGACGAAGCGAATTCAGGAAGCACAGAGATCATCGGTCATGACCGAACTCACGGTCGAATTGCCGAACGTCGAGTTCGGTACGCGCACTTCGGATCACGTGCCCGAAGTGGCGGGTGGCGGGCGCATCGACGCGGTGGATGTGAGCAGGCATGTCGGGGGGCGGCACATTCTCCACGAACTGTCGTTGTCGGTCGAACCGGGCGAGCTGGTCGCCATCGCCGGCGGCAGTGGGGCAGGAAAGAGCACGTTGCTGGAGATCCTCGCGGGATTGCGGCCACCGTCCGCCGGGGAGGTTCGGCATGACGGCGTCGTTCGCGGAACACGGGTCAGCGCAGATTCCCGTATCGGCTACGTGCCCCAGGAGGACATCATCCACCTCGAAATGCCCCTGCGCCGCACGTTGCGCTACGCGGCACGGCTGCGGTTGCCCGCGGGCACATCGGCGGCCGAGGCGGACCGGGTAGTCGAGGAAACCATGAACGACCTCGACCTGGCTGATCGGGCCGAGGTGCCGGTCGGTGCGCTCTCCGGCGGCCAGCGCAAGCGGGCCGGTATCGCCGTGGAACTGCTGACCCGGCCACACCTTTTCTTCCTCGACGAACCCACCTCCGGGCTCGATCCGTCGACCGCGGCCGATGTGATGCGCCTGCTGCGCCGACTCAGCCGGCGCGGGGTCACGGTCGTCCTCACCACGCATGAGCCGGCCGGCATCGACCGGTGTGACCGGGTGGTATTCCTGGCGCGCGGCGGCCACCCGGCCTTCACCGGCAGCCCGACCGAGGCTCGGCGCTACTTCGGCGTGGAGGATCTCGCCGACGTGTACGACCGGCTGGGTCATGAGCACACCCCGCAGATCTGGGCGGAGCGATTCGCGGATAGCCGTGGGAAGTCGCAAGCCAGGCCCGGCTCGGCTCGGCTGCCCATCCCCGCGACCCGTTCGGACGTCGAGCGCACGGGCGCGGTCCGGCAATGGTGGCTACTCACACGACGCAATGTCGATGTTCTCCTGCGCAACCGGTTGACCCTGGCGGTTCTGCTCGGCTCACCGGTGCTGGTCACTGCGATGATGGCGACGTTGTTCAAGCGCGGCGCGTTCGATCCGCGTAGCGAAGCCGACCTGGGCCCGGTCCAGATCGTGTTCTGGATCGCGTTCGCGGGCTTCTTCTTCGGCCTCACCTATGGCCTGCTCCAGATCGTGGGGGAGATGGCCGTCTTCCGGCGGGAGCGGCTGGCCGGGCTCAGCGTGGGCGCCTACGTGGCATCCAAGGTGACAGCGCTGCTTCCGGTGCTGGCCGGAGTGAGCGCGGTGCTCCTGGGTGTGCTGCGGGCGCTCGGCCGGCTCCCGGCCGTCGGCTGGGACGTGGCCGGTTTCCTGTTCGTGACGATTGTGATCGAGGCGACCTCGGCACTGGCCCTCGGATTGCTCGCCTCGGCCGCGGTCTCCAACGCAGCGCAGGCCGCCCTCGCCCTGCCGATGCTCTGTTTCCCTCAGGTTCTGTTCGGCGGAGCCATAGTCCCGGTCGACCAGATGGCCCTCCCGGGACGCCTGATGAGTCTGGGTCTGTCCAACCGGCACGCATTCGAAGCGCTGGGCCGCGACCTGGATCTCGAGCGGTACACCGCCACGCTGCCCGCCATGTCCGCCTATGGCGACACCTTCCACGGAGGCGCCGGTGCCGCTCTCGTCGCGCTCGCCTCGCTGGCCGTCGGCCTCGTACTGGCCACGATATGGGTCTTGGACCGCCGGTCCCGGCCCGGCGCGTACCGCTGGTGAAGGCCCCGCGCATATCGGCTCGGCCACCCGTCACCGGGGGCCGAGCGTGCGTAATCAGCCGGGTCTCCATATACCGGCCTGCTCGTCAACCGGACGCGTCAGTCCCCGCGACCGCGTTGACCGGGAACTCCGCCAGACCGCGATCGATCGCGGCGAGACTGGCCTGCGTGCGGTTGTTGACGCCGAGCTTGGCGTAGACGCGTTCGACGTGGTTGCGGGCCGTTTTCACGGCGATGAACAGTTCGGCGGCGATTTCTCGGTTCGATCGGCCCTGTGCGACGAGCCGCAGGATCTCCACCTCGCGGTCGGTCAGCCCGGCGGGCCAGGGCGTCCGCCGCGAGCTCCGCGGACCGGCCACCGCGAGCACGGCCGCGGCCGACTCGGCGTCGAAACGTCCGGCACGCGCCTGCTTTCGCAACTGATCGGCGGCGCCGCGAGGATCGAGCGGTAGTCGGTAGGGACGCGGCTCGAGCAGTCGCTGATAAGCCTCCGCCGCGGCAAGCAGCCGGTCCTGCGCGGTCAACTCCGCGCCTGCGATCCCCCGGGGAAAGCCGGACCCGTCCAGCCGTTCCCGGTGTTTCATCGCGAGGGACACCACCGACTCCAAGCCACTGACCCGGCTGAGTATCCGCCCGGTCAGATCCGGATACATCCGTACCCGTTCCCATTCAGCCGTAGTGAGCGGCTTCTTCTTCTCCCAGATCCGGTTGGACACACCCATTTTGCCGAGGCCGTGCACCAGGCCGGCACGGTAGAGATGCGTGATGTCCGACGACGGCATGCCCAGGTGCCGGGCCGCCCCGGCCACCAGATTCGCGACGCCGCGTGAATGTCCCAGGGTGAACGGAGATTTGAGATCGACGAAATCCGCCATGGCCTCGAGTAACTCGTCGGTCTCGGCGGCCGTCAGGGTTCGGTCACGATCCGGCGCCGCCGCCAACGCCGTTGTCCAGACGTCGATTTCGAGCAACTCGTCGACGATCGCCGCCGCGTCGCGATCGAACACCGCCACCACGGCCGGGCTGAACTGACTGCCGCGTCGAGAACGCAGGATATCCTTCGCGTGCTCGAGCCCGCCCGTCCGCAGGTGCACCTCGACGACATCCGCCACGTGAGCGATGTGGATCTCGATCGGGATGTCGTCTCCGCGAGAACCGTTGGGCAACCCCCGGCCGTCCCAGCGTTCGAAGGCGTAGGCCAGCGCCTTTCCGACCTGCTCGTCCAAGCCCATCCGGTCGGACAGCACTCCTGCGGAACTGCAATGCGACTGGATCAGCGTGGCGACCTGGCTGCGAGCCGTGACCAGAAAGGCGGTGGCACGGATGCCTCGCTCCCAGCTCGGCGATCCGCTTCCGACATGACTCATCATCAGCCGCAGAAACGGCAGGCCGGTCATGTCCACCGTGTAGGTGTCGGCCCGGAAGGCGATGTCGTCGCCGAAGAGTGCCGAAAGTTCGTGCGAGTCGGCGTGACAACCGATCCACCCCACCAGATTGGCGTAGTACACGGTCGCCCGCTGTTGCCGGTCGAGCCCCATCCGCTCGGCGATCCGTGTCGCGATCAGGGACGACCGGAGCATGTGCTCCATCGGCTGCCCCAGCCCGAGGTCGATCGCCAGCGATATCGCGGCGAGCAGTTCGGCTCTGCTCAGGCCCCTTCCCGACCCGGGCAGCATCCCGTGCGGGTGCATCTCCCCATTGTCCACCCCGAACAATGGCCATCTCCGCGACGGTGTAACCGCGCCGCAGCCCGCGCGACGTCGTCGCCGGCCGACGCAGCGGTACACGGGTTCGGAGTCGCCGTCGCAGAGCGTGCGGAGGTGGGGGTCGGCGTGGTGGAGCCACCGGGCAGGGCGAACCTCGTTGCTCGCGAGGAGTGCTACGGCGTCCGGAAAGGCGGCCGGCGGTCGCACGGGTGACGATCGGACCGACGGATGTCGTTCTGGCAGAGCAGGAATGGTCTTCGCGGTGTCCCGGGCGGCGAGGTCAGGGTGCGACGGTTGGCGGTGCGACTCTCAATGATCCTGCCCCGCAGGAGATTTGAACACGCCTTGCTCTCTTTGATTCGTCAAAAGGTTCCGGGCGCAGGCCGACCCTGCCATGATGCTGTCATGGCCCGAGCGGCGCTCGGACCTGACATTTCGGGACTCATGATGGGGGTACCTCGATGGCCACTCCGCTCTACGACCGCATGCGAGTGTTGGTCACCGTCAACCCGATCGAATCGCATCTGCGTGGGCTGGTCACGCTCGTCGACACGTTGAGCCGACTCGGCCACGACGTCCGGATCGCGGTGCCCGGCAAGTGGTCCGGATGGTTGCACGACAACTACGGCGTGGAGATCATCGATATCGGACCGTCGTGGCTCGACCCCGAGTTCGACACGATCGTCTTCGGCGCCCTGCTCGATGGCGGCGCAGCTGCCTTCGACCGGGCTCTGATGATGGAATTCACCTCCGCTCGCGTCGCCGGATATGTCGCCGACGGCGTCCTCGAGCTGTCGCAGCGCTGGCGGCCACACGTCATCGTGCACGAATGCACTGAATTCGGCGGCTACCTGGCCGCGGAGGTGCTCGGGATACCGCACGTCGTCGTGGATATCGGCCCGCTGGAGGCGGTTGTGCAACGCCTCCATCACGAGGTGGTCCGGCCCGGGCTGACCGCCCGGCGGTCGGAACTCGGGCTCGCGCCGGAGCCGCTCGTACCCGGAATCCTGCGTCATCTGACCGTCTCGCTGACGCCGGAGGAGTTCAACCACGCGGACTTCGACGCGCCGCTCGTTCGTTATCGGCACGAACTTCCCACCCGCCGCGACGAGCGGTTGCCCAGCGAATTCGCCCAACTGCCCCGAGACAGACCGATCGTCTATCTCTCGATGGGGTCGATCGGTCCCCGTTCCACCCGGTTCATGCGGCGATCGACCGAGATCTACCAGGAGATCTTCGCGGCGCTGGCTGAGCTCGAGTGCTCCGTCATCGCCGCGTTGCCCTCGCAATATCAGGACATATTCCGGTCATTGCCGCCGCATGTGCACACCATGCCCCGGGTTCCCCAGTCACTCTTGCTGGGAAATGTGGATCTGTTCATCACCCATGGCGGTTTGAACTCGATTCGGGACACGATCACCTGCGGAGTGCCGCAGGTGCTGCTGCCCTTCTTCGCAGACCACCCCGGTAACGCCCTGCGGTGCGAAGAGCTCGGGACCGGCATTCGGATCGATCCGGCGACGGTCACCGCGGCGGGCGTGCGGACCGCATGCGAGACAGTGCTGGCCGATGCCTCCTACCGGCGGGCCACGAGAGAACTTCAGGGGCATATGCGAGCACTGCCCGGTCAGACCGCATTCGTCGGCGAGCTGCGCCACCTCATGAGGAAAGTCGACGTCCGATGATCGACAGAGAAGATCTGATCAGGAACATCAGAGAGTTCCACGCGCAGTCGGCGGATCGTCCGTTCGTGCCGGGCGTCACCGAAATCCAGTCATCCGGCGCATGCCTCGATGCGGATGACAAGACCGCACTCGCCGAGGCCGCGTTGGATATGCGTATCGCCGCGGGAGGCTTGGCGCACAAATTCGAGACATCGTTGGCCCGGAAGATCGGAACGCGCAAAGCGCGGCTGACCAATTCCGGATCGTCGGCGAACCTGCTGGCGATCACCGCGCTGACCGCGCCGGAGTTGGGCGATGCCCGGCTCCGCCCGGGAGACGAGGTGATCACCTGCGCGGCAGGGTTTCCGACAACGGTCAATCCGATCCTGCAGAACGGTCTCGAGCCGGTGTTCATAGATATCGATGAGCACACGTACAACGCGTCGCCGGAGCTGATCGGGGCAGCCATCGGGCCGAAAACCCGTGCGGTGGCGCTGGCTCATACGCTCGGCAACCCCTTCCCGGTCGCGGAAATCGCCGAAATATGTAGCGACCACGGCATGTTCCTGATCGAGGACAACTGCGATGCGGTCGGGTCGACATACCGGTCGCGGCGGACCGGCACATTCGGTGACCTGTCGACCGTCAGTTTCTATCCGGCACACCACGTGACAACGGGCGAGGGCGGATGCGTCTTGACCGACAACCTGGTCCTGGCCCGAATAGTGAAGTCCCTGCGTGACTGGGGGCGCGACTGCTGGTGTGAGCCGGGCGAAAGCAACAGGTGCGGAAGACGATTCGGCTTCGAGCTGGGCAGTCTGCCGTACGGATACGATCACAAATACATCTATTCGCACATCGGATACAATCTGAAGGCGACCGATCTGCAAGCCGCTCTCGGGCTGTCCCAGCTGGCGAAGTTGGATGATTTTTGTGCTGCCAGGCGGCACAATTGGCTCAGGCTGCGCGAGAAGCTCGACGGGATCGACTACTTGCGTCTGCCGGAACCGACGCCCGGAAGCGACCCGAGTTGGTTCGGGTTCGCGATGACCGTCATGTCGGACGCCCCTTTCGATCGCTTCGGCATCGTCAATTTTCTCGAGAGCCGCCGGATCGCGACCCGTGGCCTGTTCGCCGGAAATCTGTTGCGCCATCCGGCCTACTCGAACATTTCGCACCGTGTTTCCGGAGACCTGACGGTCAGCGATCATGTGGCCGACCGCACCTTCTGGGTCGGTGTATACCCCGGAATCACCGACGAGATGATCGATTACATGGTCGCCTCCATACGGGAGTTCGTCGCGGGCTTCCGGCGATCCCCGGCCCGGCCCCTGGAGTCCTCGATCGAGGAGAAGCGGTGAGCAGGCTGCTCGTCACCGGCGCCGGCGGCCTTCTGGGCGCTCGGATGACGAGTCCGGCGAGCCCTTTTCGGGACGGGACGTGGACGGTCACAGGACTCGGGTCGAAAGAACTCGACATCACCGATGCCGAAGCGCTGGACACGGCCATCGCTCCGGGTGACGTGGTGATCAACTGCGCGGCATACAGCGCCGTCGACGCCGCCGAGACCGATATCGACCGGGCATTCGCGGTCAACGCGTCCGGCGCCGGACTGCTGGCCCGGACCTGCGCGCAGAAACGAGCGCGGCTGGTGCACATCTCCACCGGGTACGTCTTCGACGGCACGGCTTCCCGACCCTATGACACCGATTCGCCGACGGCGCCGGTCAACGAGTACGGCAGGTCCAAACTGGCTGGTGAACGGGCCGTGCGGCAAGAATTCCCCGATGCTCTCATCGTCCGCACCATGTGGCTGTACTCGGGCGCGACCACCGGATTCCCGGCCGCGCTCCTGCGGAAATGCGAACGAGGCGAAACCGCCGCAGTCGTTTCCGATCAGATCGCCTCTCCCACCTTCACCGACGACCTCGTGGCCGCATTGTCCGACCTTCTCGCGCATCCCGACCCGCCACTGCTGACTCATGCGACGTCGGAGGGCGCGGCCTCGAAATTCGAGTTCGCCCGTGCCATTGCCGAAGAAGCCGGTCTGGCGGCCGGGCTGCTGCGTCCGTGCCGGACAACGGACTTCCGGAGCGCGGCGGACCGCCCCCGAAACGCCGTGCTGTCGGATGCGTCGTGGATCGACGCCGGCCTGAAGCCGCTGCCACACTGGCGCGATGCGGTGCAGCGCGCGATGATGCCGTACCGGCGGAAAGCGGCTGCGAGACCGCGATCGCGTTGACGCTGTGCGACCAGCGGGCCCATCCGCCAGTTCCTCGACGCGGCGTCGAGAGGTGAAATACTCTCGGCGCTATGACAATTCACGAATTCTCGGTCAGGACCGCCGACGGCGGGGACCGTTCACTGGACGCCTACGCGGGCCGGGTGGTGCTCATCGTCAATGTGGCCAGCAAGTGTGGTTTCACGCCGCAATACGAAGGTCTCGAGGCCCTGTACAGGGAGGGCCGGGACCGTGGTCTCGATATCCTCGGGTTCCCGTGTAACCAGTTCGGCGATCAGGAACCGGGCGCCGACGCCGAGATTCAGGAATTCTGTTCCACGAGTTACGGTGTCACCTTTCCGGTCTTCGGCAAGATCGAAGTCAACGGTCCGGGCGCGGACCCGCTGTTCGCCTATCTGCGCGCGCAGGCGCCGGGCGACTTCGGTCCCACCGCCGGGCCGCTGTACCAGCACGTCAAGGCCACGCGCCCGGAAGCGCTCGGCACCGACGAGGTGAAGTGGAACTTCACGAAGTTCCTCGTCGGCCGCGATGGCAAGGTGATCGGCCGTTTCGAGTCGACGGTGACCCCTGAGCAGATCAAGTCCGAAATCGCCGGACTCCTGGACTGATCGGGCGAGTTCGGTGGGGGTGAGGGCCGGAACAGGTCCTGGATCAGGTGCGGCACTCACGCCACCGGTTCGGTGACCGCCTTCGCCGGACTGGTGGCGCCGGCATCGGCGAGGGCAAGCCGGATCAGGTGACACCTGTCCGTTCGGCAGTCCCGTTCTTGCGCTGGTTGGCGTTGAAGCGCGCCTTCTTCTGACGATTCCCGCACGTGTTCATGTCACACCATTTGCGGGTGCGACTTTGACTGGTGTCGAAGAATGCGGCTCGGCAGGTCGGCGATGCGCACAACGCCATCTTTCCGTCTCGTTCGCCTGCGATGATGCTGATCGCGTCCGCGGCGATTACGCCCAGGGCATCTTCTACGCGGGAAGCCGAGCCGAGTCGCCATCGACGATCGCCCTCGGGCGTCAGGATGGCCGCGGCCCGACCCTGAATGCTGCATTCATTGATGATTCGAACAGCGGACGCGGGGAGAGCGTCCCGAGTCGCGGTCGCTGTCGCGGCGGCGTGAATTGATTCCCTCAGTTCCCGGGCGAGTTCGAGCTGGGCGGTGGTGCAGGACTCCACGGCCAGGCCGTTCACCGCCAGCCAGTCGACGAGTCGCTGCGGCGTGGGAATTCGCTCCACAGCCTTGCCGCGCCGCTCGGTCAGAGTCGCCGTGAAGCTGGTCGCCAGGACGCTACCGAGGCGAAAGTCGGGGAACTCAGCAGGCATGGAACCACCTTAGCCGGTTGCATGCTGGTATGAAGGCATGTTAGAACCGTCTTAGCCGGTTCGCGATAGGTTGTAGCCGGTTCCGCGACGGCCAGGAGGTCTCATGCCCCGTCCAATCAGCGACGTGCACGCATTCGAAGCCCACGCGACCGACGCCGACCTCGGCGATCTGCGCGCGCGACTGGCCGCGGCGCGGCTACCGGAGGCCGAGACGGTCCATCGCGCCGCGCCCGGCCCTCGCCGCTGGGAACAGGGCGTTCCGCTCGCCGCCCTCGTCGATGTCGTGAACTACTGGCGCACCGGATACGACTGGCGGTCGTTCGAAGAGCGCCTCAACCGGATCGGCCAGTACCGCACGAGGATTGATGATCTGCGAATCCACTTCCTGCACCGCCGATCCGCGCGCGCAGATGCCACTCCTGTGATCTTGACGCACGGGTGGCCGGGCAGCATCGCCGAGTTCGTCGACGTAGTGGACGAGCTGGCAGATCCGAAAGACGCGGGCGCGCCGGCGTTCCACGTCGTGGTTCCGTCGCTACCGGGCTTCGGTTACAGCGACAAGCCTGCCACCACCGGGTGGGGAACCGAAAAGATCGCGGCCGCATGGGTGGAACTGATGGGAAGGCTCGGCTACAGCGAGTTCGCAGCCCACGGCGGCGACTGGGGAGGCAATATCACCACGGTTCTCGGCGGCAGGTTCCCGGCACACGTTCTCGGCATTCACACAACGTTCGCGGAGGCGCCGCCCGGATTGACAACGGACGGGCTGACTGCGGTCGAGCGCGAATGGGCCGAGGAAACCCGCGATTTCTGGTGCGGATCGCCAACGCGCCTCCGCGCGGCGTACGCGAAGCAGCAGGCGACCCGACCGCAGACCATCGGCTACTCGCTCGTCGACTCACCGGTCGGGCTTCTCGCCTGGATCCTCGACAAGTTCGCCGAGTGGACAGATACCGAAGACAGCCCGTTCGAGACGATTTCCAGAGACAGAATTCTCGACGACGTCACCCTGTATTGGCTGACCCGGACCGGCGCATCGGCGGCCCGCATCTACTACGAAAGCCACAACTCGCTGGACCCCGAACTTCGGGTCGACGTCCCGTCGGCGATCACCATGTATCCCCGCGACATCGACAAGTGTCCGCGCCCCTGGGCGCAGGAGCGATACCGGCAGATCGTCCGATGGCGGTCGCCCGAAACCGGGGGACATTTCCCGTCCCTGGAGGTTCCCGAGTACTTCGTCCAGGACCTCCGGGAAGGCCTCGCGGCAGTGCTGGCCGCCGATCGGTGAACGCGGCTGGGTGCCGGGAATCGGAATGCACTGCGTTCGAATCGTTTTCAGCAACACAGCGCGCGCTCAGCTGTTCCTGGTCACTTCGAGTCGCACACTGCCCTGGTTGCTGCCGTAGAAGCCCCACGCGTTGTCGGCGAAGGCGTACAGGTACCCGGGGCGCCAGACCCGGTGGTTCGTGCCTGCGCCGATGGCGATCTTCTCGTGCAGGGCCTGTGCTCCTTCGAGCGGGATCGCGTCGTTGGCGACGACGCCGATGAGCGACATCCACGGCATGTCCTCATCGCGCCGGGCCAGCGGGAAATAAGCCTGCGGGTTCCGGGTCACGCGCCGGAAAACTCGCTCCGCCCGGCCGATCAGCGTGCCGACCAGGTGGATTGCCTGTCTCGGCTGGAACCGCCGCCGGCCGCTGATGCCCGCGGGCCCGGACGGTACGTCCAGGCAGGTCCACTCGCCCGTGGCGGCGAAGGTGTAGTCGCCCGCTTCGAGGTAGAGGCCTGTCCAGTTCCACGGATCACGGGCGGACACGGTGACGGTGCTGGACTCACCCGGTGTCAGCGTCCTGGTGGGCCGGTACGGTCCGGTGACGATCGGTGGAATCTGGTGCCGCTCGTATACCGACGAGTGCAGCGCGGGGTTGTTCCCGTCGTTGTCGATCATCGGGGTGGCGCGGGGCCGCGGTTGGAAAACCGGTTCGAGCAGTGGGCGCAGCAGCGGCTCGTACAACAGCTCGAACAGACCGTAGATCCCCTGGTTGTCGTCGTGCAGGGTGTCGAGCGCGTTGGGGCGGATCTGGTCCTCCACCTGCTTGCGGAATTCGACTCCGATCGCGGCACGCGCTTCCTCGATCATCCACTTCAGCGCGCCATCGCTCAGCCCGTTGTCCGGATGGCCGCCGCCCACGTCCATATGGCTGCCCGGGAACCAGACCTGCTTGACGTCCTGATCCGGTTCCGGCTCGGACCACAACGTCGGGGTGAACTCACTGCGCTGCTCGTCGAGCGCCACCGCGTGGCGAGCGTGCCGCACGGCCGGGTTCAGCCGCACGTTGTGGAACGCGTAGCGGCGGGCGGAGTCCAGCAGGCTCAGCCCGCCCAGGGTGTCCGGGATGCCCAGTGACCCGACGGTGTCCCACACTCCGATGAAATCCACCGGCATCGGATCACGCTCCGGGACGTAGCTGAACAGCAGACCGTCGCTCCACCCGGGATCCGCGGCCTGTCCCAGGCGGTACCGCCGCTGGTAGACCTGCCGGATCTGACGCCGGACCGTGTCTTCGTCCAGGGGCCGGGTATCGATCAAGCCACACGCGGCGATCATGGCCGCGGTGCTGCGCGCCGTGTACGCGCCACGACTGAAACCGAACAGCGCGATCTGGTCTCCGGGCCGGTACGTAGAGGTCAGCCAGTGATAGGCGTCCATCACGTTGCTCGATAATCCCGCCCCGGTGATTCCTCCCAGCAGCCAGCCGGACAGCTCACCGGTCTCGGTACCGACCCCGGGCTGATACCGGGCGAGCTGCTCCTCCCCGTTGCTCATGGTGTCTGCCAGGGCGTTGTACATGCGGCGCACATTCGTGACCGCCAACTGGCTCGGTGTGTTCCACGTACCGTCGCAACACATGATGAGTCGACGCATCGTCGCACCTCCCTCGACCGGGCGGATGACTTTCATGAAGCGGTGAAACCGGTTGGAAGTCCCGGCCGAGGCGTGGTGGACCTCGAAGCCGGTCTATTCATGCTGCTCTCGAGGCCGGGCGATTGTCACTGGTCGTTAGGCCTCGAAACGATGAGGCGAGATGCTCCGACGGCCTCGGCCGCCGCTCTCCGGTGCGGCCGGGAGACCGTGGGCTCGCCGACCGAGCCCCTGATCGAACATCCTCTGCGCGCGGTCCGGGTCCGAATTGTCCAATGCCGCAAAGTAGTTGGTAACGCGACGGGACGGTTCACGATATCCATCTGCTCCCTCGCGTTCGGCCGCGTTATCCGGTCCGAATCCACGCGAGGGTGTCGCGTGTCAGTTCACATTTCTTGCGGAACTCATCGAGAGTCGAAAGAGAGGTCGTTCATGGCAGCACAGCATCGCGCTCGGCCGGGCAAGCGGTCCGGGCGTGGCGGATCACTACTGGTCATGGCAGCGGTTCTGTCGTCGGGGGCACTGTTCGAGGCCGCCCCCGCAACGGCGGCGGCGAGCAAATCTCCCACGGCGACCAGCCGTAACGATACGAGCGGGAAGCGAGCCGTCCCGGATGGCGCCCTCGCCCCGGTCGACCCTTCCCGTCTGCACCTGCCGACTGCCCTGGCCCCGCCCGTCGCGCCGATCCAGCCGCCGGACGGGACCATGCGCATCGGTTCGGCCCAGATCGGGCGGCCGGACTGGGTCGATCCCAAGCTCGCCGAGGGGATCAACGACTCCTTCGCTCAGCAGGAGGCCATGTTGGCCCAGGGATTCGACTCGGTCGGATTCGATCCGGCCCGGTCGGACCGGATGGCCGGCGACACCCTCGTCGGTGCGCTCGCCGGGAACGTGGCGGCAGGGGCCCTCGCCAGCCCGCTGACCTCCACCAGCGCGGCGGTCGGCGCGGTCGCCGGATTCATCGCCGGTATTCCCTTCCTGCCCGCGGGTTTGGTGGTCATGCCGGTAGTGGGCGCGCTCATCGGCGCCGCGGTGATCGCGGTCCCCGCGGCCGTGGTCGGTTCCGGTATCGGTGCGGGGGCGGGCGCCCTGGAAGGTGCGCTGGCGCCCGCGACCGCGAACCCGCCCACCGACCAGCGCGCACCGCAGGTGAATCAGGCGGCGCGGAGCGCATAGACGTCATCGATGGCCGGTCGGTGTTCCCGGCCGGCCACGCCATGGGATCTGCCTATTGAAGAGCCGGCCCGGCGGGGCTTCACTGGATGTGAGCCGAACCTACGTCCAGTCCTTGGGCGAGGCGGTGGTACGGACCAAGTGTCCGACGCTAGACAGCGATGGACGAGCGAACCATCACGGTGCTCCTCGAACCCCTGACCGAGCCTGAAAGTGGTGGTGTGAAGCCCCGGACCGGGCGGCGACGGACCCCTCCCGAAAAGGTAGCGAATCATGGCAGAGAAAGAGCGAGAACAGCGATTGATCCATCGGGTCGACCATTTGTACGCGACCGACCCCCAATTTCGGGCGGCAGCACCACTGCCGGAGGTAACCGCCGCCGCACACGAGCCCGGATTGCGGCTGTGGGACGTGGTGCAGGAGTATCTGAACGGTTATGCGGACCGTCCGGCGCTGGGGCAGCGAGCGCGGGAGGTGAGGCGGGACGAGGCCACCGTACGCCGGACCACGACGCTGCTGTCGGGATTCGACATGATCACCTACGGCCAGCTTGGTGACCGGGTCACCGCGTTGGCCAACTCGTGGCGGTCCAGCGGCTTACAAGCCGGTGACTTCGTGGCCGTGCTGGGTTTCACCAGCACCGATTACGCGATGATCAACCTGGCGTGTATCCGCCTGGGCGCTGTGTTCGTGCCGTTGCAGTCCAGCTCGACGGCCGCCCAGCTGGCCCCCATCGTCGCCGAGACCGAGCCGCGGATCCTCGCTGCCGGCGTCGAATCGCTGGACATCGCGATCGACGTGGTGCTCGGCGCATCCTCGGTCGAGCGGCTCGTCGTCTTCGACTACCGCAGCGATGACGACGAGCAGCACGAGCGTTTCGAGTCGGCGACGGCGCGGCTCGCCGCCTCGGGGCGCACGCTGAATGTGATACCGGTACGGCAGGAGCTGGATATCGGGCGCGGGCTGAAGGAGACGCCGGCGTACGTCCCACCGGCGGGCGAGGACCCGCTGGCCACCCTGATCTACACCTCGGGCAGCACCGGCACGCCCAAGGGGGCGATGTACACCACCGATCTGGTGGCGCGACTGTGGCTACGTCCGCACAGCCCGTCGCTCGACACCGGCATCGAGATCCCGGCGATTCACCTGCAGTACATGCCGTTGAGTCACGTGTACGGGCTGGCGTGGCTGATCAGCACGCTATCCGCCGGCGGCACGGGATATTTCGCCGCCGAGAGCGATATGTCCACTTTGTTCGAGGATATCGGGCTGGTTCGTCCCACCGCGCTGAATCTCGTTCCGCGGGTGTGCGACATGATCTTTCGGCGTTACCGCAGAGAGCTGGATCAGCCGGCGGTCGAAGGGCAGAGTCCCGAAATCCTGGACGAGGCGGTGAAATCCGAACTGCGCCAAGACTTTCTCGGTGGTCGCGTGGTGTCGGCGATGTGCGGCAGCGCGCCGTTGTCGACGCAGATGCATGATTTCATGGAGTCCCTGCTCGACTGTGCCGTCAGCGATGGCTACGGCTCGACGGAGAACGGCGGCGGAATCATGCGCAACGGAGAGATCCTGCGTCCGCCGGTCACCGATTACAAGCTCGTCGACGTTCCCGAGCTCGGGTACTTCACCACCGACCAGCCGTATCCGCGCGGTGAACTGTATATGAAGTCGATCAGCCTGATTCCCGGCTATTACAAGCATCCCGAGCTGACGGCCGAGATATTCGACGAGGACGGTTTCTACAAGACCGGCGACATCATGGCCGAGACCGCTCCCGATCACCTGGTGTACCTCGACCGCAGCAACAACGTCATCAAACTGTCGCAAGGTGAGTTCGTCGCGGTGTCCAAGCTCGAGGCCGACTATTCCACCAGCCCCTACATCCGGCAGATATTCGTGTACGGCAGCAGCGAACAGTCGTTCCTGCTCGCGGTGGTCGTGCCGAACCGCGACGCGATCGGCGACGGCGACGCGCGTGCGCTGATCGCCGAGTCGTTGCAGCAGATCGCGGCCGATAATCGCCTCAACGGCTACGAGATTCCGCGCGCGTTCCTGTTGGAGTCCGAGCCGTTCACCCGTGCCAATGGTCTGCTGTCGGGGATCGGCAAGCTGTTGCGCCCGGCGCTGAAGGCCCGCTACGGCGAACGGCTGGACGCGATGTACGCCGATATCGAAGTGGGACAGGAGAACCGGATCGATCAGCTGCGCGCCGACGCCCGGGAGCTCCCGACGATCGAAACCATCCGGCGCGCCGCTCTCGTAACGCTCGGTTCGGAGGCCGCCGGAGCGGGCATGTCGGCCGACGCCAAATTCATCGAACTCGGCGGTGATTCGCTCTCGGCGTTTTCCTTCGGTTCGCTGCTGGAGCAGATCTATCACATCGACGTGCCGGTGCAGACGATCATCGGTCCCACGGCAACGCTGGCCACCATCGCGGATTACGTCGACGGCGAGCGTACTTCGGCCTCGGCGCGGCCCACGTTCGCCTCGGTGCACGGTCGTGACGCCACCGTCGCGCACGCGTCCGAGTTGACGCTGGACAAGTTCATCGACGCGGATACGCTGGCTGCCGCGCCCGCGCTCGACGCGCCGACCGGTACGGTGACCACTGTCCTGCTGACCGGCGCCAACGGGTATCTCGGCCGCTTCTTGTGCCTGGAGTGGCTGGAACGGCTGGCGAAGGTCGGAGGAACACTGATCTGCTTGGCCCGTGGCGCCGATCCGATCGCGGCCCGGCAGCGCATCGAGGCCGCGATCGACAGCGGTGACGCCGAGTTGTCCGCCCACTTCCGCGCCTTGGCCGACAAGCATCTCGAAGTCCTCGTCGGTGACGTAGGTGCGGCCAACCTCGGCCTCGACACTCTCACCTGGAACCGTCTCGCCCGGTCGGTGGACCTGATCGTGCATGCGGCCGCGATGGTCAACCACGTGCTGCCGTACAGCCAGCTGTTCGGCCCGAACGTGGTGGGTACCGCCGAAATCGTCAAGTTGGCGATCAGCAAGCGGCTCAAGCCGATCGATTACATTTCCACGGTGGCGGTAACCGCACTGCCCGACGGCACCTTCCTCGGCGAAGACGCGGACGTGCGCGCGGCCAGCCCGTCCCGTTCCCTGGACACGTCGTACGCCAGCGGTTACGCAACCAGCAAATGGGCCGGGGAGGTGCTGCTGCGTGAGGCACGCGATCTGTGCCGTTTGCCGGTGGCGGTGTTCCGATCGGACATGATCTTGGCGCACAGCCGCTATACCGGCCAGGTCAACGTGACCGATATGTTCACCCGCCTGGTGCTGAGTCTGGTGGCGACCCGGATCGCGCCCCGGTCCTTCTATCAGCTCGACCCGGGCGGCAACCCCCAGCGCGCCCATTACGACGGACTGCCGGCCGATTTCACCGCCGATGCGATAACCACCCTGGGCGGGTACATCACCGACGAATACCGCACCTACAACGTGCTCAACACCTACAACGACGGTATTTCCCTGGACACGTTCGTCGACTGGCTCATCGCGGCGGGCAACGATATCGACCGGATCGACGATTACGACGAGTGGCTGACCAGGTTCGAAGCGGCGCTGAAGGCCCTGCCCGAGGACCAGCGGAAGAACTCCGTACTACCCCTGCTGAGTGCCTACGCCCGCCCCGCGCCGCCGATGCCGAGAACCCCGATGCCCGCGGAAAAGTTCTGCACCGCGGTGCAATCCGTCGCGATCGGCAGTACCGAGGACGTGCCACACCTGACCGAACCGTTGATCGACAAATACGTGACCGATCTGCGGCAGTTGGGGCTGCTCGAGTCCGCCTCGGGAGCCAACGTGGCGTGAGTTCTCGCCATACGGCGGCCGGATCTTACTGTTTGCCGGCCTCGATCGTCTTCGGTGCCTTGCCGGTTCCGCCGATGCTGATGCGGCGGGGCTTGGCCTTCTCGGCGATCGGGAGGGTCACCGACAGCACGCCGTCGTTGTACGTGGCGCTGATGTTGTCGAAGTCGATGGCATCACTCAGCGAGAGCTGCCGCATGTAACTACCGGCGAATCGTTCCGACGCCACCCACTCGACGTGTTCGTCGCCGGGCAGGCTGCGCTGGGCGCGCAGGGTCAGGGTGCCGTTGTCGACGCTGACGTCGATCGAGCCCGGGTCGACGCCCGGTAGATCGGCATTGAGCACGTAATGATCGCCGGCCCGGAACATATCCATCGGCATGAACCGAGGTGCGCGAGCGGTTCCCGGTGTTTCACCCAGCAGTTGGCGGGCAACGGAATCGAGGTCGTGGAACGGGTCGAACCTCAGCACAGCATTCACCTCCGTATCGAAAGTGACGCTCACCACGGCGGTGAGCGCCGTGAGCTGTCCACCACCAAACTTAGCACTCTGAGGTCGAGAGTGCCAGCTGTCGCGTCAGGTGAGCGGCGCGGCGGACCGGCCGAATATCGGTCCCAGATGGGCGGTGTCGTTGAAGCAGCGCACGATCCATGACTCTCCGGTCACCACGATGTGCGAGATCGAGCCGTTGTCCGCGCCGAGGAAAGCGAACGGGCGAGAGCCGCTGGCCAGCGACAGCGCCTGGCCGATGACGCCGCCGTGGGTGAACACGGCCAGGCGTTGGCCGGGATGCTCGTCCGCGAGCCGCTTCACCGCCTTACGGACGCGGGTGGCGAATTCCTCGGCGGGCTCGGCCCCGGGGATGACATCCCAGCGTTCCTCCGCCTGCATTCGCCGTGCCACCGGATCGCCTTCGGCGATCATCTTTCGCAACAGTCCGCCCTCCCAGCTACCGAGATGCACCTCTCGCAAGTCGGCTTCCACACGCGCGGCGAGCCCGAGCCGGGCGATGAGTGGCTCAGCCGTCTGCACCGTCCGCCGCAGTGTGCTGACGTAGATGGCGTCGATGCGTTCCGTGCGGAGCCGTTCGGCCACACGTTCGGCGTGCCGTCGTCCCTCCGGGGCGAGCTCGGGATCTCCCTGTCCGTCCACCAGGGGAAACGGTTCGTCCGGGTAAGCGGGCGCCGACTCGCCGTGACGGATCAGCAGCAGTTCAGTGGAGCCGGCCGGCGGTTGGAATCGAGCTTGGCGGTACTCGGTGCGGGCTCTGGGTGTTGTCACAGCTAGGGGATCTTAGCGACTTCGCGGATTCCGGCGATTCCAGGCAATCGAGAAAGGCGGCCACCGCGGGGTTCGTTTCTCCCGACCGCCACACCACATACAAATCCAGGGTCGGTACCGGATCGATCAATTTCACCGCGACCGAAGGGCTGCCGGGCTCACCCATCCCCATGGAGATCGCGCGCGGCAAGGACGCGAATCCGACCAGCGGCCGTACCGACACCATGTGCGCGGTCGCGCCCGGATCATCGGCGTGATGGGACACCGACAGCGAGATCTGCGACCGCGCGGCCGCACGGAAGATGGTGTCGTACATGGCCGGACATTGCTCGCGGCCGAACAGCACACACTCCTGATGCTGCAATTCGCTGAACGACACACCCGGCCGGTCCGCCCACCGATGACGCCGCCCGACCACCGCGACCAGCGGCACCCGGTGCAGCACCCGCCGATACCGGAATTCCGAGGTGCTGGGATGGCCGTAGACGAGGGCGATGTCCAGCGATCCGTCCGAAAGCGCGGCGATCTGCGGCCCGGTGCGCTTTTCCCACAACGACACCACCACATCCGGATGTCGCTCGGTCATCCGGGTCAAAGTGCCCGGCAGAACGTGGCGGCTGGCGGGCAAGTTGTAACCGACACCGACCGAGCCTGCCCGGCCCTCGGCGGTGGCCTTGGCCACCTCGGCCGCGCGGTCCATCCGGGCCACGATCTGACGGGCTTGCAGCTCGAATTCCCGTCCAGCCGCGGTCAACTGCACCTCGTGGGAGTTGCGGGCGACCAGTTGCACCCCGACGGACTTCTCCAACTTCTGCAGCTGGGCGGACAGACTCGGCTGGGTGAGATGAAGGCGCTGCGCCGCGCGACCGAAATGCAGTTCTTCGGCGATCGTGATGAATGAGACCAAATGCCGGAATTCCATGACGCCGCTCCTTCCGAGCACCCGTCACGGTAACCACGAGAGGTAACCGGCGATGAACCGCAGGGGCACGGCTACAACCAATTCGGTTGCATACCAGTGAATCCCGAGTCCGTTCGGCGCCGTCAACAATAGCCCATTTTCACCAAGCGTCCAGTTGTGTTGCGGTGGCTGGCGATAGGTACTTCGTTCTGCGGTCAGGGTTTCCGCCCGACCGCCCCGTACATGGCGATGTCGGCATCGTCGATGGTCCCGATATGTATCGGGTCGGGTCGCCACTTGTGCATCTGCACCAGGCCCGGCTCTTCCAGTTCGAGTCCTTCGAAGAATTGCTGCGCTTGGGCTCTGGTACGCCATCTGAGGGTTTCGCCGTGCGAGTGGTAGAGGTCGCGGACCCTGGCGAGCGGTTCGGGGGCGAAGTCGTCGGTGGCGATCGTGGCGGCGAAGTAGCTGCCCGAGGGCAGGACGTCGATGACGTGGCGGGCGACGCGCAGCGCTTCGTCGTCGTCTTCGATGAAGTGCAGCATCGCGATGAGCAGCAGCCCGATGGGTTGGCTCAGGTCGAGGGTGTCGCGTAGTTGCGGGGCGGCCAGGATCGCTTCGGGGGCGCGCATATCGGCGTCGATGTAGGCGGTGCGCCCCTTCCGGTCGCTGGTCATCAGTGCCCTGGCATGCGCGAGCACGATCGGATCGTTGTCCACGTACACGATTCGAGCCTCGGGTGTCACCGCTTGGACTACTTCGTGCAGGTTGGGCGGGGTGGGAATGCCGGTGCCGATGTCCAGGAACTGGCTGATGCCACGCTCGGCGGCCAGAAAACGGCCTACGCGGTGCATGAACGCGCGGTTGGCCTGCATGTGGATCCGCAACCCCGGCCACACTCGCAGAGATTCCTCACCGGCGGTACGGTCTGGCTCGTAGTTGTCCTTACCGCCGAGGATGTAGTCGTAGATGCGGGCTCCGTGAGCTCGCGTGATGTCGAGGTCCGGCGCTTGCTCGTCGCCCACTGGACCTGCCTCCCTTTGGATTTCGTGCACTGTTCGAATCGTTGTGGCATTGATCCTAGGGCCTGCGCGAGGCGGCTCGCCACGCCAAACTCGTTGGGACGTATATCAATCGAGTGACGTCCCGAGAGACGCCGCTACGGTTCGGCAAGTCCCGGGCCATCTTTCACCAGTTCACCGATCCGCGTCGCCCAGCGGAGGGCCGCCGGTAAGGTGCTGATCTTCGGCTCGAACGCGTCCAGTTCGTCGACGGGACCGGTGTCATGTGGCGCTTCGGCGTGATGGGTCGGAAGTGGTGTGTCGTGTGCCCGCCACCCGGTGTTCTCTCCGTGACCTACAAGCGTGATCGCTGACGCCTTGTAGATGCCGCATCCCGCTTCTATTCTGGCCAAGAGAGGGGACGGCCCCTGCGGAGTAGAGATGATCTACGACAATCTGCTCGAGCTGACAGCGCGGGCACCGATCACCAGCGGATTGCGGGAGGGCGAGACTTTTACGCCGTACGCCGCTCTGGTCGAGCGGATCGGCCGACTCGCCGCCGGTTTCGTCGACCGTGGCATCCAGAGCGGCGATCCCGTCGCCCTGCTGATTCCGAACTCGCCCGATCTCTTCGTCACCGCGCACGCGCTCTTCGCCATCGGCGCGATCGCGATGCCGCTGAGTGAGAAGGCCCCGCGGTCCGAACTCGCCATGCTCGCACGAAAGACCGACCCCAAGGTCGTCGTCTCGACTCCCGGCCTCGCCGCTGCTGCCGAGACGCTCATCGCCGATATCGCCGACGCGGCTCCCGGCATTCCGCTGTTCCTGACGAATGCCCTGCCCGAAGCGCATACAACCGCCGAGCTGCCGAAGCCGGCGGGCGACACGACGGCGCTCTACCTCTTCTCCTCCGGTTCGACCGGGTTGCCCAAGGTGGTGCCGCACACCCATGCCGAGCTCATCGCCGATGGTGAACGAGCCAGCACGGCCTGGGACATTCAGCCCGACGACATCGTCCTGAACATTCTGCCGGGCAACTTCTCGTTGGGTTTCATTATGGGCGCGACCCAGGCCGTCGCCGGCGGTGCGACGACGCTCTATTGGAGTGATCCGCTGCCGTTGGCGTTCTCGCGCGAGAGGCTGCTCGAGACGATGGTCCGTGAGCGTGTCACGGTGATGGGCGCGGTTCCGGCGATGTACGAGATCCTCGCTGGTCACCGGGGCGTTTTCGATCTGCGGATGCGTTTGGCCTTCGCGGGCGGTGTCGCGCTGAAACGGGCGGTGTTCGAAATGGTGCGTGAGCGTCTCGGTATCACGCTTCGCCAGGATTACGGTTCGACCGAGGCGAGTATGTTCTCGCACAACGACTCCGCCGATCCCGACGCGAGCTGGGCGTCGGTGG
>NZ_BDBQ01000041.1 GCF_001613065.1 Nocardia miyunensis NBRC 108239
GCCGCCACCGGCACCGAACTGCCGCCGACGGCGCGTTTCTCGAAGTACTCCTCGGTGTTCGCCTCCCGCTCGGCCACCGCCGCGGGCTCCTCGAGCGGCGGCGGCGTCGGCGCGACCGGCGTGACCGGTTCGACCGGTGCGGGCTGTTCGCTGGCGGGCTCGGGCAGTATCGTCGCCAGGCCCCGCAGCGCCCGGCCGAAATCGGGATCTACCAGGTCATTGGCCGGATCGTCCAGCGGCGTCACCGAACCGCCGTGCGCGTCGGGCTGGAAACGCCAGTGCGCGGCGATCACCGAACGCCCTGCCTGCCACTGCAATTGAGCGACCCAGTAGCCCTTCTCGTCCTTCCAGGCGTCCCATTCGGCGATATCGATGTTGTGGCCGCGCTCGGCGAAGGCGGCCGAGACCACATCGATGAGAGTTTCCACGGCCGGGCCGTCCTTGCGGACCGGATGCGCCTTCTGTGCCAACTCCGCGGCCCGCGCGCGCTCGAGCAGGACCGGATAGGCGAACCGCTCCACGCGGCTCAGCGGCATTCCGGATTCCTCGGTCACCTGCTCCACCGACGCACCGGCACGGATACGGGCCTGGATATCGCGAGGACGCATAGTCGCTTCCGTTTCGATCTCGATCTGGCCGAATCGGGCAAGGTCTCCTCGGGCGGCAGCACGCAGTTTCTCGTCGGCGGCGAGCCGGTACTTCTGTCCGGACTCGGGATCGATGCACACGATGTGCGCGGAATCGGGCGTCAGACCGATCACTCGAAGCTCACGCACCGTTACCTCCTTATCGCCGCGTCGATCACAGCAAGGCTCGCGACACCGCCCACGTTCTGGAACAGTAGTGCACTTCTGAGATTCATGTGGCAAGACACGCGCGCGGAAATCTCTCGGGAGACTTCCGCGCGCGCTATCGTGTTCAATTCAGCTCGCTTCGAGCAGCATGTCCGCGACCCGGCCGGATCGCCATTCAATGGCCGAAATCCGCTGAAACATCCGAACCCCCTGCCGAATTCGCCTACTTGGCGATTTCCTGGACGACCCAGTCGATACTACGCGTCAGTCGCGTGATGTCCTCGGGATCGATCGCCGGGAACATTCCGACGCGCAACTGGTTGCGGCCCAGCTTGCGATACGGCTCGGTGTCGACGATTCCGTTGGCGCGCAGGATCTTCGCCACCTGCGCGGCATCGACCGAATCGACGAAATCGACGGTGCCGACGACCTGCGAGCGATGCGCCGGATCGGTCACGAACGGGGTGGCGAATTCGCTCGATTCGGCCCAGGCGTACAGCCGCGAGGAGGAATCGAGCGTGCGCTTGACCGTCCAGTCCAGACCGCCGTTGGCGTTCATCCACTCGATCTGATCGGCCAGCAGCAGCAGAGTGCCCAGCGCCGGGGTGTTGTAGGTCTGATCCTTGGAGCTGTTGTCGACCGCGATCGGCAGGGACAGGAATTCGGGGGTGAACCGGCCCGACTCCTTGATCTCCGCGACCCGCTCGAGCGCCTTGGGGCTCATCAGCGCGATCCACAGCCCGCCGTCGGCGGCGAAGCACTTCTGCGGGGCGAAGTAGTAGACGTCGGCGTCGGCGATGTTCACCGGCAAACCGCCCGCACCCGAGGTGGCGTCGATGGCGATCAGCGCGTTCTCCGAACCCGCCGGACGCTGCACGGGCACCGCGACGCCGGTCGAGGTCTCGTTGTGCGCCCAGGCGATCACGTCGGCCTGCGGATCGGCGACCGGCGCGGGGGCGGTGCCCGGATCGCTCGAGACGACGATCGGATCGCCGATGAACGGGTTCTTCTTGGCCACCGTGGCGAACTTCGAGCTGAACTCGCCGTAGGTCAGGTGCAGCGAACGCTCCCGGATCAGGCCGAACGCGGCCGCATCCCAGAACGCGGTGGTGCCGCCGTTGCCGAGCACGACCTCGTAGCCCTCGGGCAGCGAGAACAGATCGCGCAGACCCGCGCGCACCCGCGCGACGACATCCTTGACCGGCTTCTGCCGATGGCTGGTGCCGAACACCGAGGCGCCGACCTCGACCAGGGCGCTCAGCTGTTCCGGGCGGACCTTGGACGGGCCACAGCCGAATCGTCCGTCGGCTGGTTTGAGTTCGGCGGGGATGCTCGGCAAGGCAACGGTCATGGCCCCAAGCCTATCGACCCGCCGCCCGTTCCGGCGCAGGTGGGTACCCACCGCGAGCGGTATGTCGCGCTCGTTACGGAGCTATTCCGGCGGCCCTCCGCACGAATAGCCGAAATGCCATGATGCGTCTGATATTCCAGCTACCGTGGAGCCATGCGGGAGCGCGCGAGCGAACGACCAGCACCGGTGATCTCGAGCACTCGTTCCGGCCTGTTCGGCCGGTGGTCGGCGCACTGGGGGTCGCCCGGCTTCGCGATGCGGCACGGCGCGCTGTCCGAACCGGCTCAGCGTGAGGTGCTGATGCGCGGGCTCGCGGGCACCGCGAGGATCCTCGGGGTGCGGCCGTGCCGGATGCCGCCGTTAGCCGGGCCGTCGGTGGTGATGCGGGACGGCGTGCGCGGCGCGGCGGGCAGCCGGACCGAACCGGGCCATCGGTTCTGGATACGCATCCAGATCGAGGATCTCCAGCCCTACGAGACGCGGATCCGCCAGCGCGTCGGCGAGTCCGATCTGGATGCGATGCAGCCCGGCGACGTCGTCGGCTGTCGCGTGGATCCGGGCGATCGCGACCGCGTGGTGCTGTACGTCCCCGGGCCCGAGGAGAACGCCCGGGTCGGCATCGCCAAGATTCTCGCCAACGGTCGTCGCGCCGACGCCACGGTGCTCGCGGCCAGTCCCGTCGCCGCCGACTACACCGGCCGCGACGATCCGGTCCTACGCCTGGACCTGGAACTGCACGCCTGGGACGAACCCCACCCATGGTCGGTCCGCATCATCCAGCCCGTCCCCCTGTCCGCCATCGAACTGGTCGATCTGGGAAGACATCTGGAGGTCGCCTTCTTCACCGTCGACCGAGGGGAATCGGTAGCCGTCGACTGGGCCGCCTCCACCTAGCCTCCGCTGCGCCCCCACAGATCACCCCGATCAACGCCAACCCCGAGTCACCCGAGTAACGCTCACTCCCGACAACGCCGACACCAAAGGCCGCGACCCGGGTCGATTCCGGACTGGCCGAAGCGGAGGAGCGGAAGAATCGCCCCTCAGGGGCGGCGGCCCGCCGGAGCGAAAACGTCAAGCCCGAGTCACCTGAGTTCCGCTCACCCTCGACAACACCACCCCCGAGTCACCCGAGTTCCGCCCACCCTCGAAAACACCAGCTCCGAGGCCGCGGCCCGGGTCGATTCTGGACTGACGGAGCGGGGGAGCGAAGCGGAGGCCAAAATTACAGCCGCACGAATTCGTAACCGGCGGAACGTAATCGGGGGATGGCGGCCATCATGCCCGGGGCCGTGCCGGATTTCGGGCGGTGCATGTGGGCGATGGAGATCGCGCCGGGGACGGCGGTGGCCATCTCGTGCTGGATCCGGGCACTGCTGAAGGTGGCTCCGGCGTCGGCGTTGATGCTGAATCCCACTGGGGTTTCACCGAGTTCGTGCACGATCTCGACGGCGATTTCGTCGTAGTGAGCGGTTCCGGTGCGGAAGAATCGCGGTGCGCGGCCGGTCAGCCGGATCAGCCGTTCGTGATTGCCCCACACCTCGTCCACCGCCTGCTGCGGGGAGGAGGTTCCGGCGATGCCGTACGCCGAACGTCCGGTCACCGACAGCGGACAGTGCCGGGTGCCGTGATTGCCGATTTCGAACAGTGGATTGTTCGCCAGCGATTCCGCGCGGGCGGGATCGGCGTCGATCCAGCGCTCGTTCAGAAACAATGTCGCCGGAATGCGTTGGGATATCAGGAAGTTCATCAGAACTTCATTCATCTCGTCGTTACCGGGACCACCGCAGGCGTCGAAGGTGAGCGCCATCTGTTTGCCCGCCGGGGCGAATGTGGTGATGATGCCCGGCAGGGCCATCCCCCATTTCGTGGGCCGCTGCCCGTGGTGCGCGGCGGCGACCGCGGCGGGCTGCGTTCCCGAAGCAGACTGTGCCGCGGGCGCGTCCACGGGCACGGCCGCGGCCGTATTCGTCCTAGCCGCGAATATGGCCGCGGGGTCGCGCGCGGCGGTGACGGGTAGCGGCTGTCCCGTCGCGGCCGGCAACGTCGCGGACGTCGGCGAGGAACCCCAGGCCTCGGCGCAGGCCGCGAGACCCGCGGCAGCCATCGCTCCCGCGGCCAGCAGACCGCGTCTGGAGAGAACTCGATCGAACACGGCACGGATCGTACGGGAAGTCCCGGTAAGCAATTGCTTTCATTGAAACGTGTCGAGAATCGGCGGCACCCGGTCGTTCCTCGCGAATTCATCTACCGCACCCGGCCGCCCATCCATCGATGAGAACGGGCGACCGAAAGACCTCGTAGCGGTCTAATTCCCGGCGACCGACGCCCAACCGGCAACCGACTCCGGGCTGCGCGGCGCGGGCCCGGTGTATATCGCCGCCGGGCGCACCAGTTTGCCGAGCTGTTTCTGCTCCAGGATGTGCGCGCACCAGCCCGCGGTGCGGCCGCAGGTGAACATCGCGGGCATCATGTGCGCGGGCACCTCGGCGAAGTCGAGAATGACCGCGGCCCAGAATTCGACATTTGTCTCGATGGCGCGATCGGGACGACGCTCCCGCAATTCGGCCAGGGCCGCCTGCTCCAGCGCGAAGGCCACCTCGTATCGCGGCGCATCCAGCCGCTTGGCGGTCGCGCGCAGCACCCGCGCGCGGGGATCCTCGGCCCGGTACACCCGGTGGCCGAAGCCCATCAACTTCTCCTTGCGATCCAGAATGCCCTTGACCAGCGCACGAGCATCACCGGTGCGCTCGACCTCCTCGATCATCGGCAGCACGCGGGCGGGCGCGCCGCCGTGCAGCGGACCGGACATCGCGCCGATCGCGCCGGAGAGCGAGGCGGCCACATCCGCGCCGGTCGACGCGATCACCCGGGCGGTGAAGGTGGACGCGTTCATGCCGTGCTCGGCCGCGGAGACCCAGTAGGCGTCGATGGCCTGGGTGTGCCGGGGATCCGGGTCGCCCTTCCAGCGCGTCATGAACCGCTCGGTGACCGTCGTGCACTCGTCGATCTTCTTCTGCGGCACGGCGGGCTGAGAGATGCCGCGAGCGGACTGCGCGACGTAGGACAGCGCCATCACCGAGGCGCGCGCCAGATTCTCCCGCGCGGTCCGGTCGTCGATGTCCAGCAGCGGCTGATAACCCCAGATCGGGGCGAGCATGGCCAGCCCGGCCTGCACGTCGACGCGCACGTCACCGGTGTGGATCGGCAGCGGGAACGGCTCGGCCGGGGGCAGGCCGTGACCGAATTCACCGTCCACGAGCAGCGCCCACACATCGCCGAAGGTCACCCGATTGGCGACCAGATCCTCGATGTCGACGCCGCGGTATCGCAGCGCACCGCCGTCCTTGTCGGGTTCGGCGATATCGGTGGTGAATGCCACCACGCCTTCCAGTCCGCTGACGAAATCGGGGGGTACGGCGGGGCCGGTGGATGCCGCAGCGCTGGTAGTCATGCGGTGACTCTCCTTGCGATTCGGGCCGCACGATCCCTGGGCGGCCACGGTGTCTCACTGCGACGCGCGAGGTAGCCGAAGGTTCACTCGGACGTTGCGCCACGCGCGTCGACCGATAAGAACCTTAGTCCTTCTCTTACTGCGGAGTAACCTCTGGTCCATGCGCGACGAGGAGAATTCACCCGGTTCCGCGGAAGCCCGAGTGGGATTTCCCACTGGAAATTCGACCCCCGCATACCCCGATGTGGGTGCGGCGATGCGTGCGGAAATGGATATCGCCGCCATGCGCGCGGAATACGGCGGCGATCCCGATCTCGACGAATCCTGGCTCTCGGACGGCTGGGAACCGTTGCTGCGCAATTGGATCGAACAGGCTACCCGGGCCGGTATCGCCGAGCCGAATGCGATGGTCCTGGCCACCGTGGAGATGACCGGCGCGGGCCCGCGCCCCGCCTCGCGCACGGTGCTGTGCAAGGGCCTGTCCCAGGCGGGTGTGACTTTTTACACGAATTACGATTCGGCCAAGGGAAATCAGCTCGCCGCGATCCCCTACGGCTCGATCACATTCGCCTGGCCCGCGCTGGGCAGGCAGGTAACCCTGCGCGGACCGGTGAAACAGGTCGGCCCGGAGACGACGGCGGTGTACTGGCGCTCGCGGCCGCGCAATTCCCAGCTAGGCGCCTGGGCCTCGCAGCAGTCCCGCCCGGTCGCCTCCCGCGCCGATCTCGACCGGGCCCTGGACAGCGTGATCAGCCGATTCGAGGGCGTCGAACACCTCCCGGTCCCCGCGAACTGGGGCGGTTACCAGCTCACCCCGGAAACGGTCGAGTTCTGGCAGGGCCGCCGCAGCCGCCTGCACAACCGCATCCGCGTCACGCTCGAGGTCGGCAACCCCGACGTCTCCGCCATGAAAGTCGAGCGCCTACAGCCGTAAGCTGTGTTTTTGGCCTCCGCTTCGCTCCGGCGGGCCGCGACCCCCCAAGGGCCGATTCTTCCCTCCTCCGCTTCGCTCCCCCGCTCCGTCAGTCCAGAATCGACCCGGGACGCCTTTGGTGTTGGCGTTATCCGGGGCGGACGGAACAGGGGTGTCCCTGGACTTCGCCTCCACGGTTCAGGGGCTGCGCTCCCGGCTCCGGCAGACCGAACCGACCCGGGCCGCGGCCTTGGTGTCGGCGTTATCGGGGGTGGGCGGAAGACCGGCGATCCCGTGATGCCGCCAGACTTGCAATCATGGGATGAATCACTCGAAATTGGTGTTCGCCGACGTTTCGGAGGCGTTAATGTTCCGTCAGTGAAATTGCTCGCCGACATCACCCCGCTGCGCAACCAGGACTTTCGCCGCCTGTGGACGACCAATATCGTCACGGTGGTCGGGGCGCAGCTGACCGTCGTCGCGGTGCCGCAGCAGATCTTCCAGATCACGCACAGTTCCGGGTATGTCGGGCTGTCGGGTCTGTTCGGGCTCGTGCCGCTGATCGTGTTCGGGCTGTGGGGCGGTGCGCTGGCCGACGTGATGGACCGGCGCAAACTGCTGATGATCACCACTGTCGGGACGGGTCTGACCTCGGTGCTGTTCTGGGTGCAGGCGCTGGCGGGGGTGAACAACGTCTGGCTGGTGCTGGGCCTGTTCGCGGTGCAGCAGGGGTTCTTCGGAGTGAATCAGCCCACCCGCAGCGCGATCTATCCGCGGCTGCTGCCCGGCCATCTGCTGCCCGCCGCCAATTCGCTCAACGCGACGGTCATGCAGTTCGGCGCGATCGCCGGGCCGGTGCTGGCGGGAACGCTGATCCCGGTCGTGGGCCTGTCGACGCTGTACCTGATCGATTCGGTGGCCCTGCTGGCCACGCTGTGGGCGGTGTGGCGGCTGCCCGAAGTGCCGCCTACCGGCGACGCCCGGCGGGCCGGATTGCGCACTGTCGCAGACGGATTCGCCTACCTCACCACTCAGCGGATCCTGCTCGCCTCCTTCGCCGTCGACATCATCGCGATGGTGTTCGGCATGCCGCGCGCGCTGTTCCCGGAACTGGCCCACGACACCTTCGGCGATCCGATCACCGGCGGCACCGCGCTGGGCCTGCTGTTCGCCGCGCTGTCCGCCGGCGCGGTGGCGGGCGGCATCTTCTCCGGCTGGCTCTCGCATCTACGGCGGCAGGGTCTGGCGGTGGTGGTGTGCATCGCGCTGTGGGGTGCGGCCATGGTCGGCTTCGGGGTCGCGGTCGGCGTCACCGGACATCTGCTGAGCACCACCGTCGGACTCTGGATCGCGGTGGGCTGCTTGGCATTCGGCGGCGCGGTGGACATGTTCTCCGCGACGTTGCGCACCACCATGTTGCAGCAGGTGGCCACCGACGAGATGCGCGGCCGACTGCAGGGCGTGTTCACGGTGGTGGTCGCGGGCGGCCCGCGCCTGGGTGATGTTGCCCACGGTTTTGCGGCCGCGGCCCTGGGTACCGCGGTCGCGGCGGCGGGGGGTGGCGCCCTCGTGGTGGTCGGAATGGTGCTCGCGGCCCTGGTCTTTCCGGCCTTCGTACGGTACCGAGTGGCCCGCGCACATGCCGAAATTCCGGTGGTGTGACCATCGTGTCCCACTACCACGAGACCCCCTCGGAGCTCATCTCGAACAGAGGTGACCGTGAGGTAGTTAACCAGACCCTCACGATCCACCGCTATCGGCCAGCGGCTAGCGTTGAAGGAAGCGCATCGGACACCGACCGTGCCCGATGCCTACCGGTTCTAGCCTGAGAGGGATCCTTCCGTGCCCGCTGAGAACATCATCAACGTCGACGACGACGCCAAGCCGGTATTGTCCTACCCCGGTGGCGAGTATCCGATGACCGTCACCAAGGCCGCCGAGGGTAACGACGGGATCGACCTCGGAAAGCTGCTGGCCAGCACCGGGTACGTCACCTACGACCCCGGTTTCGTGAACACGGCGCCGACCAAGTCGGCGATCACCTACATCGACGGCGAGGCCGGCATCCTGCGCTACCGCGGGTACCCGATCGAACAGCTCGCCGGGCAGTCCAATTTCATCGAGGTCAGCTATCTGCTGATCTACGGTGAGCTGCCGACCGCGGCCCAGCTCGAGGACTTCACCGACCGGATCCGCCGGCACACCCTGCTGCACGAGGACCTCAAGCGCTTCTTCGACGGCTTCCCCCGCAACGCGCACCCGATGCCGGTGCTCTCCAGCGCGGTGAACGCCCTCTCGGCGTACTACCAGGACTCGCTGGACCCGCGCGATCCCGAGCAGGTCGAGCTGTCCACCATCCGCCTGCTGGCCAAGCTGCCGACCATCGCGGCCTACGCGTACAAGAAGTCGGTCGGCCAGCCGTTCCTCTACCCGGACAACTCGCTGTCGCTGGTGGAGAACTTCCTGCGGATGACCTTCGGCTTCCCGGCCGAGCCCTACGAGGTCGACCCGGATGTCGCCGCGGCCCTGGACATGCTGCTGATCCTGCACGCGGACCACGAGCAGAACTGCTCGACCTCCACCGTGCGCCTGGTCGGCTCCTCGGACGCGAACCTGTTCACCTCGGTCTCCGGCGGCATCAACGCGCTGTGGGGCCCGCTGCACGGCGGCGCCAACCAGGCCGTGCTGGAAATGCTGGACGGCATCAAGGATTCCGGCGGCGACGTCAAGGAGTTCGTGCGCAAGGTCAAGAACAAGGAAGACGGCGTGAAGCTGATGGGCTTCGGGCACCGCGTCTACCGCAACTACGATCCGCGCGCGACCATCGTCAAGAAGACGGCGGACTCGATCCTCACCAAGCTCGGTGTGCAGGATCCGTTGCTGGACATCGCCAAGGCGCTCGAGGAGGCCGCGCTGACCGACGACTACTTCGTCGAGCGCCGCCTGTACCCGAACGTCGACTTCTACACCGGCGTCATCTACCGGGCGATGGGCTTCCCCACCCGTATGTTCACCGTGCTGTTCGCCATGGGCCGCCTCCCCGGCTGGATCGCCCACTGGCGTGAGATGCACGGCGAGCCCATGAAGATCGGCCGCCCCCGCCAGATCTACACCGGCTACGGCGCCCGCGACTTCACCGGGATCTCCGGCCGCTGAGACGAATTCGACACGACGCCCGCCTCCGATGATCGGAGGCGGGCGTCGTCATAGCGTTGATCTCCTCAATTCATAACTGGCCGAGCCGCTTTCGAGCTCAGCTCCGTTCAGCGGCGGCACCCGGTTCGCGGACTCCGTACGATGCCCCACGGTGAGTCCCGAAACTGCCCGAGTAACAGGGAATTTCGCCGTCATCGACAGCAATCCAGGTCAGCCGTACCGGCGGCGATGTACGGTCCGGCGACGCGGACTCTGCTACATCACGGGCCCTGGCGTGCCCGGAGAACCGCCGCATCCGGTGGTCCGGCACCGTGCGGGCCGGATCGAGCGGATATCCCGGGAACCGAATCGAGGCGCGCCCCGTCTAATCGAATCGAGAGCATGAACGATCCGCCCATCGTCGGGCGGATACCCAAGTCCGTTGGGGGGCTATATGACAACCGAAGATACCGGTCACGATCGGCAGGTTCACGGTGGGTCGGCGCGCAGCGAGTTCGCGCGGCGGCTCTCGGCGCTGCATCGGGCCGCGGGGGCGCCCTCGTTACGCAATGTCGCGATGCTGGCCCAGTTGCGGGCCAAGGAGGCCGGGGAGACCCGATCGGCGCTGGCCTCGGCGCAGCGCATCAGCGATTGGCTCAGCGGGCGCAATGTGCCCGCGCGATTCGAATCGCTGCTGCCGGTGCTACAGGTGCTGGGCGCGCGGGCCAAGCGCCGGACCGGGAATGCGGGCGAGGCCGTCAACACCCGGGCGTGGCGGATGCTGTGGACGGCGGCGCGGTCGAGTCCGGCCGACGCCACCGGCGCGACGACGCAGCGGCCGTATCCGGTCGGCGATTACACCGAGCAGCACGAGGCGATCTTCTTCGGGCGGCGGCGCGCGCTCACCACGCTGCTGACCATGGTCCGGATGTCGGCGACGCCCCAGCGCCGGGCCGATGTGATCGTGCTGACCGGCGCGTCGGGCGTGGGCAAGACCTCGCTGCTGCGCGCCGCACTCGTTCCGGCGCTGCGCTCGGAGGGCGGCAGATGGGCGGTCACGATCCTCACCGCGGGCCGCGACCCGCTCGCCACATCGGCCCGAACCTTCGGCGACACAGCGGATCTCGCCGTCGGCGGGCCGGATCTCGAGGTGGTGCGGCAATGGGCGGGCGAGGCCAGGCCGGTGCTGATCGTGGACCAGTTCGAACAGCTCTACCGTCCCGAGATCGACCCCACCGAACGCGCGGCCTTGCTGATCTGGCTCAAACAGGTGTCCACCATCGGCACCGTGCTGATCTCCATCCGATCCGACGATCTGGTCTCCTGCGCGCAGTACCCGTGGCTCGCGGATGCGGTGCAGCACAACAGTTTCACGCTGAATCCGATGCTGCGGCCCGAACTCACCTCGGTCATCGTCGGCCCCGTGCGCAGCTGCGGCGCCGCGGTCGATCCGGGGGTGGTCGATCTGCTGCTCACCGCGCTGGACCCGGATCGGCCGAGCCTGGACAGGACGGTCTCGAGCCCCGGCGAGCTGGCCGTCCTGTCCGCCACCATGCGGTCGCTGTGGGCCGCGCACACCGGCGAGCGCATCGATGTCGCCGCATATCGGAAGGTCGGCGGGCCGGCCGGGGAGATCGCGCGGATCGCCGAACACCGCTGGGCCGAGCTGACTCCGGACGAACAGGTCGACGCCCGCCAACTCCTGCTGGCCCTGATCGCCGTGCACCGCGACGGCAGCTATTCCCGGCGGCGCATACCGACCGCCGATCTGCTGCGCATCGCCGCCCGGACCGGATCGGGCCGCGATCTGGTCGATCGCCTGATCCGAACGCGGCTGATCGTGGTGGAGGTCCGGCACGCCGATCTGCTGCACGACACCCTGCTGAGCTGGGACCGCCTGCGCGGCTGGATCGCGGAGAATCGCGCATTCCTGCTGTGGCGCCAGCGAATCGAGGACGACGCGGCCGAATGGTGTTCTGCCGAACGCGATCCCAGCCTGCTCTATCGCGGCAGCCGCCTCACCACCGCGATCCGGCACGCCGATCCCACCGCCAACGTCGCGGCGACGGAATTCTTGCGCGCTTCGGCCCGCGCGGAGCTGGGCGGATCCGCATTCGCGGCCGAGCACGATCACCAGACCGGTTACGGCTACCAGAAAGTCGCCGGACAATGATCGGCAGCTCCGCGGGGATCGGGCGGGACGTGGCAGGGCGGGTCGCAGCCGGGAAAACCGGGCGCGAGCGGGCACACTGGATGAAATGACCGACCATCCCGACGAGCGGGCCGAGCAGGGTGCCGACGCACCGAGCGAACCCTCCTCGAACGGAACACGCCGGATGCCGGTCTGGCTGCCGCGGGCGATGCTGCTGGCCTTCGCGCTGCTGGGCGTCTATCAGATCACCGACTGGGCGGCGCACAAGCTGCTGGGGATCTTCACGATCATGCTGGTCGCGTTCTTCGTCTCGCTGGCGACCGAACCGGCGGTGAATATGCTCTCCGCGCGGGGAGTGCATCGCGGTCTGGCCACCACGGTGGTGTTCGTGGCGCTCTTCGCCAGTGTCGCAGGGTTTCTCGCGGCATTGGTGACGCTGCTGGTGGAGACGGTCAGCAACCTGCTGCACGAACTGCCCGGGCTGATCAACCGACTCGTCGAATGGATCAATCACACCTTCCACCAGCACTTCACGGTGGATCAGCTGCGTGACCGCCTACTGCACGACTCCAATGTGCTCAACAACTACGCCCAGACCGCGGCGAACAACGCGTGGGGCCTGTCCAGCACGGTGCTCGGCGGATTGGCCCAGGTACTGACGATCGCGCTGTTCAGCATCTACCTCACCGCCGACGGCCCCAAGCTGCGCCGCACGGTGTGCTCGCTGCTGCCGCCGGCCCGCCAGCGCGAGGTGTTGCACGCCTGGGATCTGGCCATCTCCAAAACCGGCGGATACCTGTACTCCCGGGCCCTGCTGGCGGTGATCTCCGCACTCGCGCACGGGGTGTTCCTCGAGATCCTCGGGTTGCCCAACGCAGTCGCGCTCGGCGTGTGGTTCGGTGTGGTGGCCTCGTTCGTCCCGACCGTCGGCACCTATCTCGCGGGCACCCTGCCGGTGCTGGTGGCCCTGACCATCCGGCCGATCGATGCGGTGTGGATCATCGTGTTCTCGGTCGTCTACCAGTGGTTCCAGGACTATCTGCTGCAACCGCGCATCACCGCCCGCACCGTCGATGTGAACGCGGCGGTGGCACTGCTCGCGGTACTGGCGGGCGGCGCCCTGCTGGGCGCGGTCGGCGCGCTGCTGGCGATTCCGGCCACCGCGACGGTGCAGGCGTTCCTGAGCGAATACGTCAGGCGGTACGAGGTCGCCGAGGATCCGCGGATCGAACGCACGACCTCCCGTTATCGGCGGCTGTGGCGACGTTCGCGGAAGTAGTCCGGCACGGCCTCGACGCTGCAAGGTCTTGTTAAGCGCTTGTCGAGTCGGCTGCGGGATCGTCTCCGATGTGAGGTTCGGCGGACCTCACGATCCGGTCACCGGCTCGGCCTGCCTCGGAGGGGATGGCAGGACGGCCGGGTGACGGACCGGATCCACCTCGGCAACACCGCGCGGGCGAGGGGGACGGGGCGAAATCGGCGTGCGGAGTCGTCCCGATACGTGCAAAGGTGCAGGTATGACACAGACGTCGGGGATAACTCTGCGCTCCGGTACCGCGGCCGATGGCGATGCGGTCCGGCTGCTGGGCGATACCGGTTTCGGTGTGGTGAGCGATCCGGTCGAAAACGAACGGACTCGTCGCCTGTTCTCGCTCGAGAACGGCATCGTGGCGTTGGAGGGTGATCGGGTAGTCGGGTTCACCAGTGCGTATCCGCAGACGCTGACCGTGCCGGGCGGACATCCGGTCAAGGTGGAGTCGCTCGCGAATGTCACTGTCGCACCGACACATCGGCGTCGCGGCATCCTGCGCGCGATGTACACCGAACAGCATCGGCGCACCGAGGAACGCGGACTGCCGCTGACCGTCTTCACGGCCAGTCAGGGCGGCATCTACGGCCGCTTCGGATACGGCCCGTCGATCTGCGAGCAGCGTATCCGATTCGATCGCCGGTTCGCGCAATTCCATTCCGGCACACCGGATCCGGACGGTGTCGAAATGACCGCGATCGCCGAGGCCCGGCGCGTCGTACCCGCGATCTACGACCGCTGGCGGCGGGTGCGGCCCGGTGCGCAGTCGCGCCCGGAGCCCGCCTGGGACGCGCTGTTCGCCGATCATCCGCGCTTCCGCGGCGGCGGGACCGAGTTGTTCGCCTTCACCCACCCCGACGGTTATGCGCTGTACCGCTACCACCGGCGCGAATCCGGCGCCGCGATCGAGGTGGTGGAACTGCGCGCGGTCACCACGGACGCGCACGCCGCGCTCTGGCGGGCGCTGTGCGCACTCGAACTGTTCGATCGGATCGAGGCGACGATCGCCCCGGACGACCCGCTCCCGCACCTGTTCACCGATCCGCGCCTGGTCCACACCACGAGCCTGCGCGATGCGCTGTGGTCGCGGCTGATGGACGTACCGGCCGCGCTGACCGCCCGCTCGTACCTGGCGGATCTGGATATCGTCGTCGCGGTGCACGACCCGTTCCGCGCGGCGGGCGGCGTCTTCGAGCTGCGGGTGCGCGAGGGCCGCGCCGAATGCGCGCCGACCACCCGCGAGGCCGACGTCGAACTCGGCATCGACGTCCTGGGCTCGGTCTATCTCGGCGCACACCGAATCCGGAGAATGGCTGCGGCACACCGCATCCGAGCCAAGGACGAGGCGGTACTGCGGGCGCTGGACCTGGCCTTCCAGACCGACCGCGAGCCGGTTCTCGGCTGGAGTTTCTGACCGCGCCACCGACCCGGCCGGCTCACCCTCTCGCCCTGCTCCACCGGAACCCGGCACGTCTCGCCGCGGCGGCTCGTTCAGGTGCGGGCCCGCCGGAGTGGCCTGCCCGGGTGCGCACTGGCATGCTGGAAATCGTGGAGACGATTCGGTTCGTGCTGAATGTGATCTGGCTGGTGCTGGCCGGTTTCTGGATGGCGCTGGGGTATCTGCTCGCGGGGGTGATCTGCTGCATACTGATCGTCACCTTCCCGTTCGGCGTGGCCTCGTTCCGGATCGCGAACTACGTGCTGTGGCCGTTCGGGCGCGAGGTCGTCGCGCGGCCGGGTTCGGGCGCTCCGTCGATGGTCGGAAACGTCATCTGGTTGATCTTCGCCGGATGGTGGCTGGCCCTGGGGCATCTGCTCACCAGTATTCCGCTGTTCATCTCGATCGTCGGAATACCGTTCGGCTGGGCCAATTTGAAGCTCATCCCGGTGTCGCTGATGCCGCTGGGCCGCGAAATCGTGCCGAGTGAAAGCGCTTTCGGGCGCTGAGGCCACCCGCGCGGCGCGCCGCTATTCCGATTCGTCCACGATCTGGGTCATGATCCCGACCGCCTCGCGCAGCACGTCGAGCTGAGCGGCGCTCAGGCCGGAGAGCTGGGCGGTCATCCACTCCTCGCGGGCATTGGCCTCGTCGGCGATCAACGCCCGGCCCGCGTCGGAGAGCGAGACGATGATCTGGCGGCCATCGGTGGGGTGCGGAGCGCGGTCGACCAACTGCATTTCCGACAACGACGCGATCACGCGCGTCATCGAGGGTGGTTGCACTCTTTCCTTGGACGCCAGGGCGCCCGGAGTCATGGAGCCGTCGCGATTGAGGGTCGCCAGGGCCGAGAGCTGGGTCAGCGAAATCTGAGCCTCGGCGCGGCGACCCCGCAGATGTCGGGTCAGCCGAACCACCGCCAGGGAGAGATCGGCGGCTAGGGCTCGTATATCGGAAGCCGTTGTCACAGAGCTGAACGATACGTGACACGCCGGACGGGAGCTGTTCGATCGCGACGGTATCGTTGGCATCGTGACCTCCGACGTGCCCGAGATTCCGCCGCGCCTGACCGATCCGCGTCCGGTACTGGCCCTCGGCAGCATCCTCTGGGCGATCGCGACGATCGCGGTCTGGGTGAACGACAGCTGGGCGCCCGCGCGGCCGATCTGTCTGATGGGCTTGGCCGTGGGATTGCTCGGCTACATAATCTTCATGATTCAACGTCGCGGTGCGCGGCGCGGTGACAAGGGTGCGCAGAAAGGCCTCTGAGGCGGACTTTTTCGCGCTCGCGAATTGACTGTTCGCGTCCTTCCCGCTTAACTGCGTGGGTGTCCTCCCGTTTGAGCGTCGAAGAACGCCGCGCCCACCTTATCGAGGCCGCTATCGGCCTGGCCGAAAAAAAGGGCGTGGCCGGGGTAACCACCCGTGACGTGGCGCAAGCCGCCGGAGTTTCGCTCGGTGTGGTGCATTACTGTTTCGAAAACAAGGACGCGCTGATGACCGAACTGGTCAAGGCGCTATCGATGGAATTACGTGATTCCGTCGAGACCAACGAAACGGTCTGGCAGGGCGTCGGAAGTGGAAAAGAATCGCTTCAAAATCTGGTGCGCGCGAGTCTGGAACTCCTGTGGCTGAACATCGAAGCCACACCCGAACGACAGTTGCTCACCTACGAAACCACAACGTATGCACTGCGGGAAAGTGAACAAACTCCGGCAAAACTGGCGATCGCGCGCGAACAATACACATTCAACGACTCCACCGTCGGCGATGTCCTCGAACACGCCCGCGACGCCACCGGCACCCGGTGGTCGGTGCCGGTCACCACGCTGAGCCGATTCACCCTCGCCGTCATCGACGGCATCGTGCTGCGCTGGCTGGTGGACAACGACAGCGAGGCGGTCCGGGCGCAGCTGGACGTCCTCGCGGAGATGATCACGACGTACGCGCAATAGATTGCGCGCGAACGTGAGTCACCTCGCCCTCGCGCCACCACGGCACCTCGACGGTCGCCTCGTACGCGCCGCTCAGGCGTACGCGCAGATCCTCGTGCAGGATCAACGGCGCGCCCGCCGGGGCCGACCCGAATTGCAGCCGCAGGACCACGCCCAGCGGTTCTTCCCGCCAGCTGCTCACCCGGCCCGCGCCGAGCACCTCGGCGGTGACCGCCTCGGAGACCAGCGGTAGATCGAGCAGGGTGGACAGGGCTCGCGCGGTGCCGCGATCGCCCACGACCAGCCGATCCGGGGGAACCGCCAGGCCGTAGCAGGGTTCGTCGAGGATCAGGGCGTCGGCGGGGTCGATCACCGCGCCCGAGAGTGCGCGCACCCGCTCGGGCACGGCCAGCTCGTCCAGATCGAGCAGGTCCAGATCGGCCGCGAGCCTGCGATGTGTCTGCGAAATCGCTTCCGGGGAAGGGGTTTTCGTGGGATCGGCCAGTGCGTCGAGCAGGGCGGCGGCCAATTCCCGGGTGATGACCTGCGGATCCGCCAGCACCGCGTGCAGGGCGGCGATGTCGGCGGGGTCGAGATCGGCCGGTGCGGCCAGCAGACCGGCGAACACCTCGTCGCCCGGCGCGCGGAACAGGCCCAGCGGCGTGCCGCCGATCCGCGCGTGGTGACGCAACCACCAGGCGGTGTAGCCGTCGCGATCGGCCAGGCAGCGTCGCGCGCGAGGCTCGGACAGCAACAGCCGCAACGCATTCGGCCAGGCGTCGTCGTCGACCAGATCCAGATCGCGGACGGCGATCAGCTCGGGTGGATCCTCCGCGAGGGTCTCCCACCAGGTCTCTTCATCGTCCAGATGATGATCCGGACCGGTCGGGTCGAGCTCGGTGACCACCGAGAATTCCCAGCCCACGCCGATCGCGCGCAGCGCGTGCTCGCCGTAACGATCGAGCGTGGCGGAATCGACCGTGCCGAGCGGGGCATCGGGTGCGAGCACCCCGGCCAGTGGCGCACCCGGCAGCAACAGCTCGTCGGCGGGCAGCAGCTCACCGTCCTCGCCGGGCAGTTCCAGCGTGCCCAGCCAGGCCGGGAGCGCGGACGGATCGGTCACCTGCGCGGCCAGGCGCAGCACCGCCTCGACGGTATCCGGATCGGCCGGATCGTCCTGCAATGTCGCCTCCAGCGCCGGATCCGCGAGCAGATCCTCGATGGTGGCCTGCCGCGCGCCCAGGCGGCCCAGCAGATCGTGCGCCGCCTCCGGATGCACCAGCCGCGCCCAGTGCACCGGCAGCGCGATCTCCGCGGTGAGATCGTCACCGTAGGGGACGTCCACGAGCTCGAGCGCGTCGCCCAGCACCACCGTGCGCGGCCCCGTCACGCGACGGCCGTCGGCCAGCGGCACCGCGAGGGCACCGAGTTCCTCCGCGGTCAGCGGGTCCACCACGAACGGCTCGAGCGCGTCGTAGAGCGAATACCACCACTGCGGTGGACGTTCCAGGCTCGAGGACAGCTCGGCGATCCGCGCCAGACCGATCCGGTGTACGTCCAGCACTGTCAGCGCGTCGGACCCCGCGCGGTCCGAAAGTTCGGGAATCACCAGCGGGCCCAGCATATCGGCCAGAAGTTCGGCCAATTCCGTTGTCACGCCGGGGAATAGACTCGCTCGCGCGGGCGAGGCGAGCGCAACTCCCGGATACCGCGTCGCGGCGGCATCAGGTTCCACCGTCCCGCCGATCGAATCAGCCACGGCGGCAGCGGACTTCACCGTGCTCGCAGCTGCGAGCGCTTCCGGGCGATGACCAGCCGAGCCTCCGGCAACGGTGTCCGATTCCGCGCCAGGATCGATCAGGTCTTCCGGGGCAGTGGCGATGTCCGTCGTGGAGTCGGTGTACTCCGCGGCGGTGTCGGCCATGTACTGCTGGATGTGCGGCCCGGCAGGCGACGCCGAGTCGTCCACAGCGGCATTCGAATCCACGGCGTCGGTCGTGGATTCGGGTTCGGCCGGGTCGTGCGCGGCGGTGACGGAGTCGCTTTCGAACCGGGGGACGACTGGATCGACCCTGGTGACGTCATCGGGCGCGAGGTACGGATCAGGTCGTTGGGTGCCGGTGGGGTGGGCCGGTACCACGGGGAGCCAGGGTTCGGTGCGCAGTTCGGTGACGAGGGCTTCGCGCAGCAGGGCGTCGGTCTCGCTGCGGGCGAATCCCGGGGCGGGGACCAGGACCAATCGGTCTCGGGGCGGGAGGGCTCGGGCGAAATCGGCGTAGCCGGAGGCCAATTCGGTTATCCGAGCGCCGGGCAGCAGGCGGCGGCGGTCGGGTTGCATGGCGATCTGCGCGATGAGCAGGGCGGGGAGGGACAGTTCCTCGTCCGAGCGAGTGGGGGCGCGCAGTACATCGTGTCCGGCGGGGGCCGGGCGGCCGTCGGCGATCGGCAGCAGCCACCGGGCGCGGGCGGTCTCGAACTGCCACCAGATCCGTTCGCCGAATGCCGGGCCCGACAGTGTCAGCTGTCGCAGACCGCCGCCGAGTTCGATTGATTCACTGCGTATTTCGTCCTCATCGATCCGGATGGAACGCAGGGCGGGCAGTTCCAGGAGCAGATCGGTGGACTCGGTGCGCATGGCGGCCGACAGAGCCGCGATATCGACGTCCGCGCGCAGGTGAACGACGACCTCGCTGTCGAATCCGTCGGCGGGGGCCACTTCGAGCGGCCAGGTCAGCCGCAGCGCGGGCGGCTCGAACTCCGAATCCTCGGGCAGGGCAATCTCGTTGCGGCGCAACTCGTCCCGCGTTCGTTCGCGGGAGAACAGCAGAGCGCCGGTGCGGGAACGGAATTCGATCTCGTCGCCGACGCTGAGCACGGCGGTGAAACCCACACCGAACCGGCCGACCGAGGACTCCGCGGCGGGCTTCGCCGACGCCCGCAGCGCGGTCAGCGCGTGCACACCCGAAATATCCAGCGGCACACCGGTATTGGCAACATGAAGAGCCCGGCCCTCGAACCACGCGGCCAGCCGTCCCGGCACACCCGCCCGAGCCGCGGCATCGGCGGCGTTCTGCGCCAGCTCGGTCAGCAGCCGATCACGGTATCCCGCACGCACCAGATCGGCCTCGGTGGCCGCGTCCTCACGCAGCCGGGTCGGCGACCCACGCCACGCATCGAGCACCCCCGCCCGAAGGCCCGCCGACCCGAATGGATCCCCCACGATATCGCTCAGCTCGACTCCGCCGTCCCGGAAGCGCCCTCGGCATCGTGCCGCACACGCACCGCCGATACCGCCCAGGCATCGTGATACTGCGTCTTGTCCGTGCCCCCGGAACCGGAAACATCTTCGGACGCAGCGGAATCCACCAGCCCTTCGGCCTCGGCAGCGGACCGCGAATCCGTGTCACCGACGGCATCGTCGTCGGCCGCCGGGCGGTCATCGGGATCGTCGTTCGCGGTACCCGCGGCTTCGGTGCCGACACCCGCCACGGAATCGGCGGCATGATGCTCAGCGACCGCATCGGCATCGCCGATCGAAGCCGCCTCGGCGGCAACAGGGTCCACCGAGCCCGTCGCGGCGGTGGCCGATTCCACGGACTCCCGCGCCACTGCCGATGCCGAATAGCCCGAGACAACCGCATCGGCGGAACCCGTGGTGATACCCGTCGGCGGCTCGTCGGGCGCCGACTCTCCGAACCGCTGCCCGGTCGAGGCAGGGTTCGCGGTGTCGGACGAGGTCGAAACGCTCGGGGCCGAGGCATCCACGTCGGCAGACTCCACGCTTCTGCCCGCCATCTCGGCGGACGATTCGGGCGCTGAGGTCGCCTCCTCCTGCGAAGGCTCAGCGGCTGGGGTCGCCTCCTCCTCGAAAGGCTCAGCGGCTGAGATCGACTCCTCCCGGGACCGCTCAGCGGCTGGGGCCGTCTCTTGCCGAGACGGCTCCGCTGCCGGGGCGAATGCCTCGGCAGGCTGCGCCGATTCATCCGGCCCAGCAACGGATCCCGTGGACAGTTCGTCTGCCGCACCCGGCGTACCGATATCCGATTCGGCGTCAACGGTTGCCGAATACTCGGACGGGCCCGCTGCCGAGGCGGAAGTTTCAGCAGCCGACGCCGACTCACCCGGCCCTGAGACGACGGTCACGGCATCGGCATCACCGCTCGCCGCCGCGGAGACATCCTCCCGCGCAACAACATCCGACGGCGCCACCGAGCTCGTTTCCTCGACGACTGCCGCCGACCCGGAAACCTCGCCCCGCACATCCGTCGGCGCGGAAACGTCCTGTCGCACATCGACATCCGCCGCGACATCGGCTGACGCGACTTCGGTCTCCGGCCCGACAACAGCCGACGACGTACCCGAGGCCTCCGACGCAGCAACACCCGCTGCTCCGGGAGCATCCTGCTGCGCAACCGCATCCGCCGACCCGACCGCGCTCTCCCGCGCGACGGCATCCGACGCTGTTACCGAACTCTCTTGCCCGACGGCGTCCGCCGATGCAAAAGCGTCACCCTGTCCAGCCGCATCGGCCGGGGCATCCTCATGCGCAACAGCATCCGCCGACTCGACCACGCTGCCCGGCCCGACAGCATCCGCCGATGCGGAAGCATCACCCTGCACAGCCGCATCCGCCGACGCATCCTCATGCACAACCGCATCCGCCGACTCGACCACGCTGCCCGGCCCGACGGCATCCGCCGACACAGGAGCATCACCCTGCACAGCCGCATCCGCCGGGGCATCCTCATGCGCAACGGCACCCGCCGATGCGGAAGCATCACCCTGCACAGCCGCATCCGCCAGCGCGTCCTCATGCACAGCAGCATCCGCCGACTCGACCACGCTGCCCAGCCCGACGGCTTCCGTCGACTCGACCGCGCTGCCCGGCGCAACGGCTTCCGCCGATGCGGAAGCATCACCCTTTGCAGCCGCATCGGCCGGGGCGTCCTCTTGCACAACCGCATCGGCCGACGCGACCGCGCTCTCCTGCGCGACGACTCCCGCTGACGCAGCGGCACTCTCGTGCGCAACCGCATCGCCGCCGTCTCGCGCAACGGCATCGGCCGGGGCGGGCGCACTACTCGATACGACCGCGTGCGTGGAAGCGCTCTCCTGCGCGGACTCATTCGTCGGTGCGAGGTCGCCTGTTTCGGCGACGGCGTCCGCGGGTGCGTCCTGCTCGGCCGCATCGCCCGGTGCGGCGGGCGACGGCTTGCGCAGGTCCTCGGGGGAGACGAGTTCGACGGCGGCGTCGTCGTATGCCTCGTAGAGGGGGGAGCCGCTGCCGGTGGGGAGTTCGGTGTCGGAGTGGGCTCCGCAGCCGTATTCGGCGTGGACGACGTGGCCGTCGGCGCCGAGCGCATTGGCGCATACGCCATAGGAGGCGCGCAGGGCGCCGGCCAGCGGGACGTAGAAACCGCAGAGGCGACAGGTCGACGGGGCGGCCCGGGCCATGTCGGTGTCGGGGCCGTATTCGGTGAACCAGCGTTCGGCGGCCTCCTCGCGGCCCTCACGGCTCAACACCTGCGGACGGCCCTGGCCGAGTTCCTCGCAGACGTCGTCGACGACCGGGTCGCCGGTCACGAGATAGCCGGGCACCAGACGCGGATCGTCCGGCAGGGGGGCCAGCAGATCGCCGGGCGCGAGATCACCGGGGCGCACCCGCTGATCCCACGGCACGAAGTTGGGGGCGACCAGGGCGTCGGGGCCGGGCAGCAGCGCCGACTCGCTGACCGTGGCCCGGTCGGCCTCCGGCGGTGCGGCCACCACGACCGCCCACTGCCAGCCGCGATAACCGGGCAGGGTCGTCGCGAAATGATGGGTGGCCGCGTACTCGTCCTCGGCGGTCACACCCAGATGCTCGCCCACGCCTTCGGGCTGCAGCTCCAGGAGCGCACGGCGAGCCACGTCGACCGCCTCCGCCAGGATCGGTCGCACACCGGGCTCCGAAACAGAAACTGCGCTCACGCCCTACATTTTGCCGTATGGAACGCAAACCCCGTGCGTTGGCCGCAACAGGGCTGATCGCGCTGGCAGTGGCGCTGCTCGCGACGACCGGATGTGACGTGCTCGCCGGCACCCCGGACCTGGGGGTGAAGGTGCTGGCAACCCGCCCGCACGACCACACCGCGTTCACCGAGGGCCTCGAGATCGACGGCGACGTCCTCTACGAGAGCACCGGCCTCGACGGCAAGTCCGGTCTGCGCGCGACGAATCTCATCACCGGCGCACAACTGGCCCGCATCGACCTGGACCCGCGATACTTCGGCGAGGGCGTCACCCGCGCGGGCGACACGCTGTGGCAGCTGACCTGGCGGAACGGCATCGCCTTCGACCGCGACCCGGTCACCCTCGCCGAACGCCGGCGGGTGCACTTCGACGGCGAGGGCTGGGGACTGTGCACCCGCGGGAAAAGCCTGGTCATGAGCAACGGCACCAGCACACTCACCTTCCGCGACCCGGTCAGCTTCGCCCCGACCGGCTCGATCCGGCTGAGCAGCCACACCGGCGCCCGCCTCAACGAACTCGACTGCGCCCCCGACGGCACCGTCTACGCCAACGACTGGCCGACCGACCACATCCTGCACATCGATCCCGCCTCCGGCCGGGTCCTCGGCGACATCGACGCATCGAACCTGCTCACCCCCACCCAACGAGCCGGAACGGACGTCCTCAACGGCATCGCTGACCTCCCCGGCACCGATCACTTCCTGATCACCGGCAAGAACTGGCCCACCACGTTCGAGGTGCGATTCGCGCCCCACTGAACGTGTCGCCGACCTCCCACCATCTCCTGATCGCGGCAAGTACCGGCCCGCCCTGCTCGCAGGGCGATTCATCCCTCGATGAACTTCCACACGGCAGCATCACACCCGGCCCCGACCGCACATCCGTCGCGAGTGCGGGAGAATCTACGTTGTGACTGCCTCCCGTGACCCCTCCGGTACCGATCCGGGGCGGCGGGACGGCGAGGAATCCCCGCTCACCCAGCGACATCCCGGTTACGACCGGTACCCCCCGCCGCATACCGCGTCCCGCGATCGACTGCCACCCCTGCCGCGGCGCGGCGGCGAGCCGGATGTGCCCGAATTCGTGACCCGTCGCCTGTCCTGGCGCCACTCGCGGTCGTCGCGGGACAGCACGTCACCCGAGACTCCGCCGACCCGGCCGCTGGAGGAAGCCTCGCGAGGGGACACCCCGCCGCAAGCCGGCCCGCCCGCCGACAGCACCGATCCCGGCGACCCGCCGAAGACTCCGCGCAAGCTGACCGTCACCCGGGTCGTGGCGATGCGCAGCGTGGAACTCACCGGACGCGGCTTGCGCACGTTCCAGCGCGCGGCCGAGGCCGACGGCGCGGGCGAATCCGGGCTCACCGCACTGGTTTACGCGACGATGGCCAACTTCGCCCTGGACGCGGCCATCGCCGTATCCCTGGCCAACACCCTGTTCTTCGCCGCGCAGACCGCGGAGTCCAAGAGCAAGGTGGCGCTGTATCTGCTGATCACGATCGCGCCGTTCGCGGTGATCGCCCCGCTCATCGGGCCGATGCTGGACCGGCTGCAACGCGGCCGCAGACTGGCGCTGTCCGGGTCGTTCGCCGTGCGCGCGGTCGTCGCGATCGTGCTGATCTTCAATTTCAACGGGTGGGCGCTGTATCCGCTGGCCCTGGTGATGATGATTCTGAGCAAATCGTTCGCGGTGCTCAAGAGCGCGGTGACCCCGCGCGTCCTGCCACCGGATATCGATCTGGTCCGCACCAATTCCCGGCTCACGGTCTTCGGCCTGGTCGGCGGCACGCTGGGCGCGGGCGGTCTGGCCGGTGCGGTCGCCGCGGTCGCCGGATCGCCGGGCGCACTGATCTTCGCCGCGCTGATCGCCGGCGCGGGAGCGTATCTGAGCCTGCGCATTCCGTCCTGGGTCGAGGTCACCGAGGGCGAGGTCCCCGCGACGCTCGGCTACCACCGCGACAGCGAGGTTCTCGACAAGGACGACGCGACCTCCACGATCAAGCCGAGCAAACGCCGTCAGCCACTGGGCCGGTCGGTGGTGACCGGCCTGTGGGGGAACAGCGCCATCCGGGTGCTCACCGGATTCCTGACCTTCTATGTCGCCTTCGTCGCGAAATCGACCGAGCACCGTCCGGTGCACCAGGCCGCGATGCTGGGCGCGGTCGGCGCGGCCGCGGCGATCGGGAACTTCGCGGGCAATGCGACCGGCGCGCGCATGAAACTCGGACGTCCGGCCCTGATCGTGCTGCTCTGCACGGCCGCCTGCACGGCCGTCGCCGTGGTCGCGGCGCTGACCGACAATCTGCTGGGCGCGGCGCTGGCAACCCTGGTCGCCGCATGCGCCAGCGCCCTGGCGAAGGTGTCGCTGGACGCCTCGATCCAGGACGATCTGCCGCCGGAATCGATCGCGTCGGGCTTCGGCCGATCGGAGACGGTGCTGCAACTGTCCTGGGTGGTCGGCGGCGCGGGCGGCGTCCTGCTGCCCACGACGTGGTGGGAGGGCTTCGCCGTGGTAGCCGCGGTGCTGGCACTGGGATTGGTGCAAACCTTCGTGAGCTACCGTGGGCATTCGCTGCTGCCCGGTCTGGGCGGCAACCGACCACAGCACGCCAAGCAGGAGGTCCACGTGGACGCTCCGCCCGGCGCCGCATCCCGACCAGCGACAGGAAATCCGTGACCAAGCCCAGCACCCGCACGATCGTCGCGCTGGCAGCGGCCGGCGTGCTCGTTGTGATCGTCGCCGTAGCCGCCGTCGTCACGGTGGCCGTACGGAACGCGACCACACCGGATCCGGTGCTGACGGTGTACGCGCACGGCAAATCCGCCACCGTCGCCCCCTACCGCTACTGCACGGTGGCCGGGGTCGCCGATTCCGGACGGCTGAACCTGAACTGCCGGGAGAGCGATATCACCGTGCCGCTGGATCCCGCCGGTGGCCCGGTGCAGATCTCGCTGCCGAAGAAGCTGGCCGACGCGCCGTGGATCATGGTGCGCGAGTACGTCCTTCCCGACAATCGGACCGCGGTCCGCGACGTCAAGACGTACCGCGACTTCGAACCCGGCACCCTCGCGCTGACCGTCCCGTCCCGTCCGGACCCGAATCTGCGGCTCGCCGGAATCGAACTCCAGCTGGTCCTGCCCGCGCGCGACGAGACCGGGCACGAGTTCTTCACCCCGTACCAGGCCTGGTCGATCAAGACCGCCTGAGGCGAATCGCCGTCGGCCGGAATACGTTCCGGGACACCACCCGCAAAAACATCGCGCAGCGGCGAGGTTTCGCGGTGGACGATCGCACCACCGGCGTCCGATGCCGAGACACGCGGTAGCCCCGGCACACATCGTGCGCCGGGGCTACGGAAACGATCTGCTCAGTGATCCAATTCGCGCGCGACGCCGCGGACGACCTCGGCGATGCGCTGAGCGGTCTTGCGGTCCGGGTACTTGCCCTTGCGCAGATCCGGCTGCACCTTCGCCTCCAGCAGGGTGATCATGTCCTCGATCATCCCGTGCAGGTCGTCGGGCCCCTTGCGGGGATGCTGCGGCGCGGATTCCTTGTGCCCCTGGCCTTGTCCGCCGCGCACGGACGGCGGCGGCTCGAGCAGTTTGAGGCTCAGCGCCTGCGGTCCGCGGCGCCCGGCGGCCATCCCGAACTCAACCCGTTGCCCGGGCTTCAACCCCTCGACACCCTTGGGCAACGCAGACGACCGAACATAGACGTCCTCCCCCTCATCCTGGGAAAGGAAGCCAAAGCCCTTTTCGACGTCGTACCACTTCACCTTGCCGGTCGGCACTGCGCTCACCCGTTCGTCTTCGAATGCCCGGACGGCCCGGACACGGTCATCGGCGCCGAAGATGCATCCGGCGCCCTTGCATTCGCGAAAAGAACGCGCCCCACACAGCTATGCAGGACGCGAATGTCGTCGAGTCTACCCCGGTGACCATTCCCGAAGCACATCAGTTTTACGGTGCAGCAATGCCGGATTCATCTTCTGACCGTCCGCCGCGCCGCGCCGCGGATCGGCTGCTGCCCGTCGCCGTGGGCCTGTTCGCGATCGGAGTGGTGGCGATCATCGCTATATTCCTGACTCCGGCGGTCTCCGACGCTCATCCGGGATTGTGGCTGTATCTTGTCGCGATGGTGGCGACTCCGGGCGGACTTCTGCTGGCGATCGCGTTCGCGCTGTGGTCCGGCCGCCGGGCACGCTGAGGCCGCTCGACGAATCCGTTCAGCCGACACCAGGTATGCCCTGTTCACTATCGGTCTACACATGTGATCTTCGTCACATCACGATGAGGTCACAGGGTGGTCACGGACCGTACTTGCATACGTGACAACCCACTTACCTGCACAGAAGCCGCGCGGAAGTCGTTGGGCGCGAGCGCGACCCGCCCGCACACGCCGGTTACCAAATAGTGATTTTTCGCGGCGATCGTCGTACCGTCTAACGCAGTCGGGAGCAGTCCCGACACCACCGGCCCGCCGCACCGAACCTCGCCCCGCGGGTACCGGACCCCAAGGAGACAGGGGCGAGGGCGGGGAACCCACGTTCCCTTACAGGCAGGGAAGCGGAACCGGCCGGCAACGACCGATTCCTTGGGGTGAAGCCCCGGTGCACCACCCGGTGTGCCAGGGCCGGACGGCCTCTCAGTCCGAACCCGACAGCTCACCTCGCAGGCGCGTACGAGAGGAAGACACCCGATATGAGTGGACGCCATCGCAAGCCGACCAACACCGGCCGTACCGTCGCCAAGGTCGCCGTCACGAGCGCGATGATGGGTGGTGCGGGCGTTGCCCTCGCCGGTCACGCCGCCGCGGCTCCCGACGCCGACTGGGACAAGCTCGCGCAGTGTGAGTCCGGCGGTAACTGGGGCATCAACACCGGCAACGGATTCCACGGCGGTCTGCAGTTCACGCCCAGCACCTGGGCCTCCTACGGCGGCACGCAGTACGCCTCCAGCCCCGAGCACGCCAGCAAGGACCAGCAGATCGCGGTCGCCGAGAAGGTTCTCGCGACCCAGGGCTGGGGCGCTTGGCCCTCCTGCTCGTCGCACCTCGGTCTGCACAGCGGCGCGACGCAGCGCACCGCTCCCGCTACCAGCGCCAACGAGCAGGCGACTCCGCGCATGCAGGCTCAGCCGGAACTCGCGACTCACTCGCAGGCCCCCGTGCAGCAGCAGCAGGCCGCGCCGGACGGCTCCCAGCAGGTCTTCCAGACTGTCGACAAGGGCATCACGATCGCCCAGCAGCACGGCATTCAGCTGCCGCAGCAGGCCATGGATGCTTACAAGGCAGCCAAGGCCAGCGGCGTCAAGCTCGATCCCAGCGTGGTCAACTTCTTCGAGGCGAACAAGAGCTTCCTGCCCAACTGATTCGGTCTGCCTGAGGCACGTTTCAGCTTTCTTATCGGGAAATAAGAGAAGGCCCCACATCCGAGAGGATGTGGGGCCTTCTCTGCTACGTGGTCAGCGGTTGATCACCGTGTGCGGGTGCACATAGGGAATCTCTTCCGCCGGCACCGGAAACTCGATGTCCTCACCGAACGGCGAAAGGCCACCGGAACGGGTCGACGAAAGTTCGGTGACCGCGTGGTCACCGTTGGCAAGCTGGGGCCAGCCGTTGTCGACGTAGGGTTTCTTCGATTTGTTCACCACGGCATCATTCTGGCACGACCGCCCCGATCAGTACACGCTCGCATGGGCACTCGGCGACCAGGACGGCTCCCCCCAGCGCCCACCGGCGCGTCGCCGTACGCTGGACAGGATGACCACGACCGACCGCACGCCCCGGACCGGGGACGACCGTCCCACGGGAGCCGCTCCCGCCACCCGAGGCTCTGCCGGTGCCGCGCCGCTGGCCGACTGGTTGTCCGCCCGCGGTGACGACGATCTGGTCACCCTGCTGGAACTGCGCCCGGACCTGGCCGTACCGCTGCCCGCGTCGATGACCGTCCTGGCCGCGCGGGCCGAACAGCGTGCATCGGTCCTGCGGGCCTGCGACGACCTCGACACGCTCGATTTCGCGATCATCGAGACGCTGGCCGTGCACGGTGCGGCCTTTCCGAGCCGCACGGCCGCCCCGCTGCCGCGCAAGCAGTTGCACAAACTTCTCGGAGATCGCGTGCCCGCCAAGACCGTCGACGCAGCCGTGGCCCGCCTCACCGCCCGCGCCCTGGTCTGGGGCACCAAGGAATTGCATGTGGTCGCGGCCGCGAAGGATGCGCTGCCCTGGCAGCTGGGCAGCACCACCGAACTCCCCGACGCGCTGACCGAATCGGAGATCGTCGAGGCGCTGACCGAGATCGGTCCCCCCGAACGCGCCCTGCTGGACAAACTCGCCGCCACCGGTCCGCGCGGACGCACCCGCGACGCGGCCCCCGGCACCGCACCGGACCGCCCGATTCAGCGTCTGCTCGCACATCGCCTGCTGAACTGGGTCGACGCGGAGACCGTCGAACTCCCGCCCGCGGTCGGGCAGGTGCTGCGCCGCGAGCCGGTGACCGATCCGCATGCGCTCGTGCCGCCGCGTCCCACCCCGGTCAAACACACCGCGGCCGATGTCAACGCCGCGGCGGCGGGCGAGGTAGGTGAGCTGCTGCGGCACTGCGGGGACATGCTCGAGGTGCTGGGCACCGCGCCCGCGCCCGCGCTGCGCTCCGGCGGACTGGGGGTGCGGGAGTTGCGCCGCATCGCCAAACAGACCGGCGTGGAGGAGACCCGCGTCGGCCTGCTCGCCGAGGTGCTCGCGGCAGCGCGCCTGCTGGACAAGGGAATTCCCGAACCACCGCCGCCGGACGACTCGCTCGACGACTGCTGGGCGCCCACGACCACCGCCGATGGCTGGCGCGAACATTCCCCGGCCCGCCGCTGGGTGACGCTCGCGCACGCCTGGCTGGAATTGGATCGCTTTCCCTGGATGATCGGTCTGCGCGACGCCAATGACAAACCGCTCGCGGCATTGTCGATGGAACTGCGCAATATGCACGCGATCCGGGATCGCCGGGCGATTCTGAGCCTGCTGGCCGAATCCGCGCCCGGTTCCGCGGTGTCCGCCGCCGATCTGGCCCGGGTGCTGGCCTGGCGGCAACCCCGCCTGCGCAGGCACTTTCACACCGAGGCGGTCGAGCGCACCCTCGCCGAGGCCGCGACGCTGGGCCTGACCGGGCGTGGTGCGCTGACCTCCGCGGGACGCGCGTTGCTGCACGGCCCGGCCACCTCCGGCGATCCGGCCGTTCCCGAGGAGGCGCTGCGCAATGCCGAGGCCGAAATGGATTCCGCGCTACCGGATCCGGTCGATCACGTGCTGGTGCAGGCGGATCTGACGGTGATCGCGCCCGGACCGCTGGTCCCGGATCTGCAGGGCCGGATCGCACTGGTCGCCGATATCGAATCGGCCGGTGCGGCAACCGTTTACCGGATCGGCGAGACATCGGTGCGGCGCGCCCTGGACGCCGGGATGACCGCGGCCGAGTTGCATCAGCTGTTCACCGCGCGTTCGCGCACCCCGGTCCCGCAGTCACTGACCTATCTGATCGATGACGTCGCCCGCCGGCACGGCCGGTTGCGGGCCGGTATCGCGCAATCGTTCGTCCGCAGTGAGGATCCCACGCTGCTGGCCGAGGTGCTGGCCGCACCGGTCGCCGAGCAACTGGCGCTGCGGGCGGTCGCGCCGACGGTGGCGATCTCGCAGGCCACGCTCGCCGAGGTGCTCGACGAACTGCGGGCAGCGGGATTCAGTCCGGCGGGTGAGGATTCCTCGGGCGCGATAGTCGATCTGCGTCCGCACGGTGCGCGGATTCCCGCCCGCCCGAATACCCGCAACGCCTGGCGGCCCACCCTGCCCAGTAGCGAACAGCTCGGACAGCTGGTGGCCGAACTACGCGCCGGAGAGCGTGCGGCACAGGCGAAATCGGGTCAGGCGGTCCGCGCCGACGGTTCCCGCACCAGTACCGCGGCCACCATGGCCCTGCTACAGCTGGCCGTGCGGGTGCGCCGCCCGGTGCACATCGGATATGTCGACGCCCAGGGGGTTGCCACCCAGCGCATCGTCGAACCGCTTCAGGTCTCCGGCGGCCAATTGAATGCCCTGGACCCGGTAACCGGTGCGGTACGCAATTTCACGCTGCACCGGATCGCGTCCGTGGCGCTGGTGGATCAATAATCCGTCGGGTACTGATGCGACAGACCCTCTATGCCGAGCATGAGGTATCCGAGGGAGCGGCCCAGAGTGCTGCTCAGCAGCATGAGTCCGTAGATATTCATTTGTCCGGCCTTCCTCGAAAATTCCTGCGGCACAGATTGTAAGCACAATTGTCAGCGGTGTCGTACCGTCACGTCTCACAACAGACCGTTCGGGCGATACACACGTGCCGTCACTGTCGCCCGGCGCGCCGCGCACGTTACCCCGAGAGCGATGACGCAAGGACCTCGATGCCCGAAGCAGCCGGGCAGACAGCCGATTCCACGTGCCGGGGGTTCGGACTCCGCGTCAGCGAACGGATCAGGTGTGCAGGGACCCGGGATAGAGGTACCGGTCGGCGGGGCGGGTGGCGCCGTCGAGCCAGTCGGCGAAGAAGCCGGACAGGTCGACCGGGGTCCGGGACTGCATGTATTGGCGAAACTCGGGCATCGAGGCGTTACCGTAGGCGTGTGATCGCACGAATTGGGCGACCGACGGGAAGAAGACCCCGTCGCCGATCAGACGCCGCAACGCGTGCAGGAAAAGCGGGCCGCGGGAGTAGACCGAGGTGAATTCCTTTCCGGCGCCGGGATTCTGCAGCCGCGTCTGCCAGTATTCGGGCCGGTTGCGCTCCCGGGTGAGCGTGCTGCGGTACTGCGCGTCGACGTCCTTGCCCTCCTTGCGTTCCGGCCACAGGTAGTCCGCGGTGTAGCTGGCGAAACATTCGTTCAGGCAGACGTCGGACCAGTTCTTCACCGACATCGAATCGCCCCACCACTGGTGCGTGTTCTCATGGACGACCGTGTGCAGAGTCGCCCAGGGGGCGTAGATCGGCCGGGTCTGGGTCTCCAATGAGAACGGCAGATCGGTGTCGACGTAGATGCCGCCGCCACTCTCGAACGGGTATGGGCCGTACAGGGATTCGAGGAAATCCAGCACCTCCGGCAGCCGCCGCTCGATGTCCTTGCGCGCCACCGCTCGCGCGGCGAAGGCGCTGATCAGCGGCATCCCGTTCGCGCGACGCTGATTCAGGAAATCCAGGTGATCGATCGCGACGGTGGTCAGATACCCGAGCACCGGATGCTGCGTCGCCCACTGCACGGTCCGCTGCGGTCCGTGCACCTCGTCGCGCACGCGCAGCCCGTTCGAGATGACCTGCCACTCCTGCGGGACCGTCACGGTCAGGTCGAAGGTGGCCTTGTCCAGCGGAGTGTCGTTGAGCGGATACCAGGTCGCCGCCGAATGCGGCTCACCCGCGGCGAACGCCCCGCCGCTGGGTGAGATGGTCCAGCCGTGGTCGGAACTGTTCGCCTCGATACCGGAGTAGCGGACGGTCACCGTGAACGGAAGTCCGGGCAGAATCGGCAGGGCCGGTGTGATGTTCAGCTTGTGGTCGCCGATGCGCGCGAATCCGGCGGGCAGGTTGTTCACCGAAACCTGTTGCACGGCAGGGCCGTTGAAGTCCAGGTCGAACATCCGCAGCGGCTGGGTAGAGACCGCGTCCAGCCGTGCGTTCCCGGTCAGCTTGTGTGTCGGCGGATCGTAATCGATGGCGACGGCGTAATGGCCGACGTGATAGCCGCCGTTTCCGTCGTCGGGATAGTAGGGATCGCCGAGACCCGGCGCGCCGACCAACGGATCGGCAGGCGGCTGCGCCTGCGCGGGCAGCGACGCCCCGACCGCCAGCAGCGCACCGGCCAGGACTGCGCACAGCCATTTGCACGATGTCATGCGGACTCTCCACCCCTTCTCGGCACACGGGTTCCGGCGACGGTCGATGCTAACCCACGCGAAAGCCCAGGCCGGAGCGGCGCACCAGGCCGATCGTCCGCGATCAGCCGCCCGTGCCCGAGACCGCCACACTCGCCCCCAGACCCATGATCATCACACCCCCGGCCCCGCCGACGGCCTCCAGACGCCGCGGCGACCGCGCGAACCAGTCGCGGGCGGTACCGGCCAGCAACGCCCAGGCACTGTCCGAAACCAACGCGATGAACAGGAATATCCAGCCCAGAATCAGCATCTGCAACGGCACCGAGCCGTGCGCGCGATCCACGAACTGCGGCAGCATCGCGGAGAAGAAGATGATCGCCTTCGGATTGGTCACCCCGACGATGAATCCCTGCCGGAACACCCGCCGATGCGCCGCCGGTTGCGCGGAGGTCGAGGCGGCCAGCGCCGTCCGCAGCGAACGCCGCTGCCGGATCGCCTGCGCGCCGATGTAGATCAGATACAGCCCGCCGCCGATCTTGACGATCGTCAACGCGATCGCCGAGGCCGCGACCAGCGTGCCGAGCCCGGCCGCGACCAGCGCCAGCATGGCCTGCACGCCGAGGGCATGCCCCAGCACCGAAACCAGCGCTGCCCGTTTGCCGTCGGTCAGCGCGCGACCGATGGTGAACAGGACGCCCGGTCCGGGAATCACGATGATGATCGTTCCGGCCACGATGAATGCGAGCAGATTTGCGGCGGGCACCATCTTTCGATCATACGAAGGCGCGCAAGGGCTTTTGGCTATCCGCGCAGTTCCTCGGGCAGCTGGTGCGGATCGAGCAGGAGGCGGCCGAAATCGGCGGTGCGCACCTTCTCGGCCAGGGATCGGTTGTCGGCCAGCAGTTTCCACTCGGCCTCGGAAATGGCTTCGCGGGCACGCTCGATGACCTCCGGATCGCGGGTGCCCCAGGCGATCGGCATCGCGCCGATCGACTGCCGCAGCCCGCCGACGGACAGCGGTGCGCGATCGGCCCGCACGGTCACCGAGGGGATCCGCTCACCGGGCCAGGAGCGATGTCCGGGTAGCGATCGCACGGTGCGGGTGATCAGCGCATAGCGCGGCGCGGCATCGGATTTGGCCACGTTGACCAGGGCCAGCAGCAGCGCACCGCGCGGCTGCCGATCCGAGACGATCGCCGGGACGAGTTCGCCCTCGGCATACAGCTTTTCGATCCGGGCGCGATGCGGGGACCACAGCGCCACGAACAACGAGGTAACGGTGCCCAGTGCGAAGGCGACGGCCAGCAGGAACGAATACGGATGGTTCAACCAGATCAGCCCGGCGGTGCCGAGCCCGAGCACGACGGTCGCGGTGAACGCCAGGAATCGAAGCCTGCGAGTATCCGCGACGACCTCATTCACCGCGCGCGCATGTTCGCGATCAACCACGAACTGCAAACCTCGCACGGGTTCAGCCATTACCAGGTTCCTCCGTCCGGTTGATCGACTGGCCTAGCCGATCGCGGGGCCCAACAGGTCGTCGGCGTCGGTGATCCGGTAGGCATACCCCTGTTCGGCCAGGAAACGCTGCCTGTGCGCAGCATATTCTGCATCCAGCGTGTCGCGGGACACCACAGAATAGAAGTGCGCCTGCCCGCCATCGTGTTTCGGGCGCAGCAATCGGCCGAGCCGCTGAGCCTCCTCCTGGCGGGAGCCGAAGGTGCCCGAAACCTGTACTGCCACAGACGCTTCGGGAAGATCGATGGAGAAGTTGGCCACCTTGCTCACCACCAGCACCGGAATTTCGCCGTTGCGGAACGCGTCGAACAGCGCCTCGCGCTCCCTGGTGCGGGTCGAGCCCTGGATCACCGGGGCGTTCAGATGTTCGCCCAGTTCGTCCAGCTGATCCAGATAGGCGCCGATGACCAGGCTCGGAGCGTCCTTGTGCCGCGCGAGGATCGACTCCACCACGGGAAGTTTGGTGCGCGCGGTGGAGCACAGCTTGTAGCGTTCCTCGGGTTCGGCGGTCGCGTAGGCCATGCGTTCGGCGTCGGTGAGCGTCACCCGCACCTCGATGCAGTCGGCCGGGGCGATCCAGCCCTGCGCCTCGATATCCTTCCAGGGCGCGTCGTACCGCTTGGGGCCGATCAGCGAGAACACATCGCCCTCGCGGCCGTCCTCGCGGACCAGGGTCGCGGTGAGACCGAGGCGGCGGCGCGATTGCAGATCGGCCGTCATCCGGAAGACCGGGGCGGGCAGCAGATGCACCTCGTCGTAGATGACCAGTCCCCAGTCGCGGCTGTCGAACAGTTCCAGATGCCGGTACTCGCCCTTGGTCTTACGGGTGATGACCTGGTATGTCGCGATGGTGACCGGGCGGATCTCCTTGCGCTCGCCGGAGTATTCACCGATCTCGTCCTCGGTGAGCGAGGTGCGCGCCAGCAGCTCGCGCCGCCACTGCCGGCCCGCGACCGTATTGGTCACCAGGATCAGCGTGGTGGCCTGGGCCTTGGCCATCGCGGCCGCGCCGACCATGGTCTTACCCGCGCCGCAGGGCAACACCACCACACCCGAACCGCCCGCCCAGAACGAATCCGCGGCCAGTTCCTGATAGTCGCGCAGGTGCCATGCGTGGGTGCCGAAGTCCAGGTCGATCGCGTGCGCCTCGCCGTCGACGTATCCGGCCAGATCCTCGGCGGGCCAGCCCACCTTGAGCAGCATCTGCTTGATCCGGCCGCGTTCGGACGGGTGCACCACGACCGTGTCGTCATCGATGCGCGCGCCGAGCATGGGCTGGATCTTCTTGTGCCGCAGGATCTCTTCCAGCACCGCGCGATCGAGGCTGATCAGCACCAGCCCGTGCGCGGGATGTTTCATCAGTTGCAGCCGCCCGTACCGGGCCATGGTGTCCACGACATCGACCAGCAGCGGCTGCGGCACCGCGTATCGGGAGTACTTCACCAGCGCGTCGACGACCTGCTCGGCATCGTGCCCGGCCGCGCGCGCATTCCACAGCGCGAGCGGGGTCACCCGATAGGTGTGCACATGTTCGGGCGCGCGCTCGAGTTCGGCGAACGGCGCGATCGCCTGACGCGCGGCATCGGCCTGCTCGTGCTCGACTTCGAGCAAGAGGGTCTTGTCGCTCTGAACGATGAGTGGTCCATCTGTCACGGCGCCTCCTGCGGTTCGCGGGCCGGGGTCCATTGTTGCCGATGGGACCGACACGACCGCCGCCACCGGGGGTGAGCACGCAATGTACCCGCTCAGAAGGTTGATACGACGCGTTCGCGCGAACTGCACCGCCCGACCGGGTGCCCATCCCCTGCTGCAACGCCGCACCCTCGGGTGATCTTCCCATCCGCCGGGCTCGATATACGAGCCGTGGCCGCGGCGCCCGGCATCGCCCCGGATCCCGCGCGCTACGTTGTGAGCATGCAGAACCCGCCCACGGTCACCCGCCTGCGCCCGTTCGCCTCGACGATCTTCGCCGAGATGACCGAACTCGCCGTGCGTCACGGCGCGGTCAATCTCGGGCAGGGATTCCCGGACTCGAACGGTCCGGCAGCCATGCTCGAGGCGGCCGAGCGCGCCATCGCCGACGGGTTCAACCAGTACCCGCCCGGTCGCGGGGTGCCGGCCCTGCGGCAGGCGATCGCACGGGATCGCGGCGAGCGGTACGGCACCCGGTACGACCCGGACAGCGAGATCCTGGTCACGGTCGGGGCCACCGAGGCGATCAGCGCCGCGGTGCTCGGTCTGGTCGAGCCCGGCATGGAAGTGGTGCTGATCGAGCCGTACTACGACTCCTACGCCGCGGCGGTCGCATTGGCCGGCGCCACCCGGCGCACCGCCCGGCTGGTGCCCGACGGCGACGGTTTCGCCCTGGACCTGGACAGCCTGCGTGCCGCGATCACCGCGAAAACCCGTCTGCTGCTGTTGAATTCGCCACACAACCCGACCGGGACGGTGCTGGGCCGCGCGGATCTGCTGGCCATCGCCGAGCTGGCCCGCGAACACGACCTCATCGTGGTGACCGACGAGGTGTACGAACACCTCACCTTCGACGGGCACGAGCACATCAGCATCTCCACCCTGCCCGGAATGTTCGAGCGAACCGTCGTGATATCCAGTGCCGCAAAGACTTTCAGCGTCACCGGCTGGAAGATCGGCTGGGCCTGCGCACCCGCGCCGCTGCTGGACGGCGTCCTGGCGGCCAAACAGTTCCTCACCTTCGTCGGCGGCGGCCCGTTCCAGCCCGCGGTCGCGTACGCCCTCGAACACGAACTGCCCTGGGTGGCGACGTTGCGGGATACGTTGTCGGACAAGCGCGTCCGCCTGTCCAAGGCCCTCGCCGAGGCCGGATTCGGCGTCAAACGCAGCGACGGAACCTATTTCGTCTGCGCCGACATCACCCCTCTCACCGCCGACGACGCGATGACCTTCTGCCGCGAACTGCCCGAGCGCCTCGGCGTGGCCGCCGTGCCCCTGTCGGTCTTCGCCGACGACGCCGAATCCTGGAATCGCCTGGTGCGCTTCACCTTCTGCAAGAAGGAGGAAACCATCACAGAGGGCATCCGCCGCCTGCACGCTCACCCCGCCTCCCCGTGACCTCGGCGTACCCCCACGCTCACCGCGACGACAATCTGCACCCCACCGAGGCACTGTCGCGGTCCGGTCCGAACCCACTCGTCTCCCTGTTGCCTGTCAGGACATCGGAAAGGTCGGTGGGTGCGGATCGGACTGCGCCAGAACTCACCGAGGGGTGACGGCAGCCGCGAGGCGGTCCAATTGGGCTGCGGTGATGTTCCAGTCGAGGCAGGCGTCGGTGATGGACTGGCCGTAGGTGAGGTCGGCGGCGCGGCCGAGGGTCAGGTCCTGGCGGCCCGCGACCAGGAAGCTCTCCATCATCAGCCCGACGACGCGGCGGTCGCCCGCGGCGAGACGTTCGGCGATATCGGTGACGACGTCGACCTGACGGTTGTGGTCCTTGTTGCTGTTGCCGTGGCTGGCGTCGACCACGACTCGCTGGGGCAGCTGCGCCTTCTCCAACCGCAGGCATGCCTCGGCGACGGAGGCGGCGTCGTAGTTGGTGCCGTTGCTGCCGCCGCGCAGGATGACGTGGCAGTCCGGATTTCCGGACGTGCGGATCAGCGCGGAACGACCGTCCAGATCGGTCCCCGGGAAAACGTGGCTGGCCCCGGCCGCACGCACACCGTCCACGGCGACCTGCACATCACCGTCGGTGCCGTTCTTGATGCCGACCGGCATGGACAGCGCACTCGACAGCTGCCGATGCACCTGGCTGGCCGCGGTGCGCGCGCCGATCGCGCCGTAGGAGACCAGATCGGCGATGTACTGCGGGGTGATCGGATCGAGGAATTCACAGGCGACCGGCAGACCGAGCGCGGTGATGTCGACCAGCAGCCGGCGTCCCAGCCCCAGACCGGTGTTGACGTCGAACGATCCGTCAAGATGCGGATCGTTGATCAGGCCCTTCCAGCCGAGCGTGGTGCGCGGCTTCTCGAAGTACACCCGCATCACCACGTGCAGCCGGTCGGACAGTTCGGCGGCCTTGGCGGCCAGCCGCCGCGCGTAGTCCATCGCCGCCGCGGGATCGTGCACCGAACACGGCCCGACGACGACCATCAGGCGTTCGTCGGTGCCGTTCAGCACGTCGACGGTGGCCTTGCGGCCGGCCCGGACGACATCGGCGAGGGCGTTATCGATGGGGTGCGCACGTCGCACGTCGGCGGGCGAGAGCAGCGGGCTCACGCTCAGGGTGCGACGGTCGTCCAGATCGGCGAGGGGGTTCGCGGCGGCATCGGCTGCGGTTGTCATCGTGTGGATCCTGATCTCCGGTCCGGCCCACCGAGAGGAAGTACCCGTCGAGCCGGCAGTCCGGCTCGGGGTGGATTAGGTCAGCGCGGTTCACCGACCGGCCCACCCGGGGCCGGGGAGATAAACCAGAAATACACGCGCTGCACGTCGGCGACTGTAGCACAGCGCAATTGCACGGACGGTAGGGCTATTAGGGCCTTAGGGCGTGGCCGGGTAGGCGTTCGGTCTCTACCGGCGTACCAGCTGGGCCGGATAGGCTCGCTTTCTCAGCGGTAGAGAGATCTGACGCAGGGCCCCCGGTCGACGGTGCGCATCCGGCGTCAGGCATTCGAAGGCAAGCCGATGACCGACCCACGCGAATACCATTTGAGCCAGTCGGACCTGTTCTCCTGGACCATGGAGCGTGATGCGATCCTGCGCTCGACGGTCGTGTCGATCCTGATCCTGGACGCCGCCCCGGAGGTGAGTCGGTTGCTGCGGACGGTGGATCGCGCATCGCGAGTGGCACCGAAATTCCGGGACAGACTGGTCGCGTTGCCGATCGGCTTGGCTCCGCCGCGGTGGACACCCGACACCGATTTCGACCTGTCCTGGCATGTGCGGCACATCGCGCTGCCCGCGTCGACGGAGGTTTCGTCGGTACTGGAGTTCGCGCGCTACGAGGCGATGACCGCCTTCGATCCGGTGCGGCCGCTGTGGCAGCTGACCCTGCTGACCGGCCTGACCGGCGGTAAGGCAGCGCTGGTTCTCAAGTTTCATCATTCGCTCAGCGACGGTCTGGGCGGCATCCAGCTGGCGAACGAGATCGTCGATTTCACCCGGTCCGCCAGTGATCGCGGCCCGGCGCCCGAGCGGCCCCGCGCGCGACCCGGCGAGTTAGCCGACATCCTGGCCTGGAACCGGGCCGTCGGTTCGGCGCTGGCGCGCGGCGGTCTGGCGCGCCTGCTGCCCCTGGCCCGGCGAGCGGTGCGCGATCCGTTGCGAACCATCCGGGACAGCGCGGCCATGGCCGTATCTTTCGCACATCTGGTGTGGCCCGTGACCGATACCTGGTCCCCGGTGATGACGAAGCGTGGTCTCGGACGGCGGTTCGCGACGCTCGATGTGCCGGTCGCGCAATTGCGCGAGGCGGCGCACGGCACGGGCTGCACGATCAACGACGCCTTCCTGGCCGCGATCGTGCTGGGTTCGCGCGCCTACCACGCACGTCACGGCGCGGATATCGAGCGGCTTCGCGTGACAATGCCGATCAGTCTGCGCAAGGCCGGCGACCCGGTCGGCGGTAATCGACTCACGTTGGCCAGGCTCGCCCTCCCCGCCGACACCTCGAACCCCGCGGATCTGATGCGCGCCTTGCACACAGTGGTGGTGAAGTGCCGTCGCGAACCGGCTATGCCGTATTCGGCAGCCGCGGCGGCCGCCCTGAATCGGTTACCCGTCGGCATGGTCGGCGCCATGTTGAAGCATGTGGACTTCGTCGCGTCGAACGTCCCGGGCTCCCCCGTGCCGATGTACATCGCCGGTGCGGAAATCGAGCGGATGTACGCATTCGGCCCCACGATCGGCACGGCATTCAACGTGATCCTGATCTCCCATGCGGGGACCTGCTGCGTGGGGATCAACGCCGACACCGCCGCTGTGCCCGACCCGGATGTCCTGCGGGAGTGTCTCGCCGGTGGCTTCCGCGCCGTGCTCGGCGAGGCTGCTCATCGAGCCGACGGCATCGCCGGCGCACAGCGGGACGTCGTGGACGAGGCGGTCGTGTCCCCCGATCGTCCCCCGCACCTGACGACACGTTGACATCGCCGGGCGGGGGAGGCGAATCTCAGCCGAACATGCCCGGCTCGTACCCGCCCGCGGGGGTCTGCGCGATGACGTTGAACCGGTTGTAGGCGTTGATCACCGCGATGACCGAGATCAACGCACCGATCTGCTCGTCGTCGTAGTGCTTGCGCACCTGCTCCCAGACCTCGTCACTGACGCCGGTCTGCTCGTCGGCGATCCGGGTGCCCTCCTCGGCAAGCGCGAGCGCGGCCCGCTCGGGCTCGGTGAATACGGTGGCCTCCCGCCACGCCGCGACCAGGTTGAGCCGCACCCAGTCCTCCCCGTCCGCCACCGCGTCCTTGGCGTGCATATCGGTGCAGAACCCACAACCGTTGATCTGGCTGGCCCGCAACTTCACCAATTCCTGGGTGCGCTTGGGCAGCGTGGACTGGTCGAGCACCTGCCCGACGGCGCCCAGCCGCTTGATGACCTTCGAGACGACATCGATTTCGAATGCGTTCAGGCGAGCTTCCATGACTGCGTCCTCACTCTCGCTGTTTCCGCCGCATCGGCGGCACTACACCAAGAAGACGTCGCGGCTCAGCACAGTGTGACAGCCCGGAAAGTGACCTGCCTCACAAGTCAGCCGAAGTGGTAGGTGACCTTCGTCAGCTGTTCGGACAGGTCCCACAGGCGGCGCGAGCTGACCTCGTCCTTGGAGGCGGCCGAGGAACTGCTGAGGGCCGGGTGGCCACGCAGTCCGCCCAGGCGGTCGGGGCCGTAGAAGCCGCCGGGCTCCACGCCGTCGGCGGTGGCCGCGTAGAGGCTGGGCAGCGCGCCCATCTCCGCACTCTGCGCCAGGATGCGGTTGCCCAGCGGCATGATCACGCTGATCAGGGATTCGGTGTGGAACTGCAGATCGGTCGCCGCGTAACCGGGATGGGCGGCGACGGAGATCTTCGACGAACCGTGTGCGCTCAGTCGGCGCTGCAACTCGCGGGCGAACATCAGATTGGCCAGTTTGGCCTGCCCGTAGGCCTTCCAGCGCGCGTACCGGCGATGCTCCCAGTTCAGGTCGGTCAGATCGATCCGCCCGATCAGATGCGCACCGCTGGACACGGTGACGATCCGATCGGAGATCTTGTCCAACAGCAGTCCGGCGAGCGCGAAATGACCGAGATGATTTGTGCCGACCTGCATTTCGAAACCCTGCGCGGTGCGGCGCAGCGGCAGCGCCATCACCCCGGCGTTGTTGATCAGCACGTCCGTGGGGCCGACGGATTCGGCGAATTCACGCACCGAATCCAGATCGGCCAGATCCAGCCGGCGCACCTGCGCCCGCTCACCGATGGTGTCCGCGACCGCCCGCGCCTTCACCTCGTCGCGACAGGCCATGACCACTTGCGCACCCGCACCGGCCAGGGCTCTCGCGGTGACCGCGCCCAGCCCGCTGTTGGCGCCGGTGACGATGAACGTCCGGCCGCTCTGATCGGGGATGTCGGCAATATCCCAATCACTCACGCTCCAAAGTCTAGATGCCCGGCCCGGGCGCGTCCCCACCCACGATCCCGCGGAACGGCCGAACAGCACATTCCGAGCACAATGAGATAGGGTTGCCTAACCTGTGTAATCGGCACACTGATTACATCGTGATCGTGAGGCAGGACCCGTGACATCGACATCGACCGCACACGACGGATTCACCCCCATCCCCGCCGAATTCGCCGAGGCATATCGCGCGGCCGGGTACTGGAACGGCCGATCCCTCGGTGAACTGCTGCGCGAGGCGGCCCGGCGGTGGCCGGATCGCCCGGCGCTGCTGGACGAGGCCGCACCGCGCAGCTATCGCGAACTCGACGCCGAGGCCGACCGGATGGCGCACGGGTTCCTCGCCACCGGTATCGAACCCGGCGACCGGGTGCTCGTGCAGTTGCCCAACGTCCCGGAATTCGTGGTGACGCTGTTCGGCCTGCTGCGCGCCGGGGCGATCCCGGTGCTGACCCTGCCCGCGCATCGGCGTGCGGAGATCGAGCATCTGACCGAATTGTCCGGTGCGGTGGCATATCTCACTGCGGATCGGGTCGGCGATTTCGACCATCGAGAACTGGCTGCGCAGGTGCGGACCCGGGTGCCCGGCCTGCGACAGGTATTCGTCGTCGGCGATCCGGGGCCGTTCACCGCGCTGGATTCGCTTCCCCGCGAAGGTGCTTCCCTCCCCGAGGTGCCCTCCAGCGCCATCGCGGTGATGCTGGTCTCCGGCGGAACGACCGGTCTGCCCAAACTCATCGCCCGCACCCACGACGACTACGGCTACAACGCGCGCGCCAGCGCCGAGATCTGCGAATTCGGCCCGCAGGACGTCTATCTCGCGACTCTGCCGGCGGCGCACAACTTTCCGCTGTCCTGCCCCGGAATCCTGGGCACGATCGCGACCGGCGGGGCGGTCGCCCTGCTCTCGGATCCGAGTCCGGAATGCGCGTTCGCCGCCATCGAACGGCATCGGGTGACCGTGACCTCGGTCGTCCCGCCGCTGGCGCAATTATGGTGCGCCGCAACCGAATGGGAGGACGCCGATCTGTCCTCGCTGCGGCTGCTGCAGGTCGGCGGGGCCAAACTCGCCGAGGCGAACGCCCGCACCGTGCGCCCGGCGCTGGGCGCGGCCGTGCAGCAGGTGTTCGGCATGGCGGAGGGCCTGATCAACTACACCCGCCTGGACGATTCCGAGGACATCGCGTGCACCACCCAGGGCCGCCCGCTGTCCCCCGACGACGAGATCCGCGTCGTCGACGCCGACGGCAACGACGTCCCGCCCGGCGCGGAGGGCGAACTGCTGACCCGCGGGCCCTACACGCTGCGCGGCTACTACCGTGCGCCGGAACACAATGCCCGCTCCTTCACCCCCGACGGCTACTACCGCAGCGGAGATCTGGTGCGGCAGTTACCGAGTGGGCATCTCATCGTGTCCGGCCGGATCAAGGATGTGATCAATCGCGGCGGGGAGAACGTCTCCTGCGACGAACTCGAGGAACATCTGCTCGCCCACCCCGCGATCCGGCACGCCGCCGCCGTCGGCCTGCCCGATCCGGCGCTGGGCGAGAAGGTCTGCGTCGTCCTGGTCACCGAGGGCGAGGCCCCCAGCCTCGCCCAGCTCAAGCAGTTCCTCACCGACCGAGGGCTGGCCGGGTTCAAACATCCCGACCTGCTGCACTTGTCCACCGCACTACCGCTCACGGCCGTCGGCAAGATCGACAAGAAGGCCCTGCGCGCAACACTGTGAGAGCGATGGTCGGCGCTCGGGCGAGCTTGCGGTGCCGGGCGTCTCACCGGCCGCTGCCGACCTATCCACACAGCTGAGAAGCCAGTCGAATTGCCATACCCCGTTGTCCCACAGGCAACCAGCGAAGTTTCGCACGCGCACACCCGCCCGCGGCCGCACGGCGAGAACGGCGGCGGGCGGGTATCGCGACGACGACTACGCCTTGACCACGTACGGGGCGACGCTGCGGAGTTTCTCGCAGGTCTCCTCGAATTCCCTTGCCGGAGTGGACTGCGAGACGATTCCGGCTCCGGCGCGCAGCCACGCGCCATCGGGCGTCTGGTAGACCGCCCGCAGCACCAACGTCGCCTCCAGCGCACCGGTGTCCGAAACCGTCACCACCGCACCGGAATACAGCCCGCGCGAGTCGTGATCGAGCCGGAATACCGCATCGACCCCGTCGCGCTTGGGAATTCCCGACGCGGTCACCGAGGGGAACAGCATTTCCAGCGCCTCCCAGGGGCTTCGGCCGACGTCCAGGCGACCGCGCACGGTGGAGGCCAGATGCTGCACGCTGCCGCGCTCGCGCACGGCCATGAAGTCGGAGACGACCGTGGTGTCCGGCTCGGCGACCGCGGCGATCTCGGTGAAGGAGGTCTGCACCGAGATCGCGTGTTCGACGATCTCCTTCGGATCGGCCACCAATTCGGCGCGTGCGGCCGCGTCGGCCTCCGCGCCGCGGCCGAATGCCCTTGTCCCGGCGAGTGGTTCGGTGGTGACCATGCGCTCGCTGTCGACGGAGACCACCAGTTCCGGACTGTATCCGGCCGCCTCCAGCCCGCCCAGCCGCAGCAGGAACGACCTCGCCGGGGTGTTGTGCGCGCGGCCGAGCCGGTAGCTGGCGGGAACGTCCACCGGGAACGGCAGTTCCACCCGGCGCGAGAGGATCACCTTCTGATAGCGGCCGCCGCGGATCTCGTCCACCGCCACGCCCACCCGGTCCCGGTAATCGGTCGGATCGGCGGAGATGTCGACCGGATGCGCCCGGGGCAGCCCGGTGTCCTGCGCGGCCTCGATCAGCTCGCGGATCTCGGCGCTCTCGGAATCCGTTGCGCCGGAAACTCGCACGCCGTCGGCATCGATGCGAACTTCGATGCGGGGGATCATCAGATGGGCCAGCGGAGTGCGCTCGGGCAGATGCGCGGTCGCCTCCAACGCCCAAGCGCAGAACTCGAATCCGATCCAGCCGTAGGCATTACGCCCGGCCAGCGGCAGAGCGGCGAGCGCCCGGTCGATCACGTTCGCCGGGCGCCCCTCCCACGCCTGCGCCGAATTGCTTCCATCCCAACCGATCCGCAGCTCGGACGCGTCGAGTTCGACGCTGCCGATCGGATCGGCGGCGAACACCCACTCGCCCGGACGCTCGTACATCACGTACTCCCCGAACCGATCACAGGCAGCCAGCGCGGCCACCGCCGCGGCCGCATCGAATCCCCCGGCAGCGCCGCGATCCGCGGTGATCATCGCCCCCGGACCCTCTTCATATCCGATCCGCACGCGGTCGTCCGTGGTCGACACCCGATCCTCCAAGGTTATGCTTACCTAAACAACATGAGTGAGGTTAGCATTACCTGACCAATTTCTGCGTCTTTGGCTTCCGCTCCGCTCCGGCGCGTTCGCGGTCCCGGAGTCTCACCGCTCGGCCCCGTGTCGGGCACTCGTTCCTCGCACCCGCCACGCGTCCGAAACGGCGAGACGGGCCGCGAACTTGGGGGTGATTGGCGGAACGAGGTGTGGGCGTGCGCGTTGGCTCCGCCTCGCTGCGGCGGATTCACGGGACCTGAGGCTGCGAACTCCGGCATTGACGTCGCACCGGGCGGCGACACGGTGAACGTGGGCCTCGGCTTTCACCTCGCTGCGGCGGTTTCACGGGATCTGAGGCCGCGAATCTCGGTGTTGCGTTGTCCGGGACGCTGGAACCGGGTCAAGACTCCTTGCGAACCTCCTGCGCGAAATGCCCCGGCGGGGCTTCAATGGGATTTGCGCCACATTCAGGAGGTCCCCCGCCATGATCGATCACCGCCCCGACGTTCCGGCGCCGCCCGCACCGGACGGCGTCCCGCGGTCGGTGGTCGCCCTCGTCGACGCCGGTTCCACGGTGGAGCGCGAGCTGATCGGCGGTTGGCTGGCCGAGGGCGGTATCGACGCGGAATTCGGCGTCGACGCGCCGGTCACCCAGCTCGACCTGGACGCCGAGGCGGTGGCCCTGCGCCTGGTCGGCCGCCGGGACGATCCGCTGGTGGTGCCGATCCGGGTGCTGTGGCTGCCCGCGGAACGAGATGGCGTGCGCCGCACCACCTTCGCCGATCTGGTCACGCTCAGCAACCCCCGCCGTCCGCACCGGCTGCTGCAACGACGTCTGGTGCACCGGGCCCCCGATCGCCACCTGGTCCTCACCGGACAGCCCGCCCGCCTGAGCGAGCTGCGCGCGAACAACCCGGCCACCGCCGGATCCGCGGACACCTTCGCCCGCGCCATCGTTCGAGCCGGGGTCGTCGCGCTCGAACGCGCCGAACGGGCCGTCATCGGCGATCGCTACAAGGTGCCGCGCCTGGTCGCCGAGGAGATCCTGGACTCCCCGGACTTCCTGCGCCGCCTCGACGGCATCGCCGACCACATCGGGGCGAACCCGCGCGATGTGTACCGCCGTGCGGAGAAGGCGCTGCGCGAACTCGTCGCGGCGCAGAGCCGGCTGGTCTCGGACCTGTTCACCCAGGCCATGCGACCGGTGCACGCCTCGGCCTGGAAGGTCGACTACGACCGGTCCGGTCTGGCCGAACTGCGCCGGATCAACCAGGCGTATCCGCTGGTGTTCCTGCCCTCGCATCGCTCCTACGTCGACGCGTTCGTCCTCGGTGATGCGCTGGCCCGCAACGACTTCCCGCCCAATCACGTGATCGGCGGGGCGAATCTACGGTTCTGGCCGATAGGCCCGATCGCCCGGCGCACCGGCACGGTGTTCATCCGCCGCAGCTTCGGCGACGACGAGGTGTACAAGGCGGTGGTCGAGGAGTACTTCGCCTATCTGCTGGGCAAGCGGTTCAACCTGGAGTGGTACTTCGAGGGCGGGCGCACCCGGACCGGGAAGCTCCGCCCGCCGCGCTACGGACTGCTGAATTATCTTGCCGCGGCGATCCGTTCGCGCCGGATCGACGATGTGATGCTGGTGCCGGTATCGATCACCTACGAGCGGTTGAACGAGCTGGGCGCGATCGCCAGCGAACAGGCCGGGGGCGTCAAGAAGCCCGAGGGCCTGCCCTGGCTGGCGCGCTACATCCGCAGTCAGCAGCGATCGGCCGGGAACGTGTACATCCGCTTCGGCACACCGCTGTCCGCCCGAGAACGCCTGGGCGCGTACGGCGATCCGATGCTGCCCGCCGCGGCCGCGACCGAACCGATCACGCCGGAGGTGGCCGCACAGGAGCGAAAGGCCGTGCAGCTGTTGGCCTTCGAGGTGGCCGTAGGTATCAACGCGGTCACCCCGATCACGGTGAACGCCCTGGTCACCCTGGTACTGCTCGGCGTGCACGAGCGGGCGCTGACCCTCGGCGAGGTCCGCATGGCACTCGAGCCGGTCCGCGGCTACATCCGTCAGCGCGGGCTGCCCAGCGGTGAATTCGACACGGTGGACGACGATCTCGGCCTGGCCTCGGTGCTCGAGCAACTGTCCCTCGCGCGGGTGGTGACCGTCTATCGCGGCGGTGTGGAGCCGGTGTACTCGATCCAGACCGGCGCGCACCTGGAGGCGGCGTTCTATCGCAACAGCGCCGTGCACTGGTTCGTCAACCGCGCCATCGTCGAGTTGTCCGTCCTGGCCGCGGTCGAAGCGCCCGAGGGCGAGCAGCTCGACGCCGGATGGGACTCGGCCTACCGGCTGCGCGACCTGTTGAAGTTCGAATTCTTCTTCCCCGAACGCACCGAATTCGCCGCCGAGATGACCGCGGAAATGCTTCTGGCAGACCCGAATTGGCGCGATCGCACGGCCGACGGGACGGTCGGGACCGATATCCTGGCCGCCCTGTCCGATTCCGGATTCATCATGGCCCACCGCGTCCTGCGTTCGTTCTTCGACGCGCAGCTGGTAGTCGCCGAACGCCTTGCCGCACAGGATCCCGCGCCGCTGGACCGCAAACAGTTCATCGACGAATGTCTCGCGGTCGGCCACCAGATGCTGTTGCAGCAGCGCCTGCACAGTCCCGAATCGGTGTCCTCGGAATTGTTCGCCAGCGCGCTGAAACTCGCCGACAACCACGGCCTGCTGGATCCGGAGGGCGTCGATGTGCCCGCCCGCAGAAGGGCTTTCGCCGACGAACTGCGCGTCATCGGGGCACGCATCTCCCGCGCGGCCGCCCTGGACCCGTCGAATCGCACGGAGGCGCCGTGACCGCCTCGGGCGCCGCGGATTCCGGCGCGACGCGCACGCTCGACGAGGCGATAGCCGCCGTCCGATCCGGGCCGCAGGGCCCGCGGATCCCGGCCGTCTTCGATTTCGGCGGCACTGTCGTGCACGGCTTCACCCCGGATTCGGCGGTCCAGCGGCTGCTGCGCCGGGGCGTGCGCGCCGACCTCACGGCCTCGCTGCTGAACAATATTCGCGGGTCCCGCGCGGAGGGCGAATACGAGCGGTTCCTGCAGCGGGTGATGCGCCTGTGGGCCGGACACCCCGAGTCCGAACTCACCGACCTTGGCACGGAACTGTTCCGCGACACCATCCACGGCCATCTGTATCCCGAGGCGTGGCGGCTGATCCGCGCACACGAGGCCGCCGGGCACACGCTAGTACTGGCGACCTGCCTGTCCGCGTTCCAAGTGCTGCCCGCCGCAACGGAATTGGGCTTCCAGCACGTCCTGTACACCCGAATGGCGGTGCGGGACGGGGTACTCACCGGACACGTCGAAGGAAAACCGCTGTGGCGCAACGGTAAGGCCGATGCCGTGCGGCGGTTCGCGGCCGAACACGATCTGGACCTCTCGCGGGGCTACGCCTACGCCGACGCCGCTCCCGACATCCCCCTGCTCGAACTCGTCGCACATCCGACGGCGGTGAATCCGGGCCCGCGCATGGCGATGCGGGCCACCGAACAGGATTGGCCGGTCCTGTCCTTCCGCGCCCGGGGCGAGGCCGGTGCGCGCGATATCGCCCGCACCGCAGCAGGTTTCGCCGGTCTGCTCGGCGGTGCGATGGCCGGTGTGGCCACCGCGGCACCCACCCGCGACCAGCGGCGGATGGCCGATTCGATGATCACCCACGCCGCGAGCGGCACCCTGGGCGCGACGGGCGTGCACATGCGGATCACCGGCGCCGAATACGCTCGCGCACCCCGGCCGGCGGTATTCGTATTCAATCATCAGAGCCAATTCGACATGGTCGTCCTGGCCGCGGTGCTGGGCGCGGGCTTTACCGGAATCGTGAAGAAAGAAGTGACCAGCAACCCGGTGTTCGGGCCGCTGTTGCGTTTCGCGGGAGCGACTTTCATCGATCGCTCCGATACCGCGGGCACGCGTGCGGCGCTGGCCCCCGTGGTGGAAACGCTCCAGGCCGGGTTGTCGATTGTCATCGCCCCGGAAGGCACCCGTTCACTGACGCCGCGAGTGGGCCCGTTCAAGAAGGGCGCATTCCATATCGCCGCGCAGGCGGGAGTGCCGATCATTCCGGTGGTGATCCGCAATGCCGGCGAAATCGCCTGGCGTAATTCCGCGGTGGTGCGCGGTGGCACTGTGGATGTCGCGGTGCTGCCGCCGATCGATGTGAGCCGCTGGGATCCGGCCGATATGGACGCTGAGATCGAGCGGGTGCGGCAACTGTTCGTCGCGACCCTGCTGGACTGGCCCGCACCGGACGAGCGGCGCGCGCACCCGGCCCAGGGGCTCGCCGGACCCTAGACCTGCCGCCCGAACAGCAGCTTCCACGGCATCGCCGCCGACTCCAGCTGCACCTTCAGGCTCATCTTGGACGCGCCCTTGGTGCGCTCCTCGAAGCGGATCGGCACCTCGGCGATGGTGATGCCCTTCTTGATGGTCCGATGGTTCATCTCGACCTGGAAGGAGTATCCGTTGCTGCGGATCGAGGCGACGTCGATCGCGCGCAGGGTATCGGCCTTCCACGCCTTGAATCCGGCGGTGGCGTCCTTCACGCCCAGCCGCAGGATCAGATTCACGTAGAAGTTGGCCCAGGCCGACAGCGCCTTGCGGTACCACTTCCACTCCTCGGCGGTGGAACCGCCCGGAACGTACCGGGACCCGAGCACCACACCCGCCCCGGAGGTCTCCAGCTTGTCGAGCATCGCCGGAATGACCTCGGCCGGATGCGACAGGTCCGCGTCCATCTGGATGACGACCTCGGCCCCCTCGTCCAGCGCACGAGTGATACCCGCGATGTACGCGCGCCCCAACCCGTCCTTCTCGGTCCGATGCAGCACCCCGACCACATCCGGCAGCTCGACGGCGAGTTTGTCCGCGAGCTCACCGGTACCATCCGGCGAGTTGTCATCGACAACGAGAATATGCAGGTCAGAGATCGACAGCGAGGTCAGCCGCTCCACCGCCACGGGCAGGTTGTCCCGCTCGTTATAGGTCGGCACCACAACGGTCACCTTCAAGGGTCAGCCTCCCGCTCGTTCACGCGCGCGTGTGTACCCCCTGACCGTAGCTCATACGCCTTCCCCGCCCCTCAGCCGTGTAGTCCGCCTGTTCACCGCTCGTCGCGCGCGTCCTCGCGGGCGTTGCGGGCCCGCACGATCTCCAGGGCCCGTTCAGCAGTGGCCCGATCCGGATAGGGCCCCATGCGATCGGCGAACCAGCATCGTTTGCTCTGCTCGGCCCGACGATGCTTCAGGCAGTAGTACCAATCCGATTCGGAGTCGCCCATGCCCTCATGATCCCATCCCCGCAACCCCGCCGACACCCGTGCCCCGCAACGAGATCCGCACTCCACCCCGGCCTACGAACATCATCCGCTATATGAAATACCGCACAATGAATCATCCGGAATGAAAACCTCACCGACATTCGCCCGCGAAATAATGACACAACAACAATTCTCCGAATTACGGACAACCAGCGACAACACATTTTGTTGCCTGCCCCAACAATGCATCACATGATCATTGTGACGTCGGCCATGATTCGAACCGGAGCAATATGATCAGGCCCCGAAAAACAACGAAAGACCGCCCTCCCGACGACGTTGAAGTCGTGAGGAGAGACGGTCTCAGTGGCCAAGGCCGGGATCGAACCGGCGACCTTCCGCTTTTCAGGCGGACGCTCGTACCAACTGAGCTACCTGGCCGGGGGCACCCGAACGAATGCCTATACAGTCTTGCGACCCTGACGGGACTCGAACCCGCGACCTCCGCCGTGACAGGGCGGCGCGCTAACCAACTGCGCCACAGGGCCTTGCTCTGCTGCTCTCAACGGTGTTGCCACCGTCGTACCCCCTACGGGATTCGAACCCGCGCTACCGCCTTGAAAGGGCGGCGTCCTAGGCCGCTAGACGAAGGGGGCCCGCCGGATCTCTCCGGTCCGTACCTCAACGGCTTCCGTTGGGAGCTGGGATAGCTTATGACAGCTTCGCCGTGAAACCCAAATCGGCTGGTCAGGGAGTCACCGAGCCGACGTTGAGATCGTCCGGCCGGGCACTGGCCCGCCAGCCGACCACCCGGAACTCCTCGAGCCACTCCGGGGTGCCCATCGCCTCGACGACGATCTCGAGCGCCTCGGTGAACCGCATGCGCATGTCGACCGGGCCGCCGACCATATCGGTGACGTAGCGCTGTCCGGCCAGCGCCGCGGTGAGGGTGCGGGCGAACTTGTCCGGATCGGCGTCCTGGCGCAACTGCTTCTGATCGATCGCGCGTACCGCCAGCATCCGGATGGCGCGGCCCAGGATGCGCCCACCGCCCGCCTGCACGTCGCGATGGAATTCCGGCTCGATGATCAGCCGGAACTCCGCCTGGATGATGATGTCGTTGTCCAGGCGCAACGCGACCTCGTCGAGCATCCCCCGCAAGATGTCCAGGGGGCCGAGATCGGTTCTGCCGAGCCATCGTTCGATGCTGGCCCGATACCGCTCGACGGCGGCGTCCAGCACCGCGCGCGCCAGATCCTCCTTGGAGTCGAAGTGGAAGTACATCGCGCCCTTGGTCGCGCGGGATCCTTCCAGAATGCGGTTCAACGATGCAGCGGCATAGCCGCTTTTCCCGAATTCCACCGCGGCCGACCTGATGATCGCCGCGCGAGTCCGGCGGGCCCGCTCTTGCTGCCGTGCCATGCTCGAAACGCCTCCGAAGCTACTTACCGCCGCAGGACCCCCGTTGGGAACAGTCCTCGATGCGAGTTATGAGATTTTTTAATACCGAAATTCGGGCTACTGCCCTGTTTTCAAACTCTGAGTACGAAAAGTCGCGAGAAAACCTGAAACACACCGGCTGGTATAGTTCTCCGAGCCCGGGTGCGCCGCAGGGGGTGCGCACCCGGGCGTAATGTTCTTCGCGGGTCTGCCTCCTGCGACGGAATCTCCAGGGCCTCGCGAACGGCCGGACCGGTCGCGACGCAAGCGGGCACATCAACCATAGGCCGAATCCCCTCCCACCGGGCGCACCCGGTTCTTTCGGAATTCACCGACAGGTCACCGTACTCCGTATCGATGTCGATCGGAGCACCTACCGGAAAGTCAGTTCGCCCAATCCTCTTTCCGAAGTTTGCGGCAAATCTTCGGTTACCGCCTTCTCGCGACGTTCCTTTCGCGAATTCCACCATCCCACAGCATAGTTCGCCGCCGCCACACCCCGGCAGCCGCGAACCGACTCTGGCCGGACGCGCCACCCCACCGGCGGGCCACCTGTCGGGCCGATCCCTCGACACTCGCACCTCCACTACCAATTTCCTTGCCACGCACCGTGATTGGTTGATGTTTACATACTTCGCCGCTGAAACAAATTGGAAGTCAACGGGATTACCCCCGCACCCCCGAACGCGCCTGAGCGCAGACCCGGCCGCGCGGGTGGACGCCGGACGGGGCCGCCGGGATCCGATCGGCGACGCCGCCGGGCCGCACAGCGCTCCCGGAGATTTGCGCACACCGATCCCCAAGCCGTCGGCAACCGCGCCGACCAGCGCAGATCAACTCGCCGGACACCCGGGACGGATACCGGTTACCACTTCCGCGAGCCGACCATTAGACTTGCCACCCGCGCCCCTATAGCTCAGTTGGTAGAGCTACGGACTTTTAATCCGCAGGTCCCAGGTTCGAGCCCTGGTGGGGGCACTCGGGTCCGCCGGAGCACACGTTCCGGCGGACCTGTCGCGTATGTGACGAGATGCACTGTGGCCGTATCTGATCCGCTATAGGAGCGATTGTGTGGCTAATATTCTCGCCGCATGGGGACCTCGGGTGAGCGTCGACAGACGCCACACTCGGCAGGTCACAGGAACGCACCGGCAACCGAGCGGTAACGAGAACGTCGCTCGGGACGATGATCCCCACGGCGGCCTCACTCCACTTACACTCGTAGGCGTCGGCCGCACTTGTGCGAGCTCACAATCGGGGGACCGTGGGTCCGCCACCTGGCGACAAACCCCGTCCGATGCGTTTCGCATCACACCTACGGTGCCGTAAGGTATGGGCCGCAGTGCTGAGCCGTGAGGCGATGGACCAGAGGGGGGCCGACGAGCACGATGGCAGGACAAGACCGAAGGGCGTAAGTATGGCAAGGGATCTGACTCAACTCGAGCTGCTCAAGGAGTTGGAGCCGGTTGCCGAAGAGAACGTCAACCGTCACCTCTCGATGGCCAAGGAGTGGCACCCGCACGACTACGTGCCGTGGGACGAAGGCCGCAACTTCGCCGCGATGGGCGGTATCGACTGGGATCCGGAGCAATCGAAGCTCGGTGAGGTCGCCAAGGCGGCGATGGTCACCAACCTGCTCACCGAGGACAACCTCCCCTCCTACCACCGCGAAATCGCCGAGAACTTCTCCCAGGACGGCGCCTGGGGCACCTGGGTCGGCCGCTGGACCGCCGAGGAGAACCGCCACGGCATCGTCATCCGCGACTACCTCGTCGTCACCCGCGGCGTCGACCCCGTCGCCCTGGAGCAGGCGCGGATGATCCACATGACCAACGGCTTCGCCTCTCCCGCGGAGGTCGACGCCGGATTCCTGCACTCGGTCGCGTACGTGACCTTCCAGGAGCTGGCAACCCGTGTCTCGCACCGCAATACGGGCAAGGTGTGCGAGGACCCGATCGCCGACCGCATGCTGCAGCGCGTCGCCGCCGACGAGAACCTGCACATGATCTTCTACCGCAACATGTGCGGTGCGGCGCTGGACCTGGCGCCCGACCAGGCCCTCGACGCCATCGCGCTGATCCTGGAGAACTTCCAGATGCCCGGCGCGGGGATGCCCAACTTCCGCCGCAACGGCGTGCTGATGGCCAAGCACGGCATCTACGACCTGCGTCAGCATCTCGAGGAGGTCGTGCAGCCGGTGCTGAAGAAGTGGCGGATCTTCGAGCGCGAGGACTTCACCGCCCGCGGTGAGCAGACCCGCGAACGCTTGGCGGCCTTCCTGGACAAGCTGTCCAAGGATGTGATCAAGTTCGAGGAGCAGCGCGACCGCATGCTCGCGCGCGAGGCCGCCAAGCGCGAACGCGAACTGGCCACCGTCTCGGTGAGCTGAACCGATCCGAGGACGGGTTCGGTGTCCCTCCCACGACGGACACCGAACCCCCACGCCCGGTGCCGACCACGTGATCTCGGCCACTGACCTGCGGATGCGAGAATGGGTTCCATGACTGCGGTGATCGAGGCCAGGCCCCAGCTGCGAATCGGCCCCTACCCGGTCGATCCGCCCGTGGTGCTCGCTCCGATGGCCGGGATCACCAACGTCGCCTTCCGCACGCTGTGCCGGGAGTTCGGCAGTTCCACAGCGATCTACGTGTGCGAGATGATCACCGCGCGAGCGGTGGTGGAGCGCAACGAGAAGACGCTGCACATGATGGCGTTCGGGCCGGACGAGAGCCCGCGCTCGATGCAGCTCTACGGCGTCGACCCGAAAACCCTCGGCGAAGCGGTGCGAATCATCGTCGGCGAGGGGTGGGCCGATCACATCGACATGAATCTGGGCTGCCCGGTGCGCAAGGTCACCCGGCTCGGCGGCGGATCGGCGCTGCCGTACAAGCGGCGGCTGTTCGCGAACATCGTGCGGGAGATGGTCGCCGCCGCCGGCGAGATTCCGGTCACCTTCAAATTCCGCGTCGGCATCGATGAGGATCATCACACCTATCTCGACACCGGCCGCATCGCCGAGGCCGAGGGCGCCGCCGCGGTGTCGCTGCACGCGCGCACGGCCGCCCAGCTGTACTCGGGCAAGGCCGACTGGACCGCCATCGCCCGGCTCAAAGAGGCCGTCACCACCATCCCGGTCCTGGGCAACGGCGATATCTTCACCGCCGACGACGCCCTGCGCATGATGGCCGAAACCGGTTGCGACGGAGTCGTTGTCGGCCGCGGCTGCCTCGGCCGCCCCTGGCTGTTCGCCGAGCTGTCCGCCGCGTTGCGCGGCGAGCCCGTCCCCGAGGGCCCGGCGCTCGGCCGCGTCGGGGAGATCCTGATCCGGCACGCCGAACTCCTCGTCGAACACGACGGCCACGACAAAGCCATGCGCGATATCCGCAAACACATGGCCTGGTATTTCATGGGCTTCCCGGTGGGCTCCGAACTTCGCCGGAAATTCGCCACCGTCTCGAGCCTCGACCAGATCCGGGATCTGACAACCCGGCTCGACCCGGCCGCCCCCTTCCCCGCCGAGGCCGCCACCGGCCCCCGCGGCCGCCAGGGCTCCCCCCAGGCCAAGGTCTCCCTCCCCGACGGCTGGCTCGACGACCCCGAGGACGACACCGTCCCGCAAGCCGCGGACGTCATGCACAGCGGAGGCTGAGCGAAGGACCCGTTCCTCGTCCGAATCGTCTCCGACGAGGGCCCGTACACGCCTGAAACGGTCGCGTTCAGGTATTTCTTCGCGGTCGGTCATTATCATCGACACGGTTTTGCTCTCGGCGCGGTTCCATCGTCGGCACTAGGCGAGGTGAGGTTCGTTGATGGGCGACGACGATCAGGGCGGGGAATTGCCGCTTCCGATCGGGCGGGCTCCGTGGGAGCGCCCCGGTGCGCTGGGAGGTGCGGCCGGCCGCTCGGGTGGTTCCGGAGATACCGCGGAAACCTGGTATGCGACATATTTGCCGAATTCGGCGGGATCGGCCGATTCCCCGGAGGGCCGGGGTCTCACCGCCGCCGCACTTGTGGATGCGAGTCCCGGCATCGAGCGCGGCGAATCATCCGGGGACTTGGTCACGGACCGATGGGACACGACTCGAGATGCGCCGACCGCTTCGTCGCGGAGCACCGAGAATCCCTCCACCGGAACACAATCCGATGACACGTCGGCGCAAGCTCCGGATCTCGACCCGATCGAATTCACGGCGCCGGAATCCACTGGCGGCAGACCACTTTCCCCGATCCCGCGCACGGACGATCGACGCGGCAGACGTGGACACCGGTTGCGCGTCGCCGGACGCACGATCATCGCGCTCGCCTCGGTGGCCGCCCTCGTGCTCACCGGGGCGGGCTGGAACTACCTGCGCGCCACCGACAAAGGCTTCACCAAGGTGCAGGCGCTGGATGTCGGATCACATGACATCGTGGATCCGGTCGGCCAGTTCGGCGACGAGAATTTCCTGATCGCGGGCACCGATTCACGCGCGGGCGCCAACAGCACCGTCGGCGCGGGCACCACCGCCGACGCCGAGGGCGCGCGCTCGGACACGGTCATGCTGGTGAACATCCCGGCGAATCGCAAACGCGTTGTCGTGGTGTCGTTTCCGCGCGACCTGGACATCACCCGCCCGGTCTGCGCGGGCTGGAACAACGATCAGGGGAAGTACACCGACGCGGACTACCCCTCGGCGATGGGCGACAAGCTCAACGGCGTCTACGCCCTGGGCGGACCCAAATGCCTGATCAAGGTTATCCAGAAACTGTCCGGGCTGAAGATCAACCATTTCGTCGGGCTGGACTTCACCGGATTCGAATCGATGGTCGACACCGTCGGCGGCGTGGAGGTGTGCACCGCGACGCCGCTCGTGGACACCGAACTGGGCACCGTGCTGGCCAACCCCGGCCGTCAGGTCCTCAACGGCGTCACCGCGCTGGACTACGTGCGCGCCCGGCACGTCATCGGCGAGGAACGCAGCGACTACGACCGCATCCATCGGCAGCAGCTGTTCCTGTCCTCCCTGCTGCGCGGCGCGCTGTCGAATCGGGTGCTGTTCGACCCGGTCAAGCTGAACAGATTCATCGCGGCGTTCACCTCGCACGCCTTCATGGACAACGTGGACACCCAGGATCTGCTGATGCTGGGCCGGTCGCTGCAGAAGGTGGCGGCCGGTGCGATCACGTTCCTGACCGTGCCGACGGCCGGCACCACCTCCTACGGCAACGAGATCCCCCGAGAATCGGATATCAAGTCGATCTTCCGCGCCATCATCGACGACGATCCGCTGCCCGGCGAACACCACACGCCCGATCCGGCCCCCGATTCGGGCGCGCCCGCGCCGCCCCAGCTCACCGCCGTCGACCCGACGACGGTATCGGTGCAGGTGTCCAATGCCTCGGGCCTCTCGGGCGCGGCTAGCTCGACCGCCAGGAAACTGGCCGCACCGGGTTTCCAGATCTACAGCGTCGACACCTACCCAGAGGGCACCCTGTCCTCGACGCTGGTGCGGTATTCGAGCGGCCACCAGGACGAGGCCGCGACGGTGGCCGCGACGCTTCCGGGGGCGAAACTGCAGGTCACCTCGGATCTGGGCAGTATCATCCAGGTCGCGCTCGGCAAGGATTTCACCGGCCGGGTGCGCACCCCGCCGACGTTCGGCACTCCCCTGCCGACCATCGCCTCGGCCCCGCCCGACAGTGCCGACCCGGCGAATTCGGTCACACTTCCCAGCGATCTCGAACACGTCAACGCCGCGGACGACAACTGCCGCTGAGATGCCGCTACCTGCACAGATGTCATGACAGCGGGAATCACCAGTGATTCATCCACCGTTCGTGACTTGGTCAGCGCCGAGAGCTAGTGTTTCGTTTCATGCGTGTCATCTACAACGAGCAAATGGGCGAACTCGCCACCATGCTGGGAGAAATGGCCGGTATGGCGGGTTCGGCCATGGACAGGGCGACGCAGTCGCTCCTGCAGGCGGATCTGGCACTCGCCGAACAGGTGATCACCGAGTCCGACCGGATCGCCGAGATGATCACGCTCGCCGAGGAGCGGGCATTCGCACTCCTGGCCCTGCAGGCACCGGTCGCGGGTGATCTGCGCCAGGTCGTCAGCGCCATCCAGATCGTCGCGGATGTGAATCGCATGGGCGCGCTGGCGTTGCACGTGGCCAAGGTCGCCCGTCGGCGTCACCCCAATCACGCGCTGCCCGAGGCCGTCAACGGCTACTTCGCCGAGATGGGCCGGATCGCGGTGAGTATGGGCGCCGCGGCCAGGGAGGTGCTCGAGTCTCGCGACCCCGAGCGCGCCGCACTGCTCAACGAGGACGACGAGGCGATGGACGATCTCCATCGTCACCTGTTCTCCCTGCTGATGGACCGCGAATGGAAGCACGGCGTCGCGGCCGCGGTCGACGTCACGCTGCTGGGCCGCTACTACGAGCGGTTCGCCGACCACGCCGTCGAGATCGGCCGCCGGGTGGTCTTCCTGGTCACCGGCGTCCTGCCGCCGGACCAGGAGGATACGGACAGCTGAAGGATCTGAGGCCCAGCTACCCGGAAGCCACCTACCTGCCGCCAAATCCGCTGTTGCGCTGCGAATCCAGACCGATAGGTACCCGATTCGCAGCGCAACAACTGACTTCGGCAGCGCAACAACTGATTTCGTCAGTACAGGGGTAACTCACCGGGGACGCCCGAAAGCCGCCCGAACGCCGGCCCGACACACTCGAGCCTCCCCGCACTCAACGACACGCTGAGGTCGCGGGGAGGCGGGGGAGTAGTTGCGGCGGTCGGCCGTACCTACCCGAAACGGCCGGAGATGTAATCCTCCGTGGCCTTCTGCGAGGGGTTGGAGAAGATCTTCTCCGTCTCATCGATCTCCACCAGGTTGCCGGGCTTGCCCTGCTCCTTGAGGTTGAAGAAGGCCGTCTGATCGCTCACTCGGGCGGCCTGCTGCATGTTGTGGGTCACGATGACGATGGTGTACTGCTTCTTCAGCTCGGAGACCAGATCCTCGATCGCCAGGGTGGAGATCGGGTCCAGCGCCGAACAGGGCTCGTCCATCAGCAGCACGTCGGGCGAGACCGCGATCGCGCGGGCGATGCACAGACGCTGCTGCTGACCACCGGACAGGCCGCCGCCGGGCTTGTCGAGCCGGTCCTTGACCTCGTTCCAGAGGTTCGCGCCGCGCAGCGACCGCTCGGCCACCTCGGCCAGTTCCTTCTTGTTGCGCACGCCCTGCAAACGCAGTCCGGCCACTACGTTGTCGCGAATCGACATGGTGGGGAACGGATTCGGGCGCTGGAACACCATGCCGATGGTGCGGCGCACGCCGACCGGGTCGATCGTCGCGCCGTAGATGTCCTCGCCGTCCAGCAGCACCGCGCCCTCGACGCGGGCGCCGGGGGTGACCTCGTGCATGCGGTTCAGCGAGCGCAGCACCGTGGACTTACCGCAACCGGAGGGACCGATGAAGGCGGTGACGCTGCGGGGCAGCACGGTCAGCGAAACATCGGAGACGGCGTGGAATCTGCCGTAGTAGATGTTCAGATCTTTGACGTCGATCCGCTTGGCCATGTCGTTATTCCGTTCGCTTCTATCGGTTCCGCGTGAGCAGCTTGTTGACGACCGCGGCCCCCGCGTACAGCAGGGCGATGATCAGGATCAGCGTCAGCGACGCACCCCACACCCGGGCCACACCGGCGGGCTGCGGGTTGGACAGCTCCTGGTAGACCAGCAGCGGCAGCGAGGCCATGTTGTCCTTGAAGATATTGAAGTTGATCGACTTCGAATATCCGACCAGCACCAGCACCGGCGCGGTCTCACCCATCACGCGGGCCACGGCCAGCAGCATGCCGCTGATCATGCCGGGCAGTGCAGTCGGTATCACGATCCGCACGATGGTCTTCCACTTCGGGATGCCCAATGCGTAGGAGGCCTCGCGCAATTCGTCGGGGACCAGCTTGAGCATCTCCTCGGTGCTGCGCACCACCACCGGCAGCATCAGCAGCACCAGGGCGAAGGACACGGCCAGCGCGCTCTGCTGGAACTTCAGCGTCGCGATCCACAGCGAGAACACGAACAGCGCGGCCACGATCGAGGGCACGCCGGCGAGGATGTCGACCATGAACGTGGTGACCTTGGCCAGCCGGCCGCCACCGTATTCGATCAGGTAGACCGCGGCCATCACGCCCAGCGGGATGGCGATGATCGCCGCGACGACCGCCTGGGCGACCGTGCCGTAGATGGCGTGGTACACGCCACCGGCGTACTGCTCGGGCAGCACACCGTACTGGGAGTTGGTCCACCAGCCGCTGCGGGTGATCGAGCTGATGCCCTTGCTCACCACCACGATGAGCACCCACGCCAGCGGCACCAGGGCGATCCCGAAGCACAACCACATCACCAGCGTCGCGATGTTGTTGCGGATCTTGCGGCCCAGCGAGATCTCCCGGAAGGCGGGGGCCTTGATGGGCTTGTCCAGTGTGGCTGTGGTCATCACCCGTTCACCTTCCCGCCCGCGGCGACCCGGGCCAGCGCGTTGACCACGAAGGTCAGCACGAACAGCACGAAGCCCGCGGCGATGTAGGCGCCGGTCGGCAGCGCCTGGCTGAATTCCGAAGCCGCCGAGGCGATCTTGGACGCGAAAGTGTATCCGCCGTCGAACAGCGACCAGTGGCCCGGCTGCTGCGCGGTGCGCAGCACGATCAGCACCGCGATGGTCTCACCCAGGGCGCGCCCCAGGCCGAGCATCGACCCGGCGATAACGCCGCTGCGACCGTAGGGCAGCACGGTCATCCGCACCACCTCCCATTTGGTCGCACCCAGCGCCTGCGCGGCCTCGATGTGCGCGCGCGGCGTGAGATTGAAGACCTCGCGGCTGACCGAGGTGATGATCGGCAGGATCATCACGGCCAGCACCACACCGGCGGTGAAGACCGTGCCGCCGCCGTCGATCGAGACGTTGCCCACCTTGAACAGGAAGAACCAGCCGAAGGTGTCGTTGAAGAACTTCTCCACCGGCACCAGCTTCTCGGCGAGCACCAGGAAACCCCACAGACCGAACACGATCGATGGCACCGCCGCCAGCAGGTCCACCAGCATCGAGAACGGGCGGGCCAGCGCCTTGGGCGCGTACTGGGTCAGGAACAGTGCGATACCGACGCCCACCGGCACCGCGATCACCAGCGCCATGAGCGCGCTCATCACCGTGACCATGAACAGGTCTGCGATGCCGAACTTCAAGTTGTTGGCATCGTTGGTGTTGAACTGCCCGCTGGTGAAGAAGTTCGCTTTGTTCGCACCGATCGAGGGCACCGCCCGGATCAGCAGGAACAGCGCGATCAGCGCGATGGCGGCGACGATCGTCGCACCCGCCGCGGTGGCCAGCGACCGGAAGATCAATTCCGGTGTTCTGCTGACGCTCGCTCGGGAGGACTTCGCCGGATCGGTGTCGGGATCACTCGGCATTCGAGCAGTATCTCCGCCCGCCCGCAGGCCGGTCGATTCCGACTGGCCTGCGGCGGTGACATCGTCGTGCACGGTCATGGGATGGCAGCTATCAGGAGATGGCGTTGATGGCGGTGGTCAGCTTGGTCTTGAACGAATCCGGCAGCGAGATGTACCCGGCGGTGTCCAGACCGACCTGACCGTTGTTGACCGCGGAGGTCAGGAACGCCTTGACGGCCTTGGCGGTGTCGGCGTCCTTGTACTTCGAGCAGACCACCTCGTAGGTGCCGAGCATGATCGGGTACGCGGCCGGGTCGGTCGGGTTGTAGAACGACGAGGTGTCCAGCACCAGATCGTTGCCCTGACCCTTGACCTTGACGCTCGCGACGGCCTTGCTGGCCGAATCGGTGGTCAGCTCGACCGGCTTGACCGACGCGTCGGTCAGGATGCGCGCGATGTGCAGGTTCTGCGCCTTGGCGAAGGACCACTCGTTGTAGGTGATCGAACCGGGAGTGCGGTTGATCGCCGCGGACGTGCCGTCGTTGCCCTGCGCGCCCTCGCCGACGCCGCCGTTGAAGACCTTGCCCGCACCCTTGCCCCACGCGCCCTTGGACGCGGCGGTCAGGTACTGCTGGAAGTTGTCGGTGGTGCCGGACTGGTCGCTACGGAAGACCACGTTGATCGGCAGATCCGGCAGCTTGTCGGCGATGCCGGTGTTGAGCGCCTTGATCGTCGGGTCGTTCCAGTTCTTGATCTGGCCGCTGAACACCTTGGCGGCGGTCGGGCCGTCGAGCACCAGGTTGTCCACGCCGGTGATGTTGTAGGTCACGGCGATCGGGCCGAAGACGGCCGGCAGATCCCACGCGGTCGAACCGCACCTTGCCGCGGCCTTGTCGACCTCGCCCTTCGCCGCGGACAGCGGGGAGTCCGAACCGGCGAAATCGGTTTGGCCGCCGATGAAGTCGTTGATGCCCGCACCCGAACCACTGCCGGTGTAGTCCAGCTTGTAGCCGTCGCAGTTCTGCTGGTAGGCGGCGATGAAGCGGTCCATGGCGTTCTTCTGCGCCGTGGAACCACTCGCCTTGAGCGCCTTCTTGCCACCGCAGTCGACGTTGACCTTCGCAGCGGTGCTACCGGTCGTCGCGGTGTTGTTGTCGCTGCCACAGGCCGACAGGGTCAGGGCGCCGGCCGCCGCCAGTACGCCGATGAGAGCGCTGCTGCGCTTGAGATTCACCAATTCCTCCGGTAACGCTCGAGACACGCCCGATCCCTCAACGACCGGACGGGTACCGTGGTGGCTGTTCACAGAACGCGCGCACCGGGCAGCGGGTACTGCCCACAAGTAACGTAGGTTCGGCCGGTTGACAGTTGGACCTGGGCAAGTGAACGGGGAGTGAACAAGATGGCGCTATTACGAGCTGAAGCTGTGATATTTGCCGCAGTGTTACCAGAATCCCCCGGAAAGCCGTCGAGCGAACTACCGCAACCGAATTCGGCGCGGGGTCACGGCGCGGCGTAGGCCGCGTCGACGTGCGAGGTGCCGAAGCCCAGCCGGGTGTAGGTGTGCACCGCCGCGGTGTTGTCCGCCTCGGTATAGAGCAGCACCTCGCCGAGACCGCGATCACGCAGGTAGTGCAGGCCCGCGAGAGTCAGCAGCCGCCCCAGACCGCGCCCCTGCGCCGCCGGATCGATGCCGACCACGTACACCTCGCCCACCGGCGCTTGCGCGCTCTCCGAGTCCGCTGCGTCCCCGGCGTTCTCCGAGGCGTCGTGCACCTTGGTCCAGTGGAAGCCCAGGATGCGTTCGGGCCGTGCGGTATCCACGGCGATGAACAGGCCCTTCGGGTCGAACCAGGACGATTCGCGACGCACCGCGACATCCTCCTCGGACCAACCGCCCTGTTCGGGATGCCAGTCGAACGCCGCGTTGTTCACCCGCAGCAGCTCGGCGTCGTCGGCCGGACCGGCGTAGGTACGCAGGGTGATTCCGGACGGCACCGCCAGTTCCGGTAGCTCGGGAGTTGCCAATGGACGTCGCATCTGCCACAACTCACGCGCCACACTCAGCCCGAGACGTCCGGCCACGGCG
>NZ_BDBQ01000042.1 GCF_001613065.1 Nocardia miyunensis NBRC 108239
CATCGCGGGGTGATCGCCGTGTGCGGCAACGAGATTCGCGTATCCGGCCACCGCGCCCTCGCGGATCGCGAGCAGGTGCCGGGCCGCGCCGGACGCGTCCAGGGACAGCACGGCCTGTTCGGAAACCGGTGCGACGCCGTCGGATTCGTGTGCGCGCGCGAGCAGTGCGTGCACCTGGGACACCGTATCGGCGGACAGCTCGTCGGTCCACCCCGACAGCTCCGCCCGATCGACGGTCACGACAGCGAACCGTTGACCGGAGCGGGTTGCGCGTCCTCGACGGGCGTGCCGTCCTCGGACGACGCCGGGACCGCATCGCCCTTGGCGCTCGAGCGCGCCGGGCGCACGGCCTTGTAACCGACGTTGCGAACCGTGCCGATGAGCGATTCGTATTCGCTGCCGAGTTTGGCGCGCAGCCGGCGCACGTGCACGTCGACCGTGCGGGTGCCGCCGAAGAAGTCGTAACCCCAGACCTCCTGCAGCAGCTGAGCCCGGGTGAAGACCCGGCCCGCGTGCTGCGCGAGGTATTTCAGCAGCTCGAATTCCTTGTAGGTCAGATCGAGCGGACGGCCGCGCAGCCGCGCGGTGTAGGTGCCCTCGTCGATCACCAGCTCACCCAGGGTGATCTTGCCGGTGTTCTCCGGGCTGGCCGAGCCGCCGTTGCGCGCCACCAGCAGACGCAGCCGCGCGTCGAGTTCGGCGGGGCCGGTGCCGGGCAGCAGGATGTCGTCCAATCCCCAGTCGGCGTTGACCGCGACCAGGCCGCCCTCGGTGAGCACCGCGACGACCGGCACCGAGGACCCGGTGCTGCCGAGCAGTCGGCACAGCCCGCGCGCCGCGGCCAGATCGGTGCGCGCATCGACCAGTGCGACGTCCGCGGAACCTGCCTCGAGCAGGGAGGAGACCTCCGTGGGCGCGGGACGGACGTTGTGCGGTAACAACGCCAGCGAGGGCAGGACCGACTCCGGGTTCGGGTCCGAGGTCAGCAGGAGCAGCTCCACCGGCTCTCCTCCCAATCTGGCATGTCCGCGGCAACCTCGCTGTAACTCCGCGACATCATGCTCGTTAGAACTGGTAATTCGTGCCTACATTAGCGCGTCCGTTGATGTGACCACGCATTCCGGCGTCCGGCGCACCGGAACCGGCCCCAGGCGCATCCCGGATCGGCGAACGCCGTCAGCCGGAGCAGCGACCGTCGAGGCGAAGGCGGCATCTCCGGCGAAACGGGCGCGGCCGGATGTCCGAACCGCGATCGGCCCGGTCCGAACGGCCTACCGTGACAGATACTCCGGGCCCAACACCCGGAGTACATCGAGGCGACAACAGATATCGTGCATGCATGGGTAACTCATCGGGTACCCCGACGACCCGACCAGCTCCACAGCGCCGGCCCGGCGAAGGGCCTCGCAACCGTTCCGGGGCGCCGCACACCCACCCCGCCCCGACCGGCCCGGCGGCATTCGCCGAGTCGCGCAGAGGCGGCCGCATCCATGGGTAGCCCGACGGGCACGCCCGGTACCCGCCCGGCCCCGGACCTGCCCGCCGAGGGCTCGGGCGCGACGCTGATCGAGGAACCGGGTGTGTCGATGCGCGCGTACGTGGTGCGCAAGATCGTCCTCGGTGTGCTGTTGCTGGTCGCGATCGCGGTCGTGGTGGACTTCACCGCGGCGGCCTATTCGGAGTACCGGGTGTCGCGGTCGCTGCGCGCGGGCGGCGAACTCAGCGCCGATCCGAACGTGACCATCCACGGATTCCCGTTCGTCCTGCAGGCCTGGCACGACAACTTCCGCAACGTCGAGATCCAGGCCAGCGCGAACCGGCCGGACATCCCGGGCCAGATCCTGGTCGAGGCGACGCTCAACGGCGTCCATCTCCCGGCGCACGCGCTGCTCGACGGCGATACCCGGTCGGTTCCGGTGGATCGGGTGGCCGGGCGGATGCGCATCGAACCGGTCGAGCTGGGCCGGTTGTTCAACATCCCGGATCTGGACATGCGCGGGCCGCCGGCCGACAAATCCGACGGTACGGGCGGCTCGGGCGGCTCGGGCGTGACCACCCAGGGCGCGCTCATCCTCAGCGGCACCATTCCGCTGGGCCCCGAACCGCGCAGCACCGAGCGCGTCAGCGTGAAGGCCGATCTGACGCTGGACGGCGATCAGGTCCGCATCGTCGCGACGGATCTGTATCACGGTGACGAGACCACCACCACGAATTCGGTGGAACTGAGCCCCGACCTGGACAAGACCGCGGTACTGGCCCGGTTCAGCCGGACCATCGACACCCGCGATCTGCCCTTCGGGGTACACCCGACCAGTGTCAAGGCGCTCGGCGGCAATATCATCGTGGAAGGGGAGGGCGACAATATGACGATCGATATGGACAGGTTCGCCCAGCCATGACGCAGATCACGATTCTCGTGGCGGTGCTGCTCGTCGGCGGCGTCGTCGGCGTGCTGGTGCGCCGTCGCGAGGGCCGCGTACGAAATGCCCCGGCCGCCAAGGCATCTCAGCCCGACACCGCCGAGCGCACGGCATTGCTGACCGCGGCGGGCGTCGGCGCGGCGCAGCCGGCGGTACTGCATTTCTCCGCCGAGTGGTGCGGCCCGTGCGCCGCGGTGCGCCGGGTGGTCGGCGGCGTGGTCGCCGATCTGGCGCAGACGCAGGCCCCGCCGCGGGACATCGAGGTCGACATCGATGCCGAACCCGCCCTGGCCCGCGAGCTGAACGTGCTGTCCCTGCCCACGACGTTCGTCTTCGACGCCGAGGGCCGCGAACGCTTCCGCATCTCGGGCGTGCCGAAGACCTCGGACCTGCGCAGCGCCCTGGTCCCGCTCACCCAGCCCGAACCCCGCTGCGCCTGACCGCTCGGCGGGCGCGAACCCGGCCCGGTGCGTCCGGATCGTCGTGCTGACCGGCCGTGAGCAGGTCGAACGCATCGATTTCCGACCCCGGGTCCAATTTCCGCGCCGAACCGGGTAAAGTGGTCGGGGTGCAAAACCGCCGAGAGCTGATGCTCACCCGTCGCCGCACAGTTGATCTGTGCCGCCTCGGCGGTTGTTGCTGCCTGTGCATGTAGCCGGTCGGCCTTTACCTCTTTCGCTGCCGACCGGTTGTGCTACCGCGTGAGTGATCTCGTCGATCCTCCGGTGATCTGACTCGAAAACCGCCAGACATACGCAGCGCAGGAGTTCTTCCGATGTCCCAACCCGACACCGACTTATCCACCCAGCAGCCCCGGCCCGGCCAGGTCGACGTGCGTGGTCCCCGCTTCGCGGCGTGGCTGACCACCGGCGTTCTGGTCGTTGTCCTGATCGTCTCCGCCGTCTCGGTCCCGGTCGCCGCGGTGCTCATCGCCCTGCAGGCGGTGGTGTTCGCACTCGGCGCGCTGCTGGGCCCGCGGCGCAGCCCCTACGGGCAGATCTACGCCAGGCTCGTCGCGCCGCGCGTCGGCCCGCCCACCGAGGTCGAACCCGTCGCACCGCTGCGGTTCGCCCAGCTGGTCGGCCTGATCTTCGCGGTGGTCAGCCTGATCGGCTTCGCCGCCGGAAGTGTCGTGACCGGCGCGATCTTCGCCGCCTTCGCACTGTTCGCGGCATTCCTGAACGCGGCCTTCGGCATCTGCCTGGGCTGCAAGATCTACCCACTCGTCCAGCGGATCCTTCCCGCACGCACACAGTCCCCCACCTAGCCCGGCAAGTCACATCGAAAGGAACAACATGGCTCGCTCCGATGTCCTGGTCTCCGCAGACTGGGTAGAAGAGAACCTCAACGCCCCCGGCGTCGTCATCGTCGAGGTCGACGAGGACACCTCCGCCTACGACACGGGCCACATCGAAGGTGCCGTCAAGCTCGACTGGAAAAAGGACCTGCAGGATCCGGTTCGGCGTGACTTCGTCAACCGCGAGCAGTTCTCCGACCTGCTGTCGACGCGCGGTATCGGCAACGACAACACCGTCGTCCTCTACGGCGGCAACAACAACTGGTTCGCGGCCTACGCGTACTGGTACTTCAAGCTGTACGGCCACCAGGACGTCAAGCTGCTCGACGGCGGCCGCAAGAAGTGGGAACTCGACGGCCGCCCGCTGTCGAAGGAATCCGTGACCCGTCCGGCCACCACCTACAAGGCCGGCGAGCAGGACCTGTCCATCCGCGCGTTCCGTGACGACGCCATCGCCGCGATCGGCACCAAGAACCTCGTCGACGTGCGTTCGCCCGACGAGTTCTCCGGCAAGATCCTCGCGCCGGCCCACCTGCCGCAGGAGCAGAGCCAGCGCCCCGGCCACATCCCCGGCGCGATCAACGTGCCGTGGAGCAAGGCCGCGAACGAGGACGGCACCTTCCGTTCCGACGAGGAGCTCGCGGAGCTGTACAAGGATGCGGGTCTGGACGGCGAGAAGGAGACCATCGCCTACTGCCGCATCGGCGAGCGTTCCTCGCACACCTGGTTCGTGCTGCAGGAGCTGCTCGGCCACAAGAATGTCAAGAACTACGACGGAAGCTGGACCGAGTACGGCTCCCTCGTAGGAGCACCGATCGAGTTGGGAGCCTAATTTCCTATGTGCGCAGCACCTACCCAGGGTCAGACCCTGCCTGCCAATGTCGACACCGAGAAGGAGACGGTCCTGACCGGCCGTGTCCTCGACGCCGACGGCAATCCCGTCGGTGGTGCGTTCGTTCGTCTACTGGATTCCGGCGACGAGTTCACCGCCGAGGTCGTCGCCTCGGGCACCGGTGACTTCCGTTTCTTCGCCGCCCCCGGTTCCTGGACCATCCGCGCCCTGTCCTCCGCGGGCAACGGCACCGCGAAGGTCTCCCCCGAAGGCGCGGGCATCCACAACGTGGACGTCTCCGTCGCGAAGTAGCTGTATTTTCGGCCTCCGCTTCGCTCCGGCGGGTTTTCGGCGCTGTAAGACTCGTCGTTCAGCCCTCGAGACTCGGGCTTCGCCCATGCGCTTCGAGGGCTGAACGACCAGCCCGCACCGAAAACCTTTGGGGCTGGTGTTACTTGGCCTGACAGTTCCGGCGTACGAAGATGCTTCGCCGCTGAGCACGTTTCGAGGTGCTCAGCGGCGAAGCATCTCGTGTTTCGGGGCAGGGATCGTCCGCGGCACGGGAGCGGATTCCGGGGCTGCGGTCGGGGTGAACGTTTACGTATCCAGCGTTTTCCGTACGGCTGCTACGGCATATCTCACAACGTCCCCGGTTTTCGTCCAGGGCGTGCGGGTCGATAGACTTCGACACGTGGTCCTTACCTTCGAGATTTTGCTGGTTCTCGTCTCCGTGCTGATCGCCTGGTTCGGTCTGTACGTCCTCTACCGGCTCTTCACCGAGTCGTGACCGAGTCCGAGCACGTCGAGAACTCAACACTGAACGGTTCCGCGTCCCCGACGGACAATGGGGCCGAGCCGTCGCGCCGCAGCGGTGACGCCGCGGTGAACGAGGCCGCAGAGCGCGCCAAATCCACCGGCCCGCGCAATATTCCGCAGCTACCGGATCTGCCGCTGCCCGAGGACACCGCGAATCTGCGGCAGGGCCCGGATCTGAGTTCCTCCATGCTCGCGCTGCTGCCGCTGGTCGGCGTGTGGCGCGGTGAGGGCGAGGGAAACGATCCCGAGCGCGGGGACTACCACTTCGGCCAGCAGATCATCGTCTCGCACGACGGCGGCGACTACCTGACCTGGCAGTCCCGCTCCTGGGTGATCGACGCCGAGGGCAACTACGGCGGCCCGGACCTGCGTGAGAGCGGTTTCTGGCGAGTCGCCATGGACGGCGACGACGAGGTCATCGAACTGCTGCTCACCCACAGCTCCGGCATCGTGGAGCTCTACTACGGCCAGGCGCTCACCCAGTCCTCCTGGGAATTGGCCACCGACGTCGTGATCCGCAGCCAGTCCGGCGCGGTCGTCGGCGGCGCGAAACGTCTCTACGGCATCGTCGAAGGCGGCGACCTCGGCTACGTCGAGGAACGCGTGGTAGCCGACGGCGCCCTCGAACCCCGCCTGTCGGCCCGCCTGCGGCGCTACGTCGGCTGAGACAGAACGACCCCCGAGCCGTATCGCGGAAAATCTCTTCTCGCGATCCCGGTCGGACAACCGGGGACTCGGGGGCCGGGTGACTGCCTGGGATTCGCCGCGCGCTCGCGCGGACGGTTACCCGTCGCAGCGGTGGCGCTTAGCTGACAGCCACCTCACGTGTCCTGCGAATACTCATTCTTCGAACCACCTCCTTCCCGTGTAACCCAAATCTAACGGGTGGATCCGCCGGTCGGCAACGTATTTTCGCGGGGGGCGAAATCGCTGGTGAGGCGGGTGCGCGGGATCGAGATTCGGGCGCCGGGCGATACCTGGACGACGGTGTCGGCGCGATGGTCCGGTGGCAGCTGATGGGTGACGACCACGACCGTGCGGTCCGGGGCGACCAGGCCGCTGGTGTCGTCGAGGAGGGCGCGCAGGAGGTTCGCGCCGGTGGCGGCTTCCAGATGTTCGGTGGGTTCGTCCAGCAGCAGGACCCGGGCCGGGGAGAGCAGCGCGCGGGCGAGCAGAATACGACGGCGTTGACCGCCCGATACCGCTGCCGCACCGCCGATCAGGTCGGTGTGCAGCCCCTCGGGCAGGGAGTCGAGCCAGTCGCCCGCGCCGACCGCGTGCAGGGCCGCGCGGGCCTCGTCCTCGGTGACGTCGCCGCGGGCCACCCGCAGATTCTCCAGGACCGTGGTGCCGAACAGGTGGGCGTCCTCGGCGAAGAAGGTGACCCCCGGACGCGGGGTGTCGAACAGCCCGGCCCAGGCCATCAACAGGGTGGTCTTCCCGGCACCGCTCGGGCCGAGGACCGCGATCCGGCGGCCCGGGGGCAGCGCGGGCAATTCTCTCCGAACCTGTTGTGCGCGAGCATCTTCAGCGCTCTCGGCGGCGATGATCCGACGCAGTGCGGCCCGTCCTCTGGTCAGCGCCTGAGCCGCCGCGGGCAGGACGCCCACGGCTTCGAACGCCGACAGCGGCAGCAGCACGAGCACGGCCAGCGCCATCGGCGTGATCGCCCCCGGCGGCACGGATTGCAGTGAGCCGGAGGGCATCCGGACGGTTCCGGGCCCGCCGTAGAGCACGATGCCGATGAGCAGCGCGCCGAGTACGCTCGCGCCGATCGAGATCGGGGTCGCCGCGGCGGCCCAGGCGC